>NZ_JAYXKP010000005.1:0-197570 GCF_036039175.1 Marinilactibacillus sp. XAAS-LB27 | reverse complement strand
ACGTTGGTGAATTCTCACCAACGTTATTTATTATAGAACCCTTTTTTTCGTCAGAAAATGATTCGTTTAATAGTTTATGTAGATAGGAAGAAAACGTATCTACATGAATGGAGCTAGGGATGGTCGATCAATTATATGGTAGAGAAGTCTTGGAGTCCGAATGTGTTAACTTAGATTTTGACAAACTAGTAGAAAGCGACCGAATAGAAACATCTGGATTTATTTCAAAGAAAGGTCAAGAGTATTGTAGAAGATGCAATACAAAAATCACTCCGATTGAATTCAATGATTGCTTTTGTGGGCAACCGTGTACTTACTGCACGAATTGTTTGCAGATGGGAAAAATCAGAAGGTGTTCAAGATTTTTTCATATACCGGAACCGAATCGATTCGAGATTCCTAAGGATCCGGTTTTAAATTGGAAAGGCACTTTATCCAACCAGCAAAGAGAAGCTTCCGAGGAAATTATTCAATCCATTGATTCTAGTGAAGTTCGGTTACTTTGGGCAGTAGCGGGTGCGGGGAAAACAGAAATGTTATTTCCCGGAATAGAAAAAGCGATCAAAGCACATAAAAGAATCTGTTTGGCTTCTCCAAGAGTAGACGTCTGTCTTGAACTGGCTCCTAGGATCCAAGAAGCATTTCCTAATGTTTCTATGAGTGTTTTATATGGAAGGATGGAAGAGGCGTATACATACACACAATTAGTTGTAGCAACAACACACCAGCTCTACCGATTCAAAGAAGCCTTTGACTTGTTGATCATCGATGAGATCGACGCCTTTCCGTTCAGACTGGATGATGCACTACATTTCGCGGTAGATAAAGCAAGAAAGCAGCAGTCTGCACTAATTTATCTAACAGCGACACCTGACCGTAGTGATCAGAAAAAAATTAGTCAGAAAAAATTAAAAGCGAGCATACTACCTGCCAGATATCATGGTCATCCGCTACCAATGCCGATTATGATAAGGGAGCCAAATTGGCAAAAACGTCTGCTTAAACCTAAGCAATCTACAAAGGTGTTTAAAGAAATCACAAAGCGACTAGACCTTCAGAAGAAGTTTCTCTTATTTTTACCTAATATAGAATGGATGGAAACATTTAAAGTTATTTTACAGCGCAGATTCAAAGAAGCTAGATTTGAAGCTGTCCATTCACAAGATGAACAACGAAAACAAAAAGTCTTATTGATGAGGGAGAAGAAATTGGATTTTCTAATAACGACAACGATCCTCGAAAGGGGTGTAACCTTTCCAGATATTGATGTGCTCGTTATTGGTGCTGATGACCGAATCTTTACAGAGGCATCTCTGGTTCAAATTTCTGGAAGAGCTGGCCGTTCTCCAGAGTACCCGACAGGAGATGTATTATACTTCCACGACGGAATGACGATAGAAATGAAAAGAGCCATTCGTCAAATCAAGAAGATGAATACTATTGCAAGAAAGAGAGGACTTCTACTAACATGACAATATGTATCTGGTGTGGTCAACAGATGACCTATTCTTTAACTATAAGTGATTTATTTACCTTTAAAAAGCTGAATGCTAAATCAGCTTGTGCATCTTGTTATTCGAAGTTAGAGAAAATAAGCGGTAATCCTAGCTGTCCTTGTTGTTCTCGCCTGCAAGAAACAACTGAGGTATGTCAAGACTGCCAAAAATGGATAAAAGCTAGTAAGATAGAATCGCTGAATCATAAAGCATTATATAGCTATAATGCTTTTGCCAAAGAATGGATGGAACGGTACAAATTTACAGGTGACATCAGAGTAGCCAGAATGATTTCAGAAGATTTAATCAAAGCAGTTGGGCGTATGTCAGCAATCGATATGGTTGTCCCCATCCCTGTATCCAATAAAAGTTTTCAAAATAGAGGATTCAATCAAACGGAGATCATGCTTAAGATAGCAAAAATCCCTTATACAAATTTACTTGAGAATACGACAACTGAAAAGAATCAATCAAAGAAAAATAGGCAAGAAAGGTTAGAATCTATCCAACCATTTCGTAGGGCTGAACATAACAAGGAATCAATAAAAGGGAAAAAAGTGCTCGTTATAGACGATGTTTACACAACAGGAAGGACAATGATCTATGCTATGGAGTGCCTTCTATCGGAAGGGGCAAGGCAAGTTCAATCCTTATCGGTATTCAGGTAAAAGGAATATTCATTAAATAGTAGAGATTCATTGAGAAAGTAACCGCTATCATGTATAATGAATATAAGATAACAAACAATCTTCAATGGTTTGTTAGAGAGTTATTCTGTGATTTGTGCTAGAATAGCTCAAAGTAAATAAGATTTGGAAGGGTGAAGGAATATGCTAAGATACAATGTTCGCGGAGAAAACATAGAAGTGACCCAAGCAATTAGGGATTATGTTGAGAAAAAGGTAGGTAAGATTGAAAAATATTTCAAGGATGTGCCAGAAGCAAATGCACATGTGAATTTGAAAACCTACTCTGATAAAACTGCGAAAGTAGAAGTGACTGTACCACTTCCTTACATCGTTTTACGTGCGGAAGAAACTTCTCCAGATCTATATGGCAGTGTTGATTTAGTTGTAAGCAAACTAGAAAGACAAATGAGAAAATACAAAACAAAAATTAATCGTAAGAACCGTAAATCTCAAGGCGTAGACGCACCACAACCGACAGACTCTGATTTATGGGCAGATCTTGAGGCAGAAGAGGATGAAGCAACAGAAGAAGAAATTGGTGCAGCAATCGTTAGAACAAAACGTTTAAGCTTGAAACCAATGAATGCTGAAGAAGCCATTCTTCAAATGGACATGTTAGGACATAACTTCTTTATTTTCGAAGATGCAGATACAAATGGTTCAAGCATCGTTTATAAACGTAAAGATGGTAAATACGGATTAATTGAAACAGATTAATTTTATTCAAGAGAAAGACAGGCAGTTTCATGCCTGTCTTTTTTTGCGCTTATTCACATACTTAAAGTGAAATCATTTAGCCGTTTTCTGTACATAGATTACAAAATTGTAAACCTCCATAAAGCATGACAACTGGACTTTTTTTTAATATATAATAATGGTATGATAGTATAGTATGAAAATCGACAAGAATAGCTTTTGATATATAACTAAAAAGAGATTAAACGATCAAAGAGGAGATTTTTAAAAATGGCTCATTTACTTAAAAACTTATTCGATAATGACAAAAAAGAGCTACGTCGTTATGGTAAAATTGCTGACCAAATTGAAAGTATGGAAAGCGAGATTGCTGCTTTAACGGATGAAGCATTGAAAGCACGTACTGAGGAATTTAAAACACGATTTAATAATGGAGAAACTTTAGATGATTTGCTACCAGAAGCTTTTGCAACAATTCGAGAAGCAGCTAAACGAGTACTTGGACTATTTCCTTTCCGTGTTCAGTTAATGGGAGGGATAGCCCTTCACGAAGGAAACATCTCTGAAATGAAAACAGGTGAGGGTAAAACATTAACGGCTACTATGCCGGTTTACCTGAATGCTATTTCAGGTGAAGGTGTGCATGTTGTTACAGTAAATGATTACCTTGCGACACGTGATGCAGAAGAAATGGGCGAGTTATATCGTTGGATGGGTCTAACGGTTGGATTAAACCTGAACGGAAAAAATCCCAATGAAAAAAGAGAAGCTTATCTATGTGATATTACGTATTCTACAAACAATGAACTTGGATTCGACTACCTGAGAGATAATATGGTCGTTTACAAAGACCAAATGTCACAGCGCCCATTGAATTTTGCTATTTTGGATGAGGTCGATTCAATTTTAGTGGATGAGGCGAGAACACCTTTGATCATTTCTGGTCAAGCTAATCGCTCAACTTCTTTTTATACACGTACGGACTTTTTTGTTAAAGGCCTGAAAGAGGAAGAAGATTATACAATCGATCTTCAATCTAAATCTATTTCTCTTACAGAGGATGGTATAGAAAAAGCTGAAAAAACATTCCGAGTGAAAAACTTATACGATTTAGAGAATCAGTCCTTAATTCATCACTTGGATCAAGCTTTGAGAGCGAACTTTATTATGTTACTTGATATTGATTATGTTGTTGACGATGGAGAAATTAAGATTGTAGATCAGTTTACTGGACGTATTATGGATGGTCGTCGCTATTCTGACGGTCTTCATCAAGCTATTGAAGCTAAAGAAGGCGTTGAGATTCAAAAAGAATCCAAGACTATGGCAACCATTACTTTCCAAAACTACTTCCGTATGTACAAAAAATTATCTGGTATGACAGGTACGGCTAAAACAGAAGAAGAAGAATTCCGCGAGATTTACAATATGAACGTTATCGCTATACCGACTAACCGCGAACTTGTTCGTGATGACCGCGATGATTTACTTTATCCAACACTTGAAAGTAAATTCAATGCTGTTGCACAAGACATCAAAGAACGTCACCAAAATGGACAACCGATTCTAGTTGGTACTGTAGCGGTTGAAACGTCTGAGCGAATCAGTCGTTTATTGACTAAAGAAGGTGTGCCACACGAAGTATTGAATGCCAAAAACCATTTCAGAGAAGCGGAAATCGTTGTAAATGCTGGACAACCTGGTGCTGTAACAATCGCAACCAACATGGCTGGTCGTGGTACAGATATTAAACTTGGACCCGGAGTCAAAGAAATGGGTGGGTTAGCTGTTATTGGTACGGAACGTCACGAATCAAGACGTATTGATAATCAATTACGTGGACGTGCTGGTCGTCAGGGAGATCCTGGTGTTTCTCAATTCTATCTATCACTTGAAGATGATTTGATGAAACGATTTGGTTCAGAACGTATTCGTATGGTTCTAGAACAACTCAAAATTTCTGAAGACGATGCAGTCATTCAAAGTCGCATGATCAGTAGACAAGTTGAATCCGCACAAAAACGTGTTGAGGGGAATAACTACGATACACGTAGAAATGTCTTGAAATACGATGATGTTATGCGTGAGCAACGTGAAGTTATCTACAACCAAAGGCTTGAAGTGATTCTAGAAAACGAAACATTGAACTATGTAACAGTACCGATGATTCGCCGTACGATTGAGCGCTATGTTCAATTGAATACACAACAAGAAGACCGTACTAAGTGGAATCTTTCGCATATCATTGAATTTGCGCATACCGTACTCGTACACCCTGAAGAATTATCTGAAGAAGATTTAAAAGGGAAATCAGCAAAAGAAATTGAAACGATACTGATCGAACTTTCTCGTAAAAATTACGAAGAGAAAACGGCTCAACTAAATGGTAAAGAACAAGTTCTTGAGTTTGAAAAAGTGGTTATTTTAAGAGTGGTGGACCGTAAGTGGACGGATCATATTGATCAAATGGATCAGTTACGACAAGGTATCGGACTTCGTTCATATGGGCAATTCAATCCACTAACTGAATACCAGCAAGAAGGTTTCACTTTGTTTGAAGATATGATTGGTGAAATAGACTATGAAGTGACTCGTCTATTGATGAAATCTCAAATCCGTCAAAACTTGCAACGTGAACAAACGAGCGCTAAAGGGAAAGCAGATCGTGGGAAGGCGAAAGAAGCCGTTTTTTCTCACGATGAAGAGACACATACAAGACTAGGTTAATTTCTTCTTTTCGTAAAATAGAAACAGCCCTCTTACAATTCAATGAGTCAGCGAAAGTTTACATTTCAGTAAATGCTCGTTCAGGCAAAGATCTCTATAGGGATTTATTGTGATTTCCTGAGGACTTATTTTTTGCGAGAGGGATTTTTCTACCATAAATCTAGGAGGCTATTACAATGGAAATCAGTGATATTAGAAATTCAATTCAAGCAGCAAGTCAGAAAGTCTCTGACTTCAGGGGGTCTCTTTGACTTAGAGACAATGGAAGTCGACATTGCAGAATACGATGAACAAATGTCAGATCCATCATTTTGGAATAACCAGCAAGCAGCTCAAAAAGTTATCGATGAAGCGAATACGGTCAAAAGTACCTATAATGCTTTTCGTTCTATGGAAGAACAAGTTGAAGAGTACAAAATGATGATGGAAATGCTTGAAGAAGAAAGCGACGCAGGACTGCGAGCTGAACTTGAACAAGGTGTGCAATCTCTTGAAAAAGAGATCGAACAGTTTGAACTTGAAATGCTACTCAGCGAACCATACGATAACAATAATGCTATTTTGGAAATTCACCCAGGTGCTGGTGGTACAGAGTCTCAGGATTGGGGCGAGATGCTCTACAGAATGTATACAAGATGGATTGATAAAAGAGGGTTCTCTTATGAGATTCTGGATTATCAAGATGGAGAAGAAGCGGGTATTAAAAGTGTTACGATACTCATAAAAGGATTGCATGCATACGGGCTTTTGAAAGCAGAAAAAGGTGTGCACCGTTTAGTTCGTATTTCTCCTTTTGATTCAAGTGGTCGTCGGCACACGTCTTTTGTTTCTATAGAAGTATTACCTGAAATAGATGATGACATTGATATTGAAATTAACCCAGACGATATTCGTGTAGACACGTACCGAGCAAGTGGTGCGGGGGGACAGCATATTAATAAAACAGAATCAGCAGTAAGACTGACCCATAAAGAAACAGGCTTGGTGGCAGCCAGTCAAGCAGGGCGTTCTCAACTAGCAAACAAAGAAACCGCAATGAAGATGCTGAAAGCGAAGTTGTATCAAAAAGAGCTCGATGAAAAAGCACAAGAAATGGCCGCTATAAGAGGCGAGCAAAAGGAAATTGGATGGGGATCTCAAATCCGTTCTTATGTTTTCCATCCGTATTCTATGGTAAAAGATCATAGAACGAATGAGGAAACTGGAAATATAGATGCTGTAATGGATGGCGACCTTGACCGTTTTATTGAAGCCTATTTACGTTCTCTAATTAATACATCTGAATAAATTAATGGGCATTACAGTGTGTTTTAAGCTGTAATGCCTCTTTACATTTATTACGAAACCGAGAAGTGTCAAATTTTAGACATACTTTTGAGAGGTGTATTTTAACACAACTGTAACATTAGAATTGTGAAGAAAAACCATTTAAAATGGTTTTTAAGCTTAAAAGTGGAGAATAAATACTTCTATAAGGTGCTAATTAGGCGTTTAGTGGTTTTTTAGACACTTTTAACTGGTTCTTAGCAGTTTTTTTGAGTAATGAACTCTAGAAGTGTGACTTTTTGAAATATGTTTGTAATTGGATTAAAACAGACTTATTTCTATCCAGTGATATACTAGGAAAAGCTTGAGAAATCTTAAGTTTTCCGCAAAGAGGTCTCAACATGCCTACCAGGTTTCGATGACTTTAAAACAAAATAGATAGGTGAGTATATAATGATAGAAATGTCTAATGTTTACAAGAAATACTCAAATGGTATTACAGCTATTAATGGGTTGGATGTTCGTATTGAGCAAGGTGAGTTCGTTTACGTTGTTGGTCCAAGTGGAGCAGGTAAATCTACTTTCATCAAAATGATTTATAGAGAAGAAGTTCCGACCAAAGGAACTGTTAAAGTAGGAGAATTTGATCTTGCTACTTTGAAGCCCAAAAAAATCCCACATTTGAGAAGACACGTTGGTGTAGTTTTCCAAGATTTCAAACTATTACCAAGATTGACAGTATATGAGAATGTTGCATACGCAATGCAAGTACTAGAAAAAAATCCTAAACAAATTCAAAAACGCGTACTAGAAGTTCTTGATTTAGTTGGATTGAAACATAAAGTTAGGATGTTCCCGAATGAACTATCCGGTGGTGAGCAGCAGAGAATTGCGATTGCTAGAGCAATTGCGAATATGCCGCGTGTACTGATTGCAGATGAGCCTACAGGAAACTTAGATCCTGAAACAGCTTGGGGAATCATGGAATTACTTGAAGAAATCAATAATCAAGGTACAACTGTCATCATGGCAACTCACAATAGTGAGATTGTGAACCGAGTGAGACATAGGGTTTTAGCAGTTGAAAACGGACGTATTGCCCGAGATCAAGAGGAAGGGGAATACGGATATGAAATTTAGAACAATCAAGCGTCATATTTTAGAATCACTAAGAAGCATTGTACGTAATGGCTGGATGACCTTAGCCGCGGTCAGTGCAGTAGCGGTAACTTTACTCCTAGTAGGAAGCTTTATTGCAATGTTGATGAATGTAAACAAAATCGTTTCAGACATTGAAAATGATGTGAGCATAAGAGTCCATGTCGACCTTGCAGCTGAAGAAGCAGATCGAGACAATTTACAAGCGAGTCTTGAAGGATTGAATAATGTTGAATCCGTAGAATTCTCTAGTAGAGATACTGAATTAAACAATGTTATCGGAAGTTATGGGGATGCCTTTGGACTATTCGATGGGGACAACAATCCATTGTATGATGTGTTTGTAGTTAATACAAATACGCCAGAACAAACTTCAGAAGTTGCACAGGAAGCAGAAACACTTGATTATGTTGCCGACGTAAACTACGGAGGATCAGATGCAGATCGATTGTTTGAAGTAACGAGTGTTGTGAGAAATATTGGAGCTGTTGTGATTATCGCATTGATCTTTACAGCGGTATTCCTTATTGCGAATACGATCAGAATTACCATTTTCTCAAGAAGAACAGAAATCGAGATTATGAAACTAGTAGGTGCTTCAAATTGGTTTATCAGATGGCCTTTCTTAATTGAAGGAGCATTGATTGGATTACTTGGATCACTGATTCCAGTAGGTATTATATCGTATGTATATCTTCAAGGGTATGATACTTTGATGAATGCATTGCAAGGAACCTATTATTCCTTGTTAGAACCTAATCCATTCCTGATTTTACTTGTAGCTTTACTACTGGGAATTGGAGTCGTCATCGGAAGTTTAGGATCAGCTTTATCTATTAGAAAATTCTTAAAAGTTTAAAAATCATAGTGAACGAGAATGATATTTTTCTCGTTCACTCGTACTACATAGTGTTAAAAAAAACATAATAGAAAGAGGAAAATAACTTGAATAAGAAATCAATCTTGAAATTAACTTTAGCAGCGTCTTTAGGATTTACTTATCTTGCAACACCAGCTATGCCAGTATTCGCAGCACCAGAAAATGAATCTGAGTTTAATCAAAAATTAGAAAACCTTTCTAAAGACCAAAACGAAGCTGAAAAAGAATTAGAAGCTGTCGCTTCTAAAATTTCTGAGCAAGAAGCCTCTCTAAATACTCTTATGGGCGAAATGGAAGAAACAAATACGACTTTGACTCAATTAAAAGAAGAAATCGATACATTGAACACCGTTATTGCTGATCGTGAAGTGAAATTAGAAGAGCAAGCAAGAGCTGTTCAGGTAACAGGAGATTCTAAATCGGTCTTGAACTTTTTAATGGAATCTGAATCATTAGGAGATGTTATTGGAAGACTGGACGTTGTAAATACAATCGTTTCAGCAAACCAAAACTTGATCCAGCAACAAGTGAATGATAAAGAAGTAGTGGTTTCTAAAGAAAAAGAAACCTTAGCACAACAAGAAGAGCAAACAATGAGAGCAGCAAAGATGGAAAGCCAAAAAGCTGAGCTTGAAGAAGAAAAAGCAAATCAAGAACGTTTAGTTGCTTCTATTGCAGCTGAAAAGTCTGATGTTGCAGAAGAAAAAGAATCTTTCCTTGCTGAGCAGAAAGCTGCTGAAGCATTAGTACAAGAATTACAAGCTGCTAGAGCTGCTGCTGCTGAAACAACAACGATTGCTGTTTCTAACACAACAGAAACTGCAAATGAAACAGCTGACGCTGAAGAAGAAGTCGTCAGTACTTCTTCAAGTGATTCAAATCAAGCGTCTGAAACAACTCCAGAACCGGCAAAAGCGCCTGAAGCAAGTGTACCGGCTCCTTCAAACGGCGGATCTATCACTGGGATTGCTCACGGACTTAAAGGTGTACGTTATTCATTTGGTGGCGGTACGCCAGCAGGATTTGATTGTTCAGGATTTGTACAGTATGTTTTCCGTCAAGCAGGACGTAGTATTACAAGAACAGCTGCTGGACAATACGGTGCAACTACAAGAATTTCTCAATCTCAAGCACAACCAGGCGATTTGATCTTCTTTAATCAGGGTGGATCTATTGATCACGTTGGTATTTATTTAGGTGGCGGAAGCTTTATCGGAGCGCAAACATCTACTGGTGTAGCAGTTGCTTCCTTTACTTCAGGATACTGGTCTAACTATGTAGCTGGATTTGGACGTCCTTAATTAAACAGAAATTTACGACAGCAATAATTTAAAACATAAAAAAGGTTAGTCCAGATACAGTTATAAAACTGTATTCGGACTAACCTTTTTCTTTTAATTGACTCACGGTTGCCGAAAGCTTGTCTAAAAATCAAAACGAAAGATAATACATAAAATTGGTTAAAGGTGCTAGTAAGACGTAAGCAATACCTGTCAGGATGATGGAAAGTCCAGACATTGCGCCATGAACATCTCCCAGTTCAATAGCTTTAGATGTACCCATAGCGTGTGCACCGCTTCCAAGCGCAACTCCCTGAGCGATTGGATCTGTAATATGAGTCAGCTTGAAAAGTAGCGGTCCGAGCACCGAACCTAAAGTTCCAGTTACAATAACCAACGTAATGGTTAAGGATTCTATCCCACCAAGAGAGTCTGAAACACTAATCGCAATAGCAGTGGTAATGCTTTTCGAGAAAAAAGAAGCAAAAACTTGTTGATCAAATTTGAATAAAATCATAAAGAATAAGATGACAAGTGTATGCGCGATCGTACCGATGCCGACACCTAACAAGATAGAAGGATAATGCTTCTTCAGATAGCGGAAATTTTTTTCTAGTATAATCGCTAATGAAACTGTAGCAGGCGTAATCAACGTATGAATAAATTCTCCGCCGAGTAAAAACGTTTCATATTCTATATCAAACAGAATCAGTAGACTAATAATTGTAATAACAGAAAATATCAACGGAGTAAAAATAGGGTAAGGCCAACGATTGTGTAAATGATGCCCTATAGTGTAAGCCACAATGGTCAGTAATAGACCGAACATAGGCGTATTCGTAAGTATTTCTTTCATTAAGCTTCCTCAGTTTCTTTTGGACTACTAGGGTGTCTTCGTTTTTTTGAAATCTCAATTGTTTTTCCAACAATAATCATGACAGCTGAAGTTGAAACCAATGAAATGATTGCAATCTGCCACCAAATAGAAGCGATCAGTTCAAAGTGAATCATTAAACCCACTGCAGCCGGCACAAATAGAATCGCCATATTTTGCGTTAACCAGGTGCCTACAGCTTCTACTTTTTCCATTTTCAGTAAGCCGAAATGTAGAGATAAAAACAATAAAATCATACCAATCACACTTCCTGGAACGGCAAAAGGCATAAGGTATGAGAGGAGTTCACCAAGCACAGAATAAAATAAAATCCAACCAAATTGCTGTAATAGTTTCATTTAGTTCACTCCTTTAATATACTAACTGAATTGGACCTATTCTAAACAGTATAGCATAGAGTGATTTGATCAAAAAGTCCTTTACAGACTGAAGATGATATCACCTGATAAATTCAATCCATTGCATAACTTTTTCATAAGATGTGTTAAAATAATAATGAAAGAAAATAAGAAAGGTGTAAATTAAATGAATATACTGCAAAGTTTACTACTCGCTTTCGGACTATTTTTTATTCAGCCACTATTTTTAGTTGGTGTAGCATTAGTTCTGTTAGCAAAAAGTAGAAGAATTAGTTACGACCGTAAGCAACTACGAGCGACAATCTATAAAGACAACTTTGAAATCAAACGATTTTTAGTATGGGGACTTCTTCCTGGGCTCCTATTATCGGCGCTGACGGTGTTTGCAGGGATGCCTGTTACACTTGACTGGATCATACTTTACCAGATCGTTACGATCTTATCCTTGGGATTGGGTTACCGATTTATTCATCCTATATTCACTTTCTCAGTCACTAGCTTGGTCCTACTTGCCTTGACTTATTTTGAAGTCACTACAAATCAATTTTTCTCAATGCCTGAGAACTGGTACAGCCCGCTGAATCAAGGATTGCCAGTAGCGTACGAATTGACTCAAGTGAGCTTTATTATTGCGTTATTATTATTATTAAGCACTGTACTGGTTCTCCAGACAGGAAATCTGTCTAAATTTATCCCTAGATTTTTAGCAACAAAACGAGGGAAACTAGTTGCGAAATATCGTATGACGCCTTTTTGGCTCGTACCCTTATTACTCGTTATTCCAGGAGAAGGATTTAGACCTTTCTTTGACTGGTGGCCAGTTTTTTCTGTAGGTAACCAGACCTATTCCTTTTTCTTACTGCCAGTTTTAATGGGATTGAGATATACAGTTCAGGCTCAAATACCTAAAGAAGCCAAAGAACGTTTGCTAAAAGATTTTCTAGGTTTGTCAGTAGCGGGAATGGTTTTATTCGCTTTAACATTTTGGTTGAAAGAATTTGCGATTTTTGGATTGCTTGTACTTATGATAGGTGGAGTATTCGTACTGTACCGTCACCGTAAGCGTGAGCAGAAGTGGAGTTTCCGCTTTGGTCCAGCTGAACAAGGTTTGAGAGTCATCGCCATTAGACCGGGTAGCCCTGCTGAAAAAATGGGTGTGGGCATTGGAGATGCGCTTTTAGAATGTAACGAGAGACAGCTTCATACAATAGAAGATTTAAACGAAGCGTTATTCTCAAATCGCGCCTACTGCCATTTGAAGGTAAACAGAATCGATAATGAAATCGTCTTGTCAGAAACAGCTATTTATGAAGATGATCCACATGATCTTGGGTTAATTACGCTTGAAGAAATTAAACTTGTTAAATAATCAGTTCAGAATAGAAGGTAAACATTCTATTGATCAAACTAGTTTTATACGAAAGGATTGGGATTGTAAACTATGAAAAGAGTTTTAATTGTCGAAGATGAACAGTCGATCGTCAAATTGTTATCGTATAATTTAGAAAAAGAAGGTTACCAAGTTACAGCATCTTTAGATGGAGAAGAAGGATATGAAATGGCGAGTACAGGTTCATATGATCTGATTATTCTAGATTTAATGTTACCATCTAAAGACGGAATTGATATTTGTAAGGGGCTTAGACAAGAAAAAGTAGATACACCGATTATCATGTTGACTGCAAAAGATTCTGAGATCGATAAAATTATTGGTCTTGAAATTGGAGCAGACGATTACATGACAAAACCTTTCAGTCCTAGAGAAGTCCTTGCACGTATGAAGGCCATTTTCAGAAGATATGAGAAAATCAGTGAAGTTGAAACAGAGTCTCAAAGTGAGCCTGAAAAATCCATTGTTCTTAAAGATGTCGAAATCTTCCCTGAACAGTATGAAGTTCGTTTAAAGGGAGAAGCCATTGAATGCACACCTAAAGAATTTGATTTACTTCTTTATATGGCAAGACGTCAAAATCGAATCTTGAGTAGAGAGCAGTTGTTGAATGCGATTTGGGATTATGATTTTGCAGGTGAAACCAGAATCGTAGATGTTCATATTAGTCATTTAAGAGAAAAGATAGAAGAAGATACAAAGAATCCTCAATATATTAAGACAGCCAGAGGCTTTGGTTATAAACTTGAGGAACCCAAATGAAACAGTTAAGAGGAAGAATTCTTCTCTTTTTCCTTGCGGTATTTGGTTTGTTTTCCATTATTTTCTTCTACATTTCTTCGAATGTATTTGTACAACAAGGTCTGGAACAACAAGGTGAAGATCTAAAGGCACAACTTGTTACGCTGCAAAGTCAGTTAAACGATACAATCGATTCAGAACAGGATTTAGATGAGTTGATGACAGGACTCGAAAAAGCAGCAGAAGCTGTTTCTGAAAGAATTACACTTATAGATCTTTCGGGAAGTGTAATCTACGATTCGCATGCCAATCAGGACACAGTCGAAAATCATTTGGATCGACCAGAAATTCAATCGATTTTAAATGGTGACGGTATAAGTACGTATGACCGTGTCAGTACGAGCACAGAAGACTTAAGATATTATACTGCAGCCCCTTTGTTGAGTACGGACGGGGAAACTGTAGGGATCTTGAGGTTATCAAAACGAGTAGAAGAAATGACGGGTGTTACAGATGAGTTGATTCGATTCTTACTGGTTTTTATAGGGATTTCACTTTTACTTACAGTACTGTTCACTTACTACTGGACTAGAAGAATCGGCGATCCTATTGAAGAAATCAAACAGATAACCAATAAGTTGTCTCACCAGAAATATAGTACGCGTTACCGATCGACTTCTTATCATGAAATTGATGATCTTGGAGAAACAATCAATGATCTTGCCGGAAATCTGGAGTCACAAATGCAGGAAATCAAGCAGAATGACAAACGGATGCGCGAATTGATTAATCATCTTGTCATCGGCGTCATGGTCTTGAATGAAAATAGAGAAATCACCATGGTCAATCCGATTATGAATGAGATATTGGGCGAAAATCTTTACGGAAAAATAGGACATAGTTACCTAGAAGTCTTTAAAAGTTACGGACTAAATCAATTGATTGAAGCGGCTTTTGAAAAAAACGAACTTCAAAATCGAGAGATTTCTCTGTTCCTGCAAGACGAAAGAATTGTGGATACTAATATCGTACCAATACCTGGAAGAATTCAGGGGACGACTAATTTTATCGTACTATTATATGACATAACAGAAATCAGAAGACTCGAAAAAGTGCGAACCGACTTTGTAGCAAATGCTTCTCATGAATTAAGAACACCGATAACGGCTTTAAAAGGATTTAGTGAAACTTTACTTGATGGAGCGCTAGAAGATCGAGAAGTCCTTGTTGAGTTCCTGGAAATCATGTTGAAAGAGAGTAGTAGATTAGATTTAATGGTGCAAGATATTTTACAGTTATCAAAACTGGAACAAAAACAAGTAAGAATGAATGTTGAACCTATCGAAGCTAAATCAGTCGTAAAAGAAGTCTTCCAAATCTTGCAGCAAAAAGCAGAATTAAAAGAAATGGAACTTTCTATAATAGATCATGAAAAAGTTTCTTTAGAAGTAGATCATGATCAGTTAAAACAAATTATATTGAATCTTGTAGGGAATGCAGTGTCTTATACACCTGAAAAAGGAAAAGTAGAAGTAGAAATGACTTACCTGAATCAGGAAGCGGTCATTAAAATTCGAGACAATGGTATTGGTATTCCGCAGCAAGAACAATCAAGAATCTTCGAGAGATTTTACAGAGTCGATAAAGCCCGAAGCCGGAATGCTGGTGGAACTGGGCTTGGACTATCAATCGTAAAATACCTTGTTGAGAATTTGAACGGACATATAGAATTAGTTAGTGAGGTAGGGAAAGGGACAACATTTGAAGTCTATCTACCGATTATATTCAAAAATCCATCAAGTCAAAGATGTTAGAAAGAAAACCAGCCTATTCATTAATGGCTGGTTTTTTGTTGAATCGTGATAATTGCTTTATAGGATTAAAGCATATTACAATAAATAAGAAGTTGCATTTTATAAACTTAACTGATAATATAATGAAAATTTATTCTGAGAAATATAAAATGGAGAAAGAGAGATGATCAAATGGGAATGCATGAGTATTTTAAAAGCTTAAGTGATCTAGAAAAAATCAATCGTTGTCCAGGAAAATTCAAATATGAAGAGCATTCTGTTGCAGCACACTCGTTCAAAGTGACAAAAATTGCGCAATTTTTGGGAACAGTAGAGGAGAAAGCTGGGAAAGAAGTAGACTGGCGCTCACTTTATGAAAAAGCGTTAAATCATGACTATACAGAAATTTTCATTGGAGATATTAAAACACCTGTTAAATATGCTGATCCTGATTTAAGAGAAAGATTGGCGACAGTAGAAGAAACAATGGCTCATCATTTTATAGATCAAGAGATTCCAGAAGAATTTCAAGAAGTTTATCGCAATCGATTCAAAGAAGGTAAAGATGATTCCTTAGAAGGCAAAATCTTGTCTGTAGCCGATAAAGTCGACTTATTATATGAGTCTTTTGGTGAAATCCAAAAAGGAAATCCAGAATCCTTATTTACAGAAATTTATGAGGAATCTCTGGTCACTATTCTTGAATTCAAAGAATTGGATAGTGTACAGTACTTGCTTAAGGAGATTTTACCTGATCTAATCAGTGGAGAGTTCACGAATCAGTCAGAATTAGAACGAAGAACAAGTAAGATCTTAAAAGAACGAAATGCAGAACAAACATTCGCCAATTGAGAACGTATGTGCTATAATAGACTAGAAAGAAGAGGTAGGGGAGCAATCCGCTTACCTCTTCGTTTTGTGAATCATCAAAGTATAAATAACCGTATAAGCCCCATTCAGAAATTCGTTGAAGCAGGCTAGACTTTAGTAGAGGGAATGATTTGATAAATGAGTAACGATAAAATTGTAGTTCGTGGTGCACGCTCACATAATCTCAAAGACATCGATGTAACGATACCACGCGATAAATTTGTTGTCATGACAGGTCTATCTGGTTCGGGAAAAAGTTCCCTGGCGTTTGATACGCTGTATGCTGAGGGTCAGCGTAGATACGTAGAATCTCTTTCAGCCTATGCGAGACAGTTTCTTGGGCAAATGGATAAGCCAGACGTTGATAGTATTGATGGACTAAGTCCAGCTATTTCTATTGATCAAAAGACAACGAGTAATAATCCTCGATCGACAGTTGGTACAGCCACAGAAATCAACGATTACATGAGATTGATGTATGCGCGTATTGGAACACCGTTTTGTCCAAACGATGGTACGGAAATCTCAAGCCAATCAGTAGAACAAATGGTTGATCAGATTATGGAAAGCCCAGAGAAAACAAAAATTCAAATTCTGGCACCTATCATCAAAGGAAAAAAAGGTCAGCATAAAAAAGCGCTCGACAAAATCAAATCTCAAGGGTTTGTTCGTTTAAGAGTTAATGGAGAAATGATGGATATTGGAGACGATATCGAACTTGAAAAAAACAAAAAACATACAATTGAAGTTGTAGTAGATAGAATAGTGATCAAAGAAGGTATACGTTCGCGACTATTTGAGTCCGTAGAATCTGCTTTAGGATTAGCAGAAGGATTTGTGGTTGCAGATTTTATCGGAGATAGAGAAGAATTATTCAGTGAACATTATGCTTGTCCGAAGTGTGGATTTACACTACCAAAAGTGGAGCCTAGACTCTTCTCATTTAACGCGCCTTTTGGAGCTTGTTCTGCTTGTGATGGACTTGGAACAAATTTAGAAGTTGATTTGGATTTGGTTATACCGGATCAGTCTTTATCTATAGATGACGGTGCGATTATACCTTGGAATCCAATTAGCTCGAATTATTACCCGCAGATGCTGTCACAAGCTTGTGAGCACTTTGGAATTAAAACAGATATTCCGTTCGAAGAAATGCCTGAAGCAGACCGAGATATTGTATTAAATGGATCTAAAGATAAGAAATTTCATTTCCACTACAAAAACGATTTCGGTAGTGTCAGAGACACGATGATTCCCTTTGAAGGTATCTTACCGAATGTTGCCAGAAGATATAAAGAAACGAATAGTGATTTCACTAGAAATCAGATGCTTCAATATATGACCGAACTGGAATGTCCAGTTTGTAAAGGGAAAAGACTGAATAGAGAAGCTTTGTCTGTAAAAGTGCTTGGAAAAGATATTGGAGATGTTAGTGGATTCTCTATTGAAGAGGCACACAATTTCTTTGATAAAATGGATTTATCTTCTCGTAATACTACGATTGCTTTGCCTATTCAGAAAGAAATTCTCGATCGCTTAAGATTTTTGAAGAATGTTGGGTTAGATTACCTTACACTTAGTCGTAAAGCGGGAACCTTATCTGGTGGAGAAGCTCAGCGTATACGATTAGCAACGCAAATTGGATCGAATCTTTCTGGAGTATTATATATACTTGATGAACCTTCTATAGGATTACACCAAAGAGACAATAATCGCCTGATTGATTCACTTAAAAATATGCGTGACCTAGGAAATACGCTGATTGTCGTTGAACACGATGAGGATACGATGCGTGCGGCAGATCATTTGATCGATATTGGCCCTGGTGCTGGAGAACATGGCGGAAACATCGTTGCAAGTGGAACACCTGAAGAAATCGAGCATAACAAAAACTCATTAACAGGTGCTTACTTGTCAGGAGAGAAATTTATCGCTGTTCCTGAAGTTCGTCGCTCAGAAGATTTAGGAGCGATCGTGATTAAAGGTGCTAAAGAAAACAATCTGAAAAATGTGGACGTTACTTTTCCACTTGGACGATTTACTGCAGTGACTGGAGTATCAGGATCTGGTAAAAGTTCACTTGTAAATGGTATTTTAAGAAAAGCTTTATCTAGAGAAATCGGACGTTCTAAAGTCAAACCTGGCTTGCACAAAAGTATCAGTGGATATGAAGATATTGAAAAAATTATCAATATCGATCAGAGCCCAATTGGACGGACACCTAGAAGTAATCCGGCAACGTATACAAGTGTTTTTGATGACATCAGAGATTTATTTGCTAAAACGAATGAAGCGAAGATGCGTGGTTACAAAAAGGGTCGCTTTAGTTTTAACGTAAAAGGTGGACGCTGTGAAGCATGTAAAGGTGACGGTATCTTGAAAATTGAGATGCACTTCCTCCCTGATGTGTATGTACCTTGTGAAGTTTGTCATGGAACGAGATATAACTCAGAGACATTAGAAGTTAAGTATAAAGGTAAGAGTATTGCAGAAGTCCTTGAGATGAATATTGAAGAAGCAGCAGAATTCTTCGAGAACGTACCGAAGATCTCAAGAAAGATGCAAACGATTATCGATGTCGGTTTAGGGTATATGACGCTTGGACAGCCCGCAACAACATTGTCTGGTGGAGAAGCTCAACGAATGAAACTAGCTAGCGAGCTGCACAAAAGACAAAGTGGACATAACTTCTATATTTTAGATGAGCCGACAACAGGTCTTCATGCAGATGATATTTCCAGATTGATTGTTGTACTAGATCGACTTGTAGAAGCGGGTAACACTGTTTTAGTGATTGAACACAATCTGGACGTCATTAAAGTAGCAGATTACGTCATTGATCTTGGCCCTGAAGGTGGAGCAGGTGGCGGTACGATTCTTGCAACAGGTACACCAGAAGATTTGGCAGAAGTAAAAGAAAGTTATACAGGGTATTATCTTAAAGAAGTACTTGATAAAGAAACTAAACGCAAAGAAAAGCTCAAAAGTAAAAACTAATTCGTTTAAAACCTTCAGAGGGTATCCTTTGGAGGTTTTTTAGTCTGCTTGGTATGATTTGATTAAATAAAATAACCCTCAAATATCAGTCGTAAGTCCTATGACTTTTTTTCAGATCTGTTGCATACTATAGATACGGGTAGAAGAAAACCTCTATTCTAATTGTAGTTAACAGAAAGTTAAAAATACTGTAATAACCAATTGACGACAACGTAGTGAAGAATCGAATGGGAGGAAAAAACATGCAAGAGAGAGAACGAATTTTAGAATTAGTTAAAAGTGGTGTCATCTCAACTCAAGAAGGTTTAGATTTACTGGAGTCTTTAGTTAAAAAAGAAAACAAGAAAAATGAGTATAAAGAATTTGATCAAAATGATTCATTCAATGAAACAATAGATGAGGAAGAAGAAACAGAATTTGTTTCTGCGGATGATCAAGAAACAGAAGATTCGGAAGAAGTTGAAAAAGCAGAGCGCAATGCTGAATTAGAAAAAGAGTTAGAAAGCTTAGCGACTGAAATCAATCAGTATTCTGTTGAACTGGATCAAGTAAACAATACTTTGTCAGAAACAAAAAGAAAGTTAGACAATAAAAAAGCAGAACTTTATCACTTACAAGAAGGTTCTAAAGAAAGAAAGAGTCAAGAACGTTCAGAAATCGAAACGGACTTAAAAAACTTAGAAAAAGAACTATCATTGATTCAAAAAATTGATGAACTAGATAACACAGAAGCCGTCGCTGAATTAAAAGCGGACATCCAATCTAAGCAAGGTGCGCTAACAGAATTAGAAGAAAGACAAGAGCCGGAAACAGCTGAAAGAATGCAGACATTAAGAGAAGAAATCAGCGAACTAGAAGTAGCGTTTGAGAACGTACAGAAACAAAAAATTTCGGTTATGAAACAACTTCATGCAACTAAAATGAAACAGTGGACCAATAAGGCTAAACAAGTTTCTGAAAGAATTGAAATTCCAGAAAATTGGAAAGATGAAGCATCTGAAACCCTTAATAAAGCAGGGAAGCAGCTTGAAGTAAGTGGGAAAGAATTGGGTAAATTCATTCGTGAATCTGTTTCTTCAACAATGAAGAGCGATACTGCGAAGACTGTAAAAGGCTCATTCAATTCAGCTCTTGAGAATTTTGATTGGAAAGATATTAATATCAGAGTACCTAAACTAGCGTCTACTAACTTTGAACATGAGTGGACATTTGAAAATACTACAGCAAGTATTTTAGACTTTAAATTAGCAAATGGTAAACTAAAACTTAAAACAAGCTCAGATGACACAATCAAGGTTTCTGCAAAAGTTAAACTTTATGGTAAAATAGAGGAAGAAACACCATTAGAAGCTTTTGAAGAACGCAGTCAAATTGAACTGGACGAAGATAAATTTGTCTTCCACGTTCCGAATAAACGTATAGAAGCCATCGTTACAATCTCTTTACCTAAGCGTGTTTATGATTACACATCTATCAAGCTGCTAAATGGTGATGTTCAATTCAAATCATTTAAAGGTAAAGACGTGTTCGTAAAATCTACGAATGGAAATATGACGTTCAAAGATACAAACGCGGTGATGTTAGAAGTTAAAGGAACAAACGGAACGGTTCAAGTTCAAGACTCTGATATTAGAGACTTTCTTGTCAGCACAGTCAGTGGTTCAATCGTATTTAATGGAGCACCGTTAAGTGCAGACGTATCCACTACTAATGGAGACGTTAAATTGACGTTGAACAACAAAGAAATGACACGTATCAAAGCAAATTCTGTCAACGGAAGCGTCAAAATCGCTATTCCAAAAGAACTGGATATCGAAGGCGAAGCAAAAACAGTCTTTGGAGTAGTGAAATCAAGATTATCTGATATTGATGTACAGTCAAAACAAGACACAAAGCTTAAATTCAATCGAATCAGACAAGGAAAAGCACTTCAACTGACAGCTCAGACAACTTCTGGTAATATTCTTTTGAAAGATACAGACGAAGCATAAATTTAATCAAATTAAAGGTGGTTCAGTACAATGGGAAATTTAAGAAAATCTAAAGATAATTCGGTTATTTTCGGAGTCTTGGGTGGCATAGGAGAATATTTTAATGTTGACCCAGTACTCTTACGCGTCATCGTAGTTGTCGCAACTTTTGCAGGAGTAGGTCTAACTGTTCCGTTATATCTGTTTGCTGCTTTGCTAATGCCTGATGGTAAAAGCTCTAAAAAATCAGGAACTTACCATACATTTAAAGATCGTCCTAATCCGTTTTCTGACGCTAAACCGTCGCAAAGAAAAGAAGCTGAAAAAGTGGACGAGGATGACTGGAGTGACTTTTAATTATGAAATGGTGGCAAAAAATTCTTGCTAACACGATTATATTTCTAGCGTTAGCTGGATTTCTGGATGGATTTAGAATTGCGACTTGGGAAACGGCTTTAATTGCAGCTGTAGTTTTTGCTGGATTGAATTTATTTGTTAAACCCGTTCTAGTGATTCTATCCCTTCCGATCACTTTTTTGACGCTAGGACTTTTCTACTTCGTGATTAATGGCTTAATGCTTTGGTTTACTGCATCATTGGTGAGTGGATTCGAATTTAGTTCTTTCGGTATGTCACTGATTGTTGCCTTGGTCGTGTCTGCATTAAATGCATTTTTCAGCAGCGGATATGAGTAAGAAGACTAGCTTCAAGAGGCAAGACAAATTAAGTGTAACCTTCAGAGTCAGTTCTTTAGCTGATTCTGAAGGTTTTTTTATTGCATGATTATGTATCGTTCTCTTGATTTATTCACTATAAACCGTACATCAATTGTGATATGATGTAAGTGCTTATTCATTTTATAAGTAAAATTTGATTCGTTTTAAAAGTATATAAATCTTATAAAATCATGGTTCGATGCAAAACGTTTTAGTATAAGCATTCAATCGTAGTAAAGGAGCTTAACATGGCGAACACAGTTACAATAAAACAATTAGTTGAAGCAATGAATGATATTCATGTCGTCGTCGGAGAAGAGCATCTTGAACGAAAAATCACCATCAGTGATTTATCCAGACCGGCATTGGAACTTACGGGATATTTTAGTTTTTATCCTCAAAACAGAATACAGTTATTAGGTAGAACAGAATTGTCTTTTGTTGAGCGTATGACAAGTGATGAGCGCTATATTATCATGAAAAGAATGTGCCAGGGAGATACTCCGGCATTTTTAGTTTCAAGAAATCAGGAGCCACCAAAAGAACTGATCAAGGCAGCTTCAGAAAAAGGAATTCCTGTTCTAGTCTCTACTAGACCAACAACTAGACTTTCTTCTAATGTTACAAACTTTTTGGAAGAACGACTGGCAGAAAGAATTTCTCAACACGGCGTATTAGTAGATATTTACGGTATGGGTGTATTAATTATTGGAGATTCTGGAATTGGGAAATCAGAGACCGCTTTGGAACTGGTTCAGCGGGGGCATCGGTTAGTTGCTGATGACCGTGTTGAACTTTACATGATGGATGAGAACCGTATTATCGGTGAGCCACCTGAAATCCTGCGTAATCTAATTGAAATTCGAGGAATTGGAGTCATTGATGTAGTGAATTTATTTGGTGTCGGATCAATTCGTTCGAGCAAAACAGTCGATTTGGTCATGAATTTAGAGCATTGGGATCGTAACCGTCAGTACGATAGACTGGGGAACAATCTTGAAAATATGAGGTTCTTTAACGTAGATGTGCCTAAGTTATCTATTCCAGTTCGTATCGGTCGAAATCTATCAATTATTATTGAGATTGCTGCAATGAATATCCGAGCGAAACAAATGGGATATGATGCTACCGAAACATTTGAACGTAATTTAGGACAGTTGATCAAGAAAAATTCGCAGGATATATAGTATGGAGGATTCAATGTTATGAACGTTAGTTTAGGAGCGATTGATCCGATTGCTTTTCAATTTGGGCCATTAAGAGTGGCCTGGTATGGAATCATTATTGTATTCGGTATGTTTGTTGCCGTCTGGTTGAGTATCAAAGAAGGTGAGAAAAGAGGAATCGAAGAAGACTTTATAGTCGATTTGGCTTTTCGGATCATTCCAGCTGGTCTAATCGGTGCGCGGCTATACTATGTGCTCTTTGAGCTGGATGTCTACCTTCAGGACCCTATCCGCATATTCTATATATGGGAAGGCGGTATCGCAATCTATGGGGGGCTATTAGCAGGATTTGCAACGCTCGTCTGGTATACCAAAAAGAAAGATATAGCTGTCTGGCTTTTACTAGATGTTCTTGCGCCTCACGTTATGATTGCTCAAGCAATTGGCCGTTGGGGAAATTTTGTGAATCAAGAAGCTCATGGTGGAGAAGTTGCACGGTCGTTTTTAGAACGATTGATGTTACCAAATTTCATTATTGAACAAATGAACATACAAGGCACGTATTACCATCCAACCTTCCTATATGAATCTCTATGGAACTTGGTTGGCTTTATCATCTTAATGGTCGTCCGTGGTAAAGATGGCGTTCTAAGAAGAGGAGAAACGGCGCTAGGATACGTAGCCTGGTATAGTTTGGGTCGTATCTGGATAGAAGGGATGCGGACAGATAGTTTATACATCGGACCTTTACGTGTTTCTCAAGTGCTTTCTGGTGTCTTACTGATCGTTGCGGTATCGCTGATTCTTTACAGAAGATTTTATGCCTATCCAACACCGCCTTATTACACAGAAGGTATGCTACCTGAAAGAACCTTTGCAGAAAAAAAGAAAAAATCTAAACTTAAAAAATAAAGATATAGTAGCTTAGAAAGGACATTATTTTGGAATATACAGCAGCATTATTTGATTTCGATGGCACGCTTGCCAACTCGAACGAGTTGATCAACCGTACACACCTGACGATTTTAGAAGAACTTTTTCCAGGGGAATATACACTTGATTCGGTTCGACAATTCAATGGACCGTCTCTTACAGAGGTTTATGGAACATTAATTCCCGACCGAGCAGAAGAAATCATTCAGCGTTACCGTGCGCTTAATTCTGATCTGCACGATGGTATGATTTCTTTATTCGATGGAGTATCTGAGGAATTGAAACAGTTGAAAAAAAGCGGTGTGAAATTAGCAGTTGTATCAACTAAACGTAATGATATGATTGAAAGAGGTATTGAAGTCCTGGGACTACAAGGATTGTTTGATGTCGTTATTGGATCAGATTCCTACACGTATTTTAAGCCAAATCCTGAGCCCGTATATAGAGCTCTTGCAGCATTAAATGTTGATCATAATCAAGCGATTATGATTGGCGATAACAATCATGACATTGAAGCTGCCACAAATGCAGGAATCCCAAGTGTATTTGTAGAATGGTCTCAAAAGACCACTGCAGAAATTGCACCTTACAATCCTACTTACAGCGTGAAGAATATGTCAGAGTTAACAGAATTAATTTTAGGGAGCTCCAAAGAGCAACTGGATGCGATTGGGGAGTTAGAGGGGGTACCTAAACAGTGAACACAAAAGTAGCTGTTTTAGGAGCTGGATCATGGGGGACTGCTTTATCTAAAGTTCTTCTAGAAAATGGACACCAGGTAAATCTTTGGAGTCGTAATCAAACTCAAGTTGATGAAATCAACGAACATCATACGAACCAGTCCTACCTTCCAAATTCAACGTTACCTGAAAACTTAAAAGCAACAACCGATCTTAAGTTGGTAGTAGAAGCAGCAGACGTTATCGTGTTCGTCGTGCCAACAAAGGCAATTAGAGACTTGGCTAAACAAGTCAACGACGTCACCGTTAGTCCAAAGCTCATTATTCATGCATCAAAAGGACTAGAACAAGTATCGCATAAAAGGATTTCTACCATACTGGAAGAAGAAATTTCTTTTGCGAATAGAACAGCAGTCGTTGCTTTATCTGGACCTAGTCATGCTGAAGAAGTCATGGCGGAAGATTTAACGACAATAACAGCAGCATGTGAAGACGAACAGAGCGCAAGAACGGTTCAAACTTTATTTTTAAATGACTATTTCAGAGTGTATACAAACCAAGATATAATAGGTGTTGAAATTGGTGCGGCACTAAAAAACATCATAGCCGTAGGAGCCGGAGCGATTGCCGGAATGGGCTTTGGAGATAATGCTAAGGCTGCATTGGTCACAAGAGGGCTTGCAGAAATCACCAGACTAGGTGTCGCTATGGGAGCTGAACCTTTGACCTTCATGGGACTTAGCGGTGTCGGTGACTTGATCGTAACTTGTACAAGTCCGCACTCCAGAAACTGGAGAGCTGGAAATTTACTCGGAAAAGGACAGCAAGTAGAGACAATTTTAAAAGAAATGGGTATGGTTGTGGAAGGGATTTCTACTACAAAAGCTGCCTACGAACTTGCTCAAGAGTATAAAATCGACATGCCAATCACAGAAGCTATCTATAAAGTAGTTTATAGTGATGCAGAAGTAAAATATGTTATACTAAATTTAATGCAGCGAGAAGGAAAATCAGAATAATCTCTGATATCCCATTATGTCCACAATGTAATTGAGTGTAGTATCTAAATGTGTTTAAAAGATTCAAATGTAGGAGGAGGGCGAGAGCCTTTCTACATAATTTTGTTATATGAAGGAGAACAGTATGAAAAGGGAAAAGGAGAAGAAAGAAATGAAAAAAGTTAGAAAAGCGATTATTCCTGCAGCAGGATATGGAACACGTTTTCTTCCAGCTACTAAAGCAATGCCAAAAGAAATGATTCCAATCGTGGATAAACCAACGATTCAGTTTATCGTTGAAGAAGCCATTGCTTCAGGCATTGAAGATATTCTGATCATTACCGGAAAGCTTAAACGTCCAATTGAAGATCACTTCGATTCTAACCCTGAACTTGAAGAAAGTCTTAAAGCTAAAGGGAAGCATGACTTATTAAAACTTGTTGAAGAAACAACTGGTTTGAACTTGTACTTCGCTAGACAATCTTATCCACTAGGACTAGGACATGCAGTTCTTCAAGCGAAAGCATTTGTTGGCGATGAGCCTTTCGTAGTCATGCTTGGAGACGATATCATGGCTGATGAAGTGCCATTGACTAAACAGCTTATTGAAGGTTATGAAAAAACACATGCATCTAATATTGCTGTTATGCGTGTGCCACACGAAGAAACTTCTAGTTACGGAATCATTGATCCTGAAGCAGAAGCTGAAGAAGGTCTTTATAATGTTCGTAAATTTGTAGAGAAACCTCAACCAGAAGATGCTCCAAGTGATTTGGCGATTATTGGTCGTTACTTATTAACACCACAAATCTTTGATTTACTTGAAAAACAAGAGCCAGGTGTTGGTGGAGAAATCCAATTGACAGACGCAATTGATGCGTTAAACAAGACACAACGCGTTTTTGCAAAAGAATTTAAAGGCGATCGTTTTGATGTCGGCGATAAATTCGGATTCTTGAAAACAACGATTCAATATGGTTTGACACATCCACAAGTTAAAGATAACTTGAGAAGCTATATTGTTGAACTAGCAAAAGAATTGGAAAACGGTGGCGGAGAAACAAAAATGGACGCTGAATCACATGAATTAGAAGACAAGAAATCAAAATAATCTTAATTGAAACATTGCCTGCTTAATGAAGCGGGCAATGTTTTTTATACGAAAATAGATCGATAGATTTAAAATATCTGTGTATCTGATATAATAGATGTATCTTAAAACTGTCAATATAATATTTTCAAATACATCTATTTACAATCAGGTACAAAAGTTATACCATTGATAGAGTTGCTTTGATTGTTGATGAGGGGAGTGTCTTGTATGAGACAAGCGAATGAACACCAGATTATTTCACTCATTCCAAACGCCAGAACTTATTATGGACGGGCAATGATTGCTTACGAAAAAAAAGACTTAAAAAAAGCGGAACAACATTTTAAAACTGGACTCAGTCTTGCGGAAAATAAAGATGAAAGAATATTTGGGAAAGTACAGTTAGCTTTGATTTACCAGCATTCTTTCAGATTCGAAGAATCTATTGCCGTACTCAATGAAGTCTTAGAAAAAGAATCCGAAAAGTATTATGACGTTTACTTCTTTCAAGCAACGAACTATATTCATCTTAATGATTATAAAACAGCGGAAGCTATGCTGGATGTGTATAGAGCTTCCAGACAGAATGGAACCTATTCTGATGAAGCTGATGAGATGAAGAAAATGATTGAACAACAAATGACAGAAAATCATCACAAAGATTAAAACTTACTAAAAGTAAGTCAGTGTAGTGGAATAAAAGACTCGATTTCTACTATAATAAGTATAAGAACAAGTGAGAGGGGCTCTCTAAATGGAAATTATTGAAAAAATATATGATGTTATTGTTATCGGCGCTGGTCCAGGAGGATTAACTGCTGGACTTTATGCTTCACGTTCTAATCTATCAACTTTGATGTTAGACCGTGGACTGCCAGGTGGACAGATGAACAATACTGCTGAAATTGAGAATTATTCTGGTTTTAGTAGTATTTTAGGACCTGACTTATCAACTAAAATGTATGAGGGCGCGCAACAATTTGGTGCTGAATATGCTTATGGAGATGTTCAGGAAATTATCAATGGCAAAGAATACAAAGAAATCGTTACTTCAAGCAAGACTTTTCGCACACGTTCGATCATTTTGGCTACAGGTGCTGAGCATAAAAAGCTTGGTGTAACTGGAGAAGCAGAATTCAACGGTAGAGGCGTATCATACTGCGCGGTCTGTGATGGAGCATTCTTTAAAGGTAAACATGTTGTCGTTGCCGGTGGAGGCGATTCAGCTGTTGAAGAAGGAACTTACCTGACTCAATTTGCAAGCAAAGTAACCATTGTTCATAGAAGAGATTCTCTTCGTGCTCAAAAAATCCTTCAGGATAGAGCATTTAAAAATGAAAAAATCGACTTTGTATGGGATTCTGTTATCGAAGAAATCGAAGGAGACCAAGCAGTTAGTGGCGTCCGTATTCGTAATCTTAAAACAGGGGATGTTTCAACTCTCGAAGCACAAGGTACCTTCATTTATATCGGAATTTTACCTAATTCTGATCAATTCCGTTCTTTAGGTATTACAGATGAAGAAGGATGGATCGAAACGGATGAAAACATGGAATCAAAAGTATCGGGTATTTTTGCTATTGGAGATGTCCGTAAAACAGTCTTGCGTCAAGTAGCTACAGCCGTTGGCGATGGATCAATTGCCGGAAATGCTGCATTCCAATATGTTGAAGAACTTAAAGAACAGCTTGAAAAAATACACGCATAAATCACATGCATTTAAAAAAGTGAATAGAGAACAATTTAAAAGTACAGAAATAGTGGTCGGCGACAGTCGCACATGCTATTTTTGTACTTTTTTTTATTGTTAAATACGATACAAACTAGTATAATGAAAGTTGTTATGAAAGCCTTTTATGTCAATATCATGCATAATATAAACAAAAATGGTACAATTATATCAATATAAAAAATAAAATGACTAAAAAGAGAGGTTTTAAAAATGAGCTGGCAGGATACTTATACTACTTGGAAAAACTATACTGATTTAGATTCCGACGTACTGAAAGATTTAGAAAAAAATGAACAGGACGAATCGAAACTAGAGGATGCTTTCTACGCACCACTGGAGTTTGGTACAGCAGGTATGAGAGGGATCATTGGCGCAGGGATCAACCGAATGAACGTGTACACTGTTCGTCAAGCGACTGAAGGTCTTGCATTGTTTATTGAAAAAGAACAAGGCGAAGAGGCTAAAAAACGTGGCGTTGCGATTGCTTATGATTCACGTCATATGTCCAGAGAATTCGCATTTGAATCAGCAAAAACACTAGGTGCACATGGAATCAAGGCTTATGTATTCGAAAGTCTTCGTCCGACACCTGAGCTTTCATTTGCCGTTCGTCATCTTCAAGCTGCTGCTGGAATTATGATCACTGCTAGTCATAATCCTCCTGAATATAATGGATATAAAGTTTACGGAGAAGACGGTGGACAATTACCGCCTAAAGAAGCAGATGCACTGACTTCACTTGTTAGAAGTGTAGAAGATGTGTTGTCTATTGAAGTAGCAGATGAAAAAGAAATGTCAAATTCAGGATTACTGGAAATCATAGGAGAGAATGTTGATAAAGCATACTTAGAAGCTATGAAGACCGTAACGATTGATCCTAATTTGATTGAAAGAGTCGCGAAAGATTTAACAATTGTCTTCACGCCGCTTCATGGTACAGGAAAGATGATTGGAGAAAAAGCGTTGAAACAAGCTGGATTCCGTAATGTGCATTTAGTACCAGCACAAGCTGAACCAGATCCTGAGTTTTCAACGGTTAAATCACCGAATCCTGAAGATCCGGCAGCTTTTGAAATGGCGATTGAATTAGGCTGTGAAGTAGATGCAGACTTGCTAATCGCAACTGACCCGGATGCAGACCGTTTGGGACTGGCCGTTAGAACAGCAAAAGGACAATACGAAGTTCTTTCAGGTAACCAGATTGCAAGTTTGATGCTGGATTATATATTAAAAGCGCATCGTAAAACGGGCATTTTGCCTCAAAATAGCGTTATATTGAAATCAATCGTATCAAGTGATTTGCCTAAAGCCATTGCTGAAAAAAATGGTGTAAAAACGATTGATGTTCTAACAGGATTCAAATTTATCGCTGAAAAGATCAAGCATTTTGAAAATGATCAGTCTAATACGTTTATGTTTGGTTTTGAGGAAAGTTACGGCTATCTTGTTCAACCGTTCGTACGCGACAAAGATGCCATGCAGGCGCTTGTTTTGTGTGCTGAAATGGCTGCATACCATAAAGAACTTGGATATAGCTGTTTTGATGCACTTCAAGATCTTTACCACGAGCACGGACACTACAAAGAAAAAACCATTTCAATCACAATGGACGGCATTCAAGGTGCTCAAAAAATCAATGACTTGATGGATTCATTGAGAAATGATTCTCCAACTAGTTTCGGAGAAATCAAGATTCAAGAAATAGAAGATTTCAAAACAAGTAAACGTACAAACTGTGATGGAGAAGTAGAGACAATCGATATGCCTTCAGCAGATGTGTTGAAATATCGCTTAGTTGATTCTAGCTGGATTGCAGCACGTCCATCAGGTACAGAACCTAAAATTAAATTCTATATCGCTGCCTTTGATGATTCAGGAGTAGCTGTGGAAGAGAAAATTGAATCATTTGAAAAAGCCATTCAATCAATTGTAGATGGTCAATAAATGCACCAATTAACCCCTAGGATAATCTGTTGAAAATCAGATTATCCTAGGGGTTTTGTTAATCAAAATCAGTTTACTCAAATTATAAGCGAGAATTTCCAGTAAATAAAGATGTCTTGAGGGGTATTTCTTTTGGAATATCCACAAGTCTTTTATAATCAACGTATAGCCTTATAAGAATGAAAGGAAGTGAACTTATGGACAAGAATGTTGGAGAAATGGAAAGTATTGCCCGCATCGTATTTGGAGCAGCACTAGTCCCTAACTTAATTTTCGCAAAAGGTATTGGGAAAGTATTAGGAATCATCGGTATTGGATTGCTTGCATCAGGTAAAACTCAAAAATGTAGTATGTATCAAGCAATGGGTAGAAGTACCTATGATGGTAAATAATCAGTTGAACTGTTTATTTTAATAAAGACAAAGATTACGAAAAAAACCAGGCAGAAACCGCTGATTTAGGGTCTGCCTGGTTTTTCAGTTGTCAGCTTATTTGTTTCAAGAAAATCAGCATAATCATCTCCCCAAGAGCAGATGGCAGATACCACTGGTTCTAGAGAACGTCCGATATCGGTCAGTGTGTAATCGACTTTTGGTGGAACTACAGGGTAGATGGTACGGTAAATAATCTGGTCTTCTTCCAGTTCCCGTAACTGGCGAATCAGCATTCGTTGGTTGATGTCGGGAAATGTTTTCTGGAGTTCGCTTAACCTTAAGGAAGGTTGGTTCAAAAGAGCCCAAATCAGACTGATTTTCCATCTGCCGCCCACAACTGACAAAGCGAGATCTTTGCTAGTAGGAAATGATTTATGTTTATACTCTATCATGTGATTGAATCCTTTCTACTAGAGGAATTAGTGTAGTGACAAAAATGTCAGTATTCACATTGACTGTATTATACAATACAATTAGACAGAACGATATAAAAGAAATAGAAAGAGGGTATTCACTATGAAAAGTAAAGCAGCCGTAGCGTTCGGTCCGGGAGAACCACTTAAAATCGTAGAATTAGATGTTGAAGAACCAAAAGCAAATGAAGTTATGGTCAAGATTCTTTATACGTCCGTTTGTCATACAGATGCTTTCACACTGTCTGGACAAGATCCGGAAGGAATTTTTCCTTCAGTGCTTGGACATGAAGGTGCAGGAGAAGTCGTTTCTGTAGGAGAAAATGTCACTTCTGTTAAACCGGGGGACCATGTTATTCCTCTTTATACCCCTGAATGTGGAGAATGTAAATTCTGTCTTTCAGGTAAAACAAATTTGTGCGGAGCTGTTCGTGAAACGCAAGGAAAAGGTTTGATGCCAGATGGTACAACACGTTTTTCATACAATGGAGAACCTGTTTATCATTATATGGGAACCAGTACCTTCAGTGAATACACAGTCGTCAATGAAATTAATTTAGTTAAAGTAGATGAGCAAGCACCGTTAGACAAAGTTTGTTTATTTGGTTGTGGAGTTACAACGGGTATTGGAGCTGTAGAGAAAACAGCTCAAGTAGAAGAAGATGCAGTAACAGCTGTATTTGGATTAGGTGCTATTGGACTAGCCGTGATCCAAGGCCTGAAAAAAGCAAATGCTAAGCGTATCATCGCTATTGATATGAACCCAGATAAGTGGTCACTAGCAAAAGACATGGGCGCAACAGACTTTATCAACCCAGCTGATTACGATAGACCGATTCAAGAAGTCATCGTTGAAATGACTGACGGTGGTGTAGACTATAGTTTCGAATGTATCGGAAATGTAGAAGTAATGAAATCTGCACTAGAAGCTTGCCACAAAGGCTGGGGCGAGAGCATCATTATTGGGGTTGCCGGTGCTGGACAAGAAATTCATACACGTCCATTCCAACTTGTAACCGGAAGAGTCTGGAAAGGTTCTGCCTTTGGTGGTGTCAAAGGACGTTCAGAGTTACCAGGTATGGTTGATGACTATATGAATGGAGATATTGATTTGGATTCATTTATTACCCACCATTTGAAATTCAGTGAAATCAATGAAGCCTTTGAGTTACTACACAAAGGAGAATCTATCCGTACGATTTTGACATATGGAGAGTGATAGAATGACGATAAAACTTCTTGAAACGCACAGAGTATTTAAAGGAGAACAGCGCAAATACAGTCATTATTCTACAGTTCTAAACTGTGATATGGTATTCAGCTTGTATTTGCCTGAAGCTTCTGAAAAACAGCCGACATCGTTAATTTGGTGGCTTTCAGGATTGACCTGTACAGATGACAACTTCAGTCAGAAAAGTGGCTTTCAAAAAGCTGCTTCTGATCAAGCTGTTGCAGTGGTTATTCCAGATACTTCTCCGAGAGGGGAAGATGTCCCAGATGAAAATCGATACGATTTAGGTAAAGGTGCAGGATTTTATATTGATGCTATACAAGAACCATGGGCAAAACATTATCAAATGTACTCTTATCTTACAGAAGAATTACCAGAAATCGTTCATCACCTGATTCCTGATTTTTCAGGTAAAGAAAGTATTATGGGACATTCGATGGGTGGTCATGGTGCATTGGTACTGGGATTGAAACAAGCGCAGCGGTTTAAAGCGATATCGGCCTTTGCGCCAATCATGACACCTAGTGAGGTGCCATGGGGCCAACAGGCTTTCTCAGCGTATCTTGGGACAGATGAAGAATCTTGGAAAGAATGGGATGCAACCTATCTAATCAAGCAAGTAGAGCAAGCACCGCCTCTACTGATCACTCAAGGAACAAATGATCAGTTTTACGATGAGCAGTTAAAGGAAGACACTTTCTTGAAAGCTGCGGAAGGTAAAAACGTTCAGTATCAAGCAGAAGTCGGTCATGATCATAGTTACTTTACAATTGCGACATTTATTAAAAAGCATATCCAATTTCATATAAATGAATTGAATAGATAACAAATGAGTTACCAGAGAAGCAGCTAGCGTACGAGTCAGTACGTTAGCTGCTTTTTATACTTTTTAGAATAGTTTCGCTATACTGTATACATGACACACCCGGAATGTTATAATAAATAGAATGAGTCACTTTATTTTGATGATAAAAAGGAACAAACTAAAGGGAGTGCTGGCAAGTGGCAGAAAACATCGAACTCGTAGTCATTACAGGTATGAGTGGCGCAGGTAAGACTGTAGCAATGCAAAGTTTTGAAGATATGGGCTATTACTGTGTAGATAATATGCCGCCAAATTTACTTCCGACATTCTGGGATTTAGTCAGAGAGTCTGGGCAGTTTTCAAAAATCGCTCTAGTTATGGATTTGAGAATGAGAGACTTTTTTGATCAAATGAAAGAAATGATCCTCAAAGTGGAAAATAGTCCACATATTACGACTCGGATTCTATATTTGGAAGCCACAGAAAAAGAACTGGTTTCTCGTTACAAAGAAACACGTCGATCACATCCTTTAGCCACAAGTGGACGAACGATTGATGGCATTAGAAAAGAACGTCAATTACTTGAAGACATTAAAACACGAGCGCAAGTTGTCATTGATACATCGAATTTGACGCCGCGACAATTAAGAGAAGAATTAATCAGTAATTTTAAAACAAAAGAAAAAGAAATGTTTAGAGTTGAAATGGTATCTTTTGGTTTCAAATATGGACTTCCAATTGATGCTGACGTAGTTATGGACGTCCGTTTTCTACCGAACCCGCACTATATCGAAGAATTACGACCACAAACGGGATTAGACAAGAAAGTCTATGATTATGTGATGCAACAACCCGAGACAGAACCTTTCTATAAGAAATTTGCTGAATTGTTAGACTATTCGCTTCCTGGATATAAGAGAGAAGGAAAGAGTAGTGTTACGATTGCAATAGGCTGTACTGGTGGGAAACACCGTTCAGTTGCACTTGCTGAAAGGCTCGGACATAAAATCCAGGCTGATGGATATCTGGTCCATATCACTCACCGGGATAAAGATAAGACAAAGGAGTCTACCGTTCGATCATGATGAATTCAAAACAGAAAAAAAGACGACCAAAGATTGTCGTGATTGGTGGCGGAACAGGGCTGCCAGTCGTTTTAAAAAGTTTAAAAGAAAAAGATGCTGATGTAACAGCGGTCGTGACTGTCGCAGACGATGGAGGGAGCAGTGGTGCATTACGTGAGAGCATCAATGCTGTGCCACCAGGTGATTTGAGGAACGTCCTGATCGCATTATCTGAAATCCCAGAAACGTTTAAAGAAATTTTTCAGTACCGTTTCAAAACTGATGACGAAACACTTGCAGGTCATTCAATTGGGAATCTAATTATTTCTGCAACAGCAGATATGAAGGGTAATATCTATGAAGCCATTCAGTTGCTTGCTAAAATGATGCAGGTAAAAGGGCATGTGTACCCAGCAGCAGAAGAACCATTAATTCTGAATGCAAGATATGTTGACGGTTCTACTGAAAAAGGAGAATCCAAAATTGCTAAAGAAGGTAAGATGATCGACTACGTGGCACTTTCTTGTGTAGGAGAAGCGCACCCGATCATGGCGAGCCGTAAAGTGGTCTCTGCCATCATGGATGCGGATATGGTGGTTTTAGGACCAGGAAGCTTGTTTACGAGTATCCTACCCAATCTGATGATTCCTGATCTTGGAGAAGCTGTTATGAATACGGAAGCCAAAGTGGTTTATATCTGTAATATTATGACACAGCTTGGTGAAACAGAAAATCTTTCTGATGCAGAACATATTCAAGTATTGCACAAACACTTAGGGAAAAAATTTGTGGATATTGCTCTAGCGAATATTGGCAAAGTGCCCGATGAATACGTTGAAGACATTCAATCCACAGAAAATTTACTCCAAGTAGAGCATGATTTCAAGAGTATGCAAAAAGAAGTTCCGATTATTATTTCGGATGATTTTTTGGAGTATAGAAACAAAGGCGTTTATCATAACGGTGAAAAAGTAGCAGAAGAAATCTTTAGGACAGCATTTAACGCACAAAGAGCTTTTCTGAAATTTTAACCGTAGATGATGGAGTTGGCAAGAGAGGAAGAGAAAACGTGTCATTTGCAGCTGAAGTAAAAAAAGAATTAACGATGCTTGAAGTTCATCCGGAACATGCTAAGGCAGAACTTGCCGCATTGATTCGAATGAACGGAACATTAAGTATAGTGAATCAAGAATTCTTATTGAACGTGCAGACAGAGAATGCAGCGATTGCTAGACGCATTTATTCATTAATCAAAGATAACTTTGATGTAGAGTCTGAATTGCTTGTTCGTAAGAAAATGAAGTTAAAGAAAAATAATGTTTATATTGTTCGATTGAAAAGTGGAAGTAAATTGATTTTATCTGAACTAGGTATTATGGATGGAATGCTTTATCATGGTCACGTTCCGGAAGAAATTACGAAAAATAGACAAAAAGCGAAATCTTATTTAAGAGGTGCCTTTTTAGCAGGAGGATCTGTGAATAGTCCGGGTACCAGTCGATATCATCTAGAAATCCATTCTAGCTACGAAGAACACAACGAAGATATCTGTAATATGATGAAAGAATTTGAATTAAACGGTCGTACACATGAAAGAAGAAACGGCCATATCGTTTACTTGAAAGAGTCAGAAAAAATCGCGAATTTCCTTTCTCTTATTGGCGCGACAGGAAGTATGTTCAAGTTTGAAGATGTACGAATCGTCAGAGATATGAGAAATTCTGTTAATCGACTTGTAAACTGTGAGAATGCGAACATGAACAAGACGATTGATGCAGCAGGAAAGCAGATCGAGAATATCAAGCTGATCGACAAAATGGTCGGACTGGATTCTATACCTGATAAACTTCAAGAAATTGCTTTGCTTAGAGTAGAGTATCCAGATGTAAGTCTGAAGGAGCTTGGAGAGCTGGTGCCTAACGGTGGCGTATCCAAATCTGGTGTCAATCATCGTCTTAGAAAATTAAATAAAATGGCGGAAGAACTAAAAGAATATCCGGCTTAATTTAAAAAGAGGGATCCTGAAAAGAATTTATCGGGATTCCACCTTGTTTTAACCGTAACTTTAAAGTAAACTAGTTAATTGAGTCATCACTCACCATGGTGTAATGGATAACACCTGAGATTCCGGTTCTCAAGCTGGGGGTTCGATTCCCTCTGGTGAGGTCATATAGAGCAGAAACGCTGGTTCGATGGCGTTTCTGCTTTTTTGTCTTCATTTTAGAAACTGTGATATACTTTGAACAAATTCTCAAGAAGAGATTAGGGACAAATTCGTTCAAAGTAAAATGAATACGTTTACTTTGAACGTCGTCTGTATGTTATTATGGGAATGTATTTAAATAAATTATCGACTAATCTATGTGGTTGCGTCAAAACTATAAGAGAAGGTTTATGATGAACGATTGCATGAATTGACCAATGATGATAAAACGGAGGATACTTAAGATGAAGAAATTTGGATGGGCTTATATTGGTTGTGGCGGAATTGCTCAAGGTACAGCAAAAGAATTGGTTCAAACAGAAGATAACCAGATTGTTTCTGTATGGAATAGAACAAGATCTAAAGCTGATACATTTGCAGAAGAATTTGGCGGGACAGTATATGCGACAGCCGAAGAGGCCATTAGTGCACCAGAAGTTGAAGGCGTTTACGTCAATGTGAACGGAGATCAACATGGCTACTATACAGAATTAGCTATCAAAAATGGAAAAGCTGTTCTTTGTGAGAAGCCCTTTACAATCAATGAACAAGAAGCTAAAGATGTTTTTAATCACGCTACAGAACAAAATGTGTACGTATCAGAAGCGATGTGGACTTGGCACAATGAGACTGCTTTAAAAGTTAAAGAATGGATTAATTCTGGAGCGATAGGAGAAATTGTCTCAGCTGATAGTGCATTCGAAGTCGCCTTACTTAAATATACAGATAATCCAAGGCTAACAACACCTTCGATGCTGGGGGGGGCATTAATGGATTTAGGTGTATACAATATCAGATACAGTTACGAGCTTTTTGGATTACCAGAATCAATTCAGTGTGAAGGTGAAATGCATGAGGTGGACTACAAAGAAGACATCGTATTCCATTATGCAAATTTTGATGTAACTATGAAGGTTTCAATGAAAGAAGATGGCGGACACTTTTTCAATATAAAAGGGACAAAAGGTTCAATAGCCGTTCCTCAGTTCCATATGGCTAAAAAAGCTGTATTGACGACAGATGAGGGAGAGAAAACATTTGAGGCAAGTGAAAATTTATTATATGGCAAGCAATTTTCAAATGTTGCTCAAGAAATTCGCTCTGGAAGAAAAGAAGGAGAATATATCTCTGCTAAAAGCACCATTGAAGTCATGGGATTGCTAGACGAATGTCGTAACCAAATGGGGCTTGTGTATCCACAAGAAATGGACAAAGATTAAGCTGATGAAAATGCTCTATTGTAAGAAAGTGCTGATCTCGTTAATGAGATCAGCACTTTTTTAGTAGTCATGAATTTAAGAAGGACGGTTTTTATTTTCTAATTGATCTATTTTAATAAATCAACAAATCGATTTTATCATTTAAATCTTGGATTGATTTGCTTTGATCTGTAGTTTCTTCTTCATCAGTATTCATGAAAAAAGAAGTAATGGTGCTGGTTAGTGCACCAAATAATCCGATACCAGTCAGCATCAACATCATAGCGGCTAATCTGCCAAAAGGAGTGGTAGGAGAGATGTCGCCATATCCTACAGTTGTAGAAGTCACAAAAGCCCACCATAATGCATCGATAAAAGGAACACTTTCCGTAATAGAATAAACCAACGCACCGATTAAAAGCATGATACCACCGGCGTAAATCATGTAAGAAAAGCCATTTGTATTAAAGAATCGCTTCAAGTGTCTTGTAGCTTTGCCAATCAATCCAATCATTCGGGTCAATCTCAACATTTTGGAAAGACGACCTAGACGAGAAAGTTTGGTCAAACGAACTACTCTAAATAAACGTGCTAGTCTGAACATAGCAAAAACAGAATTTAATGGAATAATTGCGATTAAATCAAATAAATTAGCTTTGAAAAAAGTGACTTTGTTTTCAGAAGCAAAGAACCGACCAGAATAATCTAAAGCAAATACCAAAAGGATCATTCTATCCATTTCTTTGAAAGGTGATTGTGTTAAATTAAGTACAGATAAGATATCCAAAACGACCATACAAACAGAAAATAGTGCGAGAAAAATGATCACAGGATCATAGTACTTCTTAAGTAGAGTCAAATTAGTTGATCCTTTCAGTTTAATGAAATAATGTAAAATGCAAAAACAGACTATTTAAGATGTTTTCTAACGCATTCAATGTACCATTGGAATTGTCTTCAAGCAATATAAAAAAGCAGTCGAGATGGAAAAAATCTCGACTGCTTTAAAAATGCCTCATAGGTAGACTGTTAAACGAGCTCAATAACTAATTTATCTTCTTCGTTTAAAGAGATAGCGCCATTTGAATGCCATTCTCTTCCAGTAGATAAAGGATGTGAATAAAGGAAAATATCATTAGGTAGCACATAAAATACAACATTTTCTTCTTCAACAACGATTTTTTGAACAGATTCAGTGGGACCATTCTTAATTTCAATATCCGTTGTACCTAAGCCAGATTGAACGGTATTGATTAATGGAAAAGGTGCATTGTTTGTAGACATAGTAAATTTCTCCTCTCAATTTTAATTACTTTAATCATAAAGCTAATGCGTATAAAGATAAACTAATAAGGTTCTACGTTGTTTGTTTTAAGCATTAGGTTGTTCTCTTACTATTAGTTTCGTTATAATAATTTTTAGGCTTATTTGGAACATGTAAAAATAAGTTAAAAGATCAGTTGAATACCAATTAAGAAATGAGATGGGTCCATGAATTTGAAACAATTAGAGTATTTTCTTACGATCGTAGAAGAAGGCCAGATCACAGCAGCGGCCAAGAAACTTCACATAGCACAACCGCCATTAAGTTATCAGCTTCGCTTACTTGAAGAAGACCTTGGTGTACAATTAATGAAAAGAGGTTCTAGAAAGATTACCTTGACGCCGGCAGGAGAATTATTGAAACAAAGAGCTGAGCAAATATTTTCAATAACGACCGCTACGAATCGAGAGATGGAACTATTCAAAAAAGGAAACACAGGAACCTTATCAATCGGGACTATATCTTCATCCAGTACAGTCATTCCGGACCAGTCAATCTTATCGTTTGCTAGTCGATATCCAAATATTCAATTTGATATTCACGAAGGTAATAGTTACGAAGTAATCGAGATGCTTGAAAAAGGTGTGATTGATGTTGGGATTGTTAGAACCCCTTTTAAAAAGAGCGGGTTAGAAATCCGGTATGCAAAATCTGAGCCGATTGTAGCCGTTTTTCCAGAAGGAAAGCACTACGGTAAACAGGAAGAATTAATCGAATTAATTGAATTGTACGATCAACCATTAATCATCTACAGACGATTTGAAGAATTGATTCATGATGCATTTGAAAAAGAACAAATCACCCCTTCTATAAGATGTAGAAATGATGATGCGAGAACGACACTCAATTGGACAAAATCGGGCTTTGGTATCGGAATCGTTCCCTTATCCGCTTTGAGTGCTCAAGACAAAGTAGAAATGACATACAAAGAAATTAATGTCAAAGAGCTTCATACTCAAATGGCAGTAGTTTGGAAAAGTGACCGTCAGCATATACCACTTGTACTGGAGTTTATCGAATCATTTGCAAAATCTATCGAATCCATATAAATTAGTATAGGATATAGAGTAATATACTAACATGAGTATACTTACAGATTTATTATGTATTTGTTCGTATAAGTGAACTAGTCTACACTCAAAAGAGTGAGAAAGAATGGAAACTAAAAAGGGGCTCAATTATCTTGATAAGATTACTTAAATACGCAAAAAAGAATCAGATGTATGCATACTTGGGCGCGATAGCTAAACTACTGGAAGCAGTATTTGAATTATTCCTGCCAATTTTGTTAGCAAGACTGATTGATAAAGGAATTAATGCTGGAGATACAGATTATGTCATTAGGACAGGTGGGTTGATGCTCATACTTTCTGTAGTTGGATTTGCCTTTGCTATGGTCTGTCAATACTCTTCATCGATTGCTTCACAAAGTTTTGGTACAGAACTAAGAGAAGTGTTGATTAAAAAAATCAATACATTCTCTCACAAAGAAATTGATGACTTTGGTACTTCAACGTTAACCACGCGAGTGACAAATGATGTCAACCAACTTCAACTAGCTCTAGCAATGTTGATTCGTCTAGTCATCAGAGCACCGTTTTTAAGTGTAGGATCGATTATTATGGCGATCTATATTAGTCCACGATTGGCACTTGTATTCGCAGTGTTATTACCAATTTTTGCTATCATACTAGGCATTATCATGTGGATCACTGTACCCTTATATAAAAGAGTGCAATTGAAGCTGGATCAGATGGCCCAAACGGTTAGTGAAAATATGAGTGGTGTACGAGTCATTCGTTCTTTTGCTAGAAGACGTTATGAAGCAAAGCGCTCAACTGAAAATAGTGAGCAATTATCTAAAGCCAATATTCTTGTAAATAATTTATCTGCTTTAATGACACCGGCAACGACGTTTGTTATGAACATTGGGATTATGGTTATTTTATATATCGGAGCGATTCAGACAAATAATGGTGCTTTGTTTCAAGGTGAAGTTTTAGCTTTAATTAATTACATGAATCAAATGCTTTTAGCGTTGATTGTTGTAGCGAACTTAGTAGTGATTTTTACGAAATCACAGGCGTCTGCTTCAAGAATCAATGAAGTGTTGGACGCAACGGTGAATATCGAAAATTCTACTGGTACGTATACATTAGAAGACGTTCAAGACAAACCACAAACTGCCATCAGATTTGATCATGTATCGTTTGACTATGATGCAGATGCAGCTGATGCACTTTCAGATATTGACTTCTCTGTACCCGTTGGAAAGGTACTTGGAATTACAGGTCCTACTGGTAGTGGTAAGAGTACACTAATCAATTTGATTCCTCGTTTCTACGATGTAACAAAAGGGAAAGTTTCTGTTTATGATGAGGATGTTACACACTTCCAGTTAAAAGAATTGAGAAATCTGATAGGGTTTGTACCTCAAAGAAATACCTTATTTAGTGGAACCATCGCTGAAAACCTTAGATGGGGGAAAGCAGACGCAACGGATGAAGAGTTATACGATGCATTGCGTATTGCTCAAATGGAAGAGTTCGTTAGAGGAATGCCAAATGGCTTGGAATCAACAGTATCAGAAAACGGTAAAAACTTTTCTGGTGGGCAGCAGCAAAGACTGACCATTGCCAGAGCATTGGTTTCTAAACCGAAAATTGTTATTTTGGATGATTCATTAAGTGCATTGGATTACGAAACAGATTACAACTTACGTGAAAGTCTGAAAGGTATTAAAGACGCAACGGTCATTATTGTGTCTCAAAGAATCAGTTCGATTCAATCAGCTGATCAGATTCTTGTAATGGACAATGGACAATTAGTAGGCAGTGGTACCCACGAAGCCCTACTTGAAAGCTCTGAAACATATAAAGAAATTTATCAATCACAAACTGATCCGTCATCGACAATATTGGAGGAGGAAGAAAAAATATGAAAAAGAAAAAAATTCATCCTTCAGACTTAAAGAGATTAACAGGATATTTAAAGAATTATAAGATCATTGCGGTGGTTGCTTTAATCTTTGGGATTGTTTCAGGAGTTGGAACAGTAGCGTCCACCTACTTGATTGGTCTTAGTATCGATACGCTTGTCGGTGCAGGAGAAGTTGACTTCACTGCTTTATACCGTGTATTAATCTGGTTAGGTGTCGCTTATCTAGTGACCGTATTGTCTCAATGGTTGGTAAGAGTATTATCTAATCAAGTTTCATTTAAAATTGTTAGAGATTTACGTGTAGATACATTCTACAAACTAAACCAACTTCCTTTAAGCTTTTTTGACCGCACAAGTCACGGGAATGTGGTTAGTCGTTTCACAAATGACTTGGAAAGTTTATCAGAAGCATTGGTGCTGATTTTGAGTAACCTGTTTACTGGTGTCATTATCATTTTTGCTTCGTTAGGCTTTATGTTATATCTAAGCCCAATCTTAACCTTAGTCATTGTACTCATTACGCCGCTATTTTTCTTAGTAGGATGGTTAGTAGCGAAATATTCTCAGAAATATTTCACGAAACAGCAAAATATCTTAGGGAACTTATCTGGGTATGCTTCAGAAATGATTACGGGGCAAAAAGTTGTTAAAGCTTTCGGTTATGAAGCAGAGATGGAAAAAACTTTTCACGGAATGAATTTGGACCTATATAACTGGGGACAAAAAGCTCAATTCACTTCTTCTGTAACCAACCCTGCAAGTCGATTTATCGATCATGTTGCGTACTTGTTGATTGGCGTTGTTGGTGGAATACTGGTTATTAATGGAACTGGATCTGTGACAATCGGTACAATTTCAAGTTTTGTGATTTATTCTTCCCAATTTTCAAAACCTTTTATTGAAATTTCAGGTATCATGACGCAAGTTCAAACAGCCGTAGCGGGACTAAGTAGAATTTTCAAAATTATTGATACACCTGTTGAAAAACAAGATGAACCAGATGCGATTGTCTTGGATAAACCTCAGGGTAAAGTAGACTTCAAAGATGTTTCATTTTCATACGATCCTAAGACAACTTTGATTGAAGACTTAACAATTTCGGTTGAACCTGGAGAGACCGTCGCAATTGTAGGACAAACTGGAGCAGGGAAATCGACCTTGATCAACCTCCTAATGCGTTTTTACGAATTGGATAAAGGAACGATTGAAATTGATGGTATAGATAGTACGGAGTATACTCGTGACAGTTTGAGAACGAGCTTTGGTATGGTTCTTCAAGATACCTGGTTGTTCAACGGAACTGTAAAAGAAAATATTCGCTATGGTAAACCGGATGCGACAGATGAAGAAGTGATCAAAGCGGCAAAATCAGCTTACGCACATTCATTTATCGAACGTCTCCCTAAAGGCTATGATACGAAATTAGGGAACAAAGGGATTTCTCTTTCAACTGGTCAGCAACAATTACTGACGATTGCAAGAGTCATGCTGGCAGATCCTCCGATGCTGATTTTGGATGAAGCGACAAGTTCTGTAGATACACTGACTGAAATCAGAATCCAGACAGCCTTCTTGAAAATGATGGATGGAAGAACAAGCTTTGTCATAGCGCATAGACTTTCGACTATTCGAGAAGCCGATGTTATCTTAGTAATGGATAAAGGTAGCGTAGTAGAAGTTGGAAATCACGACGAACTAATGAAAGAAAAAGGCTTTTACTATAGACTGCATGAATCACAATTCAAATAAAAAAAGAGCGAAACCTCGAGGTTTCGCTCTTTTTTTAGTTAATATTTTAAATAAATAAGTCGGATTATCCTGGACTAATTGTCTAGTGTTGTTTTAATTGTATTGATCTCAAAGATATTCTTACTTTCTCCAAGGAAGGCAATGAATTTCATCATATTGAATTTCACTGGAAGATGAAGTGTATACAGATCTCGACAAACAGATGTACCATCATCACGGTAGGTTATGGAGTGATCAGTCGAAACAACACTGATATGATTTTCTTTGAAGCATTTCTCCAAGTAATTTAAGGTTTGCTCTCTATTTACATAGCGAATTTCTAATTGCTTTGTCCGTTCAATCTTAAAGATGCTTTTGACGCTTCTTAAAACGAGTAACATAATCAGTGTGCTGGAAATGGCCATAAAATAATAGCCCATACCCGCGGAAATCCCTAAACTAGCTACCGCCCAGATAGAAGCAGCTGTTGTTAAACCAGTGACACTTCGTTTACTTACGATAATTGTCCCAGCACCTAAAAAGCCAATTCCGTTAACAATTTGTGCTGTTAGTCGAGTGATGTCGGTTGTAACGATTGGTGCTAAATCAGTGTTATCACTGGCAAATTCAATAACCCACTGACTAGCTTCTAATTGAGTGAGTGTAATAATAGCAGCGCCTAAACTAACGAGCGTATGGGTACGTATCCCCGCATCGCGTCCTTTTAATTCTCGCTCGTAACCAATAATGCCACCTAGAGAAGCAGCGATCAAGAGTCTCAGTAGTAATTCCACATTTGTAAATACCATAACGACTAACCTCCTCTACCTATTGATCCTTTTATAATAGCTCTATCATACTAAATATTGCGTGTAAAGTTAACTATTACAGACGTTTAAAAATGACAAATGAAAATGCTTTTATATTTATAAAGGATTCTGTATAATTAGATTAAGACTATCTAATTTATAATAATTAAAATGTAATAATAATAATATTCTAGAAAAGATTCTTTTGTATCAAAAAGTTATACTAAACTAAGACGACATCAACTTGAAAATCATCATAAAGAGAGGAAGATCGAAATGCAGTTTTCTTTTATGAGAAAACAGGGTGGATCACATCCTGAAGAGAATAAAGATAGAACAAGGAAACTTCCAATTGTAGACGCGACCGTTCCTAAAGTATTGATTTTTCCAGTATCCATGCATATCGGAGCACCTGCTAAACCGATTGTAGAAGTTGGCGATCAAGTTAAAGTAGGACAAATGATTGCTGAAGCCGGAGGATTCATTTCTGCTAACATTTATTCTTCTGTATCAGGAGAAGTGATTGCAGTTGAAAAAAGACCTTCAACAGGTGGGGACATCGATTCAGTGATTATTAAAAATGACTTCGAGTACACAAAAGATGAACCGATTGTGGAACCAGGTAGATCAATGGATATGACAGATGATGAAATTATTGAAACGGTTCGTAAAGCAGGAATCGTAGGGATGGGTGGAGCAACCTTCCCAACTGCAGTAAAATTGAGTCCACCGCCGGGAATGACGATTGATACGTTGATTATTAACGGTGCTGAATGTGAACCTTATTCAACATCAGATAATCGTGTGATGATTGAATATTCTGAAGAAATTGTGAATGGAATCAACGTGATCAGAAAATTATTCCCTAAACTTAAAAAAGTTTACATAGGGATAGAAGATAATAAACCAAATGCACTGAAAGCATTGGAAGAAGCGACAAAAAATTACCGTGATGTAATCGTTCAGCCTTTAAAAACCATGTATCCACAAGGGTCAGAAAAGAACTTGATACAAACGATGACAGGTAGGGAAGTACCTCCAGGTGGATTACCAGCGGAAGTGCGTTGTGTGGTCATGAATACCTCCACACTGCGTGCTTGTTACCGAGCGTGCGAATATGGGGAACCACTGACTGAGAGAATCGTTTCCGTTTCAGGTACTCCAATCAAAGAACCAAAGAATCTACTTGTGAAAATCGGTACACCGATGGATTCTTTGATTGAAGACTGCGGAGGTTTTTCTGAAGTACCAGGAAAAGTCTTATCTGGAGGACCAATGATGGGGAAACCTGTATCTGACTTAGGGATCTCAATCATTAAAGGAACAACAGCAATCACAGTCCTGACTCCGGCAGAAGCAGATGAAGGTGAAGAAAAAGATTGTATTATGTGTTCAGAATGTCTAAATGTTTGTCCGGTCAGCTTACAGCCTATCCTAATTAGTGATGCATTTGATCGAGGAAATCTGCAGAAAGCGAAAGAACTAGGTGCTATGGACTGTATTGAATGTGGTAACTGCTCATTTATTTGTCCATCAAAAATTCCACTTTTAGATAATATTCGTGCTGCTAAAGCTGCAATCAAAGAACAGGAAGCGGGGTAGAAATTTATGGCGCAAACAATGGACATTAAAGGGAAACTTCAAGTAGGGCCTTCACCACATGTTCGTTCCAAACGCACTTCAGCGTGGATAATGGGGCAAGTGATGATTGCACTTATACCACCTATGATTGCTGCTACTTTCTTCTTTGGACTGCAAGTTCTTTTAATGGTAGCTGTGGGTATTGGATCGGCGGTATTAAGTGAATACGCCTATCAAAGAATCCGGTACCAGCAAGTTAAAATAAATGACTTGAGTGCCGGCGTTACGGGTATGCTGATAGGATTGAGTTTGCCAGTGACAGCGCCACTTTGGACCGTTGTACTGGGATCAGTATTTGCCATTGTGATTGTAAAACAACTTAACGGCGGAATTGGTAAAAACTACTTTAATCCAGCTGTTGCAGCTCGAGTTATGCTGAAAGCATTTTTCTCTCCATGGATAACAAACTGGGTTTTACCAAGTGCTTGGGGAGTAGATGCTGTCGCTGGTGCGACCCCTCTTGAATTTATTGGAAATCGTGCTCAGACGGTTTCAGAACAGGTACCTGAACTATGGGATTTATTTTTAGGTATCAATCTTGGAGGAAACGTCGGAGAAACATCTAAATTAGCTATACTGATTGGTATGCTATACTTAATATTTAGAAGAGTGATTCATCCGAAAATTCCGATATTATATATATTGACCACTGTAGTGATTATGGGATTCTGGAGTGCGTTTAATTTTGACTTTATGATGACACATGCACTTACTGGAACGCTTTTTTTCGCAGCGACATATATGGCTACAGATTATAGCTCAGGCTCATTGACCCCAGCGGGAAAAACAGTTTTTGCAATTGGGTGTGGGGTGCTAACAGCATTCTTCAGGATTGTCTTCAATTATCCCGGGGGAGTAGGGTTTGCAATTTTAATTATGAACTTCCTCGCTCCTTTTATCGATGGCAAATTAATGCCAAGAATTTATGGACACAAAACACGTCCGGCAACTAAATATGATCGTCAAGGCGAGTTAAATAGATAATCTGAAACCAAAAAGCATCTCTTTGCAGCAATTAGCTGAAAAAGAGGTGCTTTTATGCCATTATTGAGCCAAGTATTAAAGAAAAATAAATAGCTAAAAATCATTAGAATAAAATTCTTTAGGGAAAAGATACTAGGTAAGAGCAGAGATTCATTGTACAATAAGTAAGTGAAGACTGTATAAGTTAGGATGAGAAAAAATGACAAAGACAATCAAAGAAAATCACTATGACTATTTAGTAATCGGTGGTGGTAGCGGAGGGATTGCATCTGCTAACCGTGCAGGAATGCATGGAGCAAAAGTAGCCTTAATTGAAGCCAATGATCTTGGCGGAACTTGTGTGAATCTTGGTTGCGTACCTAAAAAAATTATGTGGCACGTATCTGAGATGATGGAAGAACTAGACTTATATGCCGCGGACTACGGAGTGGAGTTAAGTGAAGCTCCAAAACTGGATTTTAAACGGATGGCTGAAAATAGAAGAACCTTTATCGAGTACTTGCATACAGCTTATAAAAAAGGATTAGACAGCAATAGTGTTGAACTGATTAAAGGATATGCAACATTTGTTGATGAGTCTACCGTAGAAGTAAATGGAAAACAGTATACGGCAGATCATATTTTATTGGCAACAGGAGGAAAACCGAAGCGTCCCGACATTCCTGGTAGTGAATTTGGTATTGTTTCAGATGGCGTGTTTGACTTGAATGAACTACCTAAAAGAGTAGCTGTCGTTGGCGGTGGGTACATCGGAGTGGAAATGAGTGGAATTTTCCACGGGTTTAAAGCAGATACGCACTTATTTATCCGCAAGCCTATGCCGCTTTATGGATTTGATTCTATTATTTGTGAAGGCTTTACTGAACTAGCAGAAGCAGAAGGTAAACATGTTCATACCAATAAATCGGTTAAAGAAGTTAAAGAAAACCAAGATGGTTCTTATACAATGTATTTTGAAGATGGATCCACACACGAAACGGATCTTATTCTTTGGGCAACAGGAAGAACACCAAATACTGAAAATTTGAACCTTGAAGTGACAAAGGTTAATCTTTATCCTGGCGGGTATATTGAAACGGATCAGTATCAAAATACGACAGCTGAAAACATCTATGCAATAGGAGATGTAACGGGGAGAGTAGAGTTGACACCTGTAGCCATCGCAGCTGGAAGACGACTCTCAGAAAGAGTATTTAACGGGAAAAAAGATTTATATCTGGACTATAATACCATTCCAACAGTATTTTTCACGCATCCTCCAATTGGAACGGTAGGAATGACAGAAGAACAAGCAAAAGATGAATATGGGGACAATGCTATAAAAGTATACACATCTAAATTTACTTCAATGCATAGTTCAATTACCAAAAATAAACAGAAATCTTATATGAAATTGGTTTGTCTAGGTGAAGATGAACAAGTCATTGGTCTCCACGGTATTGGCCGAGGAATGGATGAGCTGCTACAAGGATTTGCGGTAGCGATTAAGATGGGTGCAACAAAAGCTGATTTTGATGATACAGTAGCGATACATCCAACAGCAGCTGAAGAATTTGTTACGATGAGATAATTCTTAAGAGAGCCTTTATAAGAGGTTCTCTTTTTTTTGAAAGCTTTTACATGTTCAGTTTCAAGCCGTTTAATTGAACGTTAATGGATGAATAAACATTGAAACATCCCTAAACACGAACTTTAACAAGAATAAAAGAAGTAATGTTCTATTGTGAGGTTGCTTTTTTGATGAATGCCCATTATAATTGGAAATGAATTTGTATAAATCATCTAATATAGTTTAGCGATACGGGCTAACGTTTCTACCAATCACCTTAAAGGATTGACTATTAGATCTAGAGAAAATGGGTTCGTTCATTTCTCAAAGATCATTTAGTTTTTAAGGATGAGTATACTCATCCTTTTTTATATGCTCTTATTTTACTTAATCATACTGAAAAAGTAGAGCGGATCAGTCCGTAGACAGCTGACAATGACGAGAGGTTATACAAGAGCTTCGAGAATCGAAGTATCTATCTTGAAAGAGGGTCATATCAGTGTTAGAAGAATACTTTCAACTGAAAGAAAATAATACAAACGTAGGACGTGAAATTGCAGCGGGGGTTACAACTTTCTTCGCAATGTCTTATATCGTTTTTGTAAATCCGCAGATTCTATCTTTAACAGGAATGCCATCTCAGGCTGTCTTTCTTGCAACGATTATCTCTTCAGCAATTGGGACATTGATCATGGGGCTTTACGCTAAAGTACCTTATGCACAAGCACCAGGTATGGGGCTGAATGCCTTCTTTACTTACACAGTCGTATTCGCATTAGGATTCTCATGGCAAGAAGCGCTGGCGATGGTCTTCATCTGTGGTATCGTGAATATCGTAATCACCATGACGAGTATTCGTAAAATGATTATTCACTCTATTCCAGAAACCCTTCAACATGCAATTGGTGGCGGAATCGGTGTATTCATTGCTTATATTGGCTTAAAAAATGCGGATTTTCTGGAATTCACATCTGAAGCTCCAAATATTATCTCTGCTAATAACGAAGCTTTTGATGCAGCAAAAGAGACGTATCAAGGTGGATTGAATACAGTCGTAACGGGTGGGGGTATTATTCCCGATCTTACAGCTTTTGCGACACCGCATGTATTACTGGGACTTGTTGGTTTGATTCTGACAGTTATTTTATTGATTGCAAATGTTAAAGGCGCTATCTTAATAGGGATTGTTGGAACAACTTTAATCGGTATTCCAATGGGAGTCACTGATCTATCTGGTCTGACAAATCCTGCAAACTCAATAGGAGCAGCTTTTTCTGATCTTGGAATCACATTTGGAGCGGCATTTGGCTCGGAAGGTTTTGGCTCACTTTTAGCTGATCCATCTCGTTATGCACTTGTATTTATTACCGTATTTGCTTTTACATTGACGGATATTTTTGACACGATTGGAACGTTTATCGGCACAGGTCGTAAAACAGGTATCTTCACTTTAGATGATGAAAAAGCAATGGATGAAGGTAAAGGGATCAATACAAAGCTAGAAAAAGCATTGTTTGCAGATGCTATCGCAACAACTGCTGGTTCAATCTTTGGTACTTCAAATGTAACAACATTCGTAGAAAGTACAGCAGGCATCGGAGCCGGTGGACGTACTGGTTTGACAAGTGTAGCTACAGGGATCATGTTCTTGCTAGCAGCAGTATTTTCTCCTGTGATTGCAATCGTACCTGGAGCAGCAACTGCACCTGCATTGATTGTAGTAGGGATCATGATGATGTCAGCATTTGGAGAAATTAATTGGAATGATTTAGAAGAAGCAGTACCCGCATTTTTCGCATCCATCTTTATGGGATTCTCTTATAGTATTTCTTACGGAATTGCGGCAGGATTTGTTTTCTATATCATTACTAAAGTAGTTAAAGGAAAAGCAAAAGTCGTTCATCCAGTTATCTGGGTCACAGCAGCCTTGTTTATCATTAACTTTATTGTAATGGCAAATATTTAAAAATATAAACATAAAAGCCTACGCTAATCAATCTTTTGATTGTTAGCGTAGGCTTTTTGATAACTTCTATTCGTAACGCAATGCTTCGATTGGATCTAGTTTTGCCGCTTTTCTTGCAGGGTAAATACCAAAGAAAACCCCAACCGCTGTAGAAAAGACTAGTACAAGCACGACACTTCCAAGTGTTATATTTGGTACAATGTCAAGAAATCCAGCAATGAGGTTGGATAACAGGATACCTAAAGTTAATCCAATTAATCCACCAATTAAACTTAAAATAATGGATTCCATCAGGAACTGAGTTAGAATCGTATTGGTTGTTGCACCGAGCGCTTTTCGAGTACCAATTTCTCGTGTTCTTTCAGTAACAGACACGAGCATGATATTCATGACTCCGATACCTCCTACTAGTAAGGCGATCCCGGCAACTGCCGCAATAAAGTTGATGAATAATCCAAGGACATTATCCACTTGATCTAGTGCTTGTAAGAAGTTGGTCGCGTTATACGTATTTTCTCCTACGGCATTGTTTCTTAGTTCAAGCAAGCGGACGATCTGGTTAGAAACAGGCTCAATCTGTTCAGTTGCTCCAACTTCGATAATAGCAGAACTAATACCAGCAAACTGCGGAATGGCGTTTCCGATTGTAGAGTTTGGCATCGCGATAAACAATGGCAGTTCACTTGTATCGAATGCGCCTTGCATATCTCCGAATCTTCCTTCTACAATCCCAACGATTCTTAAATTAAGTGGGACTTGAGCAGCCGTTACGCGCAAAGTTTCTCCAACGACATTCTTACGTCCAAATAAAGCTTCTGCCGCGTCTTCATCAATCACAACAACGTCTGCTGATTCATCATAATCGTTTTGATTAAAGTAGCGTCCATCAACCAGATCAGAGCTCATCGTCTGGCTAACATATTGCAGATCAGGAGTACCATATGAGATAACCGCCTGTCTGGATTCATCATCAGAGGATAGGGTTCCTTGAGTCTGTTCGTTTGGAGAAATATAGCGGATATCTTCTATAGACTCCTTTAGTACCGATAAATCCTCGTTGGATAAAGCTTCACCACTTTGGTCAGAATCACTTGCGCTTAGTTGGATCGTTGTAGCACCTAGATCACTGAATGTACCAGTGATTTCACTAGCAGCTCCATTTCCTACTGCGAGTATGGCAATAACAGAGGCTATTCCGATAATAATTCCAAGCATGGTCAGAAAAGAACGCATTTTATTAGCGAAAATACTATCTAGTGCCATTTTTAGATTTTCTTTAAAGAACATGTTCGTCCACCTCCGTTTGTTTCAAACGTTTAGGCGTCAAGTATTCATCTTTTTGAAGTACACCGTCTCTGAAATGAATAGTCCGTTTAGTATACTCAGCCATTTCAGGCTCGTGCGTAACCATGACAATCGTTGTACCTTCATCATTAAGGTCCTGAAAGATTTTCATAATATCTTCTGTAGTTTTAGAATCCAAATTTCCTGTAGGTTCATCTGCCATCAATACTGAGGGATTGTTTACGATAGCTCTAGCAATCGCTACACGCTGCTTTTGGCCCCCGGATATCTCATTTGTGAGATGGTTGATACGATTACCTAAACCAACTTTTTCTAAAGCTTCAATCGCTCGTTCTCTTCGTTCTTTTCTGGGAACCTTCGCGTAGACAAGAGGGAGCATAACGTTTTCAAGCACGCTCATTCGAGTCATCAAATTAAATGACTGAAAGACAAATCCGATTTCTTTGTTTCGAATATGTGCCCGTTCGTTATCTGAAATTCCAGATACATCTGTCCCATTCAAAAGATAGGTGCCGCTGTCAAATTGATCTAATAATCCGAGTATATTCATTAAGGTAGATTTTCCAGAGCCACTAGGACCCATTATAGAGGTGAATTCTCCTTCTTGAATGGATAAAGAAACTTTGTCTAATGCTTTCAAAGTCTCTCCACCCATCCGGTAAATCTTTTCGATATCTTTGATCTCGATCACGAGAATACCTCCTATTAATCTTCTAGTTCTACTTGCGTATCCTGAGTAACGTCGTCTCCTGGAGATAATATAACTTGGTCTCCTTCAGATAAACCATTCGTTACTTCAATAGTGGTATTAGATTGAATACCCGTCTCAATTTCGACTCTTTGAGCTGTCTGATCAACAACCGTATAGACGTAAGGTTGATTGTTTTCATCATAGTTCAAAGCCTCAATTGGAACAATTAAAGCTTGATCAGCAGAAGCAACCGTTATATCAGCATCAATTTCAAATCCAGCAATTAATCCTTCAGGCTGGTCATCAAATGTTACCACTGCGCCAAGTGAAGTGGTAGAACCGACTTGAGATTGTTCTTGCGTTGCTACAGGGTTGATTTGGGAAACCGTCCCTTGATATTCTTCATTAGAATAAGTCAGCAATACAGGTTGATCGATTTCTACTAAATTAGCATCTGAACGAGATAACTGAATCATGACTTCAAGATTGTTCAAGTCAGCTAAAACGATAGAAGCTTGTCCTTGTTGTGCGTTATTATCTGGTTCTTCTTCAGAAACATTCACTTCAGTAATTGTTCCGTTGAAATTTGCAGTATAAGCAGTACCATCGAGATAAGTGAGTAACGTATCCTCTTCTTCAACAGTATCTCCAACAGCTACGTTTAATTCAGAAACGATTCCTTGACCTAAAACTTCTTGAGTTTCAGAAGGAGCAATCGTACCATTAGATACGACAACTTCTGTGACTGAGTCTTCTACGACTTCAGCAGTTCTCACAGTAGGTGATTGCTCATCTTGTGAGCTATTCCAAATACTAAATCCAATAAACCCTAAAACAGCTATCAACAAGATAGCACCTAACCATTTTTTCCAATTCATTTACACTGCTTCCTCTCTTCATTCGTACATTTTTATTCATAAAATGATTATACCGTTCGATATGAACGAATTCTATGAAGAAAACTTGAAGATGTATGAATATTGATTCAATTTATGATAACTAACCACAATAGTATTCACTAAGGTTAGTCATGTCATAGGGGGAAATGCCTAAATGGTTAAGTCCATTTCATGTGTATGGTAAGATAGCTATACAGACATTAGGATGAGAGTTATAGGGGGATTGTCATATGAAAGACAAATTATTTATAATTGGGGATATCCATGGTCAGATCACCATGTTCAATCAACTTCTAGAGTACTGGAACAAAGAAGAGGAACAGCTCGTACTAGTTGGAGACTTGGGGGACCGTGGCGAGAATCCAAAAGCTTGTTTTGAAAAAGTCAGAGAATTGATAGAAAAAGAGCAAGCCATTTGTTTAAGAGGAAATCATGAAGAGATGCTTCTGAATTTTATGAAAAAACCCAATGAGTTCAGTTCTAACTATGCGATGAATGGTGGAATGGTAACCGTTGCTTCTTTTTTACAGACAGAATTAAAGGGAAAAGAGCCTATTGAATTGGCGAGTAGTCTTCAAGAGAAGGCGCCATGGTTGAGACCGTTTATTGAAAACTTGCCACTTAAATTTGAATGGGGAAACTTTCTCATTGTACACGCGGGGGTTAATTTGACGATTCGTAACTGGAGAAATACGAGTAATCGAGATATGGTATGGATACGAGAAGGCTTTTATGATCAGTCAAATAGGACGGGAAAGACAATTATATTTGGGCATACCGTTACAGCCATGTTAAACGAAGATCCAACAGATACCTCAATATGGAAAACAGAAGATGGAAAAATCGGTATTGACGGAGGAGCTGTATATGGGGGTAGCCTTCATGGCGTTGTCATTGACAAAGAAGGTATAATTGATCAATATAGTATTGAAAACAAAGGATATGCGTATAGCAACCATTTGCGAAAGGAATAAAAGATTGTATGAAAATCGGTATGATATCGGATCTGCATATAGATATCAATGAAAAAGCACTAAAACTAGATGAAACTGCAGAATCACTAGTCACACAAATGATTTTAGATCAGGAATTGGATATTTTACTGATTGCGGGAGATATTTCCAATCACTATGAAAAGAGCCAGAAATTTCTAGAAGATATACAAAAAACCACTAACGTTCAAGTGTTTTTCACACCAGGAAATCACGATTACTGGTCAAAAGAACATGAAATAAAAGATACGAATCAAATTGATGCTTTTTTCACTTCAAAAAAAGAGTCCCTGGTGGGAAACCCTAAAATTCTTAACGATGAGTGGGCTATTGTAGGTTCACCAGGATGGTATGATTATGGCTACGGAGATCATCAAAAGTATTCAATCGAACAATTTGACAAGAAAAAATATAAATTTGCATCCTGGAATGATCGGCATTATGTAGACTGGGGTATGGACGATCAAAGTGTTAGCAAGAGAATGCTGGATCAACTAACAAGCGATATGGAATCCGTTGGTAACCGAAAGATTATTTTGATGACACATGTAGCGACACATCCAGAATTTGTTGTACCATTACCCAGTCGAATATATGACTATGCGAATGGATTCTTAGGAGCTAAATCATACGAAACGCTTTATAAAAAGTATCCCCGTATTGAATATAGCTTGATGGGGCACGTTCATTTTAGAAAAACTTATCGAGATACTGAGCGGACTTACATTGCTGCTTGCTTAGGAAACAAGAGACATTGGAGTAACAAGAACTTCAAAGCACAACTAGAAAAAACACTGGTCGTAATCGATCTATAAGAGAAAGGTAGAAGTCGAGGCTACTCGTTTTCTACCTTTTTTTGTGCCGATAATCTTCTAGTCATAATGAGAGAGAACCGAATTCGGGTATTTGATCAAGCGGATTTGTGATAAAATAGAAAAGTTGAATACATGCATTGGAGATGGATATTTTGGTAGAAATAGAAAATAAACAAGTAATGGACTTATTGATCAAAGAATTAACAGATTATTCAAAAAAGCAAATCAATGCCGTTCTAGATTTACTGGATGATGGAAATACAGTTCCGTTTATTGCGCGTTACCGAAAAGAAGTAACGGGTTCACTAGATGAAGTCCAGATCAGAGAAATTGAAGAGCGCCATACTTATATAAAAAATATAGAAAAAAGAAAAACAGATGTCTTAGCTTCTATTGAAGAGCAAGGAAAATTAACACCTGAATTAGAACAAGCCATTCAAAAAGCGACACAAATGCAAAAAGTAGAAGATTTATATCGACCGTTTAAACAAAAACGCCGTACAAAAGCGACTATTGCAAAAGAGCAGGGACTTCAGCCGTTTGCGGATTGGATCTTATCTTTTCCAGAGGCCGATCTTGAAAAGGAAGCCGAGAACTACCTCAATGAAGAAAAAGAAGTTCTGACAATTGAAGATGTTTTGACGGGTGCACATGAAATTATTGCTGAATATATTTCAGATAATCCTAAATACCGTGAATGGATTCGAGAATATACAAGTAAGCATGGAACGGTCGTTTCTTCTGTGAAAGATAAGTCTGCAGATGAAAAATCTGTTTACGAAATGTACTATGAGTATTCTGAAACCATTCAGTCACTAGTTGCCCACCGAACACTCGCTTTAAACAGGGGAGAAAAAGAAGGCGTATTATCTGTTAATATCGAAGTGGACGAAGACCGTATAGAACACTATATGATCAAGCAAGAAATCAAGAGCGTTCACTTAACGCCGGCTGTCAAAAAAGTGAAAGAGGCAATCACTGATGCGTATAAACGTTTCATCGGACCGTCAATTGAAAGAGAGATCCGCAACGGACTTTCCGAAAAAGCTGAAGAACAAGCGATTGAAGTATTTGGAGAAAATTTGAGAAACCTTTTACTTCAAGCTCCTTTAAAAGATCAGACGATACTAGGGTTAGATCCTGCATACCGTACAGGGTGTAAATTAGCAGTGATTGATGCGACAGGAAAAGTATTAGCGATTGAAGTGATTTATCCACACAAACCGGCTTCTCAACAAAAAAGAACAGAAGCGGCAAATCGTTTCAAACAAATCATTGAAGAATTCAATATAGATACAGTCGCGATTGGGAATGGAACGGCAAGTAGAGAATCAGAAACCTTTGTTGCGGAAAACCTGAAAGAATCAGGACATAAAGTGGCCTATGTCATTGTAAATGAAGCGGGTGCTTCCGTTTATTCTGCAAGTGATGAAGCGAGAAGAGAGTTTCCTGATTTGCAAGTTGAAGAAAGAAGTGCCGTCAGTATTGCTAGAAGACTTCAAGATCCTTTAGCAGAACTAGTGAAAATTGATCCAAAATCCATTGGTATTGGTCAATATCAGCATGATGTATCTCAGAAAAAACTAACCGAACAGTTGGACTTTATCATTGAAACAGTGGTTAACCAAGTAGGGGTGAACGTCAATACTGCGAGTGCGGCTTTACTGAAACATATTGCTGGTTTGACAAAAACTACTGCTGAAAATGTCATAACATTCAGAGAAGAAAATGGTAAATTCACAAGTCGAGCACAACTTAAAAAAGTTAAACGACTCGGACCAAAAGCTTATGAGCAAGCAGTTGGATTCCTTAGAATTCCAGATGGGAAAGAACCACTTGATCATACAGGGATTCACCCAGAAACGTATAAAGAAGCTAAAATGATTATTGAGATGGCTGGGTTGAAGAAATCAGATATTGGGTCAGAAGAGTTGAGTATGCGCGTGAAATTATTAGATGAAGAAAAAGTGCTGGAAGCAACAGGACTAGGTTCGGAAACACTGAAAGACGTAGTGAAAGCCCTTGTTGCTCCAGGAAGAGATATGCGTGATGATATGCCAGCGCCGCTACTCAGAACAGATGTCTTAACAATGGAAGACTTGCAGCAAGGAATGGCACTTGAAGGAACTGTTCGTAACGTAGTGGACTTTGGTGCATTTGTTGACATCGGCGTGAAACAAGATGGGCTCGTTCATATTTCAAAACTGAGCAAAAAATTTATCAAGCATCCTAGCGCAGTTGTAGCTGTTGGGGACATTGTGACTGTATGGATCGATTCAGTAGATCTGAAAAAAGGCCGTATTGCCTTGACCATGCTTGGAAAAGAATAAAAGAACTGAATGATTGAAACGAGGTGCTTGCTTGCATCTCGTTCTTTATTATAAGGGGAGTAAGCTATGGATCAGATTAAGCTACAGGCATTCGTTGAAGAACAATCACTCAGTGTTTTCTCTAAACCTTTTAGACACAAAGCGACATTCAATAAACGTCTGAAGACTACTGGAGGAAGATACTTTCTCAACACGCATAACTTAGACTTTAATCCACTTGTTTTGGAAGTGTTAGGAATGGATATTTTTGAAGGGGTCGTCAAGCATGAACTGTGTCACTACCACTTGCACTTAGAAGGAAAAGGTCACCGACATCAAGATGCAGATTTCAAAGCTTTATTAAAAGAAGTGGGTGGATTAAGATTCACACCTGCCTTAAAGGAAAGAAAACCTGTCGAGCAGTTATGGAAATATCAGTGCTCTGATTGTGGACAACTATATCATCGTAAAAGAAGAGTGAATACAGAAAAATATGTCTGTTCTAATTGTAGAGGAAGACTCAAACTGTTAGGAAAAGAAGCCATTCAAAATAGAAGCTGACACAAAAAAGAGGATTGACACATTCGAGAAACGTTGTTATGATAGTGATTGTATCGGTTAGCATACGTGGCGGAATGGTAGACGCGCCAGCTTGAGGGGCTGGTGGGGCGTAGCCCCGTGGAAGTTCGAGTCTTCTCGTGTGCATAAATGAATGGAATAAAAGAACAGGAGAGTGGCTATTTTCAGCTACTCTCCTGTTCTTTTACTTTCTCCAGTAAGTTTGACAATCTTTTTTGTCTTCAATATTGAACTGAATGATTTTTTCGAGTAAATCGAAATTGATTTCTTGGGTGTCTTTGATCTTAATGAGTTCTTTTGTGGTTGTATAACCGTCTTCACTGATTTCTATTACAAACTGCTGGAGAGCTTTCTTTTCTGGAGCGATAGAAATGTGATGCTTTGCTATACTGAATCCGATAATAAATGTCCCATGGTCCGTGAAATTCGGCTGATTCCAAGCAATGCGTGGAACTAAATTAGGAAATGTGAGAGCTATTCTATTTAAGATTTCTGTCATTCTATCTCTTTGTTCTATATCGTCAATAGATTCAAGATAATCTTCAAATTCTTTCATACTGTTCTCTCCTTTTTAAACGATTTTATTATATTATACACACTAATTGATAGATAATAACAAGTTAGATAAGGTAATCATGATTGGCATAGTGACCATGGCAAGGAGACTGGCAAGAACAACTAGTCGAGCCCCATATTCGTAATCCCCACCATACAATTGAGAAAATAGAGCGGTGTTTACTGCTGTAGGTGTACAGTTTGCGATAGACAATACGAGTAGAACAGATTGATTCTGAATGGGTAAGAGCCAAATAATGACTAGTCCTATTAAGGGCGTAATGAGTAAACGAACCATTACAGTCCAGTAATTATTTTTAACCATAAAAATTTCTTTTAAGCGGCTTCTAGCAAGGTAACCGCCAAGTAAAATCATGCCCAAAGGAGAGCTCGTATCCGCAATTTTATCTAAACCATTATATAAAACGTTTGGCAACTCGATTTGAAGCATATATAAAACGAAACCGATAAATGCACCAATTGAAGCAGGATTTAAAAATGCTTGGCGAATCGTCATAGCTTGTTTTCCTTCAGATAAAATCCAGATACCATATGTAAACTGAAGAACGCTTGAAACGACGATGTACATTGAAAGATAAAAGATGCCCTGATATCCTAATAACGGAAAAATGATGGGGATACCTACAAATGCAGTATTAGAAAATACAACTGCGAATTGATCAATCTTGGTTCCTTTTCTCATTAGTAACCTGGCAGAGATGATTCTGGAAATCATAAGTAATAGTGCGCCTATAAAAGTAAAAAGTAATAAAGAGAGCTGTGCTGGATCGTAGGGTTGTTGAAAGGACATCATCAAAACGATTGGAATAACAAATTTAGTAGTCATATTGGCAATTTGCTGGCTACCAACCATATCTAGAATCTTTATACGTACGAGCATGAAACCGAAAAGCATAATAAAAAACATCGTTGCTAATTGTTCTAAAATGACTAGTGAGATCGCAAACACCCTTTCTATACTAAGTTTACTTAATATACACCGAAGTAGATTTGTTTTCAAACAAAAAACGACCCCCATATGGGAGTCGCTTCTTTCTATCTATAAAAATCTTGATCTTCATCCACACGAACGCGAACTTTTTCTGGTTGATTAGTGTTAAAAAAAGATACGAATAACGCAGTCGGTATAAGAGTCATTAATCCTGTCAAAGTCATTAAAATGATTGTATTCATTATGATCATCCTTCCAAGTCCCATACTAATAACGCTCCAATTGTACATCCATAGTATGCTTCAAATAGATAATTTATTCAATTCAAATGGACCATTTAACGCATTATTTATTGTATACTATAATTAAAACTGAAAGGAGCTTACGATGTTAGAACGTATTCATCATACCGCAATTATCGCTTCTAATTATGAAGAATCAAAGAAGTTTTACACAGAAGTTCTTGAACTTGAAATTATCCACGAGCTTTACCGAGAAGAACGAGACTCCTATAAATTAGATCTTGCGATTGGAGATGCTCAAATAGAACTCTTTTCGTTTCCTGATCCTCCTAAAAGACCGAGTACACCAGAGGCACAAGGTTTGAGACACCTATGTTTTGAGGTTGAGGATATTGAGAAAGCTGTTAACTGGCTTGAAAATAAAGGTGTAGAAGTTGAACCGATTAGAGTAGATCCTGTTACAAATAAACGATTTACTTTTTTCAAAGATCCTGACCAGTTACCACTAGAATTATACGAGAGATAATGGGATCAGATAAGAGTGATGAACTGACGTCTTTTCATTTACTTGACCCATCTTGAAATATAAGGCAGAATAAATATATCACTTAATTTACAGGAGGAATCAGTATGGCTAAAAAAGCATTACACACGTGTATTAGAGTTAAAGATCTTGATAAATCAGTCGATTTTTATACAAACGTATTAGGTATGGAAATTACAAAAAAATTGGATTATCCAGATGATCAATTCACTTTAGTGTATCTTGCATTACCAGGAGATACCTATGAAGTAGAATTAACGTATAACTATGACCAAGAAGAACCTTATGAAATTGGTAACGGTTATGGTCACGTGGCGATCAGTGTTGATGATCTGCAAGCTACACATGAAGAATACAGCAAAACGGAATACGAAGTAACTGGATTAAAAGGATTATCCGACGGAGCAGCTAACTACTTCTTTATCAAAGATCCAGACGGTTACAAAATCGAAGTTATTCAAGATAAATAAGTAAAGTTAAATAGTTTTACAAAGTAAGCTCGAGAAATTTTTCTCGAGCTTACTTTCATACTTAGAATAGGGGAGAAAGACATGACGATTCCAGAATTTGATGCAGGGGTATTCCATTATGCGTCTAGAAGAGAACTTGTATATGGGAAAAAAGGGATGGTTGCTAGTTCGCACCCATTAGCTTCCCAAGCAGGATTAGAAATCTTGAAAAAAGGAGGAAACGCAATTGATGCGGCAATCGCAGCGGCCGCAACTTTGACAGTTGTAGAACCAGGATCGAATGGCATAGGGGGAGATAGCTTTTCTATTCTTTGGAAAGATGGAGAATTGTACGGACTCAATGCCAGCGGACATGCTCCAGAGCAACTAACAAGAGAGAATTTATTAAAAAAAGGACATGAAGAGATTCCTACACACGGAATCGATCCAATTACTGTACCAGGCGTACCAGCGGGGTGGGTAGAATTAAATAAGAAACATGGAAAGTTGCCCTTAAAAGAGGTATTGGAACCAGCAGCTAAGATTGCAGAAGATGGGTTTCCTGTTTCAAATGTTGTATCAAATGCATGGAAAAGAACGTTTAAGATACTGAAGAAAAAACTGGAGCAATTTCCAGAATTAGAAACTTGGTTTAGTACGTTCGCTCCAGAGGGGCACCCGATTGAACCTGGAGAAATATGGTCTTCCAAAGGCCACGCTAGAACACTTCGATTGATTGGAGAAACGGATGGAGAAGCTTTCTATAAAGGGGAAATAGCAGAAGCAATCGACCGTACTTCAAAAAACTATCAAGGTTTTATTAGAAAAGAAGATTTAAAAGAGTACAAACCTGAATGGATAGTGCCAATTTCGACGAACTATAAAGGCTACGATATTTGGGAAATGCCACCAAACGGACAAGGTATCATCGCATTAATGGCCTTATCCATACTAGAAAATCTTGAATTAAAAGGAAAAGACGATCCAGAGACGATTCACAAGCAAATTGAAGCTGTAAAATTGGCATTCAGTGACGGTCAAGCAACCATAACAGACTTAAAGCATATGAACGAAACCGTTGATAGACTGCTTTCAAAAGACTACGCCAAGACACGAGCGGCTCTGGTACAAGAAGAAGCACTAGATCCAAAACCCGGTATTCGAGATTATTCGGGGACCGTTTATCTAGCTGCTGCGGATGAAGAAGGTAATATGATTTCTTACATTCAAAGCAATTATATGGGATTTGGTTCCGGTGTTGTGGTACCAGAATATGGGGTAAGCCTGCAGAATAGAGGGTGCGGGTTTACAATGGAAGAAGGCCATCCAAATGTTGTCGGTCCAAATAAAAAACCTTTTCATACAATCATTCCTGGATTTATTACTAAAGGAAACCAGCCAGTTGGGCCATTTGGAATAATGGGAGGACAAATGCAGCCACAAGCACATCTACAGGTTGTTAGTTCCATAATTGACTTTCATTTGAATCCACAAAATGCACTTGATGCTCCAAGATGGCACTGGGATGAAGGCAAGAAAGTATCCATTGAACCAGAAATGCCGTTAAGTATCATTGAAGATTTGATAAAACGAGGACATGAAGTCACGATTGTACCTGGGAAAGGACTATTTGGTAGAGGACAAATTATTCTTAGAGAATCAAATGGTGTGCTAATTGGTGGTACAGAGCCGAGAGCTGACGGACACATTGCTACATGGTAAAATGTATTCAATCTTTGAAAACAGATATTCCGAAAAATACTCAAGCATGATATAATCAAGAAAGCACTTTCATTTAAGTGTGGTTTTTTTAGGAGGGGTAATATGAGTTTACTGGCTTTCGACATAGGCGGAACCTCAGTTAAGTATGCTATTTGGGACGAGGATCGTCTAAAGGAGAAAGGGAGCTTTTTGACCCCTGAGAGTTGGGAAGAATTAAAGAATCAGTTACTTCATGTAAAAGAAACCTTTGAAAAGCAATTTTTTCTTTCGGGAGTTGCGTTTTCCGCACCTGGTGCAATAAACCAGATTGAAAGACAGATTGAAGGTGTCAGTGAAGTGCCTTATATCCATTTTTTTCCAATTTATGATGAATTAGAGAAAGTCTTTGGGCTACCAGTATCTTTTGAAAATGACGCTAATAGCGCAGGCCTAGCAGAAATCTGGAGAGGTGCGGCGATAGATAAAAGTAACGTACTCTTTGTAGTGCTCGGAACCGGTATAGGTGGAGCAATCATAGTAGATGGAGAAATACAGCACGGACATCATCAACTAGGTGGAGAGTTCGGATTCATGTTATTAGATGGAGAAAGAACGTTCAGTGAGCTTGGTACAGCGGTTGCTATGGCTAGAAGATATGCTAAGCGGATGAATATTCCTACAAACAAAGTAAGCGGGGAAGAAGTATTCCAATTAGCAGAAAAAGGAGATGATATCGCAAAAGAAGAAGTGCAGACTTTTTTTCATTACTTAGTTAGAGGACTCTATAATCTAGCTTATTCATTTGATCCAGAAGTTCTATTACTAGGCGGTGGCGTATCCAATAAACCAGATCTTATTGAAAAAATCAATGAAGAAATGGATGCTCTATTCTCAAGGTTAAGAGTTCCACCATATAGACCAGTAGTAGAATTGTGTCACTTTAAAAATGATGCGAACCTGATTGGTGCTATCTATAATTTTATGCAAAAGCATGAATCGTTAGAAGGATATAGCTGAATTAGACGTATGCTTTAAGTTTCTTTAGTTTTGACTGATTGCAGTGAATATGTGACTATAGATGAGAAACGAGGACAAATAGATGAAAATCAAACAACAAGATAAAATCTTATTTATCGGAGACAGCATTACGGATGTAGACAGAGATCGTTCTAATCCGAATGATTTAGGAAAAGGGTACCCGCTTATGGTAGCTGCTGAGTTGCAAGCTGCATTCCCAGAGGACCAACTGACATTTTATAACAGGGGAATTTCTGGAGATAAAGTGGTTGATTTGAAAGCGAGATGGGAAGAGGATTGTCTTGATCTTAACCCAGACATCGTGTCTATTCTTGTAGGAATCAATGATTCCTCTCACCAGTTAAATATAGATAAACGTATGGACGCTAGTGCGATTGAGCAGTTTGAAGAGGACTATAGGTTCTTGCTAAAATCGCTTATCCAGAGAACAGATGCCAGAATTGTACTGATGGAACCGTTTGTCCTACCCTATCCTAAAGAAAGAATTCAGGTAAGAGAAGATTTGGATCAAAGAATTCATATTGTCAGAAAGATGGCTCGTGAATATCTTACAGATTTAATTCCATTAGATGGGTTGTTCAGTGCGCAAGGAGTCAAATACGGTTACCCGTACTATACAGGAGAGGACGGAATACATCCTACTGTTGCGGGTCATGGTTTAATCAAAGAAGCCTGGATAAATCAACTTGAATTTTAAAAAGTATTGTACTATTTACTTTGATGTGATATAGTTAGTCCATGCGATGAGTCGATTAGTCCACATTTGTGGACTGTCAAGCACGATACATGTGCATTGCACACAACAGGAAGTTGCGTATCGGAAGTCCCTGGTGCTGTGAACATCATACTTCACTTTAGCTTTGCTAAAGTTGCTGAAAAAAGCTAGGATGAGAATCCTAGCTTTTTTTGTGCGTAATAAGTTGTTTTTAGAAAAAAAAGCGGAACGAATCACGATTCGTCCCACTCCTAAAAGTATTCTAATATAAGTTAAACAATAAAATAGAATGGACTATTTTGCATTTTTTACACTGTTTGCAACGATATCTGAGATACCTTCAGAAAAAACGTTGGGAAGGATATTGTCTACTGTTAATTCATTATCAGGAATAACACTGGCAATCCCTTGGGCAGCGGCAATTTGCATATCATCTGTGATATCTGTTGCGCGAGCATCCAAGGCACCACGGAATATTCCCGGGAACGCTAATACGTTGTTGATTTGGTTAGGATAGTCACTTCGGCCCGTACCTACAATAAAAGCTCCACCATCTTTTGCATCTTGAGGATTAATTTCTGGCTCTGGATTAGCCATTGCGAAGATAACCGGTTTGTCGTTCATATCAGCGATCCATTCTTTTTTCAAAACGTTAGGAGCAGAAACACCAACGAAAATATCCGCACCTTTCAATGCAGTGTGCAAATCACCATGGATATTTGTTTTATTTGTTACCTCAGCAATTTCCTTATGGCGATCTTCAAGAGTTGAATCTTTTGAAGAGATGATGCCTGTTTTGTCTACTAATAAGACATCTGTTACACCAGCAGAGAGAAGACGTTTTGAAATAGCAATTCCTGCAGCACCACCACCATTAACTACGACTCTAACGTCGTCAATGTTTTTTTCTGTTAATTTCAAAGCGTTATATACTGCAGCTAAAACAACAATCGCTGTACCGTGTTGGTCATCATGGAATACTGGAATGTTTAGTGATTCTTTCAAACGACGCTCGATTTCAAAGCAACGTGGTGCGCTGATGTCTTCCAAATTAATACCACCGAATGAAGGTGCAATAGCTTGCACGTGAGAAATAATTTCCTCGACATCTTGAGTGTCAAGAGAGATAGGAACAGCATCAACATTGGCAAAACGCTTGAATAAAGCAGCTTTTCCTTCCATAACTGGAATAGCGGCTTCCGGACCAATATTTCCTAGCCCCAAAACAGCGGATCCGTCAGTGACAACAGCCACCAGATTCTTTTTAGACGTATAGGTGTAAACAGCTTCTTTATTTTCGGCGATAGCAGAACTCACAGCCGCTACACCGGGTGTGTAGGCAATGGCTAGATCTTCCATTGATTCGATGGAAACTTTTGAATTTACTTCAATCTTTCCACCTTTTTCTTTGCTGATTTTTAAAGCTTCTTCTCTAACGTCCATCATTTTTGGTTCTCCTTTTTTGAAAGTATTTTTTATTTTATATGAAAAAATCTATTCAGAAAGTATCATTTTATCCTAGATATAATTTTGCTGGATTAAATATCTGCTTATACTGAACATCAGCTAGCTAATCAAAATGTGGTAATTGAAACAATTGTAAATTTAGCATACTGCGTACTAATTATTAGTAAAACATATAAGATAAAGAATAACATAGTTGGTTAAAAAAATCCTGTTGCATTAATTTTATATACATAAGAATAGTTGAGTAGAATTACTGGCCGTAGCTTAAACCAGTTGATTACGTCGGCACAGTAATTACTAAAAATTATAAAGTAAGTAAAGACATAAGATATGCGAAATGAAAGCTTTCTATGAAAAGTTTAAGACAATAGTAACAATCACACAGATGATAGTATAAAATAACAGGTGTTTAACATTTGTCATTTAATTGTGATATGGTTGAAGTGCATCAGAATAATCTAAATTAAGAGTCCAAGTAAAAGACACCAAGTTACGATTATGATAATATAGTAGATATTATTAAATGGTAAAGGAGCATCAATAGCATGCCACAAATTGAAAAGAAAGAACACGATGTCAATCCTCGTAAAGATGAAGACATGATTATCAAAATGGGTAATTTTAGATTATACTTTCAAAATTATTATACGATTATCTCTCTTGGAAATGATATTGCTACAGGTGGTTTATATTTTGCAGGAAGTTTAACACAAGCCTTTACTGATTTGGAAAGAGTAGGAATGTATTTATATATATTCGCTAGTTTCTTTCTTCTGATGAGACCTATTATTAGGATTGTTCATAACGTTTATCTTTATAGCGAAAACCAGTATAGAAGAGATGTATTGGGAGAAAAGATGGATGATGGTTATTATGATGATTCAGAAGAGAATGGAATCGATCAGGAGGATAAAGAGAAAAGAGAAGAAAAAGCTGAACAAGAAGGTAAAGTGAAAAAAGAAGAAGATACCCCAGAAGAAAAAGAAGAACGAGAAGAAGCTGACAAAGAAATTGATATTATGCCAAACGATAACGAAAATACTGACGACCAAGAAAATCAAACAAAAGAAGAATCTTAAAAAAAGCCTGGAACCGATCTAATGATCAGCTTCAGGCTTTTTACAATTAAGTTTAAGCTATTTCAATTGATTCTTCACTAGCAAGTTTACGGTGAATTTCTGCAAGTTCTAACTCACGAACTTTTCTTGGAAGGAAACAACGGATTTCTTCTTCGTTATATCCGATCTGTAAGCGACGATCATCCATGATGATAGGACGTCTAATAAGACTTGGTTGTGTTTTAAATAAATTAAGTAACTCGTTCATAGAAAGGTCTTCAATGTCTACATCTAAGGCCTGGTAAGCTTGAGAACGATATGAAATGATTTCTTCAGTACCTTCTTCAGTTAAGCTCAGAATGTTTTTGATTTCGTCTATAGATAAAGGTTCGTGGAAAATATTTTTTTCTTCGAACTCTAAATTTTGATCTTCTAACCAAGCTTTCGCTTTTCGACAAGATGTGCAACTTGGTGATACGTATAATTTGATCATGATTGGTTTGCCCCTTTTCAAAAGTGTGCTTAATCATTTTATGTAAAATGATTTTTGATTAGTTTTAAGTGTAATTTGTGAACAATTTGTTACAAGACTTATTTTAGGAGTAACTCAGATAAAAATCAATAGTTTTTGACAAAAAATTGTCACAAATACACAATTTAATAAAAGTTACTAGTTTGTCACAAGTTTGTCACAAAGTTTTCGCTAAATAATATTGAAAAACTGATTTGTATTTCTCGATTATTTCCATTTTTACTTATACAATGTTGTATGTAAGCAAATTCGTATCGAGGAGCGTAATAATGAAAACGATTAAATTAGGAAAAAGTCAATTAGACGTATCTGAAGTTGCTTTAGGTTGCATGAGAATGAACGCGTTAGATGTTAAAGAAGCAACAGCTGTTTTAGAAGCAGCAAATGATAGCGGAATTAACTTTTATGACCATGCAGATATTTATGGAAAAGGAGAGTCAGAAGAACGGTTTGCTGCTGCTTTAAAACAAAGTTCGCTTAAAAGAGAAAATTTTCTGATTCAATCTAAAGCGGGTATTCGATTTGGAAAATATGATTTTTCTAAAGAACATTTAACTTCTTCTGTTGAGGGCATTTTAAAAAGACTTGAAACAGACTATTTGGATGTACTTTTACTACACAGACCGGACGCGCTAGTTGAACCAGAAGAAGTAGCGGAAGTTTTTACAAGTCTGCAAAAGGCTGGGAAAGTGAAACATTTCGGTGTAAGTAACCACAGTCCTTATCAAATTCAATTGCTCGAAAAATATATTGAACAAGACATTGTAGCTAACCAACTTCAATTAAGTGTGACACATACTGGAATGATCGATGCCGGTATTCATGTGAATACAAAAGACGCGAATTCTGTTGATCATGACCGTGCTATTTTAGATTATTGTCGCCTAAATGATATTACAATCCAACCATGGTCACCAGTTCAAGGTGAAAAAGGGGTATTCTTAAATAATCCTGACTATCCGGAAATCAATGAAGTATTAAGTAAAGTTGGAGAAAACTATGGAATGAATAATGAAGCGACTGCTATTGCATGGTTATTGAGACATCCAGCGAAGATGCAAGTGATTTTAGGAACAATGAATCCTGAAAGAATCAAGACGTACGCATCAGCTTCGGGTAAAGTCATAAGTCGTGATGAATGGTATGAAATTTATAGAGCTGCTGGAAACATTGTACCTTAATCAAAGGAAGCTTAAATTAGTAGAAATGCATTAATGATAATCTCTGACAATTTCTTTTTTGAGTGCTATACTGTATACGTAAGGTTAATTGCAAAATAAGGTTCATTGAAAGGAGTATGCTTATGTTAGTAGATGATATTAAAAAAGCTTTACTGATCGGAGTCGGTGGAACTGCTCTGGCTGTCGAAAAATCAATGGAACAAATTGATCGACTTGTTGCAAAAGGTAAGCTTTCAGTTGAAGAAGGTAAAACGCTGACTTCTGAGCTGATTCAAAAGAAAAATCAAGATACAACAGACTCAGAAGAAAAAGAGAGATTAGAAGCTTTATTATTAAGTATGAACGTTGCTCAGAGAAAAGATATCGACGATCTTGAAGCAAAAGTTCAAGAATTAGAAAAGAAACTTGAAAACAGTTCTATCGATAGATAATTGGAATGGTGCTGGTTAGTTCATTCTAACCAGCACTTTTTTTATGAAAGGAGGGTGCACTATGTCAAAAACGAATAGAGATAGATTGAAAGAAATCGGAACAGTGCTTGCTTCATATGGATTTGGTCATATCTATAATACGCGTATAAGATCGAAAGATGATGAGCAAGATGCACAAAGACTCAGACAAGCTTTTGAAGAATTAGGTCCTAGTTTTATTAAAATCGGTCAAATTATTTCTACAAGACGTGACTTGCTGCCGGATAATTATATTGAAGAGCTATCGAAATTAAGAGATAATGCACCTCACTTTCCTTATTCTGAAATCAAAAAAATCTTTAGTGAGGAATTTGATCAAACACTTGAAGAGGTGTTTGAATTCGTTGAAGAAAAACCTCTTGCGAGTGCGTCTGTTGCTCAAGTACATAAAGCGAAGTTACACACTGGAGAAAGCGTCATTATTAAAGTCCAGAGACCAGAAATAGAAGAAAATCTTTTAAGAGATATTAGACTGTTCTCTAAAATACTTTCTATGGCGCCGAACACCGTTAAAGATATGTTGGTAGATGCCGACTCCGCGTTCGATGAAATTTTAGCAACTACAAAAATCGAACTCGATTTTCGTAATGAAGCAAAATATCTCGTTAGATTTAGAGAATTAAATAACGAGACCAAAGCTGTGACGGCGCCAAAACCTTTTTTGAAATACACATCGAAGAGAGTACTAGTTGAAGAATATATTGATGGAATCAAGGGGTTAAACGCCGTTAAATTGACAACAGCGGGATATGACAAGAAAGATATCGCTGAAAAATTGATGTATTCTTTTTTATCTCAAGTATTCAATGATGGCTTTTTTCATGGAGATCCTCATCAAGGAAATTTGATTATTAAAGGAAAGCAAATTGTCTTTTTAGATTTTGGTATAACTGGAGAGCTCTCTTCAGATGTAAGAGAGAGCTTGATTCGGCTGATCAAAGCACTCGTATTGGAAGATATTGAGGGTATGATGAATATACTCTTACAAATGGCTATTGTGAAATCAAAGGTTAATCGTTTTGCGTTAAATGAAGACCTTGCAGATTTTTATCATATCTACGCTTCGAGGAGTTTTAAAAATATAGATTTGAGTGCATTCTTTTCTGATGTACTCTATATTACAAATAAATACAAAATGATTATGCCCAATGATTTTCTGTTATTAGCAAAGTCAATGACGATTCTTGAAGGTGTTATAACTGAACTTCATCCAGATATTAACGTTTTAAAAATTGCTTCTGCTTATATTAAAACAAACGATGACGTATCCTTCTTCGAAACCATTACAAAAGATAAAGTGATGATTGGTCTTTATCAAATTGCACAAAATTCAGCGTCTCTTCCTGCAAAGATCACAAAATCTCTTGATACCATCAATAATGGTAGATTCAAAGTGCATCTGGATTTAGTAGATGGTGATAAAAAATGGACCGGATTAAATAAAATGGTTAACCGTATCGTTTTTGCCGTGATTATAGCTGCGCTCATTTTGGCATCAGCTGTTATCTTAGCTGTTGCAGAGGGGACAAGCGTATCCATTCTGGCCATCATCATTTTCTTGGGAGCCGGAATAATGGGACTCTGGCTATTGATTTCAATTATACGCTCAGGAACGTTGTGACACCCTTTACAAATAATGGGAATTAAGCTGATAGACGGAGATCAGTTTGATTTTCTGTAGGAGTTATAAAATGAATACAACTCAAAGGACCATCAAAATCGTGGTAGCTACGGTTCTAGCGGTATGGATAGCTCAGTTATTCGAGCTGGATTATACACTAGCAGCCGGAGTCATCGCGATTTTAAGTGTCTTAGACACAAAGCAGGAATCAATAAAAATCGCATTAGCAAGAATCGGTTCAATGATACTCGGTTTTTGTATTGCATCTATCTTGTTTGTAAGTTTAGGATTCTCTCTTTTTGCTTTTGGATTATATTTAGCCATCTTTATCCCTTTAGCTTGCAAAGGTAAGATGGAGTCAGGGATTGCGCCGACAACAGTTCTAGTGACACATTTCATTACAGCTGAAAGTGTCTCTTGGGATTGGCAAATCAATGGTACAGCATTAATGTTAATTGGAGTATTCACTGCTTTGTTAGTAAATTTATGGATGCCTAAACAGCAAAATACATTAGAGAAGTTCGTTGAAGAAATTGAAAGTGAAATGAGTAAGGCGCTTTTGATTTTTCATGATCAATTAGTAGGAGATCAGAATTACAGAGAATTATTTGAACAACTCAAACAATTAGATAATAGAATACAAGAAATGAATCATGTTGCCTTAAATGAATATGCGAATCAGGTTTTCAAGAAAACCAGTTACTATGTTCGCTATGCCCAAATGAGAAAAGAGCAGTCCGTTGTCTTGCAGAAAATGTGTGAGAATCTTCCGGCGGTTAAACTAGCGACAAGTCAAAACGACATACTCGCAGATCTTTTTAAAGGAACCGCAGAGCAATTGCATGAAAAGAATACAGGCTTAGATTTGTTGCAGGACATTTCAGATCTCTATCAGACGTTCAAAGCGTCTGAACTACCTCAAACAAGAAAGGAATTTGAGAGTAGGGCAATTTTATTTCAGATTTTGAATGATTTTACCCGATTCATCAAAATCAAAAGAGAATTCTTTCTCACTGAAAAAGAATATTCAAACCAAAATGATGATTGAAAGAGGAGTAAAATTAGAATGAAAAAAATATTAGGACTTTTTACGTTTAGTTTTTTACTAGTAGGATGTGGAAATCAGGAGACAACATCGACTGAATCAGAAACTTCTGAAAATATACAGGATCAAAATGAAGAGGTTACGTATACGATTGAGTTTTCTATCGATGATGAGCTCTACAGTGTCGATGAAGAGGAAATGAATCAAGAATTGACTAGTCCAAAAGATACAACGCTACTTGAAATCATGCAACAAGAGTTTGATGCAGTAGATAGCAACGGCTTTATTACGGCTATTGATGACATAGAACAAAATGAGAGTAAAAAAGCTTATTGGTTATTTGATGTAAACGGAGAATTTTCTCAGGTAGGAGCTGGTGATTATCAGTTAGAAGAGGGTGACGAGATTACCTGGAACCTTGAAACGGGTCAAGATGAAGAATAGTAAGAACCGATTATCTGTTCACAGAATAACTGTTCTGGCACTGATGATTGCGCTCGTACAGACTAGCCGGTTGGTCTTTAGCTTTCTTCCAAATGTTCAACCGGTTACGACGATTCTTATTTTAATGACCATCACGTTTGGCGTTGTGGATGCCATAATTGTGGGGAGTGGTTCAATTATCGTCTCTAATTTATCTTTAGGAATGGGACCATGGACAATCTCTCAGATTATTGCATATACCGTCATTATTCTAGTCAGTTATGTTTTTTCCTTATTTCTTAAAAAATTGAAAGGTGCCTTTATCTATTGGGTGATCTTTTCTGGAGTAATGGGTATCTTATATGGTTTCATTGTTTCTATCATCCAGGCCATGATGTATCAGATGGTTTTTCCTGCTTTTATCGGATACTGGATCGCCGGTATCTGGTTCGATGTCTATCATGCAATTGGGAATAGCGTGTTTATGGTTTTACTTTATACACCTTTGATTCCAATGTTTAATAAAATTAATCAAAAAATTAAAAAAAGCCCGTCATGAAACTATACTGATCGTTCAGTATGCATCATGGCGGGTCTTTTTTATTCGTCTCTTAAAGCAACAGGCTTATCTAAAATTTCTTTATAAGCAAAAGCTCTAACAATGTTATCTTCTGTAAATCCAAATTCAGCTGTTTCATTAGATTTAGAAATACTTTTTGTTTTTAAAGATTTAACTTCAGTCATTGTATTTGAGGACTGATTTCTAAGTTTATTTGTACGTTCTTGTCGAGCCTGATCAAGCTTTTCTCTATCTTTTCTACGTCTTTCTCGCTCAGTTGTAATATCTCTTGCAGCACCTCTAGCAGTACTAGCATCTCGAACAGTTTTATCTCTAGCTGAACGCCTTTGAGTTACTGTCTGCTGCTGAGTAGATCTCTGAGGCGTTGCTTGCCTATTTTGCTTAGGCGCAGCTTGAGTAGTAGATTGACGAGTAGGAGTCTGAGTCGGTTCGTTAAAAACGTTTCTTCTATTAGAAGACTGATTCTTATTTGCTTTTTTACTTAGAGAGTTCAGCACACCTGATACAATACTAAAGAAAATCACTAATTGGACTAACCAGATCAGGATATCCATATCTTATCACTCTTCTTCGTCAGTAGGTCCGGCTTGATTTGATATAGAACTTCTCATATCAGTATCAGCATTTATATTCTGCATTTTATAGTAATCCATTACGCCAATCGTACCATTACGCAATGCCTCAGCCATAGCAAGTGGAACTTTTGCCTCAGACTCAACAACTTTAGCACGCATTTTTTGAGTTTCAGCACGCATTTCTTGTTCTTGTGCAATCGCCATAGAACGTCTTTCTTCAGCTTTAGCTTGAGCAATATTTTTATCTGCTTCAGCCTGCTCTGTTTGTAGTTTCGCTCCGATATTACGTCCGACATCGATATCCGCAATATCAATAGATAGAATCTCAAAGGCAGTACCAGAGTCCAATCCTTTACTTAATACAGTTTTAGAAATCATATCAGGATTTTCAAGTACGTCTGAATGTTTGTCTGCAGAACCAACAGTTGTTACAACACCCTCACCAACACGGGCGATAATGGTATCTTCACCAGCACCACCGACTAATCTCTCGATGTTTGCACGAACAGTTACTTTCGCTTTCGCTACAATTTCAATACCATCTTTGGCAACTGCAGCGATATCTGGAGTAACAATAACTTTAGGGTTAACTGAAAATTGAACGGCTTCAAATACGTTACGACCAGCTAAGTCGATTGCCGCAGCTTTTTCAAATTCAAGATCAATATCTGCACGGTAAGAAGCAATCAATGCATCAATAACTGCATTCACATTCCCACCAGCAAGGTGATGTGCTTCTAACTCGTTTGTAGAAAGGGTAATACCTGCTTTGGTCGCTTTGATCAGAGGACGAATAATCGCGTGAGGACTAACTTGACGCAATCTCATACCAATCAAAGTACCAATGCCTACTTTAACACCAGAGAAGTAGGCCGTAACCCATAATCCAACTGGAACAAATCTCAGGAAAATACTAATTAAAACAATTGCAATGACAGCGAAAATGATGATGCCATAAAAACCATCTAACATAAATTCATTCATATAGTTTGTCTCCTATTCTATTTTTTTCTAACAATGACTTTTGTACCTAAGACTTTTTCAATAACGACGGTAACATCTTTTGAGATGTATCCTTCGTCACTTAATACATCTACTAATATTCCATCTGTGGTTCCAAATGAGACTTTACCGGATGGACGTAAAGGTGTTTGTGTGACGCCTTCAAGACCTGGTTCGACTTGTACAGTAGATTTTTTTGTAGTTGTTTTCTGGTTGCCTTTTAAGTTCGTATGCAATATCAACTTATTAACATTCGTAAGAGAATAACCAGTTCTTACGAGATAGAATACAACACCAGACGTAATCACAATTGCCATACTTAAATCTCTGATCGTCATGACAATATCTCCAAGGGTTAGGTAGAGACCGGATATCAAAAAGAGTGCACCTAGTATTCCAGCAACGCCGAACTCTGGAACAAATATCTCAAAGATAATCAATAGTAAACCAGCTGTGAATAGAACTAATGGTAACCAAGTATCAACACCAATGATACTAAAGTAAGCAATAAAGCTTAGCATTGTGATTGAAAAACCAGTTTTTGATAGTGGTGTCAAAATCGCAATAGCCACTCCAATAAAACCAATAGCGAGTAGTAATCCTTCCATTTTTTAGCCTCCTTTACTCGGTATGTAACCTCCTTCGATCACCTTACAATCCTAATGATAGCATTTTATTGTTATAAAGTCATCGGTCTAGAGGCGGATAACTCAATTGATTTTACTTATCGTTGTTTAACATTTTATATAACTAAATGAATCTTGAGTATAAAATAATAATGTTTTTTTTGTGATGTTAATTATGCCTTAATTTTTAACAGAAAAGAAGGTTCGAATCTGAAATAATGCAGATTATATCTTAATAGATACCTTACATAATATAAATGAATAATTATAAATAAGTATAAGTAATTATTTGAATTGTACTTTTATGATTCATTCAAACTAAGTGCTGAACATTCTAACAAAATGGATCTTTACTCGGATAATATAAACTTTACAATACTTTAGCACACTCTATACATATAGGATAGAATAAGTGAAATTGTTTGGTGTTATAATGAAGTTAGGATACAATATCGGTATAAGAGAATAAAATGAGCTTTGTAACGTATAGAATATTTGTATATTTTTATCAGCATATGTGTGTAGTTTCTTAAGAAGCTTCTCATCTCATATTAATAAGTGAAAGGAGGTCTTCTTGAATGGATAATGAATTTTCATCCAAGATGACTGATTCAGAAATGGAAAAGTCACTTTACCTATTCAATAAAGGAGAAAACTTTGATAGTTACCTTCTTTTAGGAACCACCGAATTGAATAATGGGTTTCGTTTTACTGTATGGGCACCTCATGCAGCTGAAGTATATGTAGTCGGTGACTTCAATCAATGGCAAGAGGAAGCCATGATGGAAAGAATATCTGAAACAGGAACCTGGTCAATGGTTGTACCAGAAGCTAGGGCAGGTGACCACTACAAATACAAAATTGTACAGCAAGATGGAACGATTACTTACAAAATCGACCCCTATGCAAAAGAATTTGAAGTTAGGCCTAAAGATGCTTCGATTGTTAAAGGACTACCTGAAAAGAAATGGTCTGATGGACTATGGATAGCGAATAGGAAACGCAAGCCAGTCTATGAGCGTCCTTTGAATATTTATGAAGTGCATTTGAGTTCTTGGAAACATAATGAAGATGGATCTTGGTATTCAATCAAACAACTTCAAGAAGAGCTCATTCCATATGTTAAAGAGATGGGATATACACATATTGAATTCCTACCTTTGATGGAACATCCGTTAGACGCTAGTTGGGGATATCAAACCACTGGATTTTATGCCTTATCTTCAAAATACGGCACAATGGAAGATTTTCAAGATTTTGTTGAAGCCGCACACAAGGCAAACCTTGGAGTCATAATGGACTGGGTTCCAGGTCATTTCAATAGAAATGCTTATGCATTAGCTTATTTTGATGGAACGCCACAATTTGAATATCAAGATGAAAATCGTGCAGTCAATAATAGGTGGGGTACGTTGAATTTCGATTTATCAAAATCTGAAATTCACAGTTTTTTGATATCTAACGCCTTATTCTGGATTGAACAGTTTCACCTTGATGGATTGAGGGTCGATGCCGTAAGTAATATGCTTTATCTGGATTATGACATCGGTGAACACACGCTGAATGAAGACGGATCTAACCACAATCGAGACGGTGTTGCTTTTATACAGAAATTGAATCGAGTGTTATTTGAGCGACACCCTGACTTGTTAGTCATGGCAGAGGAAAGTACAGCTTGGAGTAAAGTTACACACCCAGTCCATGAGAATGGATTAGGTTTCAACTATAAATGGAATATGGGTTGGATGAACGATACATTGAAATTTTTTGAAATGGATCCAATTGAAAGAAAAAATCATTTTGATCTGATTACATTCTCTTTCATGTATACATTCAATGAGAACTTTGTTCTTCCTATCTCTCATGACGAAGTGGTTCACGGGAAAAAGTCGTTGATGGATAAAATGTTTGGAGACCGGTATAACCAGTTTGCAGGACTTAGAACACTTGAAACGTACAAAATGATGCATCCCGGGAAAAAGTTGCAGTTTATGGGTTCGGAATTCGGACAATTTTTAGAGTGGCGGTTTGCTGAAGGTTTGGAGTGGACTAATTTAGAAGATCCATACAACCAAAGCCATCTTGAGTTTACAAAACAATTAAATAATTTTTATAAAAATGAAAAAGCATTGTGGGAAATTGACCATCAAAAAGACGGATTAGAAATTCTAGATGCTTCAAACAATGAACAGACAACGTTATTTTTTATTAGAAAAGGTAAAAAAACGAGAGACTTCCTAATCATCCTTTGTAACTTTGTTCCGGTAGAACGCCATAATGTTCGAGTTGGCGTACCGTTTAAAGGGCAATATGAAGAAGTGTGGAATACAGAATCTGACAGTTTAGGCGGGACATGGACAAAAGGACAAGGCATCTTAAAAACAGATGCAATTTCTGCTAACGGCTATGAACAGTCTGTTGAATTGATGTTACCTGCATTAAGTATCATCGTTCTCAAACCTAAAAGAATTTACGGCGTTCCAAAATCACAATGATTTTAAAAGTATCGTCAGGTAATCGCAAACAGACTCACCAAGAAAAAGGAGGGATGGAAGCTCTTATAGAGACTTCCGAATATAGATGAAAACAGAAACAGTAGCAATGATATTAGCTGGTGGACAGGGATCCAGATTAGGAAAACTGACAAAACAAATTGCTAAACCAGCTGTACCATTTGGCGGTAATTATCGTATCATAGACTTCGCATTATCGAATTGTGCAAATTCAGGAATCAATAATGTAGGTGTAGTAACACAGTATCAACCACTAGTCTTGAATCAGCACGTTGGCAATGGAGCAAGTTGGGGGCTAAACCGTCACAACGGAGGCGCTACAATCTTACAGCCTTATTCAAGTGTGGATGGAGAAAAATTCTTTAGAGGAACATCCCACGCTGTTTACCAAAATATCAGTTTTATTGACGCACAAAATCCGGATTATGTTGTGATCCTTTCAGGAGACCATATCTATAAAATGGATTACGAGAAAATGCTGGATTTCCATAAAGAAAAGGCAGCTTCTTTAACAGTTGGTGTTATGCCTGTTGAATGGGAAGAAGCATCTCGTTTTGGGGTTATGAATACAGACCGTACAGAACGGATCACTGAATTCCAAGAAAAACCGGCGGAACCAAAATCTAATCTTGCTTCAATGGGTATTTATATCTTCAACTGGCCAAGACTGAAGCAATACCTTGTAGATAATCAAGCGAAAAATAGACAAATGGATGATTTTGGCCACCACGTTATTCCAGCCTACTTGAGAAACAGTGAGTCTGTTTATGCTTATTCATTTAAAGGATACTGGAAAGATGTTGGAACAGTTGAAAGTCTATGGGCAGCAAATATGGAATTTTTGAATCCTGACCATGAATTAAATATTCGCGACAAAAACTGGAAAGTATATTCACAAAATCCGAATACAACTGCACAGTTCTTAACGGATACAGCTAAAGTAAAAGATTCCATGATTACGGATGGTTGTTACATCGCAGGGGAAGTTAATCACTCTGTTCTTTCGCATAATGTTAAAATCGGTAAGAATTCGGTCGTAAAAGATAGTGTGATTATGTCAGGAGCCGTAATTGGAGAAAATGTTACCATAACCAAAGCGATTATTGGAGAAAATGCTTATATTTACGACGGTGCAGAAATCATTGGCGATAATGGTGAGATTTCAGTAGTAGGTTATGGAGAAGAAGTAGGAGGATACAAAGATGCGGAATGAAATTGCAGCAATATTTAATTTAGTAGAAAACGAAGATAAGTTAAGACCTTTAACGAATAGAAGACCGATTGCTTCTTTACCATTTGCTTGTCGTTACAGATTAATTGATTTCCCTTTCTCAAGTCTTTACAATGCTGAAGCAAGTTCAGCAGCGTTGTTTATTTCTGAATCTGGACATTCTTTATACGACCATATTCGCTCTGGAGCGACTTGGGGATTGGATTCTATTGCCGGTGGAGGTGTCTTCACGCATTCTCAAATTCGATTGAAGACTTCTAATGCAGAAGAGAACTTTACGGCTTCCTACTATGATGATCATTATAAATATGTAACGCGAGCAAAAGCGGAATACATTTTATTGATGGGATCTAGTATGCTTTCAAATATTCAAATTAAATCGATTGTAAATTATCACAATGATAAAAATAGTGATGTAACCATTGCCTATAAAAAACTAGATCGTAGTATATTTAGAGAAGACTCTTCATACAGTGCATACGAATTCGACGAAGAGCGCCAAGGCCGGATCAACAATATTACGCCGCTTACCGAAGTGGGTATGGATGAAGAAGAACTTGCTGTTGGTATTGAAGTTATGGTCATCAACAAAAAGACTTTTTTAGACTATTTACAAAAAGCAAGAGAACGTAATCTTTGCGTAAGCGTTAAGAGCTTATCGGAGCTAGCACTAGAAGATAATGATAAGGTTTATGGATTCGAGTATACAGGCTATCTAAAAGCTATTGAAGATATTAAGAGTTATTTCGAAGCGAATATGGAAATGCTAAACGAAGACAACTTCAATGCATTATTCTACAGAGCGGATCCTGTATTAACGCGTTCAAAAAATTCTGCACCTACTTTCTATGGTGAAAATGCAGTGATTCACAATTCTCAAGTTGCGAATGACTGTGAAATATACGGATCTGTTAAAAATTCATTGATTTTCAGAAAAGCAAATGTTGCAAAAAATGCGCAAGTTGAAAATTCAATCATCATGCAAGATTGCTACATCGAAGAAGGAGCGTATCTGAACTATGTTATTTTAGATAAACATGTGTATGTTAAAAAAGGTGCGCGTTTAGAAGGTACGCCTGAAAACCCTATCGTTATCAGTAAGAATGCCATTGTATCTGGAGACGAAAAATAAGAAGAGGGAGGCATCAGTATGAATATTCTTTTTACAGCATCTGAATGCGCGCCTTTCTTCAAAACGGGTGGGTTAGGTGACGTTCTAGGTGCGTTACCGAAAGAACTTGCAAAGGGTGGGAACGACGTACGTGTCGTTCTGCCTTTTTTCAAGCAAAAGATGGCGGATAAGTATTTAGACCAACTCAAAGACGTAGCTAGCTTCAACGTGCGCGTGGGTTGGCGTAATCAGTATTGCGGCATTAAAGAACTAGTACAAAATGGAGTGACGTATTACTTTGTCGACAACTTGTTCTACTTTGATCGCGAAACTCTTTATGATTATGGTGATGATGGCGAACGTTTTGCTTTCTTCAGTATGGCAGTCATAGAAATGATTGAAAAGATTGATTTCGTACCAGACATACTACACGCGAATGATTGGCAAACAGCAGTCATTCCTGTGTTACTAAAAGATAAATATCATTGGGTAAATGCCTTAAAAGATGTTAAAACAGTTTTGACCATTCACAATATTTTGTACCAAGGAAGATATGACCAGTATGTTTTGTCAGATTATTTTGATATGGGTTATAGCGCTTTTCACGATCACGGTTTAAAAGAAGGCGATCAGGTAAATTGGCTTAAAGGTGGTATATATTACGCAGACCTTGTCACAACTGTTAGTCCGACATATGCAGAAGAAATCCAGACGCCTGAAAATGGTTATGGTCTTGATTGTGATTTGCAAAATGTTTCTTATAAATTGGTTGGTATATTGAATGGAATTGATTATGATGTCTACAATCCTCTTGAGGACAAAGTAATTCCCGCTCAATTTTCTACAGAAGATTTATCAGGTAAATATGAAAATAAACTAGCTTTGCAAAAAGCTTTCGGTCTACCAGAAGACAAAGATGTAGCACTTTTAGGTATAGTGACTCGACTTGATGAACAAAAAGGTGTTCAGCTTATTACAGAGGCAATGGATGAATTATTAACGCATCGCCATGTCCAAGTTGTGCTTTTAGGAACAGGTAAAGAATACTTTGAAGATTCATTCCGTTACTTTACCTCGCAGTACCCGGAAAAATTTAGTGCGAGAATCGAATTTGACAGCGATCTTGCTCAACTGATTTATGCAGGTACAGACGCTTTCTTAATGCCATCACAATTTGAACCGTGTGGCTTATCGCAATTGAATTCCTTGCGTTATGGTACACTGCCGATCGTTCATGAAGTGGGTGGTCTTGTAGATACTGTTCAAGCGTATGATAGCAGTAATGGTGAAGGAACTGGATTTAGTTTTTATGGCTTCTCTGCCTCTATGTTGCTTGAAACCATTGATCGCGCGCTGTCTGTGTATTATGACCATCCAGAGCACTGGAGAGGCATGATGATCAGAGGCATGGAAAAGGATAATAGCTGGGAAAAATCAGCAGGAAAATATCTAAACCAATACAAATATTTGAGTTATTAAAATAAGCATCCCTTGAGATTTTCTTTTTCAGTTATGAGTAGAAAGTTTCAAGGGATATTTGTATAGCCCATGAAAGATGTCCGGAATATAGAATTGGAGGAAATGATGTTTAATTCAGTAGATACATTCACTCAAGAATACAAGCAACAATTTCAAAATTTATATGCTTTCACATACGACCAAGGCACGAATGAGCAACAATATACTGCACTAGGTACGCTGATCAAAAATAAACTTTCAAAAAACTGGAAAGCTACACGGGAACAATACTTAGAGGATAAAGTCAAACAAGTCTATTATTTTTCGATGGAATTCTTACCAGGACGCCAGCTGAAAAGTAATGCCTATAATATGGACATCTTACCTGTAATCGAAGAGGGGGTTCAGGCGCTAGGTCTTGATTTCGATCATTTAGTCGAAGCGGAAGCTGATCCAGCGCTCGGAAATGGTGGGCTGGGGAGATTAGCGTCTTGCTTCATGGATTCTCTGGCTTCTTTAGGTATTCCAGGGAATGGAAATGGTATTCGATATCAGTACGGCTTATTTCGCCAAAAATTTGTAGATGGACATCAAGTTGAATTGCCCGAGTATTGGTTACGTAACCAGAATGTTTGGGAGACAAGAAATGATCAGTCTTCATATATTATTCGCTTTGGAGGCAATGTATGGCTAGAATCAGATCAGCAAGGCCATCTGACTCCGCAATACGAAGATACACAGAATGTATTAGCAGTTCCTTACGATACACCTATGGTTGGATATAAGACGAATAAGATTAATAACTTGAGGTTGTGGTCTGCTGAAATTCCTTTAGAAGAGGAAGAAAACTATCATTCACTTCAAGCAATAGAGCCAATCAAAGAGATCACTCAAGTACTTTATCCGGACGATTCCAACTATGAAGGTAGATTACTAAGGTTAAAGCAAGAATACTTTATGGTATCAGCGGGCGTACAGTCTATTGTAAGACAATTTAGAAAATACAACTTACCTAGAAAATATTTTCCGGAAAAAATTGCGATTCACATTAATGATACGCATCCGGCGCTTGTAGTACCTGAGCTCATGCGAATCTTGGTTGATGAAGAACACTTGAGTTGGGAACAAGCTTGGGAAATCACGAGTAAAACTTGTAGTTATACAAATCACACAGTGCTTAAAGAAGCACTTGAAAAATGGCCTATTGAAATGATGGAATCACTCTTACCAAGAATTTACATGATTATTAATGAGATTAATCGCAGGTTCGTAGAAGAAACCTTACCACTATATGGAGAGTCTCTAACTTGGAAAACAGCCATTCTTCAAGATGGCATGGTAAATATGGCTCACCTTGCGATTATTGGGAGTTACAGTGTGAATGGAGTAGCCCGATTGCACACCGATATTTTGATGAATGATGTATTGAAAGATTTCTTTACACTATATCCTGGGAAATTTAATAATAAAACGAATGGAATCACTCAAAGACGCTGGATGCACTTAGCTAATCCTACTTTGACAGAACTAATCGATTCTAAAATTGGTGAAGAATGGAAACAGAACCCAGCAGAACTGAAACTACTCAAAGCGTTGGAAAAAGATGAGCCAACATTAGACCAGTTAGCAGAAATTAAATATCAGAATAAAGTTAGACTTGCAGATTATATAGAAAAAGTACAATCTCTCCAGATTAATCCGGAGGCGCTATTCGATGTTCAAATTAAACGCCTGCATGCTTATAAGAGACAGCATTTAAATGCTTTACACATTCTGGACCGTTATTTAAGAATCAAAGACGATCCTTCCATCAGACTACAGCCAAGAGTATTTATCTTTGGAGCAAAAGCAGCACCAAGTTACCTTTATGCCAAACAAATTATCAAACTGATCAATTCGATTGCAAAACTAGTCAATAATGATCCTGATGTAGGAGATCAATTGAAAGTCGTCTTCTTCGAAAACTATGGTGTATCTTTGGCTGAGAAAATCATTCCAGCAGCTGAAATCAGTGAGCAAATTTCATTAGCCGGTAAAGAAGCTTCTGGAACAAGTAACATGAAACTAATGGCCAATGGTGCGTTGACATTAGCGACTCTTGACGGTGCAAATATAGAAATCATGGAGTATGCGGGAGAAGACAATCTCTTTACTTTTGGTCTATCAAGTGATGAAGTTAAAGCTTATGAGCAGGCACATAGTTATGATTCAAGAGGTATTTACGATTCAAATAAACGATTAAATAGAGTCCTTAATGCTTTGGTTGATGGAACAATCCCTGATGCCCAAAAAGAAGGAGAAGCGGTGTTTGACGCTCTGGTACACTACAATGATGAATATTTTGTGTTAAAAGATTTTGATGATTATGTAAATGCTCAAGACAAGATCGACGCTTTGTACGCAGACAAGCGAGAATGGAATCGTAAATCTTTACTGAATATTGCGGCATCTGCGCCATTTTCGGCTGATTATACTATTAAGCGTTATGCAGATGAAATTTGGAAAGCCAAACCACAATGTACGGGAAAAGAAGGCGTGCATCCATTAAATGAACCAGTTTAAGAGTGTGCTAAAAGTGAAATAACTTATAATACTTCTTGTCCAGTGTAATATTTTGCTTTCAATTTGAGAAGTTACTTGATACACTAAATTCTGCTGTATTGTATTTCAATTAATGCAAAAGGACGAGATAAAATGTTCGATAAATTCGAGTTGGCTCAATTTGGAACAACCGTTAAACAAGAAGTGTTAGCAGGCATAGTATCATTCTTTTCAATATCTTACATTCTATTTGTGAACCCGAGTATCTTGGCTCAAGTAGGGGTTCCTGTTGAATATAGTGTGTTTTCAACAATATTTGTTGCAGCGATTGGAACATTTTTGATGGGGGGTATGGCAAACGCACCCCTGGTTATGGCACCTGGAATGGGAGAAAACGCCTTTTTCGCCTTTACTCTAGTGGCAGGTCTAGGTCTGACATGGCAGGAAGGACTAGCTGCAGTTGTGGTGACAGGAGTGCTATTCATGCTCGTTGCTTTCTTAGGTGTTATGAGGCTGTTCAGTGAATCGATACCTAAAGAACTAAAACAGGCGATCACAATAGGAATTGGGCTGTTTCTAATCCTGATTGGTTTAGAAAACATGGGAATCTTAATTGATCGCCAATTATATCTTAATTGGATCGGTTTAGCTGGATTGATTCTAGTGGCTATTTTGAAGAAATTAAATGTTAAAGGGGGATTCTTGATCGCGATCCTTTTAACCACGATTTTATACTGGCTTGTGAACAGTCAAAGTTTTGAACCAATCAGTTTCGATCTAACTGCTCTGGCAGGATATCCTGAGCTTTTAAGTGCACCAGATTATAGTCGGTTTTTGGATTTTGAATTTTGGCTAGGTGTATTTTCTCTTTTAATGCTTCTGATCTTTGAAACAATAGGAATGCTTGAAGCTTTTATTCCTGATCAGAAACGTACAAATCAAGGATACAAAGTAGGAGCAATATCAGGATTATTATCAGGCTTACTGGGTACTAGTCCTGCGATTCCTGTTGCCGAAAGTGGTGCAGGGATAGCAGAAGGTGGTAAAACAGGGCTGACTGCTGTTACGGCTAGCGTATTATTTTTACTTTCTATCGTTATTACACCATTTCTATCTTATATTCCTTCAGAAGCTGTAGGACCGGTCATCGTCGTAACGGGAGGATCTATGATTATTGGTAATTTAAGTATCAAAGTGAAGTCAATCGTTGAATGGATTCCTTTATTGCTAATCATACTTTTGATTCCAATAACAGGAAGTATTGTAGAAGGAATGGCTTATGGATTCATTGCTTTTCCGGTCGTGAAAATTGTTACTGGGAAAAAACAAGATACAAATAAAGTGCTATGGATAATAAGCCTGCTTTTCTTACTCACCTTGATATCGACATTCCTGATCAATTGAATTCGATAAAATAAGCTCGCTAGATAGGATGCTTGACATCTTATCTAGCGAGCTTTTAATAGTCTATAAATGCTGGTTACTTTTTTTCGATAGGGTAGGTTGCATCGTCTAACTCATCAAATAGCACATATTGCTCATTGGCTTTTTTTTCAACAACTAGTTGATAGCCAAAATTGTCTCTGAGTACAAGACGACCTGGTGTTTCTTGAGGCAATATCGACTTTAATGATTGGGTATGGTATTTACCCGTACCTTCAGAAGAAATTTCCAGAGAAACATGTTTTGAAGTTTTTGGTGCATTGACTGACCAATTCCCGATCAAATCTGATTCATAAAAAGAATCTTCATTGGACTTGGCTTGCACGCGACTTGGTTTAATCCAGTTCATCAGTTTCTGTAAAAAAGTTAACTGCTTCATTATGAAAATACTCCTTTGACAACGCGTAGCTTTTGTTTGTCTAATACTAGTATACCTTTAATGAGCACAAATAGGTTATCAGAATGATTACAGTTGTTCGTTTAAATTATAAGAAATCGTTTCATTATATTACAAATATTTTAATGATTGTCTTAAATGAGGTGTTTTGTAAGCCGCTTGTTAAGAAATCGCTAATTTAGAACGTTGAGATTGCTGATTGGAGGAGACTTATTGTTTAGTGTTAACTGGCGATGGTTAATTTGTGAGTATAAAAAAGCCACTCGCTGTTTAGGCAGAGTAGCTTAAATAATAGAAGAACGTTAAAGAGTTCATTTAACCGATAAGCCAGAAGTAACCAATGACGACCACCCCGGCAATAATTCGATACCAGCCGAAAGCACTGAAGTCGTTTCTGCGGATGTATCCCATTAAGAAACGAATAGCAAAAACGGAAACGACAAAGGAAACGATACAGCCTACTAGTAAAATAGTGATTTCAGCGGTCGTAAAGTTAAATCCAAATTTCAACAGTTTAAGTGCACTTGCTCCAACCATTACAGGAATCGATAAGAAGAAAGAATATTCTGCAGCAATAGGGCGAGCCGCTCCAATCAAGATAGCACCGATGATGGTTGCACCAGATCTCGAAGTTCCTGGAATCAAAGCCAGCACTTGGAAGATTCCAATGAGGAAAGCAGTCTTATAGGTTAATTCTTCCCAAGTAGATATGGTTGGCTGCTTACCTTTATTTCTTTTTTCAATGATGATAAAAGCTATACCATAAATAATCAGAACAACTGAGACGGTTACCCAATTATAAAAGTACTGGTTGATGACATCTTCGAATAAAAAACCGATAATTCCTGCTGGTATAATACCTACGAGTACTTTGTACCAGATGTTCCAAGTTTCCTTTTGCTGCGCAGGCGTTTTTGATGGTGCAAAGGGATTTAATTTATTAAAGAACAGCAAAATAACAGCAAATATGGAAGCAAGTTGGATCACAACGAAAAACATTTCTTTGAATTGAGTACTGGCATCTAATACAAGGAATTCATCGAACAAGATCATATGACCCGTACTACTGATTGGCAACCATTCAGTAATACCTTGCACGACTCCTAGAATAATGGCTTTGATAATTTCTATTAGCATAATAAACTCCTATTCATTTTATGTAAAATTTTAACCTCGTCTATCATACCGAAATTTTTCGTATTTTCCAACTACTTGATGAAAGTTTAAAGGTTTATTAAGGTATCACCTGCTTACCATCACTTGTTTTATACGTATTGGTTCATCTATTCAGTGAAACTATGGTAAGATGAACTAAATCGAGTACTCGACGAGTTCAAAGTAGTCGGGTACGAGAATACAAATCTAAGAAAGTAGGGTTAAAAATGGGAATGTTTGATTTCTTGAAAGGCAAGAGCGGTGACGGAAATTCAGCTCAAACGCTGATGAACCCAGTAAATGGTAAAGTAATCGCAATCGAGGATGTACAAGATCCAGTATTTTCTCAAAAAATGATGGGAGACGGATTTGGCATCGTACCTAGCGATGGGGATATTTACTCTCCAGGAAATGGTAAAGTTGTCAGTGTCTTCCCTACACAACATGCTGTTGGACTTTTACTAGATAATGGCGTAGAAGTGTTGATTCACATTGGTATCGATACAGTTGAACTAGAAGGTGCCCCTTTTGATACTTTAGTAAAAGAAGGCGATAAGGTAACGCCTGAAACTAAAGTCTCCACAGTTAATCTAGAAGAACTGGCTTCGGCAGGTAAAGAAAACACTGTAATTATCGTATTCAGTAATATGGACCAAGTAGATAAATTCGAATTATCTACAACTGGTGAAACTGCCAGAGGTACGGAAATTGGAACAATTTCTTCTAAAAAATAAAAGAGAACAACTGAAAAGCACCGACCCTTAAAAGAGGTCGGTGCTTTTTTGTGATGGTTATTCAGTTGGTCGCTCATAAGAAAACAGGCTACCCATTTCAGCATACTGATTTCCTGACAATCTAGCCGTTGGATTCAAAGCTTCAGGTAAAATGTATTCCTTTTCCGCATCGAATACCGTTTCATCGAAATAAAAGTCGGTTACCTTTAAGAGAAATAAATCAGTAACAATCTTCCCATACTCATCTTCTACAGGAATATGTTGATGCAGTTTTGTCTCAAAACGAATTCTTGCTTCTTTAATTCCTGGTACTTTGACTGTTTGACTATTCACTAAGCTTAGGCTAGTGCGATCTAGTTCAGTTTGATTTGGAGCGAGTGGAGCTGAAGTCTCGTTCATGTCTTTAGTCAATTCGACGTTGACGATATGAACAACGGCTTCTTTCTGCTCTAAAATATTGCGGGTCGTATCTTTGATTTTATCTCCGGCACGTAAAACCGCCACTGTCAGCAAAGGCAGCTGGTTTGAAGCAGCGCTGAAAAAGCTATAAGGTGCTGCGTTTACAACGCCATCTTTTTCATTCAAAGAAGTAACCCAGGCTATTGGCCTAGGAATCACGCTACCAGAAATGAATTTATATTGTTGTTTTGACGATAAGTTTTCTGCTTTAAAATGATGCATGGTTTATACCTCTTCAAATCCAAAGTATTCTTTTTCAAATACTTTGGTGCTTCTTACAGTATCTATCGGACGGACTAAACCTTCAATCTGCTCACGGTGTGCTTCGTAAGCAGGTGGTAAAGCTAATTTTTCTCCGAGTGTTTCGTAATTTTCTTGGTGATCGATAAATCCAGGACCGTCGGTAGCAAATTCAAAGAGAACGCCAGGATACATACGTGCATAAAGAGACTCAAAGTAGAAGCGATCTACATATCCCGAGTTTGCATACCCAAGATTACTTAATTGATCTGTCCAATGATTCAATGCAGCTCTGTCATCAACTCGGAAAGCAACGTGGTGAACGTTTCCGTATCCTTGACGTGCAGCAGGAAGAATGGTGCTTTCTTCAATAATAAGTCGACCACCATTACCGCCTTTACCCATTTCGTAAAGCGTATATTGATTTTCTTTACTAACTTTTCTAAATTTCAAAGTGTCTTCAAGTACAGAAGCCATTTGATCAAAATTATCTACTCTGACGATAACGGGGCCTAGACCATAAACAGCAAATTCTAATGGGACTGGTCCATCTTTCCATGGTTTACCAGGTGCGACACCATCGAGGTTTTCGTCTGAGACAAGTTGATATTGTTGTTCATCAAAGTCTTCAAACTGAATAACTTTTACTCCAAATTGTTCTTTAATTTCAGAATGTTTCACATTAAAATGCTCAAAGCGTTTCAACCAGTAGTCTAATGCGCGGTCACTCGGAACTCGAAAAGAAGATCTTGAGATATCGTTTGTTCCTTTAGAACCTTTAGGGTTATTTGGGAAGTCGAAAAAGGTCATATCTGTCCCTGGATTTCCTTCGTCGTCAGCGAAAAATAAATGATAAGTCTGTATATCATCTTGGTTAACGGTTTTTTTGACTAGGCGTAATCCAATAATGTTTGTGAACCATTCATAATTTTTTTCTGCACTACTTGTCATAGCCGTTACGTGATGTATACCTGTGATTTCTTGAGTTGTCATATTTATTCCTCCAATTTGTTTGGTAATGGTTTGAGTGTGATCAGGCTGTTGCCTAATTGTTCTACTGTTTCGTCCAAGGTAAATCCAGGTTGAAGAGTCGCTAGTTCAACTCTCAATCCTGAAGGACTCAGGACATAGAGACTTTTGAAATAATGTCTGTCTGCTAATTTCTCTACAGTATAGCCCAATGTTTCTGCCCGAGTCTTGTAATGAATCAATTCAGATTCATTTTTGACACCAAAAGCAATATGGTCTATCGAGCCTCTGCCGATTCTGGAGCGCTCGGTGGTTTCAGTGGAATGAAACGTTAACAGATTTTGAGAAAGTTCTTTTAAACCTAGGAAATTACGGTAAAATTCGATTTCCTTATTTACATTTGGAACGGATAAGTCTACTTGAAGAATTCTAACAATCTGTTTACTTTGTGGAATAGAAGAAGCTTGGTTTACTTGTTCTTTTGTTGTATGTTCCGCTACTTCAGACAGAATGAGTGATAGCCCGTCAGGATCCTCTATAAAAATCATAGGTGAATGTTCATGACTTTTGTAAGAAATATTAAAATCGTTCAATCTTTTTTTCCAGTATAAAACACTTCCTTCTGGAATAGCCAGTGTGACCGATTTATAGTAAGGATCATTTAGATAACTGCGTCCCATTTTGGGATAGATAAAGAAACTGAGAAGTGTTCCAGTAGTCCCAGAATAATCACCATAAAAGAGATGAATAGTTTTAAAGTTTTCTTGATGAACAGTCTGTTTGACCAAACGTAGTCCTAGTATCTGAATATAGAACTGCTGATTTTCTTTAAGGGATTTTGCAAAAGCTGTAATATGGTGAAATCCTTGTATTTCTGATATAGTCATCACGCTTTCTATTTTAAACAGCATCGAATAAGATTGATAATACAACTAATTCGTTTATCTCGAATTCGTTATATTTTTATTTTACACTAATTAAAAGTAAATGCAAACAAAAAAAGAGATGCTTATTCAAAAGCATCTCTAAATGAATTGGATTTATTTAACGAAAGCTACACAAACAACTTCAGGTGCATAAACGTCTTTTTGCAGTAAAGTTAATTTACCAGAAACTGAATCTCTCTCGAATAAAGTCAGATTATCTGTATCTTGATGGCCAACAACTACGAATTGGTTTGATGGGTCAAGGTTGAAATCACGAGGAATTTCTCCTTCAGTTGGAACGTATTCGACAAGTACCAATGTGCCATCTTCTTGAACAGCATAAACCACAATCGAATCATGGCCTCGGTTTGAAGCATAAACAAAACGGCCATCGTTGCTGATACGAATAGCAGCTCCACCGTTGAACTCAGTGTGTTCTTCAGGAATAGAAGAGATCGTCTGTAGAAGTGAAAGCGTACCACTCTCGCTGTTATAAGCATAAGTTAGAATATCGCTACTTAATTCACCAAAAACGTAAGCATGTGTTTCATTTGGATGAAATACGATATGACGAGGACCAGTTCCAGGAGCTACTGAAATAACATCAACTTCTGATAATTTACCTTCGTCATCCACTTCATAAGTAATGACTTCGTCAGTACCAAGATCGCAGGCAATAAGATATTGATTATCAGGAGTTAGATTGAAATAATGCGCGTGCGCTGACTTCTGATTTTCGTGAACAGATTTACCTGAGTGTTTGATTTTATCAGTTAGTTCAAGTGAACCTTCACTATCTGTTTTGTAAACAGCAACTTCACCATCATGATAATTTGCAGTATAAACAAATTGTCTTGTTTCATCATAAGCAACATAACAAGGAGAAGAGCCTTCTGAGGCGTTGACGCTTGCTTCTGTGAATGTACCTTCTTCATTCTTTTTAAAAGAAACAATACCGCCTTGACCGTTATCTTTCATAACCGTATACAATGTTTTGCCATCATTTGAAATATCAAGGTAGGTTGGGTTGCCAACCTCAGCGACAAGTTCAAGATCGCTCAATTGTTTTTTTTCTTGATCCAGCTCGATGCTATAAACACCTTTACTGTCTTTTTTAGTATAAGTTCCTAACAAAATTTTCTGAGTCATAAAAAGACTCCTCCTTTTATTTTGAGGTTGTTAGGGTCAGTATACCAAAACTTAGATAAATTATGAAACGGAATTCATTATGGCGTCACAATATATTCTACTAAAGAGAAAGGAAGAGAATTTATAACAGAGGTGTTTCTTAACTAGGATTAATAAAGGGATGTGATAGAATAGTCTATGAAAGTTAAGTGTTAGAGGGGAAGAAATGCATATGAAGCAAGAACAGCAAACAACTCAGAAAAAGGGATTTAGTCACTCATGGTTTTGGAAAAAAATCATTGATAATAAAGTGGTTTCTATTTTATTGGTTAGTTTACTCGTTTTTATTAATATATATATGATCAAGCAAATATCTGACATTTTTAAACCGATCGAAATTATATTAAGTATAGTGGGTCCACCATTAGTATTTTCAACGATTTTTTATTATCTACTTAATCCAGTTGTAGATTGGCTAGAAAAGAAAAAGTTTACTAGAAATTTAGCGATCGCATTCGTTTTTGCTCTGATCATTGTTTTCATCATTGTAGGAGTAAATTTTATTGTACCTATTATTCAAAATCAGTTGGAGTCTCTTATAGACAATTGGCCAAGTTATTGGGATAGCTTGATGTTACAGTTAGACGGATTATTAGGCACTGAAATCTTTACAGACTTTATGGAACAAATGGGTGATACATCTTTAATAGGTAGCTTTAGTGGGCAAGCATCTAGCTTCTTGAATGTGACAGTAGGTGGTATCGGTAGTTTTATTGGAACACTAACAAGAGTGGGCATTACTTTATTCACGACACCTTTTATTGTTTATTATCTATTAAAAGACGGGAAAAAAGTCCCAGATCAATTACTGAAAATTGTTCCTACCCGAGCACGAAATAGTATGAGAGAAATTCTAGCAGATATCAATAGGCAAGTCAGTTATTATGTAAGGGGTCAATTGCTCGTCGCGATGTGTGTTGGTCTGATGTTTTGGATCGGATTTTCAATTGTCGGTCTTGACTTTGCATTGACTTTAGGAATCTTTGCTGGGTTTATGAATTTAATCCCATACCTGGGTTCTTTTATTGCATATATTCCGACAGTGATTATTGCGGTAGTAGATTCTCCTGTCATGCTCGCTAAAGTACTGATTGTTATAGCCATCGAGCAACTTCTTGAAGGCAGAGTGATTTCTCCTCAAATACTGGGGAATTCACTGAAAATCCATCCAATTAATATTATCTTCTTACTATTGATTGCTGGTCGTCTTTTTGGAGTAATGGGTGTTGTTTTGGGGATTCCCGGTTACGCTGTATTAAAAATCGTTGTGGTCAGAACGTTTGAATGGTATCAAAGACATTCAGAATTGTATGAAGAGAAGCAACCGTCGTCTCAAACGGCAGTAGATACAATAGAAGAATAAATCGTTTAGACGAAAAGCCTCTTACTTGCTAAGAGGTTTTTTCATATAAATTTCAATAAAAACTGAAACTTTGTACTTGATTTATGACACGCTGTCACATATAATAGCAAAAGTATGTTTCATGACACGCTGTCATATTAGATAAGTTACAAAGAAATCGGGAGGAACAGGAGGGAAAATATGCCAACACAGACATTTTTCAATTTACCAGAATCAAAAAGAGAAAGATTGATCGCAGGAGCAATGAAAGAATTTACTGAAAAATCGCTCAATGAAGCTTCGATTTCCAATATTGTAAAAAATGCAGGTATCTCGCGTGGGAGTTTTTACCAGTATTTTGAAGACAAGAAGGACTTATATTTTTACTTATTAGGAAAATTCAAGTATAACTATAATCGATTGATGGTCATAAGTTTTAAAGAAGTAGAAGGTGACTTCTATGAAGGTTATAAAATTTTTGGCGAAAAGTATATCAAATACATTATGGATTCAGAGAAATTCGGTTTTTTTGAAAATATGTATCTACACATGAATTATCAAATCAATCAGGAATCTGGAGCAACGATTATTGCTACACCTTCTAACAACAAGACAGAACATCCTATAGATGAACGAGTAATAGATGTCGTTAAAAGAGAGCAAGTTAAAGCATGCACAGATCAGGAATTTATTTCAATTCTAAGATATATACTCAATATTTTAAATGACACGATCATGGAAGGCTTTTGGAAAGAGTTGACCATTGAAGAGACACAGAGATTATTTGCAACGCGCTTAGAATGGATGACGAAAGGTGTTTTAAAAGATTTAACTAGTGAGAAAACGGAGGATAAATTATGAGAAAAGTAGCAAAATTTATGAATCCCTGGAATGTGCTCATTACTGTCTTCTTTATGGCAGTTCAAGTTGCTGGGATGTTGGCAATGCCAACCATTACTGCAAATATCATAGACTTTGGTGTTTCAGAAGGAAATATCGATTATATCGTAAGAAACGGATTTTTCATGTTGGGATTCACACTCTTGACAATTGTTTCAGCGCTTTTAAATGTACTTTTTGCGGCGAAAGAGTCTCAAGGACTTGGTCATACGTTGAGAAAGAAAATATATCGTATGGTTATTTATTTTACAAATGAGGAACTGGACAGATTTGGGACGTCCACATTGATTACTAGAGCTACGAATGACATCATGCAATTACAGTTTGTTATGATGATGGTCTTACGTACTATGATATTAGCACCGTTTTTAATGATTGGTGCAGGTGCAATGGCTTATTCTAGAGAACCAAAACTGGCTTTTGTATTTTTCATTACAATGCCTGTTTTAGGTGCATTGATTTGGTTTATACTCAAATTTTCTAGTCCTTTATTTAAGTCCATGCAACGAAAAACAGATAATTTGAATAGGATATTCCGTGAAGGGTTAACTGGGATTCGAGTGATCCGTGCCTTCAATAAAGATGCTTATGAACGTGAACGGTTTGATGAAGCAAACTGGGATTTTGCTCTGACTTCTATCAAAGCGAATACGATTATGGCGTTTATGATGCCCTCAATGGTCTTAGCAGTTAGTGTAACAAATATTTTGATTACCTGGTTTGGTGCACAATTCATTAGTACGGGAGATATGCAAGTTGGGAATATGGTTGCCTTCATGACTTATGCTATGCAAATTCTTATCGGCGTTATGATGGTTTCGATGGTACTGTTCTTTCTGCCTCGTGGTCAAGTTGCAGCAGAACGGGTAATGGAAGTATTGGAAACACCTAATTTAATCGAAGACCCAGCAACTCCTAAGAAATTGACGGATACAGATGTCTCTGTTCAGTTTGATAACGTTAGTTTCAGGTACCATGGGGCAGAAGCGACAGCTTTAGAAGATATTAATTTCACTTTAAATAAAGGAGAACGACTAGCTATTATCGGAGGTACCGGATCTGGTAAGACAACTTTAGCTAATCTGATTTCACGCCTTTATGAAGTTGAAAGTGGTCAGATTAAAGTGAACGGTATTGATATTAGAGATGTAAAACAAGGTGAATTAAGACGACTGATTGGATTTGCGCCCCAAAAAGCCTTGCTTTTCAGTGGGACGATTCGTGAAAATATGAAATACGGTCGACCTGAAGCGACAGATGAAGAAATCTGGCACGCGCTAGACGTAGCTCAAGGTAAAGATTTCGTTTCGGGCTTACCAAAACAATTAGATTCAAGAGTAGAACAAGGTGGTGGAAACTTCTCCGGTGGACAACGACAAAGACTCAGTATTGCAAGAGCACTCGTTACCAATGCAGATATTTTAGTATTTGATGATTCATTCTCTGCACTTGACTTCAAGACTGATGCAAAACTAAGAGAAGCCTTGAAACCTGACACTAGAGATGCTGCTGTGATTATTATTGCGCAACGGATTAGTACAGTTATTGATGCAGATCAAATTATTGTATTAGATCAAGGAACAGTCGTTGGTAAAGGAACACATGAAGAATTGAAAGCGAACAACCCTGTCTATCAGGAAATCATGGAATCTCAGTTGAAAGGAGAGGACATTTAATGGCAAAAGGTGGAACAAGTAACGCAGCCCACTTGCGTGCGAAAAAAGCGAATAATTTCTGGGGAACGGTATTGAGACTCATAAAATATATGTCTACTCGATTTTGGGCGCTTGTTGCAACATTATTCCTAGCAATTGCAGCCACAATCATGTCTGCTCAAGCCCCCCATATTTTAGGTCGAGCAACAACTGAGATTTACAGAGGCCTTCAAGAAGGAAGAAGTCTGCAAGAAGCTGGCGAGACGATTGATCAATTCCCAATTGATTTTGGGATCATTCAAAATGTCATTCTTACAGTAGCCATCGTATACGTTACTCAAGCTGTTTTTCAGTTTTTTCAACAATTCATTACTGCTAGAATTGCTCAAAAAACTGTTTATGATATGCGTAAAGAATTAAAAGAAAAAATTTCTAGATTACCGATTAAGTATTATGATACGCACTCAACAGGAGATATTCTCTCCCGTGCAGTTAACGATATGGATCAGATTGCCAATACTTTGCAACAGTCACTGACTCAGTTTATTATCAGTGTCGTGCAGTTTGTAACGGTTTTGATCGTAATGAGCTTGATTGATTTACGACTCACCTTTGTGACGATTGCGACTGTACCAATCAGTTTGATTCTTATTGCTTTTGTAGCACCAAAATCACAAAAGCAATTTGCGAATCAGCAGCGTGAGTTAGGAAATGTAAATGATCATGTAGAGGAGACATTCTCAGGACATACAGTAGTTAAAACATATAACCGTGAAGAAGATGAGATTAAAAAATTCGATGATAGAAGTGATCGCTTAAACGATGCTTCTTTGAAAGCTCAATTCTTATCTGGAATTATGATGCCCTTAGTCAGTTTTTCAAGAGATTTAGGTTACTTTGGTGTAGCGATTGTCGGAGGAATGGGTGTCGCTAACGGGACAATGTCGCTTGGTAATGTACAAGCTTTTATCCAGTACGTAAATCAATTCTCGCAACCTGTACGTCAAATTGCTAACTTAGCCAATACGATTCAAGTGACGATTGCTGCTTGTGAGCGAGTCTTTGAAGTGTTGGATGAGGAAGAGATGACAGAGGAAGCTTCTGGATTGGAACCTAAGCGCAACACACCTTATAAAGTTGAATTTGAACATGTTCAGTTTGGTTACGGAGACGAAGCCGACGATGCATTGTTGATGAACGATTTCAATCTAACCGTTAACCCAGGTGATATGATTGCTGTAGTTGGACCAACTGGTGCAGGTAAATCAACGCTAATCAACCTTTTGGAACGCTTCTATGACGTTAAAGGAGGAAGCATACGCTTTGAAGGAGTAGACACGAGAGATATTCCTAAACCTGAGCTTAGAACAAAGTTTTCTATGGTTCTTCAAGATACTTGGTCCTTTAATGGTACAATCTGGGATAACATTGCCTATGGTAGTGAAGAACATGGACATGACCGAGACCGTATTTATGCAGCTGCTAAAGCAGCTCACGTAGATGACTTTGTCAGAAGACTACCAGAAGGGTATAATACGATCTTGAACGAAGAGGGAACAAACATTTCCCAAGGGCAGCGTCAACTGATTACGATTGCCCGTGCATTTTTAGCAGACCCAGAAGTATTGATCCTTGATGAAGCAACGTCTTCTGTAGATACTAGGACGGAAATTCTGATTCAAAAAGCCATGACGAATTTACTTGAAAACAGAACAAGTTTTGTTGTTGCACATAGATTGTCAACAATTCGTGATGCAGATAAAATTATTGTTATGAATCAAGGTGACGTCATTGAAACAGGAAATCATGATGAATTAATGGAACAAGATGGATTTTATGCAGACCTTTATAATAGTCAGTTTGCTTCTTATGAAGAGAACGAAGATTATGCTTAATCCTTTACCGTCAAAATAATTGAATAATGACTCACAAAACAAGACCTTCTGGATAAGGTCTTGTTTTTTTGTATAGACCAATTTGAATAATGAGATTATTATATGAAGTGGTAAGGGTTATCATGATGATATTTGAATAGTATTTTAAGGATATGCTTTAGATTAAACGAAGAAGGCTAAGCTCTATTGATAAGTAGACCACTTTAAAAGTATAGTAGTCCTAACTTATCAAAGGGGGAATCAATACATGTCAGCTACAGATACGATTTGGGTTTTATTAGGAATTGTACTCGTGTTTTTTATGCAAGCAGGATTTGCTATTTTAGAGTCAGGATTTACGAGAGCTAAGAACGCAGGCAATATTATTATGAAGAATATCATGGATTTTGTACTGGGATCTTTACTGTATTGGGTAATTGGTTTTGGAATTATGTTTGGACCAAGTATAGCCGGATTGATTGGAACGCCTGATTTTTTTGTGACAGGAAACTATGATACAAATATACCAGGGTACGTATTCTTAATGTTTCAAACAGTGTTTTGCGCAACGGCAGCTACAATTGTTTCCGGAGCAATGGCAGAAAGAACGAAATTCAGTTCATATTTACTTTACACCATTATCATTTCTGGTATCGTTTATCCAATTTCTGGCCACTGGATCTGGGGAGGCGGGTGGTTATCTAGTTTAGGTTTTCAGGATTTTGCCGGTTCTACAGCAGTGCATATGGTAGGTGGTGTAACAGCGATTATCGGTGCAAAGATCGTTGGACCACGTATTGGGAAATTTGATAAAAAAGGTCGCGCACAGTCGATACCTGGTCACAATGTGTTATTAGCTGCTTTAGGAGTATTTATCTTATGGTTTGCTTGGTTTGGGTTCAATGGAGCATCTACTTTGGAAGCTTCTGGGGAAGAGTCATTGAGTCTGATTGGTCTTATATTGTTAAATACAAATTTATCAGCAGCTTCTGGAACGCTCGTTGCAATGAGTTTGTCTTGGATCAAATTCGGGAAGCCAGATGTTAGTTTGACGTTAAACGGTGCATTGGCAGGACTAGTCGGTATTACAGCCGGTTGTGCCGTTGTTCAACCAGCAGGTGCTTTTGGAATAGGGATTTTATCCTCCGTTGCGATGATTTATGGTATGGAATTTGTTGAAAATAAATTAAAGATTGATGATCCAGTCGGCGCTTTTGGCGTACATGGAATTGCGGGTGCTCTTGGAACTGTTCTAATCGGTGTTTTCTCTACAGAAGGAGGATTACTCTATGGGGGAAATGGCGGACTGTTATTCATTCAGTTGTTAGGGGTCGCTGCAGTGATGCTGTGGGTAGGGATTACAATGACGGTAACGTTTAAAGTGATTGATTCTACTATTGGTTTAAGAGTATCTCCAGCTGAAGAGGAAGCAGGAATGGACGTCAGCGAACACGGACTGGCTAGCAGTTATGCAGATTTCAAAGCAACGACTACACCAATTCATTCGGAAACACTCTAAAAAAACAAGAACCAGGAAGGTAAAATCTTCCTGGTTCTTATTTTTTAGATCAAATTTTAGTGGTTAAATGTTTTCACCCGGTGTGGAAGCAATGATTTGAAGATGACCTTTAAGTGTCCACTCATGAATGCCATGCGGTAAGATAAAATGAGTGCCTTTAGTTAGTGGATAGCTAGTAGATTCGACAGTGATGCTACCTTCGCCTTTCAGCACACTCACAAGAGTATATAAGCCACTTGCTTTTAAATGCGCTTCTCCGTCAACGACCCATTCTTCTACCTTGAAGAACTCGTTATCAACGAATGTTTTAATCTCAGCGTCACCTTGTTTAATCGTATTTTGCATAGGTTCAGGGTCTACATGCGGAATCGTTGTGACATCAATTGACTGCTGGATGTGTATAGGTCTAGTTTGACCGGTATCATCTTTTCGATCATAGTCATAAACGCGGTAAGTGGTATCACTGGATTGTTGCGTTTCAAGAATCGTAATGCCGCCACCGATTGCATGGACGGTTCCGCTTGGTACATAAAAGAAATCACCGGCTTTCACTTTCACGTAACGTAATAATTGGTCCCATTCTCCAGAATGAATCATTTCAGCAAAGTCTTCTTTCGTCTTTGCGTGATGTCCGAAAACAATCTCAGCTTGGTCTTCTGCATCAATCACATACCAGCATTCTGTTTTACCGAGTTCACCTTCGTGCTCTAATCCGTATGCATCGTCTGGATGGACTTGAACAGATAGTGCAGTCTGAGCATCTAGAATTTTTGTTAAAAGTGGAAAAACATCACCTGGTTGGTCTCCGAACAATTCGCGGTGCTGATTCCAGAGTTCCGTTAAAGTCTGTCCTTTGTACTCTCCTTGAGAAACAGTAGCAGGTCCATTCTTGTGTGCACTGATTGCCCAAAGTTCTCCAGTATGCTCACTTGGGATATCGTAGCCGAAAAGGTCTCGAAGATTTGTACCTCCCCAGATCTTTTCTTGCATGACACCTGTAAAAAATAATGGTTGAATCATAATCAGTCTCCTCGATATTTTGTACGTTTAGTGTACCATATTTCACTAAATTTGAAATCGTTTTTACAAGTTAGCTTTTGACAATGTTATTGGTTAGTGACAGATAATCGAGGATTCAATGGATACAACTCTTGTACTTTCCTTAGGGTTATCATATAATTTATAAGGATTAGCTAGTTTTTGTTTTAGAAGAACTGGTTGAGAATAAATTGAAAGTAGGGCAAATCATGGCTCAACTATATTTTAGATATGGTGCAATGAATAGTGGGAAGTCTATCGAGATTTTAAAAGTAGCTTATAATTATGAAGAACAGAATAAGAGAGTTCTTCTGTTTACGAGTGCGATTGACGACCGAGATTCTGTTGGATATATCACTAGTCGAATTGGATTGAAGCGTGAGGCGATACCTATCGAAGATCAGACAGATTTGTTTGAAGTTGTCAAACAGCAATCAAAAGGTCTAGCTTGCGTCTTGGTTGATGAAGCGCAATTCTTAAAAAAAGAACATGTATTACAACTCGCATATATTGTAGATCAGCTAAATATACCGGTTATGACGTTCGGATTAAAAAATGATTTTCGAAACGAATTGTTTGAAGGCTCGAAATATTTATTGTTATTAGCTGATAAAATAGAAGAAATGAAAACCATATGCTGGTTTTGTCATAAGAAAGCAATTATGAATATGAGAATGCAGGAAGGTAAACCTGTTTCAACCGGCAGCCAGATTATGGTTGGAGGAAACGAAGCATATTATCCTGTATGCCGTAAACATTATTACGAATCGATGGAAAGTAGTCTAGAAAGAGGCGAAGAAAAATGAGTATGTACGACAGACTTGAGCAAGTGGATAATAGATACGATGAATTAAATGAATTACTAAGTGACCCCGAAGTCATTACAGATACTGACCGATTCTTGAAACTTAGTCGAGAAGAAGGTGACTTGAGAGAAACTGTCACGTGCTATAGAAAATATAAAGCAGTAGTTGAAGGGATTTCTGAAACAGAAGAAATGCTTGAAGAGTCTCTGGATAATGATATGGAAGAAATGGCTAGAGAAGAAAGAGCAGAATTGCTTGAACAAAAAGCTGCTTTAGAAGATGAATTGAAAATCTTATTACTTCCTAGAGATGAGAACGACAAGCGAAATATCATCATGGAAATTAGAGGAGCTGCTGGAGGAGACGAAGCACAACTGTTTGCTGCGGATCTTCTGGATATGTACCAGCGTTATGCAGAATCACAAAGATGGAAAACAGAAGTGTTGGATGCAAATTCAAATGGGATTGGTGGGTACAAAGAAGTAACCTTACTGATTTCTGGACAGAATGTTTACTCTAAGCTTAAATTCGAGAACGGTGCACATCGAGTACAACGTATCCCTCAGACCGAATCACAAGGTAGAATTCATACCTCAACTGCGACAGTTGTCGTCATGCCTGAAGCTGAAGACGTTGAGATTGATATCGCAGAAAATGATATTCGTGTAGATATTTATCATGCAAGTGGCGCTGGCGGGCAGCACGTTAATAAAACAGCCTCAGCCGTTAGATTGACTCACGAGCCTACCGGAATTGTTGTTGCTATGCAAGATGAGCGTTCGCAACTTAAAAACAGAGAAAAAGCGATGAAAGTTTTAAGATCGCGTATTTATGATAAGATCACTCAAGAAGCACAAGCAGAAGTGGATGCAGAACGTAAAACAGCTGTAGGAACAGGAGACCGTTCCGAAAGAATCCGTACGTATAATTATCCTCAAAGTCGGGTTACGGATCACCGTATCAACCTGACTCTTCAAAAATTGGACCAAATATTAGCGGGTAAAATGGATGAAATCATTGATGCATTGGTTTTCTGGGAACAAGCTCAAAAAATGGAGCAACTTCAAAATGAGTATTAATGATTTATACCATAAAGAAACCATCAGAGAAGTCCTTTTTGGGGCTTCTTCTTTTTTAAAAAAAGCAGAACTTGAAGGATATGCAGCTGAATGGTTGTTAAAAGAGCGATTTGATTTAACAAAGACAGATTTAGTTAGAATGGGTTCAAAAGTCATGCCCGAAAATATGAAAGAACAATTCCTAAAAGATTTACATCAATATTCAGAGGGAAGACCTGTACAGCATATTGTCGGACACGAATGGTTTTACGATAGAAAATTTAAAGTGACAACCGATACGCTTATTCCCAGGCCTGAAACTGAAGAATGGTTTGATCGATATTTAAAGACTTTATCATCCAAGTCATTAGACGTGCTGGATATTGGGACCGGGACAGGCGTATTAGCTATTTCTCACAAATTAGAAAGACCGAATGATAGAGTCACTGCAGTGGATATCAGTTCAGAAGCATTAGAAATTGCTAAACAAAATGCAGCCTCACTGAAAGCTGAGGTTAAATTCTATTTAAGTGATCTAACAAATGCTGTAAGAGAGCAGCATTATGATTTAATCCTGTCCAATCCTCCTTATATCTCAACGTCTGAGCATGGGGAAATGGATCAGTCCGTGCTGGATCATGAGCCTTCACTTGCTTTGTTTGCGGCAGAAGATGGACTAGACATTTATAAAAGATTAGCAAAGGAGTTGCCGTCAATACTGAATCCAGAAGCTAGAGTGATTCTTGAAATTGGATATCTTCAAGGGCAACGTGTTCAAAACATATTCCAAGATGCGTTACCGAATGCAGATGTAGAAATCTGGAAAGATATGGCTGGACAAGACAGAGTCGTTTATATTGCTATATAAATGAAAAGGGAGGAGTGGTTTAGTGGAAACGATATGGATAAAAGAACAGGAGCTAGAAAAAGCTGCACAATTACTCCTAGAAGGTGAAGTTGTCACTTTTCCAACTGAGACAGTATATGGACTCGGTGCAGATGCAACCAATGAAGAGGCTGTCAAAAAAATATATGAAGCTAAAGGAAGACCGGCAGACAATCCTTTAATTATTCATGTATCTAGTATTGAGCAAGCATATGAGTACGCTGAAGAAATTCCAGAAGCAGCTCAAAAAATCATGGAAGCTTTTTGGCCAGGACCATGTACAATCGTTCTGAAGAAAAAAGGACCAATTGCACCAACTGTCACAGCTGGGCTGGAGACAGTTGGGATTCGAATGCCAGATCATCCGATTGCATTGCAACTGATTAAAGATACCGGCAAACCATTAGCCGCGCCTAGTGCAAACTCCTCTGGGAAACCAAGCCCTACTTCTGCACAACACGTTTACCGCGATCTGAATGGCAAGATAGCAGGCATTGTAGAAGGCGGAGAAACAGGGGTTGGACTTGAATCAACCGTTTTAGACCTTTCTAATCCAGAACTTCCGACGATTTTAAGACCAGGTGGTATCTCAAGAAATGAAATAGAAGCTGTTATTGGTCCAGTAAGATTCAATCCTGACCTAGCCAACCACTCTGATACACCAGTGGCTCCTGGGATGAAGTATACTCATTACTCGCCGACTGAACCTGTAATCATCATTTCCGAAAAAGGTATAGGATGGGAAAAAGCCATAAAAAAATATCAAATTGAAGGGGAAGTTGTCGGTATACTGGCATCTGAAGAAACCATTAAACAATTTGGGACAAAAGAAACCGTTATGTTCTCGTTAGGGGAAAAATCAGATGTTATTTCAGCATCTAGACGATTGTTTAAAGGATTACGCTTCTTTGAAGAAACGAAAGCGACAATTATACTAGCTGAACCTTTCAATAGGTCAGGAATTGGGGAAGCTTATATGAATCGACTCGAAAAAGCTGCTGCCTATTCGGTTATTTAAGACTAGGTACTAAAGAAATAAGAGCTTCTCTCTAAGGAATTTATGTGACTGTAACCGTTGCGGATGGAATGCTAGATGACAAATTGATTTGAATTGATAAATATAATGGAAAAATGTTTGACCTTTATGTACAATGATTAGAGGTTATCACACAAGTGAATTTGAAAAGAAACATAATCTAATCATAAAGGAGCAATTTCAATGGGGAAACTTCAAGTTATCAACCATCCACTGATTCAACATAAGCTGACAATTATCAGAGACAAACGTACAGGTACAAAATATTTTAGAGAAGTTGTAAATGAAATCGCAAGACTCTTAGCCTATGAAGTTTCTCGTGAAATGCCACTAGAAGATGTAGAAATTGAAACACCTTTAGTAACATCAACACAAAAACAATTATCCGGTAAAAAAGTCGTGATCGTTCCAATCCTTCGAGCAGGACTAGGAATGGTCGATGGTATGCTAGATCTTATACCAGCGGCTAAAGTTGGACATGTTGGAATGTATCGTGACCACGAAACAATGGAACCAGTAGAGTATTTCGTGAAATTACCTTCTGACTTACCAGATCGTCAATTGCTAGTTGTTGATCCTATGCTTGCAACAGGCGGATCAGCTGTTGCTGCAATCGATGCCCTTAAAAAAAGAGGCGCTACAAATATTAAATTCGTATGTCTAGTAGCCGCACCAGAAGGCGTAAAAGTATTGCAAGACGCTCACCCTGATGTTGACATCTACACAGCTTCACTAGATGAAAGATTAGATGAGAAAGGTTACATCTTACCTGGTCTTGGTGATGCAGGAGATAGACTATTCGGAACATTATAATTAAGACGAAGAAACCTTCAATCCGGTATGTGGATTGGAGGTTTCTCGTTTATAAAAAGGTAAAATAGAGCCTATAAGCAGAATAGGTGAAATCTTCTTAATAGGTATGATAGACTAACTTCGGAAGGAATCAAATGATGACTTATATTGGATTGCAATCACTCGTTACATTAATTTCGCATACTGTTTTTGTACTACTAGCGTTTTGGGCGCTACAGGGACTGAAAACAGACTATTGGATTAAAAAATATCATATTCGACAAGCTAGGATCTTATATGTTCTGATTTCGATAGCGCTTGGTTATACCGTAAGTAGCTTTTTTATCGAATTCGTACTTTCATCTCAGAATCTTGTCCAACTATTCAACTAATCCTTAAATAAGAGCTGTAGATCATGGAAACGTTTCGATTAATTGTTCACATAAAAGTCATATACAACGCGTTCGAAACAGTTTATTAACAGGATGCTTTCTGATATAATATAACAGATTATTGTGATTTGTAATAACTGCAATAGTTTTATCTTATCAATGCTGTTTTTAATTTGTTTTGTTACAGTAAATAAACAAGATATGTAAGGAATCATCGTGAGAATAGGTTCCAAAATAATTTTTAATTTTAACTAACCTGTCGATATAATTGTATACCGAAGTAGAATGATCTAGGAAGAGTATCACCTTGGAGGGCAAAGCATGGAAAAAATCGTTGTAAGTGGCGGACGTAAATTATCAGGTACCGTCGAATTAGAAGGCGCAAAAAATGCTGCATTACCTATATTAGCAGCAACTATATTAGCAGAAAATGGCATGAATACACTATCTAATGTGCCATTATTATCAGATATCTATACAATGGAAGCTGTTTTAAAATACTTGAACGTTGAAGTTTCATTTGACGAAGAAAATAAACAAATGACTTTTGACGCTACAAAAGAATTAAACGATGAAACACCGTTTGACTTCATGAGTAAAATGCGTGCATCTATCGTTGTTATGGGACCATTATTAGCTAGAACAGGCTACGCAAAAGTAGCGTTACCAGGTGGCTGTGCGATTGGTACCCGTCCGATAGATTTACATTTAAAAGGGTTCGAAGCAATGGGAGTAGAGGTACATATCAAAAAAGGGTACATCGAAGCTTCAGCAGAGAAGCTTAAAGGTGCTCATATCTATCTAGACTTCCCTAGTGTTGGTGCAACTCAGAACATTATGATGGCAGCTACACTAGCTGAAGGGACAACTGTAATCGAAAACGTTGCAAGAGAACCTGAAATCGTAGACTTGGCTAACTTCCTAAATCGTATGGGTGCTAAAGTTGTCGGCGCTGGAACAGAAACGATTCGTATTGAAGGAGTAGAGAAACTGACTGGAACGAACCATATGATCATTCCTGACCGTATAGAAAGCGGAACGTTCATGGTGGCTGCAGCAATCACTCAAGGAAACATTTTAATTAAAGATGCCGTATCTGAACACAATAAACCATTGATTTCTAAACTAAAAGAAATGGGTGTAATCTTTGAAGAAGAACAACAAGGGTTACGTGTTATCGGACCGAAAAAATTAATGGCAACAGACGTTAAAACAATGCCTCATCCAGGATTCCCAACGGATATGCAAGCTCAAATGACGATTGCTCAGCTACAAGCTGAGGGTACGAGCGTTATGAGAGAAACAGTATTTGAAAATCGCTTCATGCACATGGAAGAGCTTCGTCGTATGAATGCTGAATTCAAAATTGATGGACAGAGTCTTGTTATCGTTGGTGGAAAGGCATTACAAGGAGCTGAAGTTGCATCGAGTGACTTACGAGCATCAGCAGCCTTAATTCTAGCAGGATTAGTCTCAGCTGGCTACACTCAAGTAACGAACTTGAATCACTTAGACCGTGGATACTATAACTTCCACGAGAAACTAATTGGTCTAGGAGCAGACGTCGAAAGAATCAATGCAGACGAATCTGTGATTAAATCAAAAGACACAGTCGTTTCAGAATAATTCGAATAGGTTAAAGATTCATAATGAGCTGGACCGAATAGGTAAAATACCTTTATCTACTCGGTTCAGCTTTTTTTGTACATAACAGATGAATATTGATGAGAACTTTTTTTAATCTTGCTCTTTTTTACAATCTTGAGTATGATAGAAAGAGTGAGAAATTCTTAAATATCAAAATAAAAATCTAAAATGAGAAAAGATCTACGATATGACTTTTTACCTTTTAACGATAAGTGTAAAAAGCTTGAGAGGAGAACAATCATGGCAAGAGATATTGGAATCGATTTAGGAACTGCGAATGTACTAGTACACGTTAAAGGTAAAGGTATCGTATTAAATGAGCCTTCTGTTGTAGCGCTTGATACAAAAACAAAAGAAGTACTGGCAGTAGGTGAAGAAGCGTATTTAATGGTTGGTAGAACTCCAGGGAATATTCAGGCAATCAGACCTCTACAAGGTGGTGTTATTGCAGATTTCGATATTACAGAAGCGATGTTAACTTACTTTATAAATAAATTAAATGTAAAAGGCTTTTTATCTAAACCGAATATTTTAATTTGCTGTCCGACAAATATTACAGCTATTGAGCAGAAAGCAATCATTGAAGTTGCTGAAAAAAGTGGCGGCAAAAACGTTTATCTGGAAGAAGAGCCAAAGGTAGCAGCTATTGGAGCAGGAATGGATATTTTCCAACCGAGTGGAAATATGGTTATTGATATCGGTGGTGGAACAAGCGATATTGCTGTTTTATCTATGGGTGGTATCGTAACGAGTCGTTCTGTGAAAGTCGCTGGAGATACATTGGATAACGATATTATTGTTTATATCAAGAAAAAGCACAATCTATTAATTGGTGTTCGAACAGCTGAAGCCGTTAAAAAGGAAATTGGTGTCATATTTGATCATGGACGTAATGATTCGATGGACGTAAGAGGTAGAGACGTTGTTTCAGGTCTTCCGCGTACAATTTCGATTACTTCACTTGAAGTGATGGAAGCAACTCGAGAGTCTATGGTGGTAGTAGTGGAGCAAGCTAAAGAAGTTTTGGAAAAAACGCCACCAGAATTATCTGCGGATATCATTGATCGTGGAGTCATTCTTACAGGTGGGGGCGCATTAATAGATGGTATTGACCTATTATTTGCGGAGGAATTGAAAGTTCCCGTATTCAAGGCTGAAAATCCGTTAGATTCAGTAGCGCTAGGAACCGGAATCTTACTAGAAAGTTTGAAAAAACGTAAATAAGCTACTGCGCATAACTCAAGTAAAAGATACAAAATAAACTGGTTTAGAGGTGTAATTATATGACATGGCAATCCGCTTTGAAGAAAACTGGCCTATATTTGCTGAAAATCATCATCGTACTTATATTGATCGCGGCAGCGTTCATTGGAGGCGTTATGATCGGATATGGTGTCATTGGGGATGGAAACAGTCCAATGGATGTTTTCGAACCGGAACTTTGGCAGCATATTTTGGAGTTTATATTATAATCACAACTACAAAACAGTTTGAAAACAAGCAGATACATTCTGCTTGTTTTTTTTCGTCATTTTTCTAGTTAAGTGAACAGTATTTAAAGAGAGTAGGAAAGATTACTCAAAAATTACTGTTTCAGGAGGAAAAGAGATGAACCAAGTATCATTTGTAGGAAGAATCGTTCGTGATATAGAGCTGAGAGATGTAGGGGAAGGAAAAATCGTTATGAACAATGTTATTGCTGTCCAAAGACATTACAAATCAGAAGGGAATGCAGAAGCCGATTTTATACCTGTAGTAGCTTGGGGGAAACGGGCAGAATTGATTGAAGAATATTGTAATAAAGGAGATTTAATCGGTCTGAATGGCAAAATGCAATCTAGAAGTTACCAGAATACAGACAAGGAAACGATTTATGTAGTTGAATTACTAGTTAATGACGTACAATTTTTACAACCTAAAAAACAAGAAAGCACACTCGCAATATAATAGGTTCAAAAAGCTCGCCTGGGGCGAGCTTTTTTTAACTGAAAAATAAAAATACGCAGTAATTTATTCGAACTATTTTCACTATTTTATCTAATTTAAAAGAAGAAATATCCAGATTCACGTTAAATTTTCAAATATTCAATGTATAATGTAGAATAAACCCTAGGAAAACCTTAAGTGAAAGAGGGATATACATGAATATTTTAATGATTGAAGATAATGAATCTGTTTGTGAAATGATTGAAATGTTTTTTTTGAAAGAAGAATGGGAAGCAACATTTATTCATAACGGAAAACAAGGTCTTGAAACCTATATGGATAATCAAGAAAATTTTGACCTAATTGTTTTAGATATTATGTTACCAGAAATGGACGGTATGATGATTTGTAAGGAAATCAGAAAGCATTCTACCCGCATACCAATTATTATGTTGACAGCTAAAGATACGGAGAGTGACGAAGTCATCGGTTTAGAAATCGGTGCTGACGATTATGTCACTAAACCCTTTAGTCCATTAACATTGGTTGCTCGAATCAAATCACTTAAAAGAAGAGCAGACCATACAGATAATCCGGAAAAAGCAGTTCAAGAAGAATACGAAGTTGAAACAGAACACTTGAAGTTAGATAGAAATACTAGAGAAGTTATACTTTACGATAAAGTGCTTGAAGGCTTAACACCTAAAGAATTTGATTTACTTTATACACTAGCGAACAGTCCAAGAAGAGTCTTCTCAAGAGAGCAACTCTTACAAATTGTTTGGGACTACGAGTATTTTGGAGACGAAAGAACCGTTGATGCACATATTAAAAAGTTAAGACAAAAGTTAGTACAAAACGGTCCACAAGTCATTCATACTGTCTGGGGTGTTGGATATAAATTTGATGATACGGGAGCAGTAGAAACGTAATGAAATTTCCTTATTTTTATCAGTTGATGCTAGGGTTTCTTTCAGTCATTATAATGATACTAACGATTTCTGTTTTTTCTATTGTATTGTTTGCACGTAACACTGCAATAAAAGGAACAGAAAATAGACTGTTTTCGTATGCTGAATCGATTGTCGATGTTAATTTGAGTTCAGATCAGTTGTCGAATTTTCAATCACTATTAGGAAACCAAGGCGTCACTTTTTTTGTTTTTGATAATGATGGGCATTTGATTTTTCCAGACTTGCCAGATAACATCGAAACCAGAGTCGTACCAGATGAAGAAGATCGTTTGCAAAGCGGAGAAAGAGTCTCTTTGACAACTGAACAAGCCGATCTTTACGGAAACCCTAGAGAAACAGCTTACGTTTATTTACCTTATTTCAATAAAAGTACAAGTGACTATTCAGGTTTTGTTGCCGTGAGTGCTCCGGTTAGTCAGATTGAGCGACAAATGAGCGAATTGAAAAGGAACTTGTTTAATGCTTTTCTGATTTCAACTGTTATTGCTATTATTATGAGTTTCATATTTGCAAGGTACCAGGTTAAAAGAGTCAATAGACTGAGACAAGCTGCTCATATGGTGGCTGAAGGTGATTATGATGTCAGGCTTAGTCACAAAGATAGAGATGAAATCGATAACTTATCTCAGGACTTTAATAAAATGATTCAAGCTCTCGATATGTCTCGGCAAGAAGTTGCGCGGCAAGAAGACAGGCGTAAAACATTCATGCAAGATGCAGCGCATGAAATGCGCACACCTTTAACCACAATCAATGGACTTCTTGAAGGCTTAGAATATGATGTCATTCCGGAATCGCAACGCTTAAGAAGTATCAAGTTGATGAGAAAAGAAACGAAACGACTCATTAGACTAGTTAATGAGAATCTGGATTATGAAAATATTCGTTCGAATCGAATTATGCTGAATAAACATGCTTTGCCATTGACCGAGATTTTTGAAGAAATTCAAGAACAGATGAAATCTCTTGCTGAAAGTTCAAACAATACGCTACAACTGAGTGTGGAAGAGCCGATAACTGTTTTTGCTGATTATGATCGGTTCAAACAGATATTAGTAAACTTAATAAAGAATGCCATACAATTCACTAATAATGGTTTGATTACTGTCACGGGTATCAAAACGCACCAAGGTACGCAGATTAGAATTCAAGATAGTGGAATCGGTATGACGGAAGATCAGCTGAAGAACATATGGGATCGATACTATAAAGCTGACATTTCTAGAACCAATACAAAATTTGGAGAATCTGGTCTAGGCTTATCCATTGTGCAGCAGCTAGTGGCACTTCATGAAGCTTCCATTAGTGTAGATAGCACACCTGAAAAAGGAACGATTTTTACAATTGATTTTCCAGACCCAGAAAAAAATTAAACCTTAAATAACCCTTAAGACCGTTCTCGCTTAGGTACGATTTACTAAGTGTGAACGGTCTTTTTCTCTTCTGTAGTAGTCTTTTCTTTACAATATCTTATTATAAAACATAAAGGAGGAGTCATTTGCCTTCTATGTAAATTTAATGTAAAATGTCGTAAGTGATAGAACGGATTTAAATCGAATATAGAATGATTTAAGAAATAGATTCACAGAAAGTATAGGAGGCATCTTCATGTCTAAGATAAAAAATAGTTTAAATACAAGGATCGGTTTTTTCGGTCTAGCAAGCGTTCTTTTTTGGTTAAAAACATACTTGGCATATACCTTTGAATTCAATTTAGGAGTTTCAGGAGCCATACAAGAATTTATACTGCTGATCAATCCAATCGCGGTAACGGTTATCCTTTTCTCAATAGCGCTTTATTTTAAAAAGCCCAAAAGATCTTACATTGCATTGTTTAGCATTATGACAATCGCTTCAATGATTCTTTATTTTAATATTATGTTTTATAGAGAATTTTCAGATTTTCTAACCATGAACATATTATTAGGTTCTAATAATGTTTCAGGAGCTGTATTTACCTCAACAATCGCGATGATGAGACCTTGGGATTTATTATATTGGATGGATATCATCATACTGCTTGGTGTTATTCTTTATAAGAGAAAGTCCAATATAACGATGGACGTACGACCTTTCAAGAAACGTTACGCAGTAGCGACAACGGTTTTAGGATTTGCACTTTTTGCAGGGAATTTGGCATTAGCTGAGAGTAACCGACCTCAATTACTTGTGCGTACTTTTGACCGTAATTACATCGTGAAATATTTAGGCCTGAATTTCTTTACAGCTTACGATGCATTCCAAACGGCTCAGAATAATCATGTTCGAGCAAGCGCGGATGAGTCGAATTTAGTAGATATTATGGAATTTGCAAAAGAAAATAATGCTGCACCAAATGTAGAATACTTCGGTAAAGCTGAAGGTCGTAACGTTTTCGTTATTGCTATGGAAAGTGTGCAACAATTTGTGATCGATTATGATTTAGAAGATGAGAATGGTGAAATGCATGAGGTAATGCCTTTCGTAAATAGTCTATATCATAATGATTCATCTTATAGCTTCTCGAATTTTTATCATCAAGTTGGACAAGGTAAATCTTCTGACGCGGAGATACTTGGCGAAAACTCGTTATATGGATTGCCGCAAGGAAGTGCGTTCCAGACTTTAGGAACGACAAATACATTCCATGCAGCACCAAATATTTTGAAGCAAGAAGCTGGGTATACATCGGCAGCGTTTCACGGTAACGTTGGATCATTTTGGAATCGAAACGATACTTACCAGCAATTTGGGTATGATTACTTCTTTGATTCTGCCTATTATGATGTATCGGGAGACCGTTCACTTGAATACGGACTTAAAGATAAGTTGTTTTTCCAAGAGTCTGCACAATATATAGAGCAATTACCACAACCGTTTTATAGCAAGTTTATCACTGTAACAAACCATTTCCCTTACCCGCTGGATGAGCAGAATTCTGGATTCCCAGCAGCTCAAACGGGAGATGAAACGATCAATCAATATTTTGCTACAGCAAACTATACTGATCAAGCAATTGAAGAGTTCTTTAACTATTTGAAAGAAGCTGGATTGTACGAGAATTCAGTATTTGTACTTTACGGAGACCATTATGGTATCTCCAATATGAGAAATCCGCATCTTGCTGATCTCCTAGGAGATCAGCAAGATGAATGGGGAGACTTCCAGAATGCAGAAATGCAAAAGGTTCCATTAATTATTCATGCACCAGGTGTAGGTAATGGAGAAGTCATTGACAAATATAGTGGCCAGGTAGATATGTTGCCGACGTTGATGCACTTGTTAGGTATTCAAACAGATGACTATATTTTCATGGGCCAAGATATTCTATCTGAAGAACATAACAATACAGTACCATTCCGAAACGGAAATGTTATGACTCCAGAATACTCATTTATAGGTCAAAATATCTATGATTCTCAAACTGGAGAAGAAGTTCAAGGAGAATTATCTGAAGAAGAACTTGCTGAACTGAATGAAGTACGTGAAAGTGCTAGACAAGAATTGTCTTACTCAGATGATTTGATGATGATGGACTTGTTACGCTTTTACACGCCGGATTCATTCAGCGACGTTGAGAAAAATGACTATGTTTATTCAAATCAGTTAAGCGTCTTTGAAAGTGATCCGTTGAGAAGTACGAGTCTGATTGAAACAAATGGCGGAGAGTCTACAGCTGATTTATACAAAACAGACGCACCTGAGTTGCAAAATGACCTCGATTCGGAACAAGAAGAACAAACAGATTCTACGGAACAGAACAATGAAGAACCTGTCATGCCAGAACAAGAACAAGACGAAGAATAATAAAATAGTGAAAAAGGTGGATGTCATATAAATATCTGGCATTCACCTTTTTGTGTGGTAAAATAAAGTTTCTGGATGCATTGTAGAAAATATCAGTATCCAAGCTCAACTTAGAAAAAATAACTTTAATTGATACTAAAAAGAACCATTCGGATATAAAGGAGTAATAAATTGAGAAAATTACAAGTTAAAGCATTAGCAGCAAATCGATTACGCAACGGATATCAAGCTTTAGAAGAATATGATTTTAAAAGCCTAGGTGATTATACTGAAGGTGAAGCTGTTGAGATCGTTGATGAAAAAAATAAATTTATTGGTAAAGGATATTTGGGTAAAGAAAATCGTACAGTTGGCTGGATCCTAACTACGGATAAAGACGAAACGATTGATTCTGTCTTTTACGATCGTCAATTCAGAATTGCGCATAAGGCTCGTTCTGCTTTCTATGCAGATGACTCAACAACTGCTTTCCGTTTATTTAATGCAGATGGCGATGGTATCGGTGGAATAACCGTCGATTACTATGCTGGTTTTTATATCTTTTCTTGGTTTAATAAAGGTATTTATACACATAAAGAAGAGATTTATCAAGCTTTCAAAGTAGCAATTCCTGATTTCAAAGGAATCGTCGAAAAAGTTCGCTTTAGCGATGCTACTTTAGATTCCAAGCATGTGGACGGAGAAGTGCCACCAGAACCATTGATTATCAAAGAAAACGGTATTCAATATGCAACTTACATCAATGAAGGCTGGATGACAGGGATATTCCTTGATCAGAGAAATGTCAGAGGAAAATTGATGGAAGACTGGGGCACTGGGAAAACGATATTAAATACGTTTAGCTACACTGGAGCTTTTTCAGTAGCAGCAGCTATGGGTGGCGCAGTAAAAACTGTTAACATTGATGCTGCGAACAGAAGTAAAGCGAAAACAATTGAACAATTCGAGTTAAATGGCTTAAATCCAGATGATCATGAAATCCGAGTGATTGATGTTTTTGATTATTTAGACTATGCTAAAAAACATGATTTGAAATTTGATATGATTATATTAGATCCACCGACTTTCGCCCGTACTAAAAAGCGTACATTTACAGTTGAAAAAGATTATGTTGGATTGATTCAAGATGCTCTTGAAGTGTTGGCAGATAAAGGTATGTTAATTGCTTCGTCCAATACTTGGAAACTAAACCGTGATGATTTCTATGAAATGGTAAACGAAGCGTTTGACAATAAAAATGTTGATGCTTATCTACTCGATGAATACAAATTACCAGAAGATTTCAAAATCAATGAACAGTATCCTGAAAGTGACTATCTTAAAGTGATGGTCTTAGAAAAAACAAACTAATCAGGATATGAGAAGGCCAGTGGAGTGAGATAACTCTGCTGGTTTTTTACATGTCTTCTGACTTTAACATGTTTATCACTATTTTTAGAATCGTAAATTGTAAAAATACACCAGTTTTAATCACAAAATCATGACTATTTTGTGAAGAATATGTAATGAAAGGCAAACAAAACCCATAGATTGGATTGCCTATGCTAATATAGAGTAAGAGAATTTAAGAGAGGAACTACAGAATGACAGCTTATATAACAGTAAAAGATGAATACAAACGATACAGTTCAGGAGAAACAACCGTTGTTGCGAACGACGGTATTACTTTTGATATAGAAAAAAATGAATTCGCCGTTATTGTAGGCCCTAGTGGAGCAGGTAAAACAACTGTACTGAATATATTGGGTGGAATGGACTTTGCTGACGAAGGTGACGTTATTATAGACGGCACGAATATTGTAGGGTTCAGTGAGAAACAATTAACTAAGTATCGCCGAGATGATGTAGGTTTTGTGTTTCAAAACTATAACCTCATCCCAAACCTGACAGCAAAAGAAAATGTAGAACTTGCTGCCGAAATTTCACCAGATGCATTGGATGCGGCGGAAGTATTGAAAAGTGTTGGATTAGGACACCGAATGGATAATTTTCCGGCACAATTATCAGGTGGCGAGCAGCAACGGGTAGCAATTGCAAGAGCGTTAGCTAAACAGCCAAAACTCCTTCTTTGTGATGAGCCCACAGGTGCGCTAGATTACGAAACTGGAAAAAAAGTTCTGGAGATATTAAACAAATCAAAAGAAGAATACAATGCAACGGTTGTTGTTATTACTCATAATCGGGCAATCTCACCAATGGCTGATCGAGTGATTGATATTAACAATGCAAAAGTAAGAAGTATGACGGTTAATGAAAATCCAACACCTGTTCAGGATATCGAATGGTAGAATCCACTGAAGAGTTTATAAGCAAACGAATCTAAATTAAAAGAGGAATAGTAGTGAAAAAAACAGCTTTATGGAAAGATACATTTAGAGAAATATGGAAAACCAAAACACGTTTTCTATCTATTTTTGCCATAATCTTACTGGGTGTAGCCTTTTTTGCGGGAATCAGTGCAACAGGTCCGGTTATGATACAAACGGCAGATGATTATTATCAAGAACATGATTTGATGGACTTTCAAATTCTATCTACTTATGGTCTGAATGATGACGACAAATCTCTTTTAGAATCGGTAGAAGGCAGTACAGTTGAAACCCTTTATTCCAGTGATGTCGTCATGAACCAAACTGGGATGACGTCTAAGATATATGGATACAATCCAGAAGACCAAAAAGAAATCAATGATTTTACAATACTAGAAGGTCGCCTTCCAGAGAAGTCTGGTGAAATTTCACTTGATTCTACTTCAACTTATCAGAATACTTATGCTATTGGCGACGTGATCGAACTTGAGTCTGGTACAGATGATGCTTATGAAGATACGTTCAAACAACTAGAATTTGAAGTTGTTGGATTTGTAAAAAGTCCACTTTATGTAGAAAGTGATACACGTGGAAATACACAAGCTGGTTCTGGAACATTGGATGGATTTTCCGTTATTTTGGAAGAAGATTTTGATGTTGAGTATTATACAGAGTCCTTTATTCGCTTTGACGAATCGTCTCAATATGAAGCTTATAGTGATGAGTATGATGCATTTGTTACCGAGAAAACAGCAGAACTCGAAACCTTAGTTGAAAATCGACCTCAAGAAAGACTGGCTGAAATAAGAGCAGAAGGCCAAGAAGAAATTGACGATGGATATGAGGAAATAGAGTCAGCAGAAAAAGAGCTAGAAGATGCTCGAATTGAATTACAAGATGCTCGAAGAGAACTAGATGAAGGCTGGGCAGCCTATGAAGATGGCCTTGCTGAATTAGAGCAAGAAGAGTCGAATGCCCGTGCTGAGATTGAATCGCGAAGAGCAGAAATTGAACAAGGCGAAGCTCAGATTCAAAGTGCTCGTACAGAACTTCAGGATGCACAAGCAGAAATCGATGCAGGTAGATATCGACTTGAAGAGGAACGTCAGGCATCCGAAGCTCAATTGGCTTCTTCAGAACAAGAAATTGCAAATGGTAGACAGCAAATTGAAGCTGCGCGTCAAGAACTTGATGCTGCTGAACAACAACTTCAGGCAAGTGCTGGCCAGTTACCAGAAGAACAACTAGCTATAGCGCAACAAGAGCTGGAGAATAATAGAGCACAGATAGCTGCTCAAGAACAAGAACTTGAACAAGGTGAACAAGCAATTGTGCAAGGCCGTCAGCAATTACAGGACGCAGCAGCTGAACTTGATCAAGCACAGCAACAAGTTACAAATGGTTTAGCTGAACTTGAAAGCCAAGAAGCAGAAGTTGCATCTGGAACGCAGCAGCTAGATGAAGCAGAAGCTACTTTGGAATCAGAAATTGCAAATGGTCGAACAGAGCTAGAAGACGCTCGAGTAGAACTAGAAGATGGAGAGGCTGAGTACCAAGAAGGTCTTGAAACATTCGAGAATGAGCGCGAAGATGCAGAAATAGAAATAGCCGATGCTCGAGTAGAATTAGAAGAAGCACAAGATGATCTTGATAATTTGGATGATCCAGAGTATCTGATTAATGATCGTTCTTATTTCGCTGGATACTCTGAGTACGGTGAAAATGCAGAAAGAATTGGAGCAATTGCTCAAATATTCCCTGTGTTCTTCTTCTTGTTAGCTGCACTGATTTCTTTAACGACTATGACACGTATGGTCGATGAAGGTAGAAGTCAAATTGGGACAATGAAAGCATTAGGATACAAAAATTCAGATATCTCTTTAAAATACTTTGTCTACGCTTTTCTTGCAACGATTATGGGTGCAGTGATTGGGCTCGGTATTGGTTATTGGGTTTTCCCATCGGTCATTATGGATGCGTATGGGTCTCTCTATAATCTTCCAGATATCGGTGTGCAATTCTATTGGAGCTATTCTATTATTTCAATCTTGGCTTCACTTTGTGCAACGGGATTGGCAACCTTAGTTTCTGTGAGAATTTCTTTAAAAAGTAATGCCTCCGACTTATTGAGACCAAAAGCACCTAAAAAAGGAAAAAGAATTCTGATTGAAAGAATGCCTTTTTTATGGAATAGATTTAGCTTTACTCAAAAAGTTGCTTCAAGAAATTTATTTAGGTATAAAGGTCGTATGTTAATGACCATTATTGGTGTAGCTGGATGTACAGCGCTCTTGCTTACAGGGTTTGGCTTATCAGACTCCATTGCAAATATTGGCGGTATCCAATATGGAGAAATTAATTTATACCAAGCCATTGTATCTGAGAATTCAGAAGCTGAACAAAGTGATTTAGAAAACTACGAAGGCACACTTAATGGAATGAGTGAGATTGACGAAAATCTTAGAGTTGAACAAAACACCTTCACTGCTGAAGCCGACGGCAACCGTCAGGATATCAACTTATTTGTTCCGGAAGATACAGAAAAGCTAAAAGACTTTGTAGTCCTAAAAGACAAGCAGGATCCAGAAAAAGTTTATGACTTGCCTGATGAAGGGGCAATTATTACAGAAAAACTAGCAGATCTTTTAGATATTTCTGTAGGCGATAGAATTCAAATCAATGGGAATGACCAAGAAGTATACGATGTTGAAGTGAAAGGAACCGTGGAACATTACTTCCAACACTTTGTCTATCTTTCTCCAGAGGCATTTGAAGGAGCGACAGGAGAAGAACCTGTCTATAATACACGCTTATTGGAATATGATACGGATGAAGTAGAAGATACAGCTGTGGGACAGCTACTGAATGCAGAAGAAGCCGTTCAGGGTGTAACCTTTGTCTCTGTGGTCTATGACAGCATGCAAGGATCCTTAGATAGTCTAGATGTTGTGACACTCGTCATTATTATCTCAGCAGCGACACTGGCTTTTATTGTTCTATATAACTTAACGAACATTAATGTATCAGAAAGAGAACGTGAACTATCAACGATTAAAGTACTTGGTTTTTATGACAAGGAAGTGACCATGTACGTCTATAGAGAAAATCTTGTACTGACATTAATGGGCATTATTTTCGGACTGGGACTAGGGGTTATTATGCACCGATTCGTCATCAATACAGCCGAAGTAGATATGATGCGATTTAGTCGTCACATCAACTTTACTAGTTATCTGTATTCAGGTTTGTTGACATTCTTGTTCTCAGGACTTGTCATGATTTTGATGCACTTCAAGTTGAAGTATATTGATATGATAGAAGCACTTAAAGCACAAGAATAATCAAAAGAGATAGATGTCCAAAAATCGGACAGCTATCTCTTTTTTGTTTTATCTATGATTTCTATTATTTCGTTAAATCCATGCCCCATAGTTTTTCTGACTGATCCATAAGGTTGGTTACATCACGAGTCAAATCTATAAAAGAGAGATTTTCTACTTCAAGTAAGGTTTGTGTCAATGCATCTATTTCGTAAGATAAAGCAGAGGCGGAATCCCCATCTTCAACAATCTCAGTCCGACCATCAGCGTAAGTGATGACTGCTTTATCGGCCCTAGGGTAATCTAATACCGTAATATAAGCTTCCTCGCAGACGATTACACCTTGCTTAGGCATTTTCCCTCTAAAGGAAAGAGAGACACTAGACAATTCATTGTGTTCGTTACGCATCTGAATCGTACTCATTTCGTCAACACCAGTTTCATAAAGCTTAGCCATTGTCTGAAGTTCGGTTGGCTGACTACTTAAGAAGAAACGAACGAACGACAAAGCATAGACGCCAATATCCAGAAGTGCCCCGCCACCCAATTCTTTATTGAAAAATCGATTATTAGGGTCTGCTTCTTTCAGACTTCCAAACATAGCATTGACCATTTTGAGCTGTCCAAATTCCCTAGATTTGATCCTTGATTTCAATTGCTTATATAAAGGCATGTGATAAATTGTCATCGCCTCAGCAATAATCAAGTTTTTATCTTTAGCCAGTTCGTGAACCTCTTTAAATTCTGCTGCACTCATAACCATCGCTTTTTCGCATAGTACATGTTTACCTGCATTCAGAACCATTTTAATATTTTCTGCATGGTGACTGTTAGGCGTAGCTAGGTAAATGATATCAATTTCTGGATCAAAGCAGAGCGCTTCATAATGACCATAAGCTTTAGGTACATGATGTCTTTCAGCAAATTCCTGAGCTTTCTGTAAACTTCTTGAAGCAACAGCAGCTAATTCAGCTTGTTCTGAGTTAAAAGAATCTGCGAAGCTTTGAGCAATATCACCAAGTCCAATAATACCCCATTTAATTGTAGCCATCATCATTCCTTCTTTCTATAAAATTGTTTAAAAAGATGAAAAGACTTTAAATATCAGAACATCTATTTTATCTTAATCATTTTTTAAACTTCCTACTTTAATTGTATCAAAAAAATGAAGTAACCGTTTAAAAATGTTTAGATTATCATGAGTATTTTGGTTTGAGACTTTGCGTTGTGGTAAAATGAGTAACATGAATATACTAGAGTAGGAGATTGTTAGAATGCATAAAAAATGGTTCATTCTACCTGTTGGTTTAATCGTCCTTGCAGGATGTACGCCCGCAGATCGGACACCAATAGATGAAACGTCAAAAAGCGCCAATGAGCAAAACACTTCTTCTGAAACATCCGAACAAAAAGAGGAAAAAACAGACACACTTACAAAAGAAGAAATCGCACATCTCGAGCTCTTGGAATCATTACCAGAAGATGCAAATTCCAAAGACTGGAATCTTATACTAGTGAATAACTGGAAGCCATTACCAGACGATTTTGAACCCAACCTTGTTGAAGTAGAGCCAGATAAGGAAATTGATGCAAGAATTGTAGAACCGTTTGAAGAATGGATATCAGCTGGTCTTGAAGCTGATCATCGTCTGTTTTTTGCTTCAGGTTACCGTTCTGTCGAAAGACAGCAAAATAACTATGATAATAGTATCAGTAAATTCAAACAAGAAGGCTATACTGAAGAAGAAGCCATCGCTAAAACAGAAGAATATATCGCTATACCGAAAAGAAGTGAGCATCATACCGGTTTAGCGGTAGACATCGTGGATCAACAGTGGATTGCTGATGGAAATAGTCTGACACCAGATTACGATACTCAAGAATCGCAACATTGGCTACTGGAAACAATGACGGACTACGGCTTTATCCTAAGATATCCCGAAGGGGCAGAAGCACTAACAGATATTAATTATGAATCATGGCACTTTAGATATGTCGGTAAAGAAAATGCCCAGTTTATCGAGGAACACGAGCTTGTATTGGAAGAATTTATAGAATTGCTTGAAGAAAGAGAAAATCTATAAGAATAAGCTGTAGTGGAATCAGTTTAAAGGAGTCGTTGGTTTTGGCTAAAAGAAAAACGAAAGCACGTAAGAGGGGCAAAAGAAACAAGCAGAGCCCTTTTATGTTACTATTTAAAATCGGGCTAGTTTTTTTACTGTTTTTTGTGTTCTCCATCGCTTTTGTCGGTAAAAGATTACTAGACGATCCAGTTGGCATTTCTTCTTCCCGTGAGGAAGAGTTTATTGATGAAGTTGGTGAGAATGCAGTGATTTTGAACGCAACCTATGGCATTCGTCCAAGCGTCGCGATTGCTCAGGCAATCCTTGAGTCAAACTGGGGAAGAAGTGAGCTAGCGCAACGTGAAAATAATTATTATGGTATTAAAGGAACAAATGAAACAGACTATACTACAAAGGAATTTGAAGAGGACGAATGGGTAGAGATCAGAGCCGAATTCAGAAGTTATAATACATTGCTAGAGTCCATGGAGGATTACGCGAAGCTTTTGAAGAACGGAACAGAGTGGGATGATAGTCTATATGCGGATGTTATTGAATCTTCGAACTATCGGGATGCTGCAAAAGCGCTTAAAACAGCGGGCTATGCTACTGACCCCGACTATCCTGACAAAGTGATCTCATTAATTGAAACCTATGATCTTCAAAGGTTTGATCATGACACTAATGAAAATGAGGGACAAGCGAATGACCAATAAAAAAGAAGTGCCAGTCGTTGAGACTAATTTAAGAAAAGATTATATTGCAGTGCCAGATGTCATAAGAAATGCTAGTGGTATCAACATAAATGGAAAAAGGTTTAAAGCCATGATGTTTACGACAGATATTTCAATTATTATGAACAATAATGCTGATGCCATTATGGCCGTTTATCCGTTCACACCACATCCCGCAATCATTCAAGCAATTACATCTGTGTCGACAATTCCTGTTCTTGCTGGAGTAGGTGGTGGAACGACTCAAGGTCCAAGATCAGCAAATATGGCACTGTTTGCCGAAGCACACGGTTGCTTGGCGGTCGTAGTGAATGCACCAACACCTATTGAGACCATTGAAGCGATTAATGAAGTCATCGATATTCCAATTATTATGACCATTGTATCTGAATATACAGATATAGATGATAGACTGGCTGCGGGAATTGATATTTTGAATATTTCAAATGCTGCGAATACTGCGGAACTTGTCAGAGAAATTAGAAGTAAATATCCTAAACTACCCATCATTGCGACTGGCGGTCCGACAGAGGAAAGTATCAAAGAGACCATTGAAGCAGGTGCTAACGCCATTACTTATACACCACCTTCTAACGGAAAATTGTTCAGTAAAAAAATGGATAGATATAGAAAAAAAGAAAAAGACATATTCGATCAATAAACAAGAACGCAGACTAGACTAAACAGAGAATCGACAACCCATAGTTGAATTAATAGAAAGCAGGTAGGAATATGAAGCGATCTTCAAAAGGATTTACAAAAAATGATAAAAGTAAGAAAATTTGGTTAATACCCACGGCTGTCATTCTGATTGTTTTGGTATGTGTTGGGGGGTATATTGGATACACTAGATGGCAAGAAAGTCGAGAAGCTCAACTGAGACAGACTAGAGCAGAGACTCTTACCGATCAGTACTTAGAAGCACTTAGATCAGAAGAAATGGTAGATTTGGTTGATCTTCTATCAGAAGATTCAATTGCAACGTCCTCTTATTCAAAAGAAGAAATAACTGAAAGATATCAAAATGTTTTTTCAGTTATTGGCGCAACAAACTTGAATGAAACGATGTCCGAGCTAAGATTAGACGAAGAAACAGATACTTATCACTTTGACTATACATTGTCTATGGACACTTCTTTAGGGACGATAAATGACCTAGAATATAAAACAACTCTTTACGAAGATGAGGAAACGATGTCAGTCAACTGGGATACAACACTGATATTTCCAGAATTGGAACAGGGAGACCTTGTTAGAATCAGTTATGAAGAGGGGGATCGCGGAAGTTTGAATGATCGCAATGGCAATCTACTTGCTGGCAACGGTGACGCTTGGCAAGCAGGGCTTTTTCCTTCATCTTTAGGGGAGGGAAGTGCGAGAGCAGAGAACTTTAACCGAATTGCGGAAACTTTGAATCAGGAGGTTTCGACACTGGAAGGGTTGCTCGAACAATCATGGGTTAATGAAGATAGCTTCGTACCTTTTACAGTGGTAGAAGAAGGGAATAGACCTGAACTTTCAGGCGTTCGCTATCAACAGACTGCTTCTCGTGTCTACCCGCTGTCTGAAGCAGCAGCTCATCTAACAGGATATGTTGGGCAAGCGACTGCTGAAGATATAGAAGCTAACCCTACCTTGCAAACTGGAGACATATTAGGGAAATCAGGTCTAGAAGCAGCTTTTGATCAGAGACTTCGTGGCACGAAAGGTGGTAGAATTTTCATTGAATCAGAAGAAGGCGAGCAAAAATCCGTATTGATTGAATCAGAAATTAAAGATGGAGAAAATATTCGTCTTACAATTGACATCGATTTACAACAGTCATTCTACGACCAGTTACAAGGTGAACCAGGAACAGCGGTGGTTATGGATCCGGATACAGGAGAGCTACTAGTAGCAGCAAGCTCACCTTCTTATGATCCGCAACTTTTTGTAAGAGGTATATCAAGTGAGGATTACCAGAATTACAACAATGATCCTAATACGCCATTTGTTGCTCGATATGCAGCGCGGTATGCTCCCGGCTCTACTTTCAAGATATTAACTTCTATGATTGGTTTGGATACTGGGGTCACAACACCTGAGAAAACCCATACGATTGAGGGACTACAATGGAGTCCAAATGATGATTCGTTTGGAGGACATCAAATTACTCGTGTAAGTGACGCGGTTACAGAAGTTGACTTACAAGCAGCCATTACGTATTCAGATAATATTTATTTCGCAATGGAAGCACTCGAAATGGGTGGAGATACATTCGTTAAAGAACTGAGTCAATTCCCGTTCGGTGCCAGCATGAATCTTCCGTTCAGTATGCAACCAGCTCAAATATCTAATGATGGCGCATTGAGTAGACCAACATTACTGGCAGATACTGCATATGGTCAAGGTGAATTATTGATGAGCCCGATTCACCAGATTTCATTTTATTCTGCTGTAGCAAATGATGGTATGATGACATTTCCTACACTCGTCATGGATGAAGAATCAGGTGCAAACCAACTCACTCCAGTATCTTTAGAGTCTGCAGAAATTGTCAGAGAAGATTTGATTAGAGCTGTAGAAGATACAAATGGTACAGCGCATCCTTTTGCATCTTTGCCTTTCCAAGTAGGTGCTAAAACCGGAACGGCTGAAATTGAAAAAGATGGCGAAAATGTCACGAATGGATTTGTTTACGCACTGGATGCGGAGGATAATGATTTCACGTTTATTGGTTTCCTTGAAGGAAAGAGTAGTGGGGATGTAGTTGAACGGTTCTTACCCATTCTTCCAGAATTGAAAGATACTGAATAATAAATAAAAGCTAAGAAGCCTGCACTGAATGCTATTGTTCCAGTGCTCGATATGTGATATAGTGACTTTGATTTTGATAAATGAATTAAAGTGAACGTAAAAAAAGGAGAAAATATATAATGAATTCTGATCCCGGGAGTCTGCAGCCCTTAATTGGGCATGTAGCACTTATTGTTTTGCTGACGGTTGTCTATGGCATTTTTGCAGCAGTCGAAATGTCATTGATTTCACTGAATCAAACCAAAATTATCGAGTTATCAATTGAAGGAAACAAGAAAGCCAAAAAGGTGTTACTGTTGTTGGAAAAGTCGGATGATTATCTGATTGCAGTTCGTATTATTCTGACACTCGCTGCGCTCTTCAGTAGTGCGCTAGCATCGTTTTACTATACTGACTACCTGGCTGGTATGATGGGAGAATTTGCTTCTGCCAGAATTCTGAGTATGATCATCATTACACTGATTGTCTCATCTGTGTTTCTTGTATTTGGAGAGCAGCTGCCTAAAGCGATTGCTGCTCAAGACCCCGACCAAACTGCAATGTTGCTCGTAGGGATCGTTCTTATTGTTCGCAAACTATTTATCCCGATTGTTTGGACATTGAAAATGATCACAAAACTGATGAAAAAAATTATTCCGATTAATTTTGATGCTCACGAGGACACGATGACAAGAGATGAATTCCGTACGTTTATAGAGCAGAGTCATCATCATGAAGTCATCGATCTGGAAGAATTCTCAATGTTAAAAGGGGTCTTATCTCTGGACAATAAAATTGCCAGAGAAGTGATGGTTCCAAGAACCGATTCATTTATGCTGGACTACGAAGATTCTAATAAAGAAAATATTGATGCTATGCTGAACACCCCGCACTCTAGAGTGCCGCTATATTTCGAAGATAAAGATAATATATTAGGGATCGTTCACGTAAAGAACTTGTTGAAAGCTTCGAAAGATCAAGCTCTCTATGATATTGATTTAAAAGAAATCAGTAATGAAGCATTATTTGTACCAGAAACCATCTACATTGATGATTTGATTTTTCAAATGAAACGAACTCAAAACCAAATGGCTGTCTTGAATGATGAATACGGTGGAGTGGTTGGTATTGTTACACTAGAAGATCTTCTTGAAGAAATCGTTGGAGAAATCGATGACGAATATGATCAAACAAATAGTCTATTTGAAGAAGTTACTGATCAGAAATATGTCGTGGATGGATCAGCCCCGATAGAGAAGTTTAATGATTATTTTGGTACCAAGATAGAATCTGAAGATGTTGATACGATTGCCGGATACTTCATAACAGAGTTTGGTAGTGTTCCAAGCAAAAACGACGATGCATTTTTGAAGTTAGAAGATTTGTTGATGAAAGTAGATTCACTTGAAGGCTCTCGAATATTAACTTTACGCGTTGAAAAAATTCAGTTTGAAGACACTTTGGGAGAATTAGTGGAAGATCAAGGCTAAACAAGATCTATTGCTGATTTAGAAGAAATAAATACGCTTTTTAATAAGGGAAATAGTCATATAACAAAAAGGCTGGGATAGGTCATACTTGTCTCAGCTATTATAGTATGTAAAACTTAAAGTAGGTAAAAAAAAGATAGGAGAATTTTGTGGATTTAGATTGGACAATGTTATTAACGATTTTCTTAATAAACGTCGTTTACGTTACGTTAAACACCCTTAGAATGATGTTGACCATGAAGGGATATCAATCGATTGCACCTTTTATCGCAATGGTTGAAATCTCTATTTACGTTGTCGGATTAGGATTGGTACTAGATAATTTGGATAATGTGATTAATATCTTCGTGTATGCTCTAGGATTTGGAGTAGGGATTTTTGCAGGTATGAAGATTGAGAACTACTTGGCGTTAGGTCATATATTAGTTACAACAATTGTTCCGGAAGATGGATGGGAAATTGCGGAAAAGCTCAGAGATCAAGGATATGGGGTTACTACTACTCAAGCATATGGTAGAGAAGGTAATCGATACGTACTTGAAATATTGACACCTAGGTCAAATGAACGTGATCTTTATAAAATGATTCATCAAATCGAATCAAAGGCTTTCATCATCTCGTATGAACCAAGGTATATAAATGGCGGTTTTTGGACAAAAAAAATCAAGAAAAACAAATTAGCAAAATCTAAAAAAGCTGGAAATAGTCCAAAAAGCTGAAAAAAGAGTTAACAGGAATAAGGAGCGAATATGATGAATGAGTGGATTCAACCTGGAAAGACCATTGGAATTGTAGGGGGAGGGAGCGTAGCTAGACTGCTTGCATTTTCTGCAAAAAAAATGGGCTATAAGATTGGACTATTAGATCCTGACCCTATCTGTTCTGCGAGCAACATTGCTGATTGGCATCTTAGAGCAGATCTTACAAACGAGAAAGCTTTCAGAGATTTAGCCCTTAAAAGTGATATGGTCATTTATGAAACTGAAGCCTTTCATACAGATTATTTAAGAATGATGAAACGCTCACTTCCGGTACCACAAGGAGAAGATTTACTGGCGATTTCTCAAGATAGAGTTTTACAGAAAGCTTTTCTCGAATCACACAGTATCAACATTGCTCCGTTCGCGACGATAGTCTCGATGGATGATGTCCACGAATCTGTAGGAAGTATAGGATATCCTTGTGTGCTAAAAGCTAACCGCACGGATGAACGTTACCGTCAACATACCGTATTGTATGACGATAGCGATATTAAGAAAACAGAAGACTTATTGAATTCAGGAGCAAGCGTGTTAGAAGCATGGATACCATTTGAAAGAGAACTTTGTATTGCAATCGTAAAAGACTCGTCTGGAAAAATATTGACATATCCGGTCGCAGAAATGATGTATCGTCAAGACAAATTTTTTCAGAGTATTGTTCCTGCAAGAATTGACTATGAGGTGCAGCAAGAAGTTACGCGTATTGCTCGTATTGTTGCTGAGAATATCGATTTTCAAGGGGTCATTGCTTTAGAAATACTGACCACATCTACAGGATCTCTTTATGTTAATGAGATTGTAGGACATCCTCATCAAGCCTATCATTACACAACGGATTGGGCTGAGCTTTCACAGTACGAAGCTCATATAAGAGCGGTTTGTGGATGGGCTTTACCTGAAGAAATCAAGACACCCTCAACGAGTGTTATGAGACTGTTTAATCAAAATCAGTTAGAAGAAGCTTATACGCAAGCTAGAATACAACAAGACTGGAAATTCACTTTTTATCAAGGTGATCCAGAAGATATTTATACTGAAAAAGGGCATTTGACCGTTCAGACAAATAATATCAATCAAACAGTGACCTTATTATCAGATATCGGTATGTAACTAGATTAAAATCGAGGAGATTCTAATTGAGAAAATATAGTCAATAGATAGATTAGAAGATTGATTAGAATTCAAGGACTGAAGATATGTCAAAGCAGAAAAGAAGAGAGATAGAAGCTTATCAATATATGAAAGCCAAAATTGATAATAGAGAATGGTTGCCACAAAAGCAGCTTAAGGAGCAGGAATTGACTTCAGAACTAAAAATGAGTCGCACACCAGTACGCAATGCGTTTCTTCAACTGGAGAAAGATGGACTCATTGTGATTGAACCCTATAAAGGGGCAAAGGTTCTTTCAAAAGAAGTTGATATCAAAGCTTTTCAAGATAGAATAAAATTTATTGAACTAATGATCATACACTATTTTCTAAAGCTTGAAAAAGAAGAAAAAAGTATCGATACAAAAGCACCAGCTGAGAAATTACAAAGTATGCAGCGTTGTAGTCAATCAGCTCAGCCAGAATTTGAGAAGTTGGAGTTGGAGTTCTGGCAGTACATTTTAACCATGGAACACAATCAATACCATTATTCGTTGATCATGACGTGTTTCAAAGAATTGTTTCCAGAAGAAGGTAGTATAAATAAAGTGCTGTATCGAAGTCGCCAGACTAAAATAAAACAGTATCAGCAATTAGTGGCTTTTTTATCAGAAGCTAACTATCCTTATGCTAGAAGAGAGATAAGAATATTATTGAATCAAATCAGATTGAATGTTATTCAGGGTATAGATTAAAAGATACTGGAAGAAATAAACTAAGTTGAGTTTAAGAAAGCATATTGGAGTATAGCCGATTTAACCTATATGAAAAGTAAGTGCTCTTCATATAGGATGTTGAAGCTATAAAACAATATGCTTTTTGTATGCCATTTTCATTGAATAACCAATAAAATAGCTGTAAGACTCTACGAAGTTTAATCCGATGACAAGGATCAGAAACAATCTAAGATTTAAATGATGGAATGCTTTGTTCTATGGAAAGAAGCACTCGTTTTCTGTATAATATAGGAATGTATGACTACCCGAGAGGATGACAATATTGGTACTGCGTAAAGATATTTTAAATGGAATGAATCCTAAGCAAAAAGAAGCAGCCGCATATACTGAAGGGCCACTTTTGATTATGGCAGGAGCCGGTTCAGGTAAAACAAGGGTACTGACTCACCGTATTTCTTACTTGATTGAAGAAAAAGACGTAAATCCCTGGAATATATTAGCCATAACCTTCACAAATAAAGCCGCGTCAGAAATGAAAGCGCGTGTCTCAAAGCTTGTTAAAGATGGTGGAAGCGACGTATGGGTTTCTACTTTTCACTCGATGTGTGTACGTATTTTAAGAAGAGAAGCTGATCAAATTGGCTATAATCGTTCTTTTACAATTAGTGATCCTGGCGAACAACAAACGTTAATGAAAAGAATACTAAAAAGACAAAACATAGATCCTAAAAAATACAATCCAAGAGCTATTTTGTCTGAAATTAGTAACGCTAAAAACAAGTTGCAAAATGAAGCTGAATTTCGTGCGCAAGCGAGTGATTATTTCGGAAAAATCGTTGCGGATTGTTACGATGATTATCAGCGAGAGCTTAGAACAGCTCAAGCAGTTGATTTTGATGATTTGATTATGCTGACTGTACGATTATTTGAAGAACATCCTGAGACATTGAAAGTGTATCAGACAAAGTTTCAATATATTCACGTAGATGAGTATCAGGATACAAACCATGCTCAATACCGATTGGTACAACTACTTGCAGACCGTTTGCGTAACATCTGTGTCGTTGGAGATGCGGATCAAAGTATCTATGGTTGGCGTGGAGCTGATATGGAAAATATTATGAACTTTGAAAAAGATTATCCGGAAGCTAAAGTGATTTTCCTCGAACAAAATTATCGTTCAACAAAAAATATTCTTGCAGCTGCCAACCATGTAATCTCTAATAATATCAATCGAAAAGATAAAAAATTATGGACTGATAACCATGATGGTCATAAGATTGTTTATTATCGTGCTGGAAATGAGCATGAAGAATCAAGATACATCATTCAGCAAATCAAAGAAGAGATGGAAAATGATTCCAAGAAGAAATACGATGATTTTGCTGTTCTTTATAGAACAAACGCTCAATCAAGGGTCATGGAAGAAACTCTGATCAAAACCAATATTCCTTACCGAATGGTAGGGGGACACAAATTCTATGATAGAAAAGAAATCAAAGATATTCTCGCTTATCTTACATTGATTGCGAATCCATCAGATAACTTGAGTTTCAGTAGAGTTGTGAATGTGCCTAAAAGAGGTATTGGGGCAAGTTCAGTAGATAAATTAAGACTATCAGCAGAAGAGATGGGCTGGTCTTTATATGAAGCTGCTTTGAACGCTCAAGTCTCCAATCTGACTGGTCGTGCAGCCAACAAACTGGAAGTCTTTGCGACTATGTTGAATGACTTCAGAAAAATGGCTGAGTATTTGACGGTTACAGAATTGACAGAAGAAATCCTAGATAAGAGTGACTATCTACCGACGTTAAAAAAAGAGCGTACTCTTGAATCAGAAGCACGAATTGAAAATATTAATGAGTTTCTTTCTGTTACACAGCAATTTGACGAAGATCCTCAAGAAGACAAAAGTTTGATTTCTTTCTTGACTGATCTTGCCTTATTGTCTGATTTAGATAGAGATGAATCAGATGAACCAGCAAGTGAAATCACTTTAATGACGTTGCATGCTGCAAAAGGTTTAGAGTTTCCAGTTGTTTTCTTGATTGGTATGGAAGACGGACTGTTCCCGTTATCACGAGCAGAACTGGACGAGAAAGAGATGGAAGAAGAAAGACGTCTAGCATATGTTGGAATTACACGAGCGGAACAAAAACTGTATCTGTCAAATGCTATGAATAGAACCCTTTACGGAAAAACTCAGATGAATCGACCTTCTAGGTTCCTAGATGAGATTGAAGAAGACTTGCTGGAACGACTAGAGTCCAATAGTTTACGACCATTTTCTAACGGAATCAATAAAGGCTTTGGAAACAGATCAAATGATCATACCCCTACAAATAAAAAAGTTAAAACTGTCTACACACATCCTACAGGTAATAGTGGTGCGGAAAGTCTTGAATGGACGGTAGGCGACAAAGCCAACCATAAGGCTTGGGGGATTGGAACGGTTGTCAAAATCAGTGGTTCTGGACAAGATCTTCAATTGGATATCGCCTTTCCAGGAATTGGAATCAAACCACTATTAGCTACTTTTGCACCGATTGAAAAAGTATAAGGATTGAAAAAGACCGAAAGGAGCAGGAATATGGTACTAGATAATGATTTTAAACAAGCTCAAGAAAGAGTTGATGAACTGATCACTCTTTTAGATCGTTATAGTCATGAATATTATGTTCTGGACCGACCGTCAATCGAGGATAGCGAATACGATAAACTGTATCACGAACTCTTACATCTGGAAGAAACCTATCCTGCTCTTGTTCAGCAGGATTCACCTACTCAAAGAGTCGGCGGGACGTTGTTACCGGGATTTGAGAAAGTAGAGCATGATCTACCGATGTTAAGTCTAGATAATGCATTTGATCTTGAAGGATTGCAAGTATTTGATAAACGCGTTCAGCAACTAGTCGGTGGAGAAATGGAATACGAGTGTGAGCTGAAAATAGATGGATTAGCTGTATCGCTTAAATACGAAGAAGGCAAACTGACACAGGCTGTTACTAGAGGAGACGGACGTGTTGGAGAAAACGTGACAGGTAACGTGAAAACAATTAAAGCAGTCCCGCTTAAGTTGAGACGTCCGGTTACCATTGAAGCACGTGGTGAAATCTATATGCCGAAAGCTTCTTTTATCAAGTTAAATACAGATAGAGAAGAACAAGGAGAAGCTGTTTTTGCCAATCCTAGAAATGCCGCAGCTGGAACATTAAGAAATCTCGACCCAAAAGTAACAGCCTCTAGAAACTTAAACCTCTTTTTATATTCCATGGTACAATATGGAGAATTGGAAATAGAGACACAAAGTGAAGCTTTAGAAACTCTTGAAGAACTTGGTTTAAGAACAAATCAGGATCGCGCTGTCTTTCAATCTATTGAAGGTGTCTGGTCATATATCGAAGAGTACCAAGAGAAAAGATCTCAGTTGCCTTATGAAATTGACGGTATCGTAATTAAAGTGAATCGTTTTGATGAACAGGAACAAGCGGGCTACACAGTTAAAGCACCCAGATGGGCCATTGCTTATAAGTTCCCAGCTGAGGAAGCGAAGACGCGGATTAATGAAATCGAATGGTCTGTTGGAAGAACAGGTGTGGTAACACCTACAGCGATCATGGATGCTGTCCAGTTGGCTGGTACGACTGTGAAAAGAGCGAGTTTGCATAATGTTGATTTGATCAAAGAAAGAGATATCCGTTTGGATGATTTGGTATTTGTACGTAAAGCTGGCGATATTATTCCAGAAGTTATACGAGTCGACTTTGATTCGCGACCTGAAAATAGTGTTCCTTGCGAGATACCAGTAAACTGTCCAGCTTGTGAGAGTGAACTCGTTCATTTGGAAGACGAAGTCGCTTTGAGATGCGTGAATCCCAAGTGTCCTGCTCAGGCTAAAGAAAGATTGATTCATTTTGTTTCTCGCAATGCCATGAATATTGATGGATTAGGCGAAAAAATTGTGATTCAACTCTTTGAACGTCATCTTGTTGAAGATGTGTCAAACTTGTATGATTTAGACTTAGATCAATTAATGACGTTAGATAAAATTGCCGAGAAGTCTGCTGACAACTTGTTGAAAGCCATAGAAGGATCTAAAAAGAATTCGATGGAAAGATTATTATTTGGGCTTGGCATTAAGCATGTTGGAGCCAAGGCAGCACGACTACTATCTGAAAAATATGAAACGATTGAAGCTTTGAAACAAGCCAGTCAAGAAGATATACAAGTGATAGAAGGTATTGGGGAAATCATTGCAGAAAGTGTCGTGGCCTTTTTTGAACTAGAAGCGGCCATTGATTTACTCAATAACCTTAAAGCACATGGTGTCAATATGACTTATACTGGACCAAAAAAAGTAGAAACGGCTGATAAGACATCCGTTTTCTATGATAAGACAATTGTCATAACAGGTAAATTAGAGCACTTTAATCGAAATGAGTTAAAAGAAACACTGACAAGATTAGGTGCAAATGTTACAGGCAGTATTTCTAAAAAAACAGATATACTGATTGCAGGTGCGGATGCGGGTAGCAAATTGATTAAAGCCCAAGAATTAGAAGTGCCTGTCTGGGACGAAGAAGCGTTAATAAATGAGATCGGTCAGTGATTTTGAAAGCGAGGTAACATCTATGAATAAAAAATGGATACTGGCAAGCCTATCTGGACTAACTTTATTTCTAGCTTCCTGCAATATGCTCCCTGACCCGGCAGGGACAGAGGAGCAGCCAGTTGAACAAACTGATGAAACTGATGGGGAAGTAGCGGAAAATAATGATTCAGTTGTCGTTGAAACTAGAATCGATGATAATTATTATCGCCCGCTAATTACTGAAGAAGGCACTTATGAACCAAGCCAAAATCGCGGAATAACTAGATCTCTAAATTCAAATGTGAACATTAAAACGTTTGAAGAGGACTTAATGAGACTATCACATAAGTATTTTTCAACAGATAATCACTATTTTCAAGAAGGACAACTGCTTCCCGCGAATTTAGCTACTAGCTGGTTACGCCGTGCTGAACCACTTACTGAAGAGCAGATAGAAGAGGGAGAAACAATTCTCGGATTGAATCCAGAAGATAATGGGAATCAAGATCCTGAATCTAGAGTACCGAATTATCTAAGTTCAATTTTAGAGCAAGATTTCTATATACAAACAGATGATGGGATACAGCTTGCTGGAATCAGTATAGGGTTATCTCTAAATTCAGTAGATTATTACCGTAACGATCAGCAGCAAGAACAACAGCAAGAAATCAGTAAAGAAGATCTATTACGGGAAGGACAAAGAATTGGAAGTGAGATTGTTTCGAGAATGCGTCAACTAGAAGGCGTAGGAACTGTTCCGATTATGGTTGGACTTTATGAACAATCGACTAGAGATAATTTTGCCGGAGGGGTTTATATTTCTGAAGGTCTTAGTGAGAACGGAGCAGATTCTATCTCTAACTGGAACCAAGTCAATGAAAGTAGACTCGTATTTCCGGTAGAAGGCATGCAAAGTGCGGAAGGAAACAGTTTTGCCAATTTTAAATCCAAGGTAGAAAACTTCTTCCCTAACTTAAGTGGTATCACTGGAGTCGCGCATTACGTTGACGATAATTTGGTTAGTCTTCAAATCGAAATTGTTACGCAATTTTACGGAAAAGGTGAGATCATTGCTTTCACTCAGTATCTGAACGAAGCTGCAAATTCATACCTATCTGAAAATCTACCAATTGAAATTAAAGTAGAATCATTGAACGGTATCGAATCATTCCTGAAGCGAGATGCTGAAGAAACCGAATTCACCACACACGTCTTTAATTAATCAACTTGAACGGTATTTTATCAATCTGGAGGGAATTACCCATATGTCTATAAACGAAGAAACAGTTAAGCACGTTGCCAAACTGGCAAAGCTTGAATTTAAAGAAGAAGAGATCCATGACTTTACTGAAGGCATGGACAAAATAATCAACTTGGTAGAACAATTAGAAGATCTGGATACGACAGGTGTAGAAGGTACGTATCACGGCATCACTCATCACAGTGTCTTGCGTGAGGATAAAGCGAAGCTTGAAGTCTCAAGAGAAGACTTATTTACAAATGTTAAAACCAAACAAGATGGGTTTATCAAAGTACCCGCAATTATGGACAATGGGGAGAGTGGAGCATAATGACGATACTAGATCATACGTTAGAAGAATTACATGAACTGCTCGTCAAAGGTGAGCTAACATCGCTCCAGATCATGGAGTCTGTATACGATAGAATTGAAGAAACAGAAGCAAACGTAGGTGCTTTTCTTGCGTTAAGTAAAACAGAGGCTTTAGCTAAAGCACGAGCTATGGATGAAGCCGGAATCGATCCGAATAATATCTTAAGTGGTTTGCCTATTGGAATCAAAGACAACATCGTAACAAAAGGTGTAACCACAACAGCCGCTTCTAAAATGTTAGAAGACTTCGTGCCTGTATACGATGCAACAGTTGTTGAGAAGTTAAACGATATCGGTATGATTTCAGTTGGTAAGTTGAACATGGATGAGTTTGCCATGGGTGGATCTACAGAAAATTCTGCATTCAAAGTTACTGCTAATCCATGGGATCTTTCAAAAGTGCCAGGTGGATCTTCTGGTGGTTCAGCTGCAGCAGTTGCAGCCGGCCAAGTGCCTGTTTCACTAGGTTCAGATACTGGGGGTTCTATCAGAGAACCAGCTGCATTTACAGGAATAGTAGGAATGAAACCTACATACGGACGCGTTTCACGTTACGGTTTGATTGCTTTTGGATCAAGTCTTGACCAAATTGGACCTTTTACTAGAACAGTTAAAGACAACGCACTTGTGTTGAATGCCATTAGTGGATACGATCAGCGTGATTCTACTTCTTATGATGGAGAAACACCTGATTTCACTCAAGGAATCGATCAGGGTGTCAAAGGTATGCGTATTGGTGTTCCTAAAGAATACTTTAACGAAGATGCAAAAGAAAAAGGCGTGATTGAATCTGTTCGTGCTGCGCTGAAAACCTATGAAGAACTCGGTGCTGAAATTGTTGAAGTCAGCTTGCCGCATTCAAAATACGGAATACCAGCTTATTACATTATTGCTTCTTCAGAAGCATCAAGTAACTTACAACGATTTGATGGTATTCGATATGGATATCGTGCAGAAAACGTTCAAAATCTTGAAGAACTTTATGTGAAATCTCGTTCAGAAGGTTTCGGATTAGAAGTTAAAAGAAGAATCATGTTGGGCACATTCTCATTAAGTGCCGGTTTCTACGATGCCCATTTCAAAAAAGCAGCGCAAGCTAGAACGCTGATCCGTCAAGATTTTGAGAAAGTCTTTGAAGAAGTTGATTTCCTTGTAGCACCGACGACTACAACAACTGCCTTCAATATTGGTGGTCAAATCGAAGATCCTTTAGCAATGTATATGGCTGATATACTGACTGTCCCAGTTAACTTAGCAGGCGTGCCATCCGTTTCGATCCCTTGTGGTTTTTCTAATGAAATGCCAGTTGGAATGCAACTGATCGGAAAACATTTTGATGAACAAACACTTTATAGAGCGGCTTATGCTTTTGAACAATCAACTGATTTTCATAAGCAAAAACCACTTTTCAAGGGAGGAAAATAACTATGAATTTAGAAACAATCATTGGACTGGAAGTACATGTAGAGTTAAAAACAGATTCTAAAATGTTTTCTCCCTCACCAGCGCACTTTGGTGCTGAACCGAATACAAATACGAATGTCATTGACTGGGGTTACCCTGGAGTACTTCCAGTAGTAAATGAACGAGCGATTGAATTTGGGATGCGTGCAGCATTAGCATTGAATTGTACGATTACGCAAGATACGAAGTTCGACCGTAAAAATTACTTTTATCCAGATAATCCAAAAGCTTACCAAATCTCTCAATTCGATCGTCCTATTGGACACGATGGCTGGATTGATATTGAAGTGAACGGAAAAACAAAAAGAATTCGAATCGAACGTGTACACTTGGAAGAAGATGCCGGAAAAAACACGCATGGAACAGATGGGTACTCATACGTTGATTTGAATCGTCAAGGAACTCCATTGATCGAGATTGTTTCAGAAGCTGATATGCGTTCTCCAGAAGAGGCTTACGCTTATCTAGAAGCTTTGAAGCAAATTGTACAATTCACTGGTGTTTCAGATGTTAAAATGGAAGAAGGATCTATGCGTTGTGATGCAAATATTTCTTTAAGACCATTTGGACAAGAAGCGTTTGGCACAAAAGCGGAACTGAAAAACTTGAACTCATTTAACTATGTTCGCAAAGGATTAGTTTACGAAGTTGAACGTCAAGAAAAAGTTTTGATGGCCGGCGGTGAATTACAACAAGAGACAAGAAGATATGATGAGTCTACTGGAAACACGCTTTTGATGCGTGTCAAAGAAGGTTCAAGTGATTATCGTTATTTCCCAGAACCAGATATTCCAAGATTAATCATTGAAGATGAATGGGTGGAATCGGTGCGTAATGCTCTGCCAGAAATGCCAAAAGAAAGAAGAGCTCGTTACGTAAGTGAATTAAGTATTCCAGAATACGATGCGGAAGTTCTGACTTCTTCAAGAGAGTTATCTGATTTCTTTGATCAGACATTATCTTTTGAGGCAGATGCTAAGCAAGCTTCTAACTGGTTAATGGGAGAAGTTTCTGCATACTTGAATAGTGAAAAACTGGGAATCGATGAAACTGCTTTAACACCAAAAGCGTTGGCTGAAATGATCCATTTAATAGCAGATGGAACAATCTCTTCGAAAATCGCTAAAAAAGTCTTCCGTGAGCTGATTGTTAACGGAAGTGATAACGTAGAGTCATTGGTAGAAGAAAAAGGTTGGGCGCAGTTAAGTGATCCAAGTAAACTACTACCAGTTATCAATGAGATTTTAGATCAAAATGAACAATCGATTGAAGATTATAAGAATGGTAGAGATCGTGCTATCGGATTCCTTGTAGGACAGATTATGAAACAAACACGTGGTCAAGCTAATCCGGGTGTCGTGAACCAACTGCTAAAAGAAGAAATTGAAAAACGATAAACATTGAGTATTAAAAATGTTTATAGGGGGAACTCTTAGATATGAGAAAAAGAGCAAGGATTATCTACAATCCAACATCAGGAAGAGAACAAGTGAAAAGGTCTCTTCCCGATATTCTCAAAGTTTATGAAGATTTTGGTTATGACACAAGTGCTTACTGTACAACTACTGAACCTTTATCTGCTCAGAAAGAGGCCAAACGATGCGCTGACGAACAATTCGATCTTGTAATTGCCGCTGGTGGAGATGGAACAATCAACGAAGTCATTAACGGGATTGCCGTAGCTGAAAAACGCCCTAAAGTTGCCATCATTCCAGCTGGAACGACGAACGACTATGCGAGAGCGCTGCACGTTCCTAGAGGTAATCTGGTAGCTGCTGCAAAAGTGATTGAAAAAGATCAGTCTGTATTTATGGATATTGGTAAAGTAAGTACAGCTTCAGAAGAACGCTTTTTCATGAATATTGGTGCAGCTGGCTTTCTTTCTGAAGTATCTTATGAAGTTCCTGCTAATATGAAATCTTTATTTGGTTCACTGGCTTACTTTGCAAAAGGGGCAGAATTACTTCCTAGAATAGGTAAAGTCCCTGTTCGGGTAGAATATGATGATGGAGTTTACGAAGGACAAGCGTCTATGGTATTTGTTGCTTTGACGAACTCTGTAGGTGGATTTGAAGAAATCGCTCCTGATAAAACGTTAGGAGACGGCAAATTTACACTGATTATTGTGAAAGCAACAAACCTTGTTGAAATCATGAGATTGGTTACATTGCTGATGAATGATGGAAAACATATTAATAGTCCAAATATCGTGTATACTAAAACAAGTAAAGTGGTTACTGAAACAATCGGTGACCGTAAACTTATGATCAATATTGATGGTGAGTATGGTGGAGATGCGCCAGCTACATTTATCAATTATCGACAACATATTGAAATGGTTGGAGATATTGATGGAATGAAACTGGACATTGATACACGAGATGCTACAATGGAAGAGAAGGAAACTGACTTTATCAAACAAGTGTCTGAACTGGAAGAGCAAAGTCAGTAAAATGATGATGTGAAGCGTACAGTATCTTAGATCTGTACGCTTTTATACTATATGTAAGAATTAAAAAGGAGTATTCATTTTGAATAAAAAGAAATTTACAGCACCTGTATTAAAGAACAAAGATTACACAGCAACGGTTGAAGATCTGACACACGAGGGATTTGGCGTAGTTAAAATCGATAATTTCCCTGTGTTTGTAGAAGGCGCTTTGCCGGAAGAAGAAGTGACATTCAAAGTCGTAAAAATTGGTAAGAAATTTGCCTTTGGTAAATTAATGGAAGTCTTGACTTCTAGCCCAGACCGCGTTGAAATTTTGGACAAAGTTTATGCTCAGACAGGCACTATGCCACTACAACACTTATCTTATGATGCACAACTTAGATTCAAAAAAGATCAAGTCGTTCGCGTATTTGAACGAATTGCTAAATTACCAGAAGTTCCAATAGCAGACGTTATCGGTATGGATGAACCTTATGGTTATAGAAATAAAGCGCAGATTCCAGTTCGTAAAATTGATGGGAAGATGGAAACAGGATTTTTCAGAAAAAATAGTCACGATCTAATTCCATTAGAAGATTTTGTGATTCAAGATCCTAAAATCGATGAAGCTGTTGTTATTGTGCGCGACATTTTGAAGAGATTCCATATTAAACCTTATGATGAAATTAACCATAAAGGTGATATCCGTCATATTCTTGTAAGAAGAGGACACTATACTGGAGAAGTAATGGTTGTATTAGTTACTCGTACAAGTGATCTTTCTAGAGAAAATGAAATTATTGAAGCAATCAAAGAAAAATTACCAGAACTAGTTAGTTTAATTCAAAATATTAATCCTGATAAAACAAATGTAATTTTGGGAAGAGATCACCGTGTATTATATGGAGAAGATGGTTATCACGATACATTGCTAGGAGATACGTACTTTATTTCTCATGAATCTTTCTATCAAATTAATCCTGTTCAAACTCAGATTCTTTACCAAACAGCCATTGATTTCGCTGAACTGACTGGAGAAGAAACGGTAATCGATGCTTATTGTGGTATTGGAACATTAACTTTAGGTTTAGCTAAAAAAGCGAAACATGTTTATGGACTTGAAATCGTTAATACAGCTATCAAAAATGCCAACCGTAATGTTCAAGTAAACGATGTAGAGAATGTTTCCTTCAAAGTCGGTGCTGCTGAAGAGTTGATGGTAGAATGGAATAACCGTAATGACAGCGTAGATGTTCTTGTTGTAGATCCGCCAAGAAAAGGTCTAGCTAAAGAATTTGTGGATGCAGTACTTGTTATGAAACCTAAGAAAATGGTTTATGTCAGTTGTAACCCTGCAACCTTAGCAAGAGACTTAAAACTACTGCATGAAGGTGGATACGAAATCGTACAAGCTCAACCAGTAGATTTATTCCCACAAACGCATCATATAGAGACAGTTGTTCAATTGCGCAGAAAATAAACTCAGTAAGTCAAACTACTGTGATTCGGTAACTAAGCGAATCACAGTAGTTTTTTTAGTATTCAATAAGTAAATAGCCTTTTGTTGAAACCATTCATTTTAAAAGATTAAAACCAATTGTTTAGTGACAAATTTTCTTATTAAAGGTTAAAGCAAAATTGTGTAGAGACCCATAGATACGGTATAATGGCTTCAGTTTTTAAAATAGAGTAACTACGAGTTCATTCATTCAAAAGCTTGTACTGAATTAAGTAAGGAGAGTGGAAGTAACGAGAAGAACGAGAGATATTTTTTATATTAGTGCAAATAGTATTAAGCAATATTATATCTATTACGGCATGGAATTTCATGAATTTATTAGACACGTCCCTAGTGAGCTTGATAATATATTAGTAACAGATGGAAAATACACAACAAATGACTATAATAGGAATATGCTTTTAGAAACAGCTAAGGGTAAAAAAGGAATAGATGAGCTTTCAAAAGAGGATATTTATGGTTTAGGAAATTTCCATTGGATTGATTATGATAGTGAAGGTCGTCTAGATCATTGTACACCTCAAGAAAAAGCAGAAATACTTTACTTATCTCATTTCGGACAGCCGATGCATTCTCCATTTTTTGACCGTTTAAATAATCAATTCGTTTATCTTGCCCACGATGACGGGTGGTTCTGCAAATTGTACTGTAAAGAAATGGCGGTCTTTAAAGAAATAATCGCTAATAAAATGGTCGCTGAATTTTCTACCAATAAGAGAAGAAAAATCTATCCAATGAATGACAGTATAAAAAGTCAGCTTCTAGACTTAACGAATCAAGGACTATTAATAGATTTTTCTAACATTTACAGGGATAATAAAGAAATCAGTCTTCACTATTATGTGGTTGGTCACTATCAGAATATGGATGATATGTATCATGATCTTGAACGAAACAAGCAGATAGCAGAAATAAAAGGGTATATTGAGCATAAGAATAAGAAGTGGGCGATTTATCAGCAATGAATATCTGTAAAAAGTTACGAATAAAAAGATTTAAAGGAGAATAACAGTGAAATTAATTACATGGAATATGGATTCATTAAATGCGACGTTGACGAGTGATTCAGCAAGAGCCGTATTATCAAGAGTCGTTTTAAATACAATAATAGAACAGGAACCAGATGTTATTGCGATACAGGAAACAAAATTACCGAGAACAGGACCATCTAAAAAACATGCAGAAATATTAAAGGGTTTTTTCCCGAATTACGACTATGTCTGGCGCATTTCAGAAGAACCTGCGAGAAAAAGTTACGCTGGAACTATGTTTTTATATAAAGATTATTTAAATCCTATAGTGACGTATCCCAAAATTGATGCACCGGATACAATGGATGTAGAAGGTCGTATGATTACTTTAGAATTTGATACATTTTATGTTACTCAAGTTTACACTCCAAATTCTGGCTCAGAACTTGTTCGTCTGAAAGAGCGTCAAATGTGGGACGAACAATACGCAGCATACTTAGCTGGTTTGGATGAAAAGAAACCAGTTCTCGCTACAGGAGACTTCAATGTGGCACATAAAGAAATCGATTTGGCAAATCCAAACAACAACCGTCGATCAGCTGGATTCACAGATGAGGAGCGAGAGGGCTTTACAAGGCTTTTAGATAAAGGATTCACAGACACCTTCCGCTATTTACATGGAGATGTAATCGGTCAGTACTCATGGTGGAATCAGCGTGTAAAGACAAGTAAAGTGAACAACTCAGGCTGGAGAATTGACTACTGGTTAGTTAGTAATAGATTAGCTGAAAAAGTTCAGAAATCTGATATTATTGATTCTGGAATACGTCAAGATCACACACCACTGTTACTTGAAATAGAGTTAGACTGATCAACTACACAAGGTTAGAACGACTAAGTTTACTTTGAAATCTATTTAAGTAAAGAGATTGGGTTAAAGATACTGTTTATTAAATACAACAGTCGTAGGTTGGTTAACTTATGATTGTTGTATTTTTTTATTCCTCGAACAATAGTTAAATTATATTTATGAGCGTAGATTTGTATTCGTTTAAATATAGATTGTAAAGGGTTAGTCTAAAGGCTATAATGACCTCAATCGACTAAAAGAAGGAGAATAGAATAATGAAATTTAAGATTGAAGGGAACTATCCAGCGCTCAGATGTACGCTAGATCGTGGAGAGACAATGATAACGAGTTCAGGCAATATGTCTTGGATGACACAAGGATTTGAACTCGAAACTTCAAGCCGAGGAGGACTTTTTAAAGGATTTACTCGAGCAATAACGGGAGAAGGTATGTTTCAAAACATTTATAGAGCGGTAAATGATCAACAAGAAATTGTTTTTTCGGCATCATTACCGGGAGAAATTGTTCATATTGAAATGAACGGACAGATTATTATGGCTCAGAAAAGTGCCTTTTTGGCGTCTACTGAATACGTGAATTTTGAAGTAGCACTAACTAAAAAGTTTTCAGCTGGTTTGATGGGCGGAGAAGGGTTTGTTTTGCAAAAATTCTCAGGTAAAGGAGATTTATTTTTAGAAGCGGATGGTTCTCTGATTGACTATCAGTTAAAGCATGGGGAAGTTTTGTTAGTTGATCAGGGACATGTATTCATGTTCGATGAAAGTATTACATATTCTATTGAAACGGTGAAAGGCTTAAAAAACTTGATGTTCGGAGGAGAAGGAGCCTTTCTGGTCAAGCTTGTTGGACCCGGTAAAGTGACCTTACAGACGATGCCCATTAGTACGCTTGCTTCACAAATCATTCCTTACGTTCCTTCTAGTAATTAAATGATTTACTTAAGAAGATAATAATTTTAATGTGAAAAATTGAATGAATCAATGAGTTTCTCTATCCCAAAAATTATTGGAGTGGAGAAATTTTTTTGTCGTTAAATATGCAAAAAGATCATCATAATAAGATGCTTAAACCCAGAAAGTGAACGATAGAGATTATTGCGATTAAAAAGAAGGGGGATTGATTCTGATAGCGATACCAACGTTGCTGTTATAATTGTTATGGATAGTAAGATTAAGTTGCTTTTACCATTTTTAGGACTATAATAATGATAGAATTTAAAGGTCTTAATTTAATTTTATATTAAATTGATTCAAGAGAGGAAAATAAACATGAATAATGCTAAAAATAGTGAGCAAAGTACATTAGCGTCATTACAATCGGATGATGTTTTTGAAGCTTTAGATACCCGAAAAGGAGGATTGAGTGCAGAAGAGATTCAAGAAAAACGAGAAATGTTTGGATTCAACAAGATAGACGAACCAGAAGGAGAATCCGTCTTCATTCAATTCATCAGACATTTTATTAGTTTAATGGCTGTTTTACTATGGGTAGGTGGTACAGTAGCCTTCTTTTTCACTGATACTCCGCAACTTGGAATCGCTATTTGGTTAGTCAATGTCATTAATGGGTTATTCAGTTTTTTCCAAGAAAGTAAAGCTAGTAAAGCAACAGATGCCCTCAAAAAAATGTTATCTTCTTATGCACGAGTCGTTAGAAACAATAGTGAACAGCAAATTCTAACTGAAGAATTAGTTCCTGGAGATGTCTTGATGGTAGAAGAAGGAGACAAAATAGCTGCAGACGCTAGATTGATTTCTTCCAACGACTTGCAAGTCAACCAGTCCGCACTTACGGGAGAGTCTAACCCCGTTAGGCGAAACGAACTGCCTATTAGTCCGGAAGATTTATCTAGTTTCGAATACAAAAATATGATTTTTGCAGGAACGACTGTCTCCAGTGGTAGTGGTACAGCAGTGGTTACCAAAACAGCTATGAATACAGAATTTGGTAAAATTGCCAAATTAACACAAAGTCTTGGAGATGAAAAAAGTCCTTTACAAAAAGATTTAGATAAATTAACCAAACAGATTTCTATTATTGCCATTTCAGTTGGAGTTTTATTTTTCCTAGCAGCTATTTTATTCGTTGAACAACCGGTTGCTCAAGCATTTGTTTTCTCGCTAGGGATGATCGTAGCCTTCATACCAGAAGGATTACTTCCAACAGTTACGCTATCTTTAGCTATGGCGGTACAGCGAATGGCGAAGGAACATGCATTGGTTAAAAAACTTTCTTCCGTTGAAGCACTAGGCTCTACATCTGTCATTTGTTCAGACAAAACAGGTACGTTGACTCAAAATGAAATGACAGTCAATCATGTATGGTTGCCTACTCAAGAATTCGAAGTGACTGGACTAGGATATGCTCCCGAAGGCGAAATCCAGGCAGATGGAACAAGCATTGATGCTAATAACCATGCAGATCTGAAGTTGATTCTGTCCGCTGCTGCGTTATGTAGTAATGCTAGAATCTTACCTCCAAATGAAGAAAATCCGAGATATACAGTATTAGGAGATCCTACAGAGGCATGCTTAGGGGTAGCGGCAGAAAAAGCTGGATTAGTCCCTGAAGCAATTGAAAGCCAAGCAATGAGATTGCGAGAGTTGCCATTTGATTCAACAAGAAAAAGAATGTCAACGATTCACCAATTGACAAAACCATTAGATGGGGCTAAAAAAATCGCTTATGCTAAAGGTGCGCCTAAAGAAACAGTTGATTTGTGTACAACTATTCGTGTTGATGGGAAAGTTATTCCACTTGATGAAGAACAGAGAATCAGTATTATGGAAGCAAATGACCAATATGCTAGACAAGGTTTGCGGGTATTAGCTATTGCTTATCGCGATCTATCCAAAGCTGAAAATCTTCCTAGAGCAATGAGTGAATATACACCAGAACTTATTGAACAAGATATGGTATTTATCGGGCTTGTCGTCATGGCAGACCCTCCCAGAGAAGAAGTAGCGGCTGCGGTAGAAAAATGTCGTGAAGCCGATATTCGAATCATCATGATCACAGGGGATTATGGCCTGACTGCTGAAAGTATTGCAAAACGTATTGGTATTGTAAAAGGAGAACATCCACGGGTCATTACAGGAACTGAACTTGAGAAAATGACAGATGAATCATTGAAGGAAGCATTATCCGATGAAGTGATTTTTGCGCGTGTTGCACCGGATCAGAAATATCGTGTCGTAGTCAATCTTCAAGAGTTAGGAAACGTTGTAGCTGTTACAGGAGATGGTGTAAACGATGCACCTGCACTTAAAAAAGCAGATATTGGTGTGGCCATGGGAATTACTGGAACAGATGTAGCGAAAGAATCTGCGGATATGATTTTAACAGATGATAATTTTTCATCAATCGTGCGAGCAGTAGAAGAGGGTAGAGCGGTCTACGACAATATTCAAAAATTTTTACTTTATATCTTCAATAGTAATATGTCTGAAGCTGTTCCATCAGCAGCGTTTCTACTATCTAGAGGAATGATTCCTTTACCGTTAACGATCATGCAAATTCTTGCGATCGATTTAGGAACGGATTTAATCCCTGCTTTAGGATTAGGAACAGAATTGCCAGAACCAACAGTTATGCAAAGACCACCTCGTCCAAAACATGCAACACTATTAAATCGTAAAATTTTAATCAAAGCATTTTTATGGTATGGCATTATCGCTTCTGCTATTGCGATGGGTGCATATTTCTATGTAAACCTTATTCACGGAAATGCCTTTGCTAACTTAGCAGATTCAGGATTGATCTACCGTCAAGCAACTACGATGACGCTTGGAGCGATTATTTTTTGTCAAATAGGCGCAGCATTTAATAGTAGAACTGAAACGCAATCTGTGTTTTCCATAGGATTGTTCAGCAATAAGTTAATCAATAACGGGATTATTTTTGAAGTCTTTTTACTGATTATCTTGGCTTATGTTCCTTTATTCCACGGTCTATTTAATACAGCACCATTAGCTATGCTTGACTGGATATTTTTGATTTTATGCCCAATTCCAGTAGTTGGCCTAGAAGAAGCGCGTAAATATTATATAAGACATAAAAATAAAAAGGAGGCGGCATAAAATGAAAATTATTATAGTAGGTGCAGGAAGGTTAGGATCTAATTTAGCATTAGAGTTATTGAATGATGGAGAAGATGTAACAGTTATTAGTGATTCACAAGAAAAAATCAGTAAATTCGATAGAGACTTCTCTGGGAAGATTATTTTTGGGAAAGAATTTGATAAAGATATTTTAGAAGAGGCTGGAATTGAAACAGCCGATAGTTTGATTTCCTGTACTGAAAGTGATGAGACGAATGCATTAGTTGCCAGAATTGCACGTATACATTATAAGGTTCCAAAAGTTATTGCGCGACTATATGATAAGCGGAAAGTTGCCATTTACAATGCCCTAGGAATACAGGTCATAGCAACAACAGAATGGGGGATTTCACGAACAAAAGAACTACTGACTTTCAACAAAATAGATACCATAATGAGTATAGGAAATACACCAGTAGATATTGTGAAAGTTGCTGCACCAGCGCTCTTAAATGGAAAAACATTAAGAGATGCTTTTCCTATCAATGAACTGAAAGTATTTGCAATTAGTCGAAATAACGAATCGTTTGTACCTTCAAATCATACAGTTATTGAACAAGGAGATATTATTTATTTTTCGGTACTATCAAAATCACTTGGAGAAGTCAGTAGAATACTTGACATACATTAAGGGGGTGCAGAGAATATGAAAGTAATCGTAATAGGTGGCGGACAAGTGGGTGCTTACGTAGCGAGAATTATGGTTGAAGCACAAAATGATGTCTGCATTATTGATAATAGAGAAAAAGTCATTCAATACAATCAGCAAGAATTCAAAGAGGAACAAATTATCTATGGCGATGGCGCTGATCCAAAAATTCTTGAAAGAGCTGGGATTTATGAAGCAGATGTTGTAGCGGCAGTAACAGGAGCAGATGAAATTAATTTAGTAGCCTCTACAATCGCAAAGTTTGAATTCGGAATAGAAAAGGTTATTGCACGAGTGAACAATCCTAAAAATGAGTGGCTATTCACTCGAGATATGGGGGTTGATATTCCTATTAGTCAGGCTAATCTGCTTGCACGTGTGATTTCAAACCAAATTGATATGAACAATATGATTACACTCATGAAGCTGAATGATAAAAATGCTTCTATTGTTGAAGTTACAGTAAACACGGGTTCAAAAGCCGATGGTGCCACAGTGAAAGATATTGTTATTTCCGATAATATTGTACTGATTGCTGTACAAAGGGGCAATGAGAATATGATTGTGCGAGGAGAAACGGTATTCCAAGCTGGAGACCATATCTTTGCTTATACAGATGCAGAAGAAGATCAGACGCTTTATAATTTAACGAGATAACAAGTGAAAATCAAAAAAATAAATCGTAAAATGAACAGTGCAGAGTCCTACTGCTTGTTCATTTTTTTTTGTGAAATCTAAAAAGACAAAAATAAAAATAGGTGTTATGATATAAGAGTTGAATTTACTATAGAAAGAAGTCGTTATATGAAAAATTGGATAAAAGATCATTGGAAGAAGATCATTGTTTCTTTTCTACTGATTATCTTACTCATTATTGGTGGAATCCTCACTTATGTTCAAAGCGCCACTTATTCTGCCATGCCTGAAGCAGTAGCTATACTTGAAGACGAAGCCGTTCAGACTGATGGAAATACGATTGTGATAGAACCTGATGAAGCACTCGGAAATGTTGTATTATATCAAGGAGGTTTTGTTGAGAAAGAAGCTTACTTGCCATTAGCTAAAGCATTAAGTGAAAAAGGATACCGTGTTTTTATACCGCAAATGCCTTTGAATCTTGCCATATTAGGCGTTAATCGTTTTGAAGACATTGTAGAAGCATATCCTTCTGAATTGCCTTGGTGGATTGGCGGACATTCTTTGGGAGGAACTAGCGCTTTACTTTACGCGGTTGATCACCTAAATGAGATAGATGGCGCATTTCTACTAGCTTCTTATCCTAGCGATGGAGCGGATTTGTCACAAGCTGATATACCGGTCGTGTCGTTCTTCGCAACGAATGATGAAGTCATTAATCAGGAACGATATGAAGAGTCTAAAGCTCTTCTTCCAGAACAAACGGAGTACGAGGTTATAGAAGGCGGAAACCACTCTAATTTTGGATATTATGGTTTTCAAAAAGGAGATGGAGAAAGCACGAATACTCGTGAACAACAGTTGGATCAAGTTGTAGATTATTTTCAAGAAGTAGCAGAATAAGAACAATATAAAAAGACATAGATCCTAGGACCTATGTCTTTTTATATTGTTCAGATAGTTAATCTACCTGGTTTTATTTTTACGACCAGTAATCATATTGTAGATGAAAACAAGTAGTGCGACGACTAATAAAATATGTACGAGTCCGCCGGCTATTTCAAATACTAGACCTAATACCCAGAATAATAATAGCAAACCAATTAAAGTCCAAATCATGAATAACAACTCCTTTGTGATTTATTATATTAAGTATAACAGGTTAGAAGTGAAATCAATAGTGATACGAATAGTATTCAAAATTGTATGGCTTAAATAATCGGTATTTTGTCTACCAATAGAGGCTCGGGTTCTGGTTTTCCGAATAGATATCCTTGGAATAATTGATATCCTTGAGTTTTCAACCACTCAAAATCCTCGTATGTTTCAATTCCTTCAGCTAGAGGTATAGAGCCGATTTTATTCGCTTTTTCAAGAAATAAACGTGCAATCGTCTGCTTCTCTATGTCAGTTGCTACGCCTTGAGCATAAACCATATCGAGTTTCATGTAAGGAGGAGAAAGTTCTTCTAGAACATCTAATGTATTATATCCAGCACCCACATCATCGAGTGCATAAGAAAATCCATGGTTACTGTAATAAGTTAAAATAGACTTCAAATGCGCTAAATCTTCTACTTTCTCAGTTTCGACAACTTCAAATACGATTCTCTTTGGATCCACATTTAAACGTTTAGTAATAAGCGTAGTCGTTCTCAAGCAATGCTCAGGTGCATAAATAGCCGTAGGAATGAAATTGATAAAGACTTTAAGATGATCATCAAGGCGATTGATTTGTTTAACCGCATTGATTCGACAAATTCGATCTAAAGCAAATGTTCGTCCGCGAGCTTTAGCAGCAGGGAAGATTTGATTCGGATATATTGCCTGACCTTCATCATCTTTAAACCTAGCCAGCATCTCATAACCATAAATCGTTCCATTGCCTTTTATAATAGGTTGGAAGTGCATATTTAAATGACGTTCATTAATGATGGAATCGATCCATGCAGCATCCACATATTCGTGAAACTGTTCAATAGGTTTCCAATTCAACTGATTTATTTGAAACTGGATGCCTTCTGTGAGTCCCATTTCATGTAAAAAATCGTATAAATCAATCGCACCAGCTTCATCTGTAATCAAATTCGATTTTTGAACTTCGTAGTCGTAACCAGACCGATAGAAGTGTTCGTCCGCAAGAGCCAGAAGTGAATCATCTAAATGAAAAGTGATTTTTTGACCAAAAGTAGCGCAGTTTTTACAGACCATTTTTTTCCTCCGAAACCGAGTTAATTGATTTAATTATCATATCACATGTATGATATTAAAAATAGAGTATAAATTAAGTAGCAACCGTTATATCTTACTGGTATAATAGCATACAGCATAAGAATTTATCTCAGTTTAATGATAAAAGGAGAAGTAATTTTGCGAATGATCAATTACGAGGAAGTAGAATCTTTAAAAGAACAGTTGATAAACATACAAACAGATTCCGATGACTTCTATTATAAAACGCTGCATAGACTTTTAGATCCTTTTTCTCATACCTTAGACATTGATGAAGCGAGTAGTTTCTCATTTGCCTTTGAGGATCTGTATTTAAAATATGAAGGCAATTATCTTTCACTATTTGAAGAACTATATAATCAATCTACAAATCAATCGATAGTTATTGAAATGCCCTACAATGAAATTAGCGAGCAGACGCATCTAGCCGTTTTGAACCAAGTAGACCGCTTTGAACAGTTTCAATGGATAAAATTACTAAAACAAACGGACGAAAAAACAGCTTCTGATTTCTTCGTAGTTGAATCGTTTGAAGATTTGAAACTCATGTATCAAATTAACTCCAGAGAAGTTTTCTTCTGTAATATTCATTTCATGGAACTTGGATTCTCGCTACGCGGACATTTTGATAGAAGCATGGAAGTTTTTTTTGAATCAGAAAAAGCTATTGAAAGCTTTAAGAATATAGTAGAAAAAAACGGACTATTTTTGAGAAAGTATCCAGATGAACTAGAACGTGGAGTATAAATCAATAACTGTATAAGTTAGAATCGATGAACAGAATATAATATAAATGGCTTTTTAACCTAATTGGCGCTCAGAAAAAAGTTCAAACCGAATAAGTTTAGAAAAATAATAAAATAATGTAGGATAGTATTAGAAGGACACTAGGTCTGGATGATACTATTTTTTTATACAATCAACGAGCAAAGGAGAGAGCCTCAATTGAGTATTGGATACCCCTGTATTGCAGTCGGAGTAGCAGACACTAAACAAAAGACTTGTAGAAAAGCGAGTGCTACTGAAGAACACTTAAGTTCTCTCATAGAGCACAACCTTACAGCACTTAAGCACATTATCGAATTCAATGGACAACATCAGATTCGTCTTTTTAGAATTAGCTCTGATATTATACCGTTTGCTTCTGACAAAGAAGTAAATACATTGAACTGGTCAGAACAGTTTTCAGAACAATTTCAGGAATTAGGAAAATTGATTAGAAAATACAGTATGAGAGTTTCCATGCATCCTGGCCAGTATACTGTGCTGAATTCGCCGGATGAAGATGTTGTCAAAAGAGCGATTGCTGATCTTGAATATCATACGTTATTTTTAAATAGCCTTGGAGTAGATTCAAGTAGTAAGTTGATTCTGCATGTTGGAGGAGTATACGGAGATAAAGATTCTGCGATGGACCGATTTGTCGATGTTTATAATACTTTAAGTGAGAACGTAAAAGATCGATTAGTAATCGAAAATGATGACCGTTCATACACCATCGAAGAAGTCTTAAAGATCTGTGAAAGAACAGGCGCACCGGCTGTTTACGATAATTTACACAATGCTATCAACTCGAGTGATGATTCTAAATCAGACACTTATTGGATAAAAAAAGCTAAAGAAACATGGAAGACTAAGGATGGTAGGCAGAAAACCCATTATTCACAACAGCAAATGAATAATCGAACAGGTTCTCATTCTAAATCCATTGGAATAGATGAATTTATGAAGTATTACAATGAAGTGGAAAAGTTAGATATCGATATCATGTTGGAAGTAAAAGATAAAAACCTCTCTGCCATCAAATGTATTCTTGCTACCACCGAAAACGGTGAAATCAAAGATTTAGAAAATGAGTGGAGTCGATACAAATACGTCGTGCTTGAACGTTCTCAAGAAATATATGAAAGTATACAGTCTTTACTGCAAGATCAGTCATCCTACCCAGTCATTCCTTTTTATCGATTGATAGAAGCCGCTCTTGAAGAGGAGCCGTCAAATACAACAGGGGTAAATGCTACAGATCAGGTGTGGGATTATATAAAAAATAGTGCAACGGAAAAAGAACAAGATAAATATCAGAAACTGCTTCAAGAAGTGAAGAATGAAGAGAATACATTGAAAAAATTAAAAACCTATCTAAAACAATTGATCAAAAAATACGATCAACAGGATATTCTTGATTCTCTTTATTTTGAATTCTGATCTTATAAAAAATGATTAAAGGAGAGATTTTATGTCAAAAAGTAAAAAGTTTGGAATACTCTATCTAGTTGTCTTTGGAGTAATGATATTTCTAAATTATTGGTCAGCCACCGATGTAGGTTCTACCGCTGACGATCAACAAGCGCTAATTCAGCCAGCAGGATTTGCCTTTTCTATCTGGGGATTAATTTATTTGAGTGTATTGATTTGGATTGTTAGATTATTTTTCATCAAGCAATTTGAAGGAACGATCTACGATAAAGTTAAAGTCTGGTTGTTGCTGAACTTTGCTTTGAATGGTGCATGGATCATTATGTTTACGGGAGATCAAATCGGATTATCTACAGTTGTTATAGTAGGATTACTCTTAACACTAGTGATGATTTACCGTGCGATTTCAAAAATTAGATATAACTTTTTTGATCGATTCCCGTTTTCTATTTATTTTGGATGGGTCACTGTCGCAACAATTGTCAATATTTTTACATGGGCAGTATCATCTGATGTTCAAGAATTCTTAGGTTTAAGCGAATTGAATTGGACGTTGATTTTACTAGTTGTTGCAACGATACTATGTGTATACATTTCGCTAAAATATACAGATTGGTTGTATCCATTAGTCTTTGTCTGGTCATTTACCGGCATCATTATTGAGAATACGCAATCCACGATTATCTTGCTTGCAAGTGTTTGTATTGCTGTTCAAGCCCTTAGTGCAGTCTACACAGCCTATAAAGCGTACAAAACAGAAAGGGTTCATGCCTAAATCAGAATAGTCATAAAAAAAAGACCGATTTAGGTCTTTTTTTACGGAATCGCTAAATAGAGTAGAGTACAAACGAACTGAATATCCTTTTTAAATATAGTTTAAAAAAATATGTTAAAATGAATAAGTGAAAATTTTATAGGATCAGGTGTAGAAAATGAAAAAAGTTTTACCAGGATTTGCATTAACGTTACTCATTGCACTAGTAGCCACGTGGGTGGAAGCCATTTTACCTGTGCATATTATTGGCTCAGCGGTACTAGCTATGTTTTTAGGTGTTCTAATTAGACCGTATGCTCAAAAGTCAGCAGTAATCCAACCGGGTATTCAGTTTACAGCTAAGAAAATTCTGAAATTTGCGATTGTACTTCTAGGTGCTTCACTGAATTTAAACATTGTCTTAGAAGTTGGAGGACAGACGCTAATTATTTTGTTTTTCACTCTATTAACAGCTTTTGGTGGGGGTGCCTTACTCGCAAAATGGATGGGAATCAACTCGAAATTGTCTAATATGATTGCAGCCGGGACAGGTATTTGTGGTGGTTCAGCTATAGCAGCGATGTCACCAGTCATTGAAGCAGAAGATAAGGATGTTTCTTACGCAATCTCTGCGACCTTTTTATTCGATATGGTCATGATTGTTCTATATCCAATCATGGGGCGAGTACTTTCATTAAGTGATACGGTTTTTGGTTACTGGAGTGGGACTTCTGTAAATGATACTTCTAGTGTAGTGGCGACGAGTTTTGCCTTTTCAGAAGCAGCTGGAGAAATCGCGACTATGGTTAAATTGACTAGAACACTGGCCATTATTCCTACTGTACTCATATTTTCGTATATTTATTTCAAAAAAAATCAGTCTTCTTCAACAGTCAAAAAAAAGGTTAAGCTGACGCAGCTATTTCCTTGGTTCATCATATTCTTTGTAGGGATGGCTACATTAAATAGTTTGGGACTGATTTCTCCTTCTCAAGTAGACTTATTAAAAGGCGTTAGCCGTTTCTTGATGGTGGCATCATTAGCAGCAATTGGTTTGAAAACAGATATTAAAGCAATCAGACAGACAGGTGTTAAACCTTTTATTTTCGCCAATGTTTTATCTCTACTTGTAGTAGTGGTTTCTATTACAGTGATTTTAATCCAAAGCACAATGTAAAACATTCAATAAAAAAGTATTTATAAAATCTACTTAACCTATTTCAGTACAACGAATACCTATTCTCGTGTGTGCTATAATAGTTAAGTAGTTTTTTTAGAAAGTTTAGGAGTGAATGATCATGAAAATGGCAATAGCCGGAAGTGGCGCTATGGGTAGTCGTTTTGGATTTATGTTACACAAAGCGGGAAATGACGTTATACTGATCGACAAATGGAAAGAACATATTGAAACCATTAGAGAAAATGGATTGACCGTAAATTACAATGGAACAGAAGAAGTCGTTGATATACCCATTTACTATCCAGACCAAGTTACCAATCAAGTAGATGTAGTTTTCTTATTTACAAAAGCGATGTTTTTAGGAGAAATGCTTGAAGATATCCAGCCTATTATTGGAGAAGATACAAAAGTCGTTTGTTTATTGAATGGTATCGGACACGAAATGGTCATGAAAGAATATGTTGCTCTAAAAAATATTCTGATTGGTGTAACAATATGGACTGCAGGGCTTACGGGACCAGGAAAAATCGAATTAGAAGGAACGGGTTCAACTGAAATTCAGAACTTCGTGCCGGGTGGAGAAGAAAAAGCAAAAGAAATTGTGGCTGTTTTAAAAGAAGCAGGGTTGAATGGTATCTACAGTGAAAATGTTAAATTCTCAATATGGAGAAAAGCTTGTGTAAATGGCGTACTGAATGCGACTTGCTCTCTTCTAGATACAACACTTGGTGAAATGTTCGAGACAGAAGAAGCTCTTTCAGTCACCAATAAAATTGTGAAAGAATTTGTTGAAGTAGCTAAGAAACAAGATGTTCATTTAGACTTTGATGAAACAGTCGCTTATATTGTTAAAACTGCAGAAGAATTGGGACACCACTATCCATCCATGCATCAAGATTTGATTCAACATAATAGACGAACAGAGATTGACTTCATTAACGGAGCAGTTGCAAGATTAGCTAATGAATATGGTTTAGATGCACCTGTCAATGCCTTGATTACAGATTTCATTCATATAAAAGAAAAAGTATTGAACGTAAATTAATAACCACAAAAAGAACGTAGAGAAAAATTCTCTACGTTCTTTTTATGATTAAAAGTCAGATTGATTCAAGTAAGCTAATGCATATTGGGCATAAAGTTCTGCGCCAACTTTCATAGCTTCTTCATCTACATTGAAACGACCGTGGTGATGTGCCCAGCAAGTATCTTTAGCTTCATTTGCAGCACCCACTAAGGCAAAGGCTCCAGGTCTATCCGTCATGTAGTAACCAAAATCTTCTGCACCCATGGTAGGTGGTTGTTCCCTTATAACGTCTTTCCCGAAAGCTTCAGCAGCAGTAGATTGAACTAAGGTTGCTGAACGACTTTCATTAACGACGGGTTCCGTTTTCCGATCGTATGCTACTTCTACGCTTCCTCCAAATAATTGAGCAATCTGTTCAGCGTATTGTTTCAATGCCGATTCAATTTTATTTCTAGTAGCATAATCGAAAGTGCGTACCGTTCCTTCAAGTAAAGCATTTTCTGCAATAACATTGAAACGACTACCAACTTCCATTTTTCCAATGGTCACAACAGCTGGATGCAGAGGGTCGATTTCTCTTGAAACAATCGACTGGATGGTTGATACAAATTGTGACGCCATAACAGCCGCATCTACCGTTTGGTGTGGCATTGCTGCATGACCACCTTTACCTTTAAAATGAACGGTTAATAAATCAGCCGCAGCAAAAGAGGGGCCAGGAGGGCAAGAAACTTTACCTGATTCTAGCTCAGACCAGATATGAATACCAAAAACATTATCAATGCCATCTGTTACCCCTTGTTCAACCATCTTGCGAGCCCCTTCAGCGATTTCTTCCGCTGGTTGAAATAATAAACGAATCGTTCCTTGAATATTCTCTTTGATTTCGTTTAACGCTGAGGCAGCGGACAAAAGCATTGCAGTATGAGCATCGTGGCCGCAAGCATGCATTTTCGACTCAATAGTTGAAGTATAAGGCAGATGAGTATTCAATTCTTCAACCGGTAGAGCATCCATATCTGCTCTTAGCAGAATCGTTTTACCAGGTAAATCTCCTTTAATCTCTGCAAGAATACCTGTAGGATCCATTTTTTTGTAAGGAATCCCAAGTGTATCCAAACGAGCAGCTACTCGTTTCGTCGTTTCAAATTCTTCGAAAGCAATTTCCGGATACATATGTAGCTCTCTGCGGAAATCAATCAATTCTTGTTCATGACTCGTAATATATTCTTTGATCAGCTGATTCATAACGACTATTTCTCTCCTTTTCAGTAAAGCTTACCGCCTATTGTCTTATAAACCTCTTTTAAAATCAAGTATCGTTAGACGAGTTGATCAGGAACGTTTATAGCATATTTTAAGGAGGAAAGCAAAAACCTAAAATTGACGAGATGTATACATTCTATTTACGAGTCATTTACAAGCGTGTGATAGACTGCATTTGTGTCAAAATGATACGGTTAATTGCTATGGAGCCTAACATAGTCAATTTTAGAATAGGAGTGAACAAAACGTGCAAGTGAGTTTTGAGAACATTAAAATGTCTTACGGAGATAAAGATGTACTTAATAATATTAATTTCACCATACCTGAAGGTAAACTAGTCTCTATATTAGGTCCCAGCGGTTGTGGAAAATCGACTACCTTGATGCTGATATCCGGCTTAACTTTTCCTTCCAGCGGGAAAATTATGTTTGGAGACAAAGAGGTTACAAAGCAAGACGCAGTAAAAAGAAAAGTTGGAATGGTTTTTCAGAATTATGCTTTGTATCCGCATCTGACCGTATTAGAAAATATTATGTTTCCTTTAAAAATGGAGAAAATGCCTAGAAAGAAAAGAGAAAAGAGAGCATTAGAACTAGCAGAATTGGTTCAAATAAAAGATCATGTACATAAAAAACCAAAACAACTTTCAGGTGGTCAGCAGCAACGTGTAGCGATTGCCAGAGCATTGGCTAAAGAACCGTCTATTTTGCTTATGGATGAACCCTTATCCAACTTGGACGCAAGATTACGTATAGAGATGAGAGAAGAAATTCGCAGGATTCAGCAAGAGACAGGCGTTACGACTATCTTTGTAACCCATGATCAAGAAGAAGCTTTAAGTATCTCAGACGAAGTTATGGTATTGAATGAGGGTGCCATTCAGCAAAATAGTGATCCAATTACCCTTTACAACAAACCAAACAATCAGTTTGTAGCTCAATTTCTTGGAACACCGATTATTAATATGATTGATGTAGAACAGGATAAGTCGATTTTAGAATGGATGCCAATTTCTGATGAAGCAATCAACCAAACTAAAAGAATTGGTATTCGTGCAGAAGATATTTTAACAACAAGTGATGAACGCAAAATGCTGTTTTCGGGTATTGTTCGCCATGTTGCCCGAGTCGGAAAAGACACAACCGTTCATGTTAAACAAGGGGAAGATGAAGTGGTCGCAACAGACTTGGATATCATTCCGGAAGAAGGGGAACTTCTTTATCTAACAGCTAACATAAACAAGGTTCATTTCTTTGATTCAAAAGGAGGAATCGTTCCTGTAGAGGAGGTCGCTAGGATATGATCGACAAACCGACTTTTAAAAGTTCCTTTAAAGCGATTCTTTATTTGTTTCCGATGATGCTGGTTATTGCTACATTCAATTTATATCCGATTGTGCGCTCTTTTTTAATGAGTTTCTATACGGATTTCAATATTTTTACTCAAGCAGTTAATGGATATGGTTTGGATAATTTCTTTACGATTTTCAATGATACCAGTTTCTGGCTGGCTATAAGAAATACGTTTATCTTTGTACTTGGAGTCGTTCCAACGTCGATTGTTCTTTCTTTGACCATTGCAATTTTACTTAAAAAAGTTAGCTTTTTATCAGGCTTTTTCCGATCTATTTATTTTTTGCCTTTTGTAACAAGTACGGTAGCTATTTCAATTGTATGGAACTGGATTTATCATAGTCGATTTGGACTAATGAATTATGGACTCAGCTTCTTAGGAGTCGATCCAATAGCTTTTATCACAGATCCAAACTACTCTATGTTGGCTTTAGTGATATTAGCAATTTGGAAAGGCTTAGGATTCAATATTATCTTGTTTCTAGTTGGACTGAATGCTATCAATGAAAACTACTATTCTGCAGCTAAAATAGATGGAGCGAAAGGTTGGCAGAGGTTTACGAACATTACTCTTCCGCTTTTAGGACCAACAATGTTCTTGGTCTCTGTAATGGGTGTGATCAATAGCTTCAAAGTCTTTGATGAAGTGTTCGCCCTATTTCAAAGTAGACCAGGTCCAGCTGGCTCAGCTTTGACAGTAGTCTATTACATTTTCCAAAAGTTTTATCAGGAAAGTCAGTATGGGATTGCAGCCGCAGCTGGTATCGTACTATTCTTAATTATTCTAGTATTCACATTGTTACAAATGGCTTTCAATAAGAAATTTGTACACTACTAGAGAGAGGAGAAAAGTTAATGGAAGAATTAAAAGAAAAAGATAGTCTTTTTTTTATGAAGTGGGCTAAAACTAAACATGTAAAAGAAACGGAATTCGTTACAAGCGGAGAAAAAGGAAGTAGAATAGTTGCGTATATTTTACTGTCTATTGGAGCTTTTACGATGTTGATTCCTTTTTTATGGATGATATCCACTTCCTTGAAATCTCCCGCAGAAGCAGTTTCCATGCCACCGGTATGGATTCCTCAAGTTTTTCGTATAGAAAATTTCAGAAGAGCTTTTGAAGTAGCACCGTTCGGTAGATATTTCCTCAATAGTGTCTTGATTACATCTATATCTACTCTAGGAGAGTTGTTGACAACTATTTTAGCTGCCTTTGCTTTTTCCAAAATGAATTTTTACGGGAAAAATATTTTATTTACAATATTAATCGCAACGATGATGGTTCCTGGTGAACTAATGATTATTCCTAATTATCTAACAATCTCAAGATTGGGCTTGATGAACACCTATGCAGCGATGATTCTACCTTATGTAGCAAGCGTATTCTCTGTCTTTATGCTGAAACAGAATTTTGAATCTGTACCCAATGAACTTTATTATGCAGCAAAAGTAGATGGCAGTAGTGACTTCAAGTTTCTATGGACGATTTTAGTTCCGCTATCGAAGTCTGCTATTGTCGCTGTAATGATTTTGAAAATTATTGGTAGCTGGAATTCCTTTATGTGGCCGTTGATTGTAACCAATGATCGATTACTCAGACCGTTACCGGTAGGATTACAGGCTTTTACAACTGAAGCAGGAACGCAATATGAGTTACTTATGGCAGCGTCAGCGATAGTGGTAGCACCTATGGTTATTATTTATCTGTTCTTACAGCGATACATCATTATGGGTGTATCCAAAAGTGGTCTCAAAGGGTAGCATATTCTGCAACTCTACAAAGAAAACAGAAGTATCCATCACAGGTTCAAGAAATTTTAAAAAAGAAAAAAAGGAGATTCAAATGATGACGAACACTAAGCAATTATTAAAATTAGGTACAGGAATTTTAGCAGCAAGTACATTACTTATGACAGCCTGCGGCACTGATTCTGCAAGTGAAAACACAGGGACGAATGATACTACAGACGATGCGACTAGCGAAACAAGTAATGGAGAAACTATAGAAATCACTTTCTGGCATGCAATGAACGGTCCTCACCAAGAGGCAGTTACTGCATTGACAGAAGCTTTCAACGATTCTCAAGATCAGTATAGAGTAGTGGAGCAGAACCAAGGTGGATATGATGACTTGAATCAAGCCATTACTGGAGCTGGAGTAGCAGGGAATCTACCGACAATGTCTCAACTTACATCAACAGATGTTCCTGAACTAGCAACAAATGAATTATTACTTCCATTATCCGATGAGTTTCTAATTGAAAATGGATTTCAAGAAGAAACGTTAAGTGATATTTACGAAGGCTTCAAAGATTCTTCTATCTTCAACGAACAGAGATATGCAATGCCATTCTCTAAATCAACGCGTTTGATGTTTATAAATGAAGATATTCTAGAAGAGTTCGGTGTAGATGTTCCTGAATCTTGGGAAGACATCCGTGCTTTAGGCGAAATGATGGTAGATGCTGGAGACGACCGTGTAGCGATGGGGCTAGAAAATGGCTTTGACATGGAGTTCGAAACAATGGCTCGTCAAAATGGAACAGACTTTATCAACGGGGATACACTTGAGGTGGAAATCAATTCTACTGAAAGTGTTGAAGCCTTAACGTTCTTGAGTGAAATGCTTGAAGAAGGATATGCCCGCACTGCTGGCGAAGATGGTTACTTCTCTGGACCATTTGGACGCGGAGAATCAGCTCTTTACATTGGATCCTCAGCAGGTCTAGCACACGTAGCACCTGTAGCAGATGAAAATGGTATTCAATGGGGCACTGCGGAAGTACCGACTTTCAATGATAAGAATTTAACAATGTTTGCAGGAAACGATATTGGATTATACAGTTCTGCAAGTGACGAAGAACAAGCTGGATATGTCGCTTATATCAACTTCTTATTACAACCAGAAAATACTGCTCAGTGGGCAATGGAAACAGGTTATGTACCAATTGTTGAGTCGGCATTAGAAGTACCGGAATATGCTTCATTTTTAGAAGAAGATCCGCGTAATGAAGCAGCAGCAAGTATGTTGAGCTATGGAATCACTTCTCCAACATTTGCCGGTTACGGAGAATACAGAAATGCATTAACAGACGCTATGGAAGCAATTTCGATCAGTAATGAAGATCCGCAATCTGTATTAGATCATTTACAATCAGAAACAGAATCCATTATCGAATCTAACAATTAATAAAGAATCTTAAAAACAGAATAGGAAGGATTTCATTATGACAGCATACCAGTTTTGGAATGGTCTAAAAACCATTGGAGGAAACATTGTCGAAATCCGCACAGATAAAGCCAGAGTCCTTTGTGACTTTGGCTTAACTGTTGCCGGACAGACACCTGAAAAAGATGGAGAAAAATCTGAATTAGAACAGTTCGTAGAATCAGGCAGCTTGCCTGCTGTTGAGGGACTGTATAATACAGAATTATTTAAAGAAGTTGCATTAAAATCGTATACTGAAGAAACGCTTGAAACGGCTATTTTTATCTCTCATTTACATCTTGACCATATGGGGGGACTGCGTTTTTTGCCTTCTCAAACCAAAGTTTATCTTTCACATGAATCGTATAAACTATATAATGAACTTATAAATATAAATGAAGACCGAGCTGTTGACTGTGAATTGATTCCTTTTGACTTTGATCAAGAAGTTGAAGTAGGAGATATCACTGTATTGCCTAAACATAGCGACCATGATACAGTAGGCTGTAGTGCTTTCTTTATAGAAACACCAGAACTGAAGATCATTCACTCAGGAGATTTCAGACTTTCTGGAATAAATCCTGAAAGAGTTTTGAAATGGGCAGAAGATGCTAGAGAATGGCAGCCTGATGTCTTATTAATTGAGGGAACATCATACAGCTTTGATGAAAATAGTGAAAAACAAGATCGTAAGCTTTTAAACGAGCTTACTTTAAAGCAAGAACTCGAAGATCTAATTGCGATGAATACAGAAGCTTTGTTTGTGATCAATCCATACATCAGAAATGTGGAAAGATTAAAAACATTTGATGACCTCGTTAAAGAACAAGGTCGAACGATGGTTTGGGAACAGGCCTATGCTAACATCTTACATGTGTTCTATCCACAAGACCGATGGACAATTCTTGAAGAAGTAGACACAACGAGCTCTACTGAATCTATTCAAGCGGCAATTTCACTCAAGACTATTGCGCAGCAGCCTGGATTATATGTATTACAGAACAGCTTCAAGAATATTCATTTACTTGAACTAGTAAGTAAAGTTGTCTACCTCCACAGTAATGGAGAACCTCTTGGAGAATATGACGAGAGATTTTCGCAACTTAAAAACTTTCTAGAAATTAAAGAATTCGAGTTTCTGTCTTTAGGAGCCAGTGGTCATGCATCAAGAGAAGATTTGCTTAGAGTAGCTAAAATCGTCAATGCTCGTTTGACTATTCCTTGGCATACTTTTAATCCTGAATTGTTTTGCCAAGACTTAAGGTCAAAAGAGTTGAATGCCATCGTTCCAGAATACGAAACGATTTACCAAAGAGAATAAAGGAAAGCTCAATACGAGCTTTTTATACATAGATTGGAGACAGTATGATGAAGTTAACCATTTTTGAAACAAGTGATATTCACGGGTACTTGTTCCCGACAGATTATCAAAAAAGAGGGCAAGAATTAGGATTTGGGCTGTTCAAATTAGCAAATGTCTTGAAACAGCAAATGGAATCTACAGAAGGGCCTTCTGTTTTGATAGAAAATGGTGATTTTATTCAAGGATCTCCACTTAGCTTTTTTGTACTTAAAGAAAAAGGAGATGCCAATTCTTTAATGGAGTCGATTAACGACTTACCATATGATGCTGGTGTCATAGGAAATCATGAATTTAATTACGGCCTAGATTATCTTTACTCGGCGGTCAAAGCAGCAAAACACCCGGTCTTAGCGGCCAATATATTAAATGAAGACAAGAAAGCTGCTTTTGGAGAACCGTATATCCTGATAGAAAAAGAAGGCGTGAAAATTGCCATTTTAGGGTTGACCACTCAGTATATCCCACACTGGGAGCATCCAGAAAATTATGCAGGGTTAACATTCCACTCGGCACTGGAAACTGCAAAAGAATATGTCCCAGAACTTAGAAAACTAGCGGATATCGTTATCGTGAGTTATCACGGTGGTTTTGAAAAAAATATTGATTCTGGAACAGAAACCGAAATTCAGACGGGGGAAAATGAAGGGTACAGACTACTAACTGAAGTAGAAGGCATCGACGTCTTGCTTACTGGACACCAGCATAGAGTAATCGCTCAAAAGAAAAACGGTATACCGACTGTGATGCCGGGTCATAAAGGCAGTTTTCTTGGAAAAGTTACATTGGATCTTGCCCAGGAAAATGGAAAGTGGATCATAAAAGATTCCCTTCCAGAACTGATTAAAGTTACTGAAGAAACACCCGTTGAATGCACGCTTGCGCGTAAGCACGAGGAATTGAACCAAGAAGTAGAAGATTGGCTAGATCAGCCAATTGGCAAGGTTCAAGGAGATATGACAATCAAGGACGTAGAGAAAGCACGTAGAGAAGAACACCCTTATGTTGAATTCATCCAAAAAGTACAGATGTACTATGCAGATTGCGATATTTCTGGAACAGCTTTATTTAACAATGAAAGTAGTGGCTTTAATCCTCAAGTAACTATGAGAGACGTTGTTACGAATTATATCTTTCCTAACACATTAGCTGTATTAGAAGTAACAGGAGATGACTTGAAGAGAGCTATCGAGCAATCCGCAGAGTATTTTGTATTGAATGATCAGGGAGAAATCGATGTGAATCCAGACTTTGTAGAACCTAAGCCGCAAATGTACAATTACGATATGTACGAAGGAATAGAGTATACGGTGAACGTGTCGAAACCTTTTGGAGAAAGAGTCACAGAGTTTAAGTATAAAGGGCGCGCTATTCAACCTGAAGATAAACTTCGGGTTGTGATCAATCAATACCGAGCAGTAGGCGGTGGAGATTATACCATGTTTGATGCTTCTAAAATTATTAGCGAAGTAACCATTCCAATGAACGAACTGATTGGTAACTACTTCAAGGAAATGGGTACAGTAGAAGCAACTGCAAATCACAACTTTAAAATTATAAAATAAGGATAAAAAGCAGATCTCTTCAAAGAGCTCTGCTTTTTTTAGCATGTTAAAGATAGAGGTTAATTGAAACACAGAGTCAAATGTCTATCAATTGCTTATTCTTTAAAAGAAACGGTATGATAAAGACGTTATAATAGGTCTCAAAGTAGTATCATTACTTTAGGAAAGAGGGTGAGCCGTTTGAAAAGTAAAAAGATAGGGGTAATGATTTTGTCTTTTGTAGGCGCTTTATTTGTTGGAGGCTGTGGAGAGCCTAGTGCAAGTCAGGTTTTGGATGAAAGTATAGACGCTTATAATAATCTAGACAGCTATTCACAGTCTGTTGACCAAACCGTTGCAATCGAAAACCAAGAAAATTCAGAAGAAATGAACATTAAGATGAATTCAGCATTTACAACCAATCCATATGCACTAGAACAAGTTATTAGTGATGGGGCAACAGAAGGAAACACGACGATTAGATATGTCAACGATGTTTTTTATCTAGAAGATCCGGTAAGTGGATGGATTGAATTGGGAGATGAAGGAGAAGAACTGTTATTCGATTTGATTGAAGGCATTGTTCAAGAGGACTCAGAAGAAATCTTTTTCGATACAGCATTTCTGGAAACAATGAAAGAATATGAAGATGATATTGAATTTGAAGAAGAAACAGATCACTATAATATGACTTTGATACTAGAAGGCGAGGATGCAAACAACTTGGTAGCTTCCGTAGTTATGAAGAATAATGTTGATCTTGAAACACTCTTCTCCGATGAAAATTTAACACTTACAACGCAAAGTATAGAAATCGAGTTACAAATGAACAAAGAAACTAAGTACCTTTCAAATCAGAACATAAAAATGCAAGGTGATATTGAAGGGTCTACAGATATGGTCATGGGCTTCACTCAAGATATTCGAATGACTTATGATCAATACAATGAAGTTACAGCGATTGAAGTTCCTCAAGACGCTATTGAGTTATCTGAATTAACTGGTGAGACAACCTCTGATGCGACGGAAGAGGACGAAGAATTTGTTGATTTGGGGGAAGAGGGGACTGAAGCAGATCTATCATCTCAACCAGGAGTTTTAGCTTCGGGGGAAGGATCTGAAGAAGGCGCGGAAGACTTATATGTTTCTATCCCGCCAATTTATCAAGATACTCCTTATGCCGGCACACTGTCCAGTCTAGAAAATAGTATACCAGGATTTAATACGATGACACCCGATGGATCAGCTATGATGATCTGGTCAGCTTTGGCAACTCAAGAAGAGGAACAATGGATTGCTTGGTTTGTCGTTGTGAACCGTTTAGGTATGGACATCAAGAACATTGACACTACGTTCTCATTTGAAAACGAAATGGGTGAAGTACTTGTTGAAGATTATTCTATTCGGTTATCCGAAGAAGAGTACGGGGTTATAGAAAATGGCGCGATCGTTCCATTTCAAGTCATAATCCCTCAAGAATCTCAAGAAGACTTTATGGATGTACTCACTTATATTCATGCATGGCCAGTTGTTGATACGTTTGAGTATGAGGTCATGGAATAAATTCGTTTAGAAGAATTAAGATTAGTAGTCTTATAGTAAAAAAGCGTCTCTCTATTGGAGGTTTCCTTTAGAGAGACGCTTTTTATAGTGTTATTGATTTAACTGATCCATATATTTGATTGTATCCGGCTCAACATGAACGTCTACATGCATAACATCGAAGTCATTAAATAATAGTTCTTCTATTTTTTCCGTTACATCATGTCCTTCTTGAACAGACATATTGGCATCGACAAGAATCGTGATGTCTACATAGATGTTCGTACCATAATTACGGGCCTTCAGCGATTCAATACTATGAATTTCAGGAAGTTGTTTAACAGCTTTTTCGTAATTGTCTAGTTCATCTTCATGAAAACCATCTGATAGTGAAAAGGTGCTTTCTCTGAAAACCTCTACACCTGTTTTAAGAATGATCAGGGATACAATCAATGCCATTATACCATCGATCCAAACCAATCCTAAAGCAGAGGCAAGAATAGCGACGGCTGTAGCCAAACTGGTTAACGAATCAGCGAGATTATCTTTAGCCACAGCAGCAAGTCCACTTGATCTCACTTTCTTTGACAAGTTCAGATTATACTTGTATACAAAAAACATGACAACTGTACCAATCACAGAGGCAATAGCTGCTAGTCCATTTGGTGGAACCACTTCACCCGATAGCAAGCGAGTAACCGTAGATTGAAGTACTTGAAAGCCGACAAACAACATTGCAAAGGAGGTGATAAGGCTTGCAATGGGTTCAGCTTTCCAATGACCGTAAGGATGATTAGAGTCGGCTGGCTTCCTAGCTGCTTTTAGCCCGATTAAAATCGTGACAGAAGAAATGACGTCGGTTAAATTATTGAACCCATCTGCGCTCAAAGCAGAAGACCTGAATGTGAATCCAATAAATAATTTTAAAGTAGCCATAAAAATATAAACTACAATACTGACTCTAGCACCACGTTCGGCAGAACGGATGCGCTCAAAACGATTTTCCATACAAATCCCTCTTCGTTTTCAATTTGTTTTATTTAAGATAATGGTCTTAGTTAAGTAAAGCCAATGTTTTTAGCATGACTATCATCGTACTGTTAATGATGAAAGATTTCAATAAAAAGTGCCTTAGTCTAAGAATATCTTTAGTTTATAACAATTCGAAAAATCAAGTTTAGGAGCAACAAAAAGATGCGCCACTAAAACAAAATGAATCAAGTAAAATAAATAGCAACTTTTACTATCTAGAGTTTTAACCGAGTAAAAAAGAGTGAGTATATTGAGTTCACTCTTTTTTACATATGCTTTTCAAATTTTTATCAGTATCAGCAATTACCGTTAGTGTAATTGCAGAGGTTAAAACGTCTAGAGACATTAATAGAATTTTAGAAGAAAATTCTAGGGCTTATATTAGTACTTATACTGAAACTTTGATTGCTAATAAAAATCGTTTCTATATTATTGCAAAAAACTTTGGAAATACTAATGCTGTTGTACAAAAGATTACAGTTGATGATAAAACAAAAAAATAATAAAACTGGGAGATAAAGACTAATTTAGTAGGATAAATAAATCATGCGGTACCTGGTCAGTCAATTACCTGTCTCGTTTAGGCACAGAAAAGCGAGCATGACTATGATTATGCTTCTAAATTTGAAATAACTTATCTATCAGGAAAAAAAGAATATTCGGACGTATTCGAATTTAATCTATCAACAAATTCAACTATGACAAGTATATCTATTTCAAATGCTGACTATGGAAATCAATTTTTAGAATTGTATCAAGATGAAATTAGAAAAAATCATTAGAAATAACTTTATACGAGTACTAAGTAAAGGTTTGGTTTTTACCGACGGGTAAAAACCAAACCATCTGTTTATCTGATTATGATCATTGGCTCTTGAAATATAAAAAAACACAAAAAAAAGAGCATTATTCTACTCTTTTTTTTTTGTTTAGAAAATTAATGATCTTTATGTGAAGAAGTTGTTTGAGAATTGATTAGAGGGAAGAACTTTAATGAATAAAGAGCACATAGCCCAACAACAATGTAAACTATTTTAGATAAGAGTGCTGTTTCTCCACCAAATATTGTAGCTACTAAATCAAATTCAAACAGACCTACTAAGAGCCAGTTCAAACCGCCAACAATTAAAAGAGCTAAAGCAATATTGTCTAATGTTTTCATACGAACACCTCCTTCTTTAATATAATTTAAAGTATAAAGATAAAAAGAAAAAAGTCTAATTTAAAGCCTTTACTGAAAGAATCCTAGAAGGTCCTTTCAATGATCAGTAATAGACTATTGATTTAGTGATTTATAGGTAAAAACCTTCATTATACACTGATTTTTGAAGGTACAAGAACTTCAAGGTACTGCATAGCTTGATAAACATCATTAGGCGTAATATCCGGAATGACTAGGTTAAAGGTTTCTTTATCTGAAGCAGAAAAGATAGCGATTTGTTCCATTGCCTGTTCAATGTCTTCTGTTATGCCGAAATCTTTCAGAGAATGCGGGAAGGCATTTTCTTTGTAAAAGCTCTGCAATCTATCGACTTCATCATATCTTTTACAAGCAGCAAGTTGAACTAAAACCCCATAAGCGACCTTTACGCCATGCTCGTAATTATGTGTTTCTGGAATCAATGACATACCGTTGTGCACAGCATGCGCGCCGGCCATTCTACCATATTCACCAGCGAAACCTCCGACTGTTCCGGCTATAGCTACAACAGCTTCTGCAACTTTTTGAAACGCTGGTGTGACTTCATGTGCCTCCATACTTTTTAAGGCTTCTTCGCTATCCTGAAGTAAAATCTCTTGGGTAACTTTTGCAGTTTGAAGTCCGACAGAAACCATAGCTGGTAAAGCACCTTGAATATGATTCGTGATACCTTCAGCTTCATACCATTTAGCTAGTGTGTCTCCAATACCGCCGGCAAAGTATTTTTTTGGGGACTCTACTAGTAAAGAGAGATCCATAAAACAAAAGGAAGCAGATCGATTATAGTAGTCAACGCTTCTAAACGTACCATCTGGGTGATATACAGCAGAGAGAGGGGTATAGGCAGCGCAAGTTCCTAAAACAGTTGGAATCGTTACGTATTCAATTCCTAACAGATCAGCAGTTCCTTTAGCGGTATCGAGTACTTTTCCGCCACCGATTCCAACGATGCAATCGGCTCCTGAGCATTCTTTGGCTAGTCTGTTCATATCTTCAATTGATGCAGTATGGTTATACCTCAAAACAGGGAAAACATTATGACCAGGATAATGTTTTTCGAAAGCTTTAAACGATAGCTCTCCAGTGATGATTACAGGAGACGTATACCGTTTCATTTTTTCATCAAAGTAGACTAAAGCAGCTTCTTGGCAAATATATTGATCGGGACCACTTCTTACGGTTTGACTCAGTTTCATATAAATTCACTACCTTCTTCTAGATTATGATTGGACTTTTACAGGACGAACAGTAGAGTGTTGGGAGGAATCTTTTTGATCGCGTCTTCGGCATAGGTTAGCGTAGACTGTTCCAAATAATGTATGCACGATTGTTCCAGCTGCGGCAGCGAGTGCCGTTGCTGGTGTGAAGTGTGCTAAACCAAGATTTGCAGCCAAGCCTGTGTTTTGGAGACCCACTTCTATGGCAATGGTGCGAGTGGTCGGAATGTCTCGCTTTAATAATTTGCAGATTAGATAACTGATTCCGTATCCGCTCAAGTTGTGAAGCCAAACAACAAAGAAAATCACTAAGCCAGTGCTGAGTAAGTTTTGTTGATTAACGGATACAGTACCAGCGAGTACTAAAAGTACAGCGATAGAAGAGAAAGAAGGTAAAATTCTTTCAGCTTTTTCAGTGTGTCTGCCAAGGAAGTGACTGATGACTAGACCAAGTAGGACAGGTAATAGGACAACTTGAATAATGGATTGGAACATCGTCCAGAAGTTAATATCCAGATAAGCTCCGCCATAAAGTGAAAGAATGAGTGGCGTTAGTAGTGGAGACAACAGCGTAGAAACAGACGTTGAGCCAATAGACAATGGCAAGTTTCCGTTGGCTAGATAAGCAATCACGTTTGAAGATGTTCCTCCGGGTACAGAGCCGACCAATAAAAGGCCTAAGGCAATTTCAGTGGGTAAATCGAACAAAGTTGAGAGTGCTAGGGCAGATAGCGGCATAAAGACATATTGGGCGATGACGACTAAAAAGACTTGCCAAGGCCGTCTCAGAACTTCGCTGAAATCCGCTGGTTTCATTGTCAGTCCCATTGTGAACATAATGAATTGTAAGGTGTACGTCGTAATCCCTGCTGCCCATAGAAATAGATTAGGTAATAGTAACGCCAATACCGCTGTTGCAATAACAATCCATGATAAATACTTAGTAAAAGATTGATTTAGTTGTTTTAAAAATATGAGCATAAAATGTTCCTCCACTGATCTATTTTTTAGTGAATCGTTATCTATCTTTAAAAGGATCTGTGGAAACAGAAAAGACCTCTCACTCTTTGATAGAATGAGAGGTCTAAGTCCCATTCACACTAAACCATGAATAGGACTAAACAACTGTAAATTTTTCTACAGTGTTAAGCCCTGAGCATAATAATTAAAATGACTAAATTCAATGGTTGAGTATTCATGAGGATGCCTACTTCCTTTTTCAGATAAGTTATCACTTTTTATTAGTTATTTATTAGAATACAGATTTGAAGTAGAGGATGCAACCTTTAGAAAGAAATCAGATTTTTTAAAAAAATAATAAGGAAACAGAACTGCTGATAGCGTTTTATGCTATAAATTCATTTATTAAATTAAGCAAATAAAAAAGAGACCTTCTAAATAGAAGATCTCAGTCTTAAAATGAATCATCACCATTTTTCGATATCTTGGCGTTCACCTTTGAAATTATTCTTTTTGTGATGACGTTCAGCTAGAACTGCTTCTACGTCTGAAATCTTTACATCAGATTTATGCAGTAAAACCCCTAAGTGATACAAAACATCTGCAGCTTCGTCTATAACTTCCTTTTTATCCTCGTTTTTAGCACCGATGACAACCTCAAAAGCTTCTTCTCCAAATTTCTTGGCAATTTTATCTATTCCTTTTGAAAGTAAATAATTTGTATAAGAGTCATCGTCAGTTGCTTCTGCTCGATTTTGAATGGTTGCTTCAATGTCTTTTAATGTAAAAGTAGAGTCCAAATTAAAGCAGCTGTCTGTACCAGTGTGACAAGTTGGGCCAACTGGATCAATCATTAAAAGTAGAGCATCCTGATCACAATCCAGATACATATCTTTCACATATTGAACGTTACCACTAGATTCTCCTTTTTTCCAAAGTCTTTCTTTGGATCTAGAGTAAAACCACGCAACTTCTTCATTCTTAGTCAGTTCAAAAGCTTCTTCGTTCATGTATCCAACCATACGAACTTCTTTATTCGTATAATGCTGCAAAACTACTGTCAGTAGACCCTTAGAAAAGTCAGGTTTTAAATCATCATATTTAGACATTTCTCATTGGCACTCCTTTTTTTATGCAAAGATCTTTTACTTCTTGGATCGACACGTCTTCGTCATGGAAGATAGAAGCCGCTAATCCAGCAGATACATCTGTTTCAGAGAACAATTCAGAGAAGTGTGCAGCTGTTCCAGCTCCACCAGATGCAATCACGGGTATATTCACAGATTCTTGAATTAGACGCAAAAGCTTGTGATCAAAGCCTTGTTGCATACCGTCAAAGTCCATACTCGTCACAAGCAATTCTCCAGCTCCAAGTGCTTCAACTTGTTTGACCCAGTCGAGAGCTCTAATATCGGTTGCCTTTTTTCCACCGTGCGTATAACAAAACCAGTCTTGCTGTTCTTCATCCCATTTGGCATCAAGTGCGATACAGATACATTGGGAACCGAATTTTTCACTTGCTTCTTTTATAAGCTGAGGATTCCTGAGTGCTGAAGAGTTCAGACTGACTTTATCTGCACCGGCACCAAGTAGAGTCGAAATGTCTTCTACTGATTGAATACCGCCACCTATCGTCATAGGTATAAACAGTTCTCTAGCGGTCTGTCTAATAACGTCAAGCATTAAAGCATGTCCCGTTTCTGTTGCGGAAATATCTAGAAAGACTAACTCATCTGCACCTAAGGCATTATAGCGTTTAGCAAGATCAACAGGATTTCCGATTTTTCTTAGTCCTTTGAATTGAATCCCTTTGACTACCGAACCATCTTTAACATCTAGACAGGGAATAATACGTTTCTTGATCATTCGTTAATGCCCTCCCAGAATTCAGATGTATTCGCAGCTTTACCGACAATTGCTGCCTTAACACCAACAGCTTCTAATTCTTTCATATCTTGAAGACTGCGAATGCCACCTGAAGCTGTAATCGGATGAGGGGATAATTCAACGAGTCGAGCCGTTAATTCAACATTTGGACCACCCATTTTACCGTCTTTAGAGATATCTGTATAGATAATACCACCTAAATCGTAAGTAGCCGTTTCTTTAGCGATATCGTAAATTGTACGTTCTTCAGTTTCAGTCCAACCATTTACAGCAACTTGATCTTTCATCGCATCCAGTCCTAGGTAAATTTTACCTGGATATTTAACAGTCATTTCTTTAAGCCAAGGTAAATCTTTCAAGCCACGTGTACCAACGATAATATAAGAAGCACCATTATCAAGGTAATATTGAATAGATTCTTCAGAACGGATGCCGCCACCAATTTCAATAGGCACACGGCTGGTTTGCATTAATTTAGTAATAAAGGCTTTTTCAGCGGGCTTTTGGTGAAGAGCACCCATCAAGTCAACGATATGAATACGAGCAACTTGCTCAAACTGGTTATAAAAGGCAATGGCTTCTTCAGCCGTTCGACGCATTACTTCTTTTGATTCATATTTTCCTTCAGTTAACCGTACGCTTTGCTGATCAATCAAGTCGATTGCCGGCCATAATTCTATCATAATATAAACCCACCTTTTAATGCTTGATCTAGAATTTTAAGACCTTTTTCACCACTTTTTTCTGGATGGAACTGAATCCCAATGATGTGATCTTTTTGTACGATTGCGACAACGTCTTCTTCGTATTCTGCAGTAGCAACGACATTTTCATTTGTGTGTACTTTGAAAGAGTGGATAAAATAAACGTCATCGTTTAATGAAGGCACTTCAGAAGACAGTTTATTCCAGCCTAAGTGAGGAACTGTTACGTTTCCAGTGATTTTTTTAACATCACCAGGAAGGTAACCAAGTCCATTGACATTGCCTTCTTCAGAAGAGTCAAAAAGCAACTGCATCCCTAAGCAAATCCCCACAAAAGGTTTGGTTTCTTTTAATTCTTCTAGAACAGGTAGAAGACCAAGTTGCTGAATTCTATTCATAGCATCTTTAAAATGTCCTACACCTGGTAAAATGATGCGGTCAGCTTGCTTGAGTCGTTCTTCGTCGTGTGTGATTTCTACTTCATATCCTAAATATTCTAGAGCATTGGTAAGATTCGCAATGTTACCTAGCCCATAGTCTACTATGGCGATCATTCTTCAATCACTCCTTTAGAGGAAGGAATTCTATCGATTTCTGAGTTGCTTAAAGCGATTCTCAGACTTTGAGCAAAAGCTTTGAATAAAGCTTCGATTTCATGATGCGTATTGCCGCCTCGAATCAAGTCTAAATGAGTTGTTAAACGAGCATTGATTGACAATGCATAGAAAAATTCTTTCACAAGTTCAACATCGAATGTTCCAACTGTTTGAGCAGAAAATTGTGGTTCAAAGTGAAGGAAAGGACGTCCACTGACATCGACAACAGAACGAGCGAGCGTTTCATCCATTGGGACATAAGCTGTTCCGTAACGCTGGATACTAGATTTATCAACATTCAGTTCAGCAATTGCTTGACCTAATAAAATCCCAACATCTTCCGTTGTGTGGTGATCATCGACATCCAAGTCACCATCTACTTTAATATCAAAGACAAAATGACCATGAAATGCCAGCAAGTCTAACATATGATTCAAAAAACCTACACCAGTATCAATTGTAGAAGCCGATAAGCCGCGTTCGACTGACAAGTGAATAGTCGTTTCTTTTGTTATCCGTTCTTTCTTGATGGCCATTTTTCATCTCTCCAATTTTGAATGATTTTTCTGATTTCTTCTAATTGATCTTCCTTTGCAATGGAGTAACGTACAGCATTCTTAAGAGAAGGAGAAGTTTCTTCAGGATACATCCGGGGAAGAAAGCCATTTTCAACGATATAACGACCTAAATCCATAGCCTCTTCACCATAAGTGAATAAGAAATTTGTGCTACTGTCTAGCATTAAAATGATATCTCCGACTTCTTCCTTGAACACACTGTGTAACTGTTTGGAAAGAGAACGATTTAGTTCAATAAATTTCTCTAGTCTTTCTGGTTGGTTCAATAAGTGGACCGCTACATTTAGTGAAAATGTGTTTAATGGATAGGGATGTGCAATGGAATCTAGAAGATCCATTGTTTTACGTGTAGACGTAGCAACGCCTATTCTTAATCCTGCTAGACCGTAGACTTTAGAAAGTGTACGTAAACGGATGATGTGATCTCCTTCAGGAGGTGCCACAGTGTTTTCTACAAATTCTCCATAAGCTTCGTCTAAAATAAAGTACCCGTCAACTTCTTTCATCAACTCAGCGGCTTTTATAATGAAGTCTTGAGGGTGCAGCGTACCGAATGGATTATTCGGTTGTGAAAAAATAAATACAGAAGGGCGCAAAGCTTTGATCTGCTTGTAAACTTCTTCGTAGTCAAATGTAAAATCTTTATTTGCAGGAAGTTTGATGATTTCACGTCCAAATTGTTTTGCATAGACATCATACATAACAAAGTCAGGATCAAAAGTCAGTATAGGACCTTCGCCTAATACGATAACGGCTTTTTGAATCCATTCATCTGAACCGTTGGCAAATGAAACGAGTTCCGGATCTAATTGATTGAATGCAGCATAGCTTTCTTGTAGATCTTGGTATTCATTTTCCGAGTACTGATTGAACTGAGTATCAATCGCTATTTTTGCAATTTCTTCTTCAGTTAATGCTCTATAAGGACTTTCATTTTTATCAATTCTGATCATTCAAGTTATCCTCCAGTCGATAATAAAGGGAATCACGGTGTGCCTGTAAAGCTTCTTCTTCTGCAAGGCGTACCCCAGAAGGCGCCATTTCTTCAAATGTTGCTTGAGATAAATGAATAACAGAATTTGTTCTTAAAAAGTCATTCACAGATAGCCCATTTGAAAAACGGGCATTTCCTCCAGTAGGAAGCACATGGCTAGGACCCGCAACATAATCACCAATTGCTTCAGGAGAACGGTCTCCAATAAAAATAGCACCGGCAGTTGTGATCAAGTCAACGTAACTTTCAGCATCGTTGGTTTGGATGGAGATATGTTCACCTGCAATTAGGTTTACAACTTCAATCGTTTCTTCTTTTGATGCTGTGTGAACAGAATAGTGATGTTGTTTCAGACTTTCTGCAATAATCGCAGCACGTGATTGAAGGGGTGCTTTTTTCTCAACTTCAGCTAAGATTTCTTCTATCTTCTCTTGGGATTCACTGATCAAGAATGTGCGTGCTTGAATGTCGTGTTCAGCCTGAGCAAGTATGTCATAAGCAACCCAATCTGCTCTAGTCGATTCATCCACGACCACAACAATTTCACTAGGACCTGCTATGGAATCAATTCCGACGTCTCCGTAAACCAGTTTTTTAGCCATTGCGACAAACTGATTCCCAGGACCTACGATTTTATCTACTTTTTGAATCGTTTCAGTTCCATAAGCAAGTGCAGCCACTGCTTGAGCACCACCAACTTGATAAACATGGTCTGCTTCTACGATATGGCATGCTGCTAGTATGGCTTTTTGAATGCCATCTGCTTGCGGTGGCGTTACAATAATCGTTTCCTTGACGCCAGCAACATTAGCCAACACAGTCGTCATTAAGACAGTAGAGACGAGTGGAGCTGTACCGCCGGGTACGTAAATACCTACACGATTTAAAGGGTGAATTTTTTGATATAGCTCAGAAGAAGGTCCTTGTTTCCATTTAATAGAATTCTGATACGTTTCGATATTCGTCTTAGCCTCTTCGAGCGCCTTTCTCAGATCCGCATCGATTGATTCATAAGCTTCTTTTAAAGTGGAAGAAGGAACTACTAGATCAGTCAATTCAACAGAGTCAAACTGTTTTGAATAGTCAAATAAGGCCTGATCGCCTTCTTGTTGTACAGTCTTGATGATAGACTGTACACTTTCTAGTAAAGTCCAATCAATATCATTTTTTGTTGCATAAATGTCTTTAAAGGTATTTGTCGTATACATATCAGTTCATCCTTAATTGATTCATTACAGTCTGAATCTCATCATTTTTAGCAAAATACGCATGTTTATTTGAAATCAGACGAGCATTAATCTCATCTAGTTGAATCTGTTCGTAAAGACCATTTTCTTTAAGCGTTGTTCCTGTTTGTACAATATCCATGATCGCATCAGCCATATCAATCGTAGCAGCAAGTTCCACAGAACCTTTTAATTGAATGATTTTGACGGGTTGCATGATAGAATCAAAATATTTCTTTGTAAAATTGACATATTTTGTAGCAACTACTGGATACGTGTCTTTCGGTTCTTTTGCAGCTACTGCAAAATGACAATATCCAAAAGGCAAGTCCATCAAGTTATTAATCTGACGGTCTTGTTCATATAAAACGTCACTACCGGTGATCCCAAGGTCTGCAACGCCTTCTTCTACATAAACTGGAACATCTTCACCTTTAACCAGTAAAAATCTCACGTCTTCCAATTCAATAACGAGTTCTCTTGAAATGGACTTTAAGGCTGTACTCCAGCTTGTTAATTTTTTTTCATCAAGATACTGTATAAAATCTTTTAATTGTCTTCCTTTAGATAACGCAATTGTAATCATAGATCTTATTCCTCCGTCTCTAGTTTTAAAGAAATTAATTAGATATTTAAACCGATTCCAAAAGCTTTTGAAGGACTTGAGTATTGTCCGCCTGATGCGATTGGCTCAACGGTATCTTCTGCATACAATTGAATCGAAATACCTTTATAGTAAGACTGCGAAGGCAAAGCTAGCATGTCTCCGTATACATAAGTAACCTGTTCTTCATTCAGTATGGCTTCCCATTGAGTCATTTCTTCAATATGACGTTTTAGATGCGGCATATGTTCTTTGACATAGCTTGATTGTTTGGCAGCCGGTTGAGCCATTAAGGCGATGATTGGATGCTCTGCGCCCAATTTTGCTTTTAGTGCATCTCTATTGCGTTCTTTAATATATTTGCGAGTGAGTTCATCAGATAAATCTTCTTCAGATAATAGGTTTTTTAATAATGTATTATGGCTGATAACGGCTACAGATAAAGGTAAAGCTAACGATTCCTTGATATAAGCAACCATTTGTTTCAAAACGGCCATCTGTTTTTGAATATCTCCCGTAAAGGTCTCAAGTCCATATTGGTGTTTTTCAGAAGTCTGAGTGTAAACTGGTCCAGAATAAGCGATGGTCTCAGAATGCAATTGATATTTTTGACGATAACGTACAATTGCGTTTGTCCAGTCACTTCTAAGAGCATACAAAGAGCCCTCGTGTTGCCATTTATGGCGGTTATTCATTAATCCTAAATCGTCATCTGACAATTTTGTCCAATCGAATTGTTCGATAGCGGATAAATCGATCAAATCGTAGCCCAATCCATGGAAATGATGGAGGAAGTCCAGTTCTTGTCTTTTTTGATGGAGTATGGATTTGTTAAGGCTAATAGAGTTCATAATAATTCCTTCCTCGTTTCTATTTTTTTCAAGTTCTGATACAATCAGACTTGTTATTAGTAAGTTTTACCAATAACAAAAATAGTACCATAAACTTGGATTTATATGAATAGATTCAATGAAATTAATGCGGTACACTAGTTGAGTACCAGATAATACTATTTAGAAAGCAGGTAGGATAATGATGATAGATGGACACGTACATACGCAATATTGTCCTCATGGATCCGATCATAAAATGGAAGCTTATGTGAAGGTCGCCATTGATAAAGGAATCCATGCGATTACCTTCACGGAACACGCACCTTTGCCAATAGAAGATACGGTGCCTACAAAAGACAGCGCAATGGCCAAAAATACAGTCTATGAATATTTGAAAGAAGCAAAAGGACTCCAAGCAAAATATGGTCATAAAATTCACATCAATGCAGGATTTGAGATTGATTATATTGAAGGAAAAGAACAAGAAACGCAGCTATTTCTTGAGCAATATCCTGAAGCCATTCCTCATTCTATATTAAGCGTACATTTTTTAAAATTGCCAGACGGTTCTTATTACTGCATTGATTACAGTAAAGAATCATTTATTGAAAAAGCTGAAGAAGTAGGATTTGATACATTATATAAACTTTACGAAAGCACAGTCCGCAAGGCTTTATCAAATCCATACGGAGAATTGACACCTAAAAAAATCGGTCATATCAATCTGATTCATAAATTTAGTAAAGGATATGATTATACGGATCCAATTAATTGGAAAAAATTACTAACACTGGCCAAAAAAAATCAATATAAGTTAGATTATAATTTTGCTGGTATGGATAAAGTCTATTACGGCAGAACTTATCCAGATGGGGATATTTTAAAAGAGGCTAAACAACTTGAGCTTGTTCTTGAAACAGGGTCTGATGCACACCGACCAGAAGAAGTGGGTCGATACTTTACGGAAGGAGAGAATGGACATGGCAGGAATTGAATTTGAAATTATGGAACATATTGGCACCATCAGTGAAGGCAAAAGTGGGTGGAAAAAAGAACTCAACTTGGTTAGTTGGAATGGAAATGATCCAAAATTTGATATTAGAGATTGGAGTCCTGATTATTCTAAGATGGGGAAAGGTCTAACGTTATCTGCTGAAGATTTGACCTCTTTGAAAAAAGTTCTAGATAAAATGGAGCTATAAGAACTGAATGAATAAGATTTTGATCAAAATAGATTACTACGAGGATATTTATTACGAATTTGTAGTTTTTTATTGCATTTGATAAGATAAAGAGTATAATAAGTTTAGTTACAAAAAGTAAGATTTAAGAGAGGGAGAGAATTAAACATGCAATTTTTAGATGAATTAAAAACACGTCGTTCGATCTATAGCTTAGGAAGTGATGTTTCAACATCAGAAGAAGAACTAATCACTTTGATTAAAGATGTTGTAAAAGAATCACCAACATCATTTAACTCTCAAACATCTAGAGCAGTTATTCTTTTTAATGATGAACATAAAAAATTATGGTCAATTACTGAAGAGTTACTTAAACCATTAACTCCAGAAGCAGCATTCCCAAATACTCAAGCTAAACTACAAGGTTTTGCTCAAGCTAAGGGAACTGTATTATTCTTCGAAGATCAAGACGTTGTTAAAAACTTGCAAGAACAATTTGCACTTTACGCTGAAAACTTCCCAATCTGGTCTGACCAAGCAAGCGGAATTGCTCAAGTAAACGTGTGGACTGCATTAGCACAATTAAACATTGGCGCTAACCTACAACACTATAACCCAGTAATCGATGAAAGAGTTGCTCAAGAATGGGGTACTCCAGAAAACTGGAAACTAAGAGGACAATTAGTATTTGGTTCACCAAAAGCTCCAGCTGGAGACAAAGAATACATGAACGACGAAGATCGTTTCAAAGTATTCGGTAACTAATACAATAATCTAAAAAAAACGATCTCTCCTGAAAACGGAGAGATCGTTTTTTTAATCTTCTATTTTTTCAAGCACCAGCTCAGTCCAACCGAGTTTAAATCCAGCTCTGATTGCTAAGTTTATTGATTTTGTATGAGTAAATTGTGTACTGTATACAGGAAGAACCGCTTGCTTGTTTCGTAATATGATTTCACGAGTCATCGCTTTGACTAAATTTGTTGCGATGCCTTTTGAGTGATGGTCTTCTACAATTTCCACGCCGATCTCCCAAGTATATTTACCATTATGATTAGTTCCAATCATGGCAACGATCTCGTCTTTAATTACGTGAGCAATTCCCAACTTATCAGGATCTGTTTTATCATATAAGAAAGACTCTTCAAACCGTTCATCTTCTTTGAACGATACGATTTCTTTTTCTTCGTATATTCTAAGATTTAATGGATCTACTTCGGGTAAAGTCCAGTTTTTGGGAACAAAAAAGGGAGAGTAGTGATTCAGTTTATACTTAAACGGTTTTAATAATTCGTTTAGTTCGATAAGGCTATCAATTTCACCGAACCATTCTCCTGCACGATTTTTGTAAGTTTCTTGAAGTTTTTGAGTAAGAGCATGATTCCCTGTTCTACAAAAGATTCGATCTTTGTAAAAAATTAAATCTCCATCGTTACGAGCCCAGTAACGGCTAGTCTCTGAAGGAGGGGATGTTTTGAAAATATGTTCAGAGCCTTCTAGCTCTTCTTGCGTACAATTCAGATCAATTGAAAACTGTTTTAGTATCAACTGATCAATTGTTAATTTTTCCATGAGGGTACTTCCTTTACTTTTTAGTAGATACTCACAAATATAAGACATAAGAACGTTCAGTATAAGAAGAAACTGAGTCAAATAATTTTAAATCTTCTTTTTTATAAACCCAGAAAGTATGGGGATAATCTGGAGAATATGGAAGTAGATTTCCTTGCGGATCTACTTCGCCAATACTTTGAGTAAAAGGATCGACCATAAATTTACCAGATGGGTAGGGGGATTTCTTTAATTGTCCGTTTACACGGTAGTGCTTTGTCAGTAATTTCGCGCCATTTTTCTTATAGAATTGATTGGCTGCAAAATCATCTCTAGTAAAAATCGTTAAATAGTGTACATCTTTACTTTTTAGAATCTGAATGCTTTGGTCCAATAGAGATTGTGCAATACCCAGTTTTTGATAATCTGGATGTATAGCAACAGCGTCCATATAAGAACCTTGGTAAGCGTCTTTTACATATATATCATTTCTGGTTCTCGCTTGTGAATATATACCGATATCCATTAGACCAACAACTTTATCTCCAAGTACTGCGACTAGTTCGATGGTTTCTTTATATCCATCGTTTTCTTCGGAATAGACATCTTTTTCTTGAGACATTTGATCTATGAATTGACTATGTAAATAAGCAAGTGCTTTACACCTGACCCAGCTAGTTTCAAAAATTGGCTGGTAAGGTAGAATGGTGAACTCTGAATTCTGCTGCAATACAGAAAACTCCTTTCTTTTTGAATCTGTTCTTTTTATCTTAGCACAGGAAAGTGTCCAGTTGTATGTAAATTTTAAGGTAGATATAAAAAACCCGAATAGGAATTCTGAATGATCAGAAGCCTCTATTCGGTAAACGTTATTTCAATGCGTCTTTTGCAAGTTGGTCCACTAGTTCGTTGAACTCAACACCAGAGTGCGCTTTAACTTTTTTGAATACAACTTCTATTCCTTGAGAGACTTGTTGGTAAAAGGTGATATAGTCTTTTGATACTTGTTTGTTTGCGCGCCAACGGCCAGTCGCCCACATTTCTATTCCTAAATAATCGTAATGAACAATGACCTTTTTGAAGCCATTTTCTTTTGCCCACTTGATAGCGTTCAAGCTACCAAAACATTCACCCGCAATTTGAAAGCTTTCCACATATCTAGGATCGTTATCTGCGTTACTCATAGTGGCAATGACTTTGTCGTCTTTAAGCATCACAACACCATAACTGTAACGATTGCTGATTTTATCAAAAGAACCGTCCACATAAGCAAAGACAGTATCATCATCAGAAACAGTTGAAATGACCGTTGCGGGATTAATAAATTGTTCTGCTTCAGTTTTTGTTGTAAATGATTTAAATTCTGCCCCAGAAAATCCAGAAATCTGTTTCTGAGCTTCAGGCCATGTCATATAAATTCCAGGTTTTCTACCTTTTTTAACTGCATAATATTTTTGAGCCATAGGTACCTCCATTTTTTCAAGCACTTTATACTTTATGGAAGAACAGGTTAAAAGTCAATATTGAAAGTGCAGGTGAATTCGGTTATTACTATTGACAAGCCCAATAGAGTTCAGTACATTAAAACTATCTTAGAATTGAATAGTCTATCTGCATTGAAAAGGATAGTATGATCAGTTATCTTGCAAAGAGAGCTCTGTGAAGCTGAAAAGGAGCCAAGAAATTGATAGAAAAATGACCTTTGAGCAGAACAGTCGAATGGTTCAATGCCATCAGACTTTTCCGGGAGCACCCGTTATTGATGCATCAGTGAGAGAGTCTAGCTTTTAAAGTATGGACTCATACTGAGTAAGATCTATAGTGATATAGATAAATAAAGGTGGTACCACGCTAATATCAATTAACGTCCTTGAGTAAGAAGAAGATTCTTATTCAAGGACTTTTTTTATAGCTAAACAAATAGGAGGATGAAGTAGGTGCAAGAAGCAAACATTTGGAATCAAAAAGGACCATTTAAAGTTGATCATGTAGGGAGTTTATTGAGACCGGAAAGATTGAAGAAAGCAAGATTAGCTTACGAAAAAGGGGAAGTTAGTAAAGATCAGTTAAAAGAAGTAGAAGACCAGGAAATCAGTAGAATTGTCAAAAAACAAATAGACATTGGATTAAAAGCTGTAACGGACGGAGAATTCCGTAGAGGTTGGTGGCACCTTGATTTCATGTGGGGGTTAAATGGAATAGAGCAATATAAAAAAGACCACGGGTATCAATTCGCTGATGGTATCGAAAGTGAACCACTTGATGTTCGAACGACTGGCAAAATCAGTTGGAATACAAATCATGATTTTCTGAAACATTATAAGTTTTTGGAACAAGTAGTAGGAGCCGATGCTATCGCTAAATTATCAATCCCAAGTCCAAATCAATTTTTACATGAGGGCATTAGAAGAGAAGAGCATTACGAAAGCGCAGAGTTATTTGCAGAGGATCTCAAAAAAGTCTATATCGATGCAGTACAAGCTTTTTATGATCTTGGGTGTCGATACCTTCAACTAGACGATGTATTTTGGGGGTTTTTAGCGGCTGATGGCATTAGAGGGGGAGTTGTTCCAGAAGAAGAATGGCTTCAGCTGAAACGACTATCTAAAGAAATGATTCAAGCCATTATTGAGCATAAACCAAAAGATCTTATACTAACGACACATGTTTGTCGTGGAAACTACAAATCCTCATATGCTGCTGCAGGTCCTTATTATCCAGTGGCTAAGGAACTCTTCGATGACATTTCTTATGATGGTTACTTTTTAGAATACGACGATGACCGTTCCGGCGATTTTGGTCCACTTGAACATTTCTCAGGAGAAGGTAAAGTTGTATTGGGATTAATGACCTCTAAGTTTCCAGAACTAGAAGATATTGAGGTACTGAAAAATCGAATTAATGAAGCCGCTCAGTATGTACCTAAAGAAAAAATTTGTATTAGCCCGCAGTGTGGTTTTGCTTCTACTGAAGAAGGAAATCTACTTACAGAAGAACAGCAATGGGCAAAGTTATCACACTTGATCAATCATATCGATGAGATATTCTCGAATAAACTTGTATAATCATTTCATGCATTCTAGCGAGCAAGATTAAGGAGATTAATATGATAAAAGAATTCTGTGCAGAAAACTTCACTCAAATTCCATTAGCGATTGAGAATGGGGCTAATCGAATCGAACTTTGTGATAACTTATCAGTTGGGGGAACAACGCCTTCTTATGGTGTAATTAAAAATACAATAGAGTATTGCAAGGACTATTCTGTTCCAATCATGACAATGATCCGCCCAAGAGGAGGCGACTTTGAGTATTCGATACAAGAAGGCATTATTATGGAAAATGATATTGAACAAGCGATTGAACTCGGAACAGATGGAGTCGTTTTAGGATGTCTAACATCTGAGAACAAAATCGATCGTGTATTAATGGAAACGTTATTGAAAAAATGTAAGCATGTAGAGGTAACCTTTCATATGGCCTTTGATGAAATTGCAAAAGAAGATCAGTTTGATGAAATGGAGTGGTTGATTCATCATCATGTGACACGTATTTTAACACATGGGGGATCGGCAGGAGATATCTTCCATAATCAGGACAGGTTAAACGAACTGATTAGCCACGCGAAAGGTAGAATAGAAATTCTTCCCGGTGGTGGAGTGACGCATGAGAATGTGACCGAACTTGCACAAAAAATTAACACAGATCAATTTCATGGTACAAAAATCGTTGATTATTGACTATAAAAAGTCATCTTCCTTCTGAAAAATAGAAGGAAGATGACTTTTTTGAATCTGTTATGCAAAATGGTCTGACCACAATGGCTTAAGTGTTGCGGCACGGAACAAAAATTGACCGATCGTTACTAAACGTAGAAGAGAAAAAGGTACAAAGAATAAAATAGATTCTCTTACAATATCTATTGAAGCAATATGCCATTAAACAAGTACAGTCCCTACAGTCACTGGTCCATTGAAAAAGAACATGGCTAACGGTTTATGATTGAATTTGCTGATCAGTTTCATAGAAAATAAAAGACCAAACATCATTAAAGCGGTATAATCCAAAACACTAATCATGGATAAGAGCGCTAATAATTTACTATGTTTATGAGGATTCATCGAATAATAGAGTTTAAAAACATTCGTGACAAAAGAGCTTGAAAAGAGCATACTGATAGGTAAAGATCACACAAAGGAATGACAGCTATGATACATAAATGGATGGTTCAAATTTTTAGAAGAAGAGTTCTATTAGCGATTTTAATTATTGTACAGTTTAGCATATTTGCCTATATGGTCAATCAATCAGTTGCCTATTCCATTGTCATAGAGTCTTTGTTTACACTTTTATCTATTATCATTGCCTTACATGTAGTTGGAAAAAAAGGAAAAGAAGCGTATAAAATCACTTGGATCTTGCAAGTGTTGATTTTCCCTGTATTTGGAGCACTTTTTTACCTTATGTTCAATCGACAGACAAAAACAAAGAAACTTCAAAAAAAACTCAAACAAGTGTATCAATTTCATAGACCATATTTATTGACCGAACCAGATAATCTAGCTCAAGCTTCAAAAATATACCCTGAATATGCGGCTCAAATGTATTATCTACAAGAAACGATGGGGTTCCCCGTGTATACTCAGACAAACGTTGAGTATTATTCTATTGGGGAAGACTATTTCCAAGCTATACTCCAAACCCTTTCAGAGGCGAAAAAGTATATCTTCTTTGAGTTTTTTATCGTCTCTGAAGGGAAAATGTGGAGAGAAATAAAGGGGATTCTGATTCAAAAAGCTGCAGAGGGTGTTGAAGTTAGAGTGATGTTTGACGATATTGGTAGCTTTGTCACTTTACCTAGAGATACTAAAGCAGAACTTGAAAATTATGGAATTCAGTGTAGAGTGTACAACCCTTTTCACCCTGTGATTACCTCAGCGCAGAACAATAGAGATCATAGGAAAATCCTCTCTATAGATGGAACGATTGCTTTTACTGGTGGAGTGAATATTGCGGATGAGTATATTAATGAAATCGAAAGATTCGGACACTGGAAAGATACTGGTATTAAAATGACCGGACCAGCTGCGTGGGGCCAGACGTTGATTTTCTTACAACTCTGGCAGACGATGGATCAGGAGTTATCCGCAAAAGATATGAAGCACCTTCTACCAGAATTTGAAACTGCTGCAACTTTACCAAAGCTTGGATTTGTACAACCTTACGCAGATAGTCCAACTGACACACAAAATGTGGGGGAGCATGTTTTCGTTAAGATGATCCATCAAGCTAAAAAAAGTATTTTGATTTATACACCATATCTCATTTTAGATGAAAACTTGGAAATGGCTCTTACATTAGCTGCCCAAAGCGGTCTGAAAGTTCAAATCATCATGCCTAAAAAGTGGGATAAGTATCTTGTTCACATGACGAGTCGATCTTATTACAGAGATCTTATAGAAGCCGGTGTGGAAGTTTACGAATACACAAAAGGCTTTATGCACGCCAAATCAATTATTGTAGATGATGAAACGGCAGTTATTGGTACAATCAATTTTGATTATAGAAGTCTCTACTTGCACTTCGAAAACGCTGTGGTTTTATATGGTGTTCCAGAAATCGATGCAATGCTAAAAGATTTTGAACAAACAATAACGTTCAGCGAAAAAATCTTATTGAGTGAACTTTCTCAATCTTTAGCTACAAGACTTGCTCAAAGAACTTTAAGATTATTTGCTCCGCTCATGTGATTTCATTAAAATAGGGATAGTAGATTAAATGAACAAATGTTACTTTTAAAACAGAGTGAAAAGTCGATCAATGTTGAAGGTATTATTAACATTTTCAACGAATCTAAAGGATTGATGGAGGGTACGAACTTGGAAAAAATCACGATATACCATACGAATGATATACACTCTCATTTAGATACGTGGCCAAGAACTGCAGAGTTTCTTAGAAGCCAGCGTTCTTTGCATATGGGTCGCTCTGAAGATTGCTTTATCTTTGATATTGGAGATGCCTGTGACAGAGTTCACCCGTTAACTGAAGCAACAGAAGGTCGTTCTATGACCAGATTGTTAAATGAAGCTGAATATGATGCTGTTACAATTGGAAACAACGAAGGGATCGGTAGTACGAAAGATCAATTAGATCATTTATATGATCAAGCTAATTTTCAAATCTTATTATCGAACTTAAAAGACAAAGTAACTGGAAAAGCACCAGAATGGGCAAAGCCAATTAAAATTTATCGTACAAAGGAACAGACACGCATCGGTGTCATTGCCTGTACGATTCCATTAAGGGTCAGTTATGGGCCACTTGGATGGGATGTAGAAGATCCATTTGATAGCATTAGAGAAAAGTTGACTCAATATGATGATATGATTGATAATTGGATCTTGCTCAGTCACTTGGGGATAGATTACGACCGAAAAATTGCAGAAACATTTCCTTCATTAGATGTTATAATAGGAGCGCATACCCATCATCTATTACCAAATGGAGAACGGATCAATCATACTCTGTTGACTGGAGCAGGAAAATTTGGAGAACATATTGGCCAAATCGATTTGTACTTTGAACACCATACCGTTAAACTAGCAGAGGCAAAGGTTATCAATCTTCTGACTGATATAGAACCTGTTAAAAACGAAAAAGGCTTAGTTAAAGAATACATTCAATTCGGTCATGAACTATTGCAGGAACAGAAAATTGCAGAAATTCCGGAAAATTTTCTGGTAGACTGGAAATCATGCACAAATTTTGTGAAAATAGGAATGGATGCAATTAGTGATTATGCAGAGACAGAGACCGCTATATTAAACGCGGGTCTTTTCTTGCAGCCACTCATTGAAGGTAGTGTTACCAATGATGATTTACATCGCGCCTTGCCGCATCCTATGCGTGTGCTAAAATACAAGATGAGTGGGAAAGTATTCAAAAAGCTTCTCTTATCTATGGAAAGTGAGAAAGAAAGATTACAGACACTTCCAATCAAAGGACTCGGTTTCAGAGGAGAAGTTTTTGGTCAATTATGTTACAAAGGAATTGATATAATTGAAGGATCTAAAATCCTAATCAACGGAAAAGAAGTAGATGAAGAAAAAAGGTATACAGTCGCGTCCGTTGATCATTATTTATTTGTCCCTTTTTTTCCAGAAATTTCCAAAGAGTCAGAATACGAAGTCCTTTTCCCGCACTTTCTACGTAAAATAATAGGGAATTATTTAAAAAAACGTTATCCGATAAACAAAGAACAAGAAGGGGTCATATGAAAGATACGATAAGCAATGAAGAAGAAATCAAAGATGTGATTGAAGAACAACCTGAAGTTGAAAACAGTGTAGAGCTCTACCTAAAAGAAGACGATAAACTTGTGAAGAAAGTTGATCACGAAACATTATCACTTAATGGAGATGCCTATAAAATTGTAGAGAATTACCGAGAGGGTCTAGATCTTGAAATGCTAGAAGCGAGGTATAGTGATTTTTTAGAAAAGTATGACTATATCGTCGGTGATATTTCTTATGAAAAACTCAGATTAAGAGGGTTTTATTATTCCAAGAACAAGAAAGTTCCAATTGATATGAGAATTTCTAGTTTAAAGGACTATCTAACAGAGTATTGTAACTTTGGTTGTGCGTACTTTGTTCTTGAAAGAATGGAACCGAAAAGGAAACAAAAATCTCAACCTAAACGCAAAGGTAAACCAAGTACAAGTAAAAAAATAAATCAGAGTACTAAACAGACACACCCTAAGAAAGTCGATCAAGCTAAAAAACAAGAAGGAAAAGCAAATCCGAAAAAACGAGAGCCATTCAAAAAAGATCAGAATAAAAAAGCTTTTACCAAAAAGGATAGACAACAAACAAGTAACACCACAAATGCACAACCGAAAACGGAAGAAAACAAAGTGAAAACAGTTAAAAATCAAAAAGGCGAAACTAAATTTAAAATACGCCAAAAGAATAAAATAGATGCTCAGTAGTATTCAATATACGAAAATTTAAAAAAAGAGGTACGATTATATAATGGATGAAACTGTAAAAGAATATAAAGGCTATTTGATTGATTTGGATGGCACAATGTATAAGGGGGATGAACCAATTGTTGAAGCCCCGGCATTTATTGAACGTCTAAGATCAGCTGGGAAACAGTTTCTTTTTGTAACGAATAATTCTACAAGTAGCCCTGAAGACGTAGCGATCAAGCTTAAGAATCGGTTTGATATAGAAGCGTACGAAAACGAAATTTATACAAGTTCTCTTGCAACAGCTGATTACTTGAAGACGCTTGGAGGAAACTCAGTGTATGTAGTCGGTGAAAAAGGACTGCAACAAGCACTAGAACAAGCAGGCTTTGTGGTGGATGAAGATAAACCTGACCATGTCGTTGTTGGATTAGATCGAGCATTGACTTACGAAAAATGTGAGAAAGCAACACTAGCGATTCAAAAAGGTGCCAATTTTGTAGCTACAAATAAAGATACAAATCTTCCCACTGAAAGAGGGATGGTTCCAGGTGCTGGTTCACTTGTAGCTTTGATTGAAAAGGCCACTAGAGTAACGCCTACATTTGTTGGTAAACCAGAATCAATCATTATGGACGAAGCACTGAAAAGAATCGGTTTAACGAAAAGTGAAGTGCTTATGGTAGGGGATAATTACGAAACAGATATCTTAGCGGGCATCAATAATGCTATCGATACGTTGCTAGTCTATACAGGTTTTACAAAAGAGGCAGATCTAGCGAATGTGAAAAAACAACCAACCTATACCGTTCAAACATTGGATGAATGGGACATCACTAAATGAGTCGATTTAAAGAGAGTATCGGCATAATGAGTTTGATATTACTGATTGTATCAACAGCCATTGCGATCACAATATGGTTTATTCCGTTATATCAGCTTGCCATTCATAATTATGATTTGCCGGAACGTTTAGGACTAACTTATGACCAATTGATGAACAACTATTATGTATTGTTGAGATACTTGCATTTTCCATGGATCACTGAATTGAACTTTCCAGATTTTATCAGTTCAGAAGATGGGCTATTCCACTTTTACGAGGTCAAACGACTGTTTTATGTCAATTATGGCGTTCTTTTCATTTCAGGGATTGCAACCTATTTTTATGTTCGCTTCTTAAGAAAGACGAAACGTTACTGGGTATTAATTAAACCGTTTTTTATAGCGAGTTTGTTACCCCCTGTATTGTTGATGTTCTTAGTAGTTGCATTTGATCAAATGTTTGTATTATTCCATCAACTCTTTTTCGATAATGATGCCTGGCTGTTCAATCCGGTAACGGATCCGATTATTAACGCTTTACCTGAAGCATTTTTTATGTATTGTTTTATTTTATTTTTCTTATTGATTGAAGGATCCTTCATTATAGGATATCAAATGAGTAAAAGAAAAGCGTTCAAAGATTAAAAAAAATCCCTGATGACTATAGTCATCGGGGATTTTGCTTATTTCATGATATCTGAAATGCCAGGATTTGCATGTGCTAAACGACTGGCTGCAGCAGCAGCAATCGCTCCAACAATATCGTCTAAGAAAGTATGCGTTTCTCCTGAATTTTCATGATCATCTAATTTACCAATCAGATTTGGTTTTGTTTTATCTAAATAACCATAGTTTGTGAAACCAATCGACCCATAGACATTGACGATAGAAAGAGCTAGAATTTCATCAATCCCGTAAAGTCCTTCATCTTCTTGAATGATTTCTTGAAGAGGACTAGACAGTTTACCTTGCTCGCATAAAACGTCTAATTCGATTCCAGTTAGAATAGTATTTTGGACTTCTCGTTTCTTGATGACGGATCGTACATTCTCCTCACATAGTTCCATTGAAATATCTGAGATATAAGGCTTTTGTAAGTCATAAACGAGTTCAGCAATTTCCTCTAATGTAACGCCTCGTTCTTCTAAACGCTGTAAAGCGACTTTGTGTAATTTTGAACTGGGTTGTACCATAATAAATATCCTCCTCAGAATGAATAAATTAGTTATTCGTCAAATGATAAGTTCGTACTTTGATAAGGTTGAGCATGTTCTTTTGGATGAAGAAAGTGGACAGCGTGGTTTACTGCAGTGGGTGCTTCTCCAAAACCTGTAGCAATCAGTTTGATTTTACCGTCATACGTACTGATATCGCCCGCAGCATAAATGCCTTCGATAGAAGTTTCCATTTTCGGGTTCACGATAATTTCATTTTTATCTAAGGCTATATTCCAGTTTTTCAAAGGACCAATAGAAGAGCTGAATCCGTAATTCACCACGAAATAATCTAAATTAATTTCTGTTAATCCTTCACCTTTAGCTTCTTTAAATACAACAGATGAAAGGTTTCCGTCTTGTCCAATTAATTTGTGCGGAACATAGGGCGTTAATAATTCTATTGAAGATTGTTTCACTTGTTCTACAGTTGCTTCATGTGCTCTGAACTTGTTTCTTCTGTGAATAAGGTAAACTTTCTTAGCTATAGGCTCAAGCGTTAATGCCCAGTCTACTGCTGAGTCGCCACCACCACATATCGCGACAGTTTTATCTTTATACTGCTCAAGATGATTTACAATATAGTGTAATGACTTGTCTTCAAAGCTCTCTGCGTTTTCAAGCATCAACTTTCTAGGTTTGAAAGCACCTTGTCCAGTTGTGATAATAATAGTTCGAGAGTAATGAACGCCTTTATTTGTTGTAAGCTCAAACACGCCTTCATCATTTTTTTGAATGGTTTGTACTTGTTCTTCCATACATAGAGCCTGATCAAACAACTGCATTTGAGCGGTTAGTTGCTTGATTAGTTCTTTACCTGTAACAGCTGCGTAACCACCAATATCATATATCGTTTTGTCGGGGTAAAGTAAGGAAACTTGTCCCCCGAGCACTGGTAATGTCTCAATGACTTTTGTTTTCACATTTCTCATTCCAGCATAGAATGCCGAGAACATACCGATGGGACCACCACCTATGATTGTAACATCATATAATTCATTTTCACTTGCCACTTAAAATCCTCCAATAAAGTAAACAATTCATTCATTTATTTTGCGCGTATTCAATCAATAAAGAAAGCTGATTAGTATTGCAATAAGAATACCAGACAGAATACCAAAAAACACTTCAATAGGTTTATGTCCCAAAAATTCTTTTGACTGTCTATTTTCATCGATCATTTCCTTGACGCTCTTAGTACCATCTTGACTGATGGCAATAATTGTCTTTCTAAGATTCTCAAAGTCAGCAATCAATTCGTTTATTAATATACCGTGTTCTCCGCTTTGTCTACGAACGCCCATCGAATCAAAAATAACGATAACACCAAAAGTGGCAGCAATCGCAACTAGTGGAGATCCATAACCCTGTTCAATGATTAATCCTGTAATCAATGCGGTAACTCCAGCAGAATGTGAGCTAGGCATACCTCCTGTAGACGTTGCAAGTGCAAAAGATGTAGGACGTCCTAGTAAAAAAGCTACTGGGATTTTAATGATTTGAGTAATAAAGATTGCACATAAAGCAGCAATCAATGGGTAGTTGTCAAACAGTGTCATAAGAAATCTTCCTTTACTATAGATACAAATCTAGTATTTATCATAACATGAATAATGTACTTATTTGTAGAAAAGTTTACCTTTTGAAAAGCATAATTATTAAGAGGGAAAAAGTGTCATCTATATACCGGGTTCACCATTAAACTCTATAAAATCCTTAAAAGCAGCCGAAGTTTTTAAGGATATCTGTCTTTAAAAAAGCGTAATAAAGTAAAAGGTATTGGAAAAATCTTTGATCTATTGTAAACTAATAATGATCTTATGAAGGAGGAATTTAAACATGAGCCAATATCCACAATTATCAGAACTTAAAGAAGATGCGGTAACAGCAACTTTGAAAACGAACAAAGGAGACATTGTTGTACAATTATTTCCTGAACATGCACCTAAAACAGTAGAGAATTTTACTGGATTAGCTGAAAAAGGATATTACGATGGTGTTATTTTCCACAGAGTTATCCCGAATTTTATGATTCAAGGCGGAGACCCAACAGGAAGCGGTATGGGCGGAGAAAGTCTATGGGGCGGTAATTTTGAAGATGAGTTTTCATCGGATCTCTTCAACCTTAAAGGTGCTTTGTCTATGGCAAACGCTGGACCTGGAACGAATTCGAGTCAATTCTTTATTGTAACGATGTCTGATTTACCAGAACAAATGATACCTCAACTTGAGCAAGCTGGATTCCCTGAAGAAGTGATCGAAGCTTATAAAGAAAAGGGTGGAACACCATGGCTTGATCAAAAACACACTGTTTTTGGACACGTTGTTAAAGGATTAGATGTAGCAGAAGAGATTCAAAGTGTAGATCGTAATGCTATGGACAAACCTACTCAAGATGTAACGATTCAATCTATCGAAATTAATAGATAATAAACAGATGAAAAATCGGAGGTAGAGCCAAAGTGCTTTGCCTCTAATTTTACATATTAAAGCATAGGAGTGTTAGAAATGTTAGGAGCTATCGAAGCTGGAGGAACTAAATTTGTATGCGCTATCAGTGATGAAGCGTTGACGATTAAAGAACGTATAACGATTCCAACAACTACGCCAGAGGAAACATTGGGAAAAGTCTTTGAGTTTTTCGATCAATTCGAATTAGACTCGATGGGGATTGGTTCTTTTGGTCCTATAGGTGTAAACAAAGATACTGAGTCATACGGTTACGTTACAACGACCCCAAAAACGGCCTGGAAACATACAGATTTTCTGGGGAAAGTTAAAGAACGGTACAATATTCCAGTGGGCTGGACGACGGACGTTAATGCTGCAGCATTAGGTGAGCTAGAAAGAGGCGCAGCAAAAGGAAAGTCATCTTGTATTTATTTGACGGTGGGCACAGGTATTGGCGGAGGAGCTGTAGTTGATGGTAAGCCTCTAGAAGGGTTTGGTCATCCAGAGATGGGCCACGTACTTGTTAAAATGCATCCCGATGATACATTCGAAGGGGTATGCCCTTATCATAAAAACTGTCTTGAAGGATTGGCAGCAGGACCAGCTATTGAAAAGCGTTATGGAAAAAAAGCGCAAGAGTTAACGGATCGTAAAGAGGTTTGGGAAATCGAAGCCTTTTATCTTGCTCAAGCACTTATGAATTACACATTGATTTTGAGTCCTGAAAAAATTATTCTAGGCGGAGGGGTTATGAAGCAGAAGCAGCTCTTTCCTCTTATTCGAAATGAATTTCAGACGTTACTAAATGGTTATGTTGAAACCCCTGACTTAGACACGTACATTATCTCTCCAGAATTAGGGGATGATGCCGGGATAACAGGAAGTCTACTATTAGCGCTTAAAGAACTAGAAAAATAAGAAAACAATCTTGATGAAAGTGCCGCTGGCCTAGTATGTAGTATACATACGACCAGCGGCACTTTTTTGAAATGATTTACAATTAACGAACCGATTCAAAAACAGCTTTAATTCTATTCAGTCCATCCAAGAGAACGGATTTTGGACAGGCAAAATTCAGGCGCATAAATTGTCCGCTAGATTCTCCGTAAGCTTGTCCATCGTTTAAAGCAATATCTCCAATATCTACAAAAGTTTGTTTCAGTCGCATGCTATCGATATTTAAAATAGAAGCATCAAACCAAAATAAATAAGTAGATTCGGGTTTCATATAAAATACATCTGGAAGTTCTTTGTCAAAAAAGTCCATCACGATTTGTCGATTTTCTTCAAGATAAGTTAGTAGAGCTTTTTGCCAGTCTTCGCTTTTTGAAAACGCAGCATCCGTAGCCGTCATACCAAAGGTAGAAACGCCACCTTGCTCTGTCTGGGACTGAACAAATTGTAATTTATTTTTTATTTCTTCATTATATACAATATAAAAAGCCAATTTAGTACCGGCAAGATTAAATGTCTTTGTAGCAGAATGAAGCGTAACGACCCACTCTTTGTACTGATCATCTAAGGTAACCGGAGAATATACGGTTGAGTCAGAATACACCAAATCGCTGTGTATCTCGTCACTAACTAAGACTACTTGATATTTTACGCATAATGCCGTTAATTCAAGAAGTTCTTCTTTTGACCAAACTCTACCGCCAGGGTTATGGGGATTACTTAATAAAAACAATTTTATAGAGTGCGCTTTAAATGTTTCTTCTATATTTTGTAAATCCATCTTGTATTGTCCGTCTTCAATGAGAAGGGGAGAACGATAGAGTGTTCTACCATTATGTTCAACGATAGATGAAAAAGGCGTATAAACAGGATCGTGGATCATCACACCTTCTTTAGGAAAAGTCAATGCTTGAACACAAACCCCTAAAGCACCGACAACTCCTGGAGCGAACAATAGATTTTCTTCTGAAATCTTCATCTGATGTCTACTTTTCTGCCACTCAGCAATCGATTTTACTAAGTGTTTAGAAGGAAGTGAATAACCTAATATTGAGTGGTCAATGAGTTCGTGCAAAGCTTGCTTGATTGAATTAGGATGATCAAAGTCCATATCCGCTACCCACATTGGTAAAGCTGTTTCCGATCCAAAGAACGCTTTGCGAGCATCCCATTTCACACTGTTGGTTCCTTCTCTATTGATTATTTTGTCGAAATCGTTTTCCATTTTTAATCATCTTTTACGCCTTTTTTATAGTATAACGTGGTTTACTAGTGAATTCTACTGACGATTGATACGGTCTCTTAAATGTAATAGGAATAACAGATAACACCATAGTTTCCCTAACTAATTCATTCATGATATACTATTTAAGATAAATTAGAAAATACTCCATGAAAGATTGAGAGGTGAATTCATGGGATACAAAATTGGAGACCGTGTGCGAGGGAATGTCACAGGTATACAACCGTATGGAGTATTTGTTGCATTAGATGATGAAACACAAGGACTCGTGCATATTTCCGAACTTAAGCATGGTTTTATAAAAGAAATCGAAGATATCGTGACGATCGGAGATGCTGTAGAGGTTGTCGTAATGGACATTGACGAATACAGTAAAAAAATCAGTTTATCCATGCGGGGACTGAATACACCAAAATATCATCCTTTTTCGAACAAAAAAAAGAACCCAAGATATGGGCGGCGATCAGGGACAGAGTTTGAGTCTATTCGAAGAAAATTCCCCAACTGGATTGATGAAGCACTTCGAGAAATTGAAGAAGGCGAACACCTAGACTAATCTAAGTAAATAAATTGTATCAATAGAGTTAAGTGGTTGAGTGAATCGGTTATAAGAAGTTGAACCAGGATATCTGGTCAGATCACGTGAGGTGTAAAATTGATAGCAAAAAATCATTATGTAGCATGTACGGTTTTGGTTAAAGATGAAGATGATAGGTATGTATTCTTGGTTAAAAAGGAATCGGAAGGTTTTTCGTTTCCAGCAACAGAAGTCAAGCCTAAGAAAACGGCGCTTGCTTGTATTATAGAAAGAATGAAAGAAGTACTTTCTATTGATGTAGAAAAATTAGAATTGAACGAATTGACGAATGCGATCGTTCAAGATAACCGTGTACCCTTATTTGTATTCACGTATGAAGATGAATCAGTGAAGAGTCCGCTAGAACTACTAACAGACGATAATGAATTAACCTGGGAACATTCAGAGAAAATAACGAAGACACTCGAAGATTGGGAAATTTCAGGTGTTCCACAATTTCTACTAATTTGATCAGATTAAACCAACAAGAGGTTCTTTCACGTTCCTCTTGTTTTTTGTATGGTAAATCCTTTAAAATATAAACTGAACGATATCATAAATATGGAGGTTGGAACTCGAATGGGTCATATTTCATTTGATTATTCAAAAGTATTAAATCGTTTCATAGGTAAAGAAGAATTAGATAATATGCAAGCACAAGTAACAACAGCTCACGATACAGTAAGAAACGGTACAGGAGCAGGAAGCGACTTTCTAGGCTGGGTTAATTTACCTACTGAATATGACAAAGACGAATTTGCTCGTATTCAAAAAGCAGCTGAAAAAATCAAATCTAATTCAGAAATCTTGATTGTAATTGGGATTGGCGGCTCGTATTTAGGCGCTAAAGCTGCGATTGATTTCTTAAGTCATTCTTTTTACAATGAATTAAGTGCAGATAAAAGAGATACTCCACAAATCTTTTTTGCTGGGAACAGTATCAGTTCAACCTATCTTTCTGACTTAATTGAATTAATTGGAGATAAAGACTTTTCAGTTAATGTTATCTCTAAATCAGGGACGACAACTGAACCTGCATTAGCATTTAGAGTATTCAAGAATTTACTTATCGAAAAATACGGTAAGGAAGAAGCTAAATCTCGTATTTTTGCAACAACGGACAAAGAAAAAGGTGCACTTAAATCACTTGCGGATACCGAAGGTTACGAAACTTTTGTTATTCCTGACGATGTTGGTGGACGTTTCTCAGTGTTGACTGCGGTTGGTCTATTACCTATTGCTGTAAGCGGTGGTAACCTAGATGAACTAATGAATGGTGCTGCAGACGCTGCGAGCTTGTATACAGATACGGACTTATCCAATAATGAAGCTTACCAATACGCTGCGTTAAGAAACGTTCTTTACCGCAAAGGGTACTCTACAGAATTGTTGATCAATTATGAGCCAAACTTACAGTACTTCTCAGAGTGGTGGAAACAGTTATTTGGAGAATCTGAAGGGAAAGACCAACGTGGTATTTATCCTTCAAGCGCAAACTTCTCAACTGATTTACACTCTCTTGGACAGTATATTCAAGAAGGTAGACGTAATTTGTTTGAAACAGTCATCAAAGTGGATAACCCTGCCAAAACGATCGATATTCCATCAGAGTCAGAAGACCTTGACGGATTAGGGTACCTAGAAGGAAAAGATGTTGACTTTGTTAACACTAAAGCTTTCCAGGGAACACTATTAGCACATACAGATGGAGATGTACCGAACTTTGTAGTAACCATTCCAGACAATAGTGCGTATACTTTAGGGTATCTATTCTATTACTTTGAAATAGCTGTTGCGATTTCGGGCTATCTAAATAGCGTCAATCCATTTGATCAGCCAGGTGTAGAAGCGTATAAGAAAAACATGTTTGCTCTTTTAGGTAAACCTGGTTTTGAAGATTTAGCAAATGAATTGAATAACCGTCTATAAGAGTGATTCACAAAATCATTTAGAGAAATCTCCTGCGGATTCATATCTGCAGGGGGTTTTTATCTATTCAAATAGATAAACTGGAGGAGAACGGGTATGGAGAAACAGTTAAAAAGTGTAGTAGCAACTAGTTCAGATTATGAAAAAGTATTCAACACACTTTTGGATACAGCAAAATGGCTGAATAAAAAAGGTTCAGACCAGTGGGGAGATTTACTCTTAGGAAAGGACGTCCATAGAACAGATAGAGCTATTCAAAATCAAAACGTCTATATGGCATATTCAAAAGAAAACTACTTAGGTGTTTTCATATTACTTGAAACTCAAAGTTCCTGGGACGCTGAGTTATGGGGAAAAGACTCTGGAATCCATATAACTTACTTACATAGAGTAGCCTTAGCAGAGGAAGCTCATGGAAGTGGAAACGGAGAATTACTATTAAGAGTAGCGATGAATAGAGCTGTTAAAAACGATAACCGAGTAATCAGACTTGACTGCATAGCGGACAACCACTATTTGAATCAATTTTATAAAAATGCAGGATTCGTTTTAGTCGAAACTGACAAGGAAGTTAGATCCAATAGTCAGTCGAAATTTAATTTATATGAAAAAGCCTTTTAAATAAAGCTTATCGAGCGAAAAGGAGCACTATCAAAAATATAAATAGAAGTTTATGATACTTTTCTATTGACCAGAATTCCATATCATGATAAAGTATATCTTGTCGCTTGTGAGAGACGATCGAGTCGAAAAAACAAATTCAAATTTGTTCTTGACACCGAATGTCACAAGATGATATACTACTATAAGTCGAGCGAGTTAACGCTTCCAACGTAATGTTATCAAGGGTTAACGAAAAAAACAATTTTTAAAAGTTGTTGACATCGTAACGACAACATGGTATGATATATGAGTTGCTGTTAAAACAACAACGAC
>NZ_JAYXKP010000004.1:0-243275 GCF_036039175.1 Marinilactibacillus sp. XAAS-LB27 | reverse complement strand
TCTAGCTTTATTCTTCACCAACGCCATTTGACATAGAACCAAAATTTTCTTCATCGTTCCATTTAAATCAATTGTTCACTGACGGCTTGACCTTCTTCTAAGAAAGTCTTTTTATTCGCTTCAGGCACCATAGATCCACCTGTTGCCCAAGCGATATGTGTCGCTTGAGCCAGTTTATTTGTTAAATGATGACTTTGAATATAATGTTTACCTGCTTCTGATCCTAATAATCTTTGAGGACCTGCTAGTCCAGCAACGGCTGCCGGCTCCAGGAAAATTGTTTCTTTGTCATATAGATTAAATAACAACTGGCGGAAAACCTCATCTTTTATGCTATAACCTGCACTGAAATAATTATGCATCAATTTAGCAACCAAACCTGAAGTTCTTGGAACGGCTAGCCCGTCTGCGACGGTTAGTCCACCTAGCCCAATTTCTTCAACGGAAATTTCATCATATAGTCTTGAGTCTAAACCGACTAGCATACTCGGCATTTTTGTTGGTTCTGCGAAAATACAATGTACATGATCTCCGAAAGCTTGTTTCATTCCAAATGTAATCCCACTTGGAGAACCACCAATTCCGCACGGCAAGTAAACAAACAGCGGGTGGTTCTCGTCAACTTTGATTCCTTTTTTATCTAGTTGCTTTTTCATGCGATATCCACCGACTGTGTAACCTAGAAACAACTCTTCTGAATGTTCATCATCTACAAAGTAGCTATTTGGATTCGCGTTAGATTCTTCTCTTCCTTGTTCAACAGCTTTAGAAAAATTCGTATCATGTTCAATGACTTTTACACCTTTTGAACGTAAGTAGTCTTTCTTCCATTGCTTCGCTTCTACAGACATATGAACGGTTACGTTGAAGCCCAATTTACTTCCCATCGTCCCTACGCTAATGCCAAGATTGCCTGTTGTCCCTACTGCGATGTGATGTTGAGCAAAAAATGCCTTGAACTCATCACTAGCAAAAATAGCATAATCTTCTTCGATGCTATTCAACATGCCTTGTTCTAGTGCGATTGTTTCGGCATGTTTCAGCACTTCATAAATCGCACCTCTAGCTTTAATTGTCCCAGAAATGGGCAATAAATCATCACGTTTTAACCACAATTTGCCTTGAATGGTTTCTTCATTCACTTCGTTCAACCAACTTCTCATAGATGGTATTTCCATTAGTTCAGATTCAATGATCCCTTCCGTCTTTTGTGTTTCAGGAAAAGCGATTTGAATGTATGAAGCAAATCTTTGAAGTCTAGCTTCTACATCTTCAATATCTTTCATTGAATATTTTGTGTGTCTGTTTGCTTCTTCAGCTTTCAAATATGCAGGGTTCTCCCAAAAAACTTCTTTTCCTGCAGATATTTCTTTAATTAAAGGACTTTGTTCTGTAAATTCCCCTACCTGTCCTTCTACCATTGTGTTCAACCCTCTCCGTTGCGTTGTATTCTTTCCATCATTCTACCTATTCAAACTACATCCAGACCATTGTAGCATATTTTTGATTTTGCAAAAGGGATTCTTTGTTTTTGATTAAAAGTCGTGCTTTTAGATAATATTCTAATGTGAATACCGTTCTCACCTTTTTAAATACGCCTCTACCTATTCGCTTGGCTTTTCCTTTTAAGAAATCTTTTTTGTTCTCTATCGATTTTTGATACTGATATCGTTATACTGAATTTATTGAATTTTATTGGAAAGAAGGGAATGGCTTGGAAAGTTATCCAGTAGCGGATATTTTGGACGTTTGTGTTGAAGCAGGACAGGTTATGCTCGAAAATGGTGCAGAAACGTATCGAGTAGAAGACACATTGTATCGAATTGCAAAAAGCTATGACCTGGTTTACATTAACGTCTTTGTCGTACCAACTGCTTTGATTTTAACGGTTCAAGGAAAAGATAAACAAGATCACACCGAATTACTCCGGATGACTGAAAGACAGACGAACCTTGAAAAAGTTTCCAAAGTAAATGAATTATCCAGACACCTTACTCAAAATCTGCTTTCACCTGATGAGGTAAAAGAAAAGCTTCGCGAAATTAAACAAACGCCTAGAAACTTTAACCAGTGGCAGAGAAATCTAGCGATTGCCTGCGCTTGCGGCTGTTTCCCTTTATTATTTGAAGGGACCTACGAAGATATGCTACCTTCCTTTGTCGCTGGTGGACTTGGACATGTTCTCTTTGATATCGTTAACCGTTGGACAAATGTCAGTTTCTTTGCAGAAATGGTCGCTGCTTTCTTTATAGGACTATGCGCTGTTTTCTTTACCTCTTTGGGTATAGGCAATGACATCAATACCATCATTATCGGCAGTGTGATGTGTCTTGTTCCAGGTATGGCTATCACCAATAGTTTCCGTGATTTGATGGCGGGACATCTGCTAGCGGGGGTCGCTGTGGTAGCAAAAGCTTTACTAACAGCAGGTGCCATCGGAATCGGAATCGCTATGGTTTTAACGTTTCTATAAGCTTGGCGGAGACCATTTATGAACCCTACTGATATTAAGGAGAATCGATTATGATTACGCAATATCTCACTTATTTTCTTGCTGCTTTTGTTGCAACAATTGGTTTTGGTATTTTATATAATGTTCCTAAAAGAACGATTATTGCTTCTAGTTTAGCTGGAGCAACGGGCTGGATTGTCTATTACTTTCTGTCTTTTCAAATTGACCTGGATCTTTTTGTTGGAGCTGGAGCTGCTGCTTTTCTTGTAGCGAACTGTAGTCAGTGGTTTGCTCGTTACTACCGTATGCCTGTCATCGTCTTTGCAATCCCGGGCATCATTCCTCTCGTTCCTGGAGGTTCTGCCTACAATATGATGCGGGCATTTATAGAAGGACACTCTGATATGGCCTTTATGTATGCAACCGAAACCTTTCTAGTCTCAGGTGCAATCGCACTCGGGCTATCTGTGAATAGTGGTTTACTTCAAGTCCTTTCCTCTAAAAAATTGGGCAAACGAGATAAACGTTATTTACCTTAACGATAGACCAAAAAAGCACCCACTAATTGTGGATGCTTTTTTATTACTATAATCCAATGTAAGCTGCTGGATTAGTGAACCGTCCGTTTACACGAACTTCAAAATGTAAGTGAACGCCTGTTGAAACACCCGTCGTTCCCATTGTTCCAATTCGTTGACCTTGTTGAACGGTTTGTCCTGCTGAAACCAGTAAACTGGGTTGTAAATGAGCATAAAGGGTTTCAAAGCCATTACCATGATTAATTTTAATGTAGTATCCATAGCTAGAACTGTAGCTTGAAATGCTGACCGTTCCGCTAGCAGCAGCTATAATCGCACCACTCCCGGCAATATCTATCCCGTTATGTTGCGTGCGGGTTCCAGTGACTGGGTGGATTCTAACACCATAGCCAGAAGAAACGTACCCACTTGCCGGTTTGACGAATTGAGAAGATGAGACCGGTGGTGATGCAACGACTTCTTTTTCTTCTATTACAGGTTCTGGTTTTGCCTCTGGTTTAGGTTTCTCTTCTGGCTTAGGTTCTACCTCTATTTTTTGTTCCGGTTTTGTTTCAGTTTGCTGATCGGGCTTTTCGGTTTGCTGACTTTCTTCCACTTTTGCTAGTGATGCATTCGTAGAAGTACTCGGCTTAACTTGAGTATCTTTTTCACTTTCCACATCAACTGTTTGCGCTTGTACCTGAGATTTTTTTGACGCTTTTTCTTGTTCTGCTTTCTCTTGCGCTTCTTGTCTTGCTAGTGCTTCTTGCGTTCTTTGCTCTTGTGCTTCAGCTTCAGCTACTAGTTGTTCTTCAGCCTGCTTTTCTGCGAGTAGTTGTGCTGCAATGCGTTCTTCTTCAAGTCGTTTCTCTTCTGCTAATTTCTCTTCAACACGCATTCTTTCTGTTTCCGCATTGATTTCCCCATCAACATCCGCTGATTGAAGTGCAAGTGCATATTGCTCTTGTATAAACGTTTCTTTTTCTTCAGCAGTCATCTGGTACAGTTCCACAACTTGATTGATTTGACGATCAAGCTGTGTTTGTTGTGAAGAAAGCTCAGCTCTTGTCTGTTCCATCCCATAGAGAATTTGAGTCACTTCTTCTTTTTCAAATTGCATTTGCGCTTCTGCTTTAACAACTGCTTGCTGGTCTCTAACTTGATCAGACATCATCATTTGGTTTGCAGAAACAAGTGTATTAACAATACTCAAACGTCCAATCACTTCTGCAAGATTTTCAGAAGCTACAATCGTATGTATGATATTCCCTGCGTGCCATTCCGTTTGCGTAGCACGTGCTTGCGTATCTAATTTCTGATTTCTTTTTTCGATTGCATGATTGAGTATAATGATTTCATCCTGAAGCTTCTCAATTTGACTATTTGTCTCTTCTAAAATGGCGCTTTGCTCTTCAAGCCCTACAGATAGTTCACCTATACTGATTTGGAGACCTTGTATGTCGTTTTCCAGCCCCACTCTTTGCTGATCTAACTCACTTAATGTTGCATCTTGTTGGTCTATCGTACCTTCTACCTCAGTTGAACGCTCTTCTATCGACTCTTTTTCTTTCTGTAATTCATCCAATGAACTTTCGGCAAATACCGAGTGCGTGAACAATACATTTGTGTTCGATAATAAAAGTGCAGTTACTGAAGCTGCTAGCCAGTTTCTTTTCAAAAAATCTCCCCCACGTTCTCAGTCTTCTATAAGAAGTATAGTGTACTGACTTCTCAATTGGAAATGAATTGGAGTAATTCCTTTATTACAGTTTGATGACTATAACAAATGACATTCCCATTCCTTGCTAGCATAGGAATGGGATATCTTTTACCTTCTTTTCCCCTTGTCTCCAATATCTTTTCGGTAAACTACTTTTGAGGAATTCACTTTATTTAGTTGATGGTAAATTTTCTGCTGAGCTTCTGCTATGGATTCACCGTAAGCTTCTAAAAGATAAATACGTCCGCCATTAGAATATAGACGACCGTCTTTTTCTTTTACGCCAGCATAATAGATTGTTGTATCTTCAGATTCCATTGATTCAATCAAAATATCCAATTCGTACTTTTCCGGGTATCCTTTAGCTGCAACAACGACGCCCAAATCTACTCCTGTCGTTTTCCACTTTATATCTGGATCTTTTTCGTCGAGTATATCTGTAATCACTTCTACAAGATCTGATTCCATTCGATTCAAAACAACTTGTGTTTCTGGGTCTCCGAATCTCGCATTGAACTCAATTGTTTTAGGCCCTGATTCTGTAGCGATCACACCCGCATATAAAACCCCTGTAAAAGGAGTCTGGCTATCAGCCAATCCTTGCGCAGCAGGCTGTAGAATCATTCTTATCGCTTCTGCTACAGTTTCTTCAGAAATATGTGGAACTGGAGAGTATGCACCCATCCCACCAGTATTTGGCCCTTTATCTAATTCCAACAAACGCTTATGGTCTTGAGAAATGGGCATCGGATAAATATTTTCTCCATTCACAAAAGCCATCAATGAAAACTCTTCGCCTATCAAATATTCTTCAATGACGACTTGAGAGGCTGATTCTCCAAATTTATTGTCTTGCATCATTTCCTTCAGTGCTTTTTGCGCTTCTTCCATTGTTTCAGCTACAATAACACCTTTACCTGAGGCCAATCCGTCTGCTTTAATCACAATGGGCGCGCCTTGCGTTTGAATATACGCTTTTGCTTTTTCGTATTCATCAAATACTTGATAAGCTGCAGTCGGAATGCCTTGATTGACCATTAGCTCTTTTGCAAATGCTTTTGATGCTTCAATTAAGGTCGCCGCTTTGGATGGTCCAAAGACGGCTAGTCCATTTTTATAAAACTCATCTGCTAGTCCATCGAACAAAGGAACTTCCGGTCCGATAATTGTCCATTCAATTTGATGGTCTGCTACAAAGTCAATCAGCTGTTCATGATCTGCTAAAGAAAGGTCTTTTATTTGGATTCCATCTAATTTCATACCCGCGTTACCTGGGATACAATATACCGTTTCTGATAATGGACTTTGCTTTAATTTTTTTGCAATCGCATGCTCGCGACCGCCACTTCCAATAACCAGTAGATTCATAATGGCTTCCTCATTTCATGATTTTTATATAAAAAACGAAAGAGAAGTTTCCCTTCTCTTTCGTTTTGAATGGCTTAATGTCTGAAGTGTCGAGTTGCTGTTAAAACCATTGCGATGCCATACTCATCAGCTTTATCAATGGATTCTTGATCCTTGATGCTTCCGCCCGGTTGAATGATGGCTTTGATTCCGTGTTTAGCTGCATAAGCTACACTATCGTCCATCGGGAAAAAGGCATCACTCGCTAGTACAGCGTCCTTTGCCAGGTCATCTGCTTGTTCGATGGCGATTTTGACTGCTCCGACACGGTTCATCTGACCTGCACCAATACCTAGCGTACGTTCACTGTTTCCAACAACTATTGCATTACTTTTAACATGCTTAACGACTTTCCAATTGAACGCTAAAGCCTTCATTTGTTCTTCCGTTGGCTGGGTTTTCGTGACCACTTTCCATTCTGGTTGGTCAGCTACTTCGATCCAGTCCTGATCTTGAACCAGCAGTCCACCTAAAACAGAAACCAATTCTTTTCCGCCAGAATTTGCTTGTGAAAAATCCAGTTGAAGTAAACGGATATTTTTCTTGGAGCTTAAAAGACTCATCGCTTTTTCTGAGAAGCTAGGCGCAATCACAATCTCCAAAAAGATTTTGTGCAGTTTTTCAGCCACTTCCAGAGAAACTTCTCTATTTAATACAACAATTCCACCAAATATTGAAATGCTATCTGCTTCATATGCTCGGTCAAAGGCAGATTCAATCGTTTCACCAATACCGATTCCGCAAGGATTCATATGCTTAACGGCGACTACTACAGGTTCTGTGAATTCTCTTGCCATGCGAATCGCCGCATCCGCATCTTTAATATTATTATAAGAAAGTTCTTTTCCGTGTAACTGTTTTGCTTTTGCGATAGAAAAAGGACCGGCCATTTGATCTTCATAGAAGACAGCAGACTGGTGGCTATTTTCTCCATACCTTAGACTTTGTTTTTTATTGTAAGTTACGGTAACAGACTCTGGATCTTTCTCGTTTGATAAATTTGTTAAGTAGTCCGCAATTAGTGCATCATAACTCGCTGTATGACGAAAAACTTTGGCAGCTAGAGCTTGTCTTGTTTCCAGTTTTGTTTCTCCATTTGCCTCTAATTCTTCTATAACCTTTTTATAGTCCTTTGCGTCTACCACTACCGTTACGGATGCAAAGTTCTTAGCAGCACTTCTTAACATACTCGGTCCACCGATATCGATCTGCTCAATGGCTTCTTCTGCAGTAACATCAGCTTTTACGATCGTTTCTTTGAAGGGATAAAGATTCACACAGACATAGTCAATTGGTTTGATTTGATGAGCTTCCATTGCCTGCATATGACTTTCTAAATCTCTTCGTCCTAATAATCCTCCATGAATTAACGGATGCAAAGTTTTAACACGTCCATCCATCATTTCTGGAAAGCCCGTAACTTCTTCGATTGAGATCGTTTTGATTCCCGCTTCTTCTAAAACTTTTTTTGTTCCACCCGTGGAAATGATTTCCACGTCGTTTTGAATCAATGACTGTGCAAATTCTACGATATTTGTTTTATCTGATACGCTAATCAGTGCTCGTTTCATGAATTGACCTGCTCCTTCTGTAACTTTTCAATATAAGCTTGGATTACACTCGGATACATTGAATGTTCTATTTTATGTATCTTCTCTTCCAGCGATTCCAACGTTTCATCTGATTCTACCATGACTTTCTGTTGAGACAAAATCGGTCCTGTATCCACACCTTGATCAACTAGGTGAACCGTCACGCCTGTTTCAGATACGCCAGCAGCAAAAGCGTCTTTTATGCCGCTTATTCCAGGAAAAGCTGGGAGTAAAGAGGGATGGATATTGATGATACGATCAGCGTATTTTTCTAACAAGGTTTGGCCAATAATCCTCATGTAACCGGCTAAAACAATCAAATCAATCTCATTACGATCAAGATGTTCTAGCAGAACTGTTTCGAACGCTTTTTTCGTTGGATACTGCTTTGACTGTAAAATGGTCGCGGGTATCGCTTTAGATTCAGCACGTTTCAAAACATAGGCTTTTGGTTGATCACAAATTAATAGTTTCAGTTCTGCTTCTATCCGTTTTTTCTGAATAGCTTCCGCAATCACTTCGAAGTTCGTTCCATTTCCAGAAGCAAATACGGCTATCTTCAGGTTCTTTTGATTATTCAAAGACGATCGCTCCATCTAAGTGACTTGACTGCTCTACAACTTCACCAATTAAAGCAGGTGCTTCCCCACTTTGGTTTAACTTTTCCATCACCGAGGGCACATTATCTTCTGAAACTGCTAAGACCATCCCAATACCCATATTGAAGATTTCATACATTTCTTCAGACTTCAACTGCCCTTCTTTTTCAAGCAAATCAAAGATAGGCAGTATATTCCAAGTACCTTTTTTCACTTTGGCGCCTAAGCCTTCTGTTAACATTCTAGGTAAATTCTCTACGAAGCCCCCGCCTGTTATATGAGAAACACCGTGGATTAGTTGCTCTTTGATTAATGGTAAAACTTGTTGAATGTAAATTTTTGTTGGTTCAAGCAGTTCTTGCCCGAGCGTTCTACCGTTCAATAATTCAAATTCGGTATCTAATTTGTAATCGTTCTGTTCAAAAAACACTTTTCTGACCAATGAATAGCCGTTGGAATGAATGCCGCTTGATGGTAGACCAATTAACTGGTCACCTGCTTTTACTTTGTCCGTAGTCAGTAGCTCTGCTTTTTCTGCAACCCCAACACAAAATCCCGCTAAGTCGTAAGCTTCTTCTTCGTACATATCCGGCATTTCAGCAGTTTCTCCCCCGATTAACGCTGCGCCTGCCTGCACGCATCCTTCTGAAATGCCAGCAACAATCTGTTCCATTCTTTCTGGAACAGTTTTTCCTGTCGCAATATAGTCCAAAAAGTATAATGGTTCTGCGCCTTGAGCTAAAATATCGTTCACACACATCGCTACGCAGTCGATTCCGATTGTGTCATGCTTGTCTTGTTGGATCGCTAGCAACAATTTCGTTCCAACGCCATCTGTTCCAGAAACCAGTACAGGTTCTTTTACGTCTATTGCAGATAAATCAAATGCGCCACCGAAACCTCCCAAACCCCCCATCACACCTAATCGTTCTGTTCTTTTGGCATGTTTCTTGATTCTTTCAACTGTTTCGTAGCCTGCTTCTACATCTACGCCAGCATTCGCATAGGCATTTCCCATCTGAATAAACCTCCTGTTTTTTATCTGTTCGTTTTATTTGCTGAACATTGGATCCCGTTCATTGATTTTTTCTAGTGTATGCAGATAATCCATCTCGTAGTCATATAAAGGTGTTGGGAAATCTCCTGTAAAGTACGACATACATAGACCATTATGTGGTGCATCGAATTTTAGTCCGATTGATTCCACGGTTCCATCAATACTTAAAAAAGATAAACTGTCTGCACCGATTACTTCTCTGATTTCTTCAACCGTGTGATCTGCTGCAATCAGTTCTTTTTGATTTTGAATATCGATTCCGTAAAAACAAGGATACTTCAGTGGTGGAGAAGAAATTCGGACATGCACTTCAGCGGCTCCTGCATCTTTCAAGAGTTGAACGATTCTTTTACTCGTTGTTCCACGAACAATAGAATCATCGACCATGATCACTTTCTTACCAGCGACTACTCCTCTGACAGCAGATAATTTCATGCGAACACCTTGTTCACGTAATTCTTGTGTTGGTTGGATAAAGGTTCTCGCTACATATTGATTCTTAACGAGTCCCATTTCATAAGGAATGCCGCTCTCTTCCGCGTAACCACTGGCAGCGGATAAAGAAGAGTTGGGCACACCAATGACCATATCAGCATCAATTGGTGATTCTTGAGCCAATCTTCTACCCATGTTTTTACGTGCTGTATGAACATTGACGCCTGCAATATCAGAATCTGGACGTGCAAAATAAATATATTCCATCGAACAAATCTGAAGCAAGGTATCTTCTGTGTATTTTTCAATCGTATAGCCTTCATCATTGATAATCACCATCTCGCCCGGTTCTACAGCGCGAACAAAGGTGGCTCCTACAACGTCTAAAGCACACGTTTCACTGGCCAGTACGTAAGCCCCGTTTTCCATCTGACCGATCGATAAGGGTCTGAAGCCATTCGGATCAAGCGCTCCAATCATTTCGTTCGGCGTCATCATCAAATAAGCAAAAGCGCCTTTGATGACATTTAAACTTTCTTTGATTCTTTCGAGCAAGGTTTCTTGTTTGCTGCGACGAATCAAGTGCATCAATACTTCTGTATCTGAATTGGAGTGAAAAATGGCGCCTTCTTTTTCTAGTTCTTTTCTAAGCGTCATCGCATTGATAAGATTGCCGTTATGGGCAAGCGCGATTTCTTCGTCATGAAATTTGAATAAAAACGGTTGGATATTCAAAATACTGTTGCTTCCGGCGGTACTATATCTGACGTGCCCAATAGCTGCTTCGCCCACGAGTCTAGCAAGTTCTCTTTCGTCTTTGAAAACATCTGAAAGTAGACCCAGATCACGGTGTCCTTTCAAGCGTCCATGGTTATTCGATACGATTCCAGCGCCTTCTTGACCACGGTGCTGCAAACTATGCAGTCCAAAGTAATTCAAACTCGCTGCATCCGGATGTCCCCAGACACCAAAGACGCCACATTCTTCATTTAAGCTTTTGATTTCAGCAACCACGGAATCGCTTCCTCCCATACTGTTTTCAGTTCATTGATGTTCAGTTCGATTAGTTGGTCTTGCGTTTTTAGAGCCGCAACTTTTGAGTCAGTTACTTCTCCGATTTGAGTTGCTTTTCCTTGGAATAATGCCACTACGTTTTCTTCATGTTCAGGCTTAACGGAAAGAATGAAACGACTTGGTGACTCAGAGAACAACCATTCTTTCGGTATATCAACCGAGATATCAAGCCCTAGTTCATTTTTGAAAGCTGATTCTACTAGCGCTACACCTAGCCCACCTTCCGAAAGGTCGTGCGCGCTTTGAACCCAACCATTTCGGATAGATTCAAGAACTTTGTCTTGAATCTGTTTTTCTTTTTGAATATCAAAATCGAATAATGTTCCTTCGATTCTTCCTAATTGTAATTTCTGCAACTCTGTTCCATTGAAATCTGGTTTAGTTTTTCCTACCAAAATAATTTTATCGCCTGATTGTTTGAAGTCAGAGGTCGTTACATGAGCAAGATCTTTTACCAGCCCAACCATCCCAATCATTGGCGTAGGGTAGATGGCTTCTCCATTTGTTTCATTATAAAGAGAGACGTTTCCTGATATGACTGGCGTTCCAAGCGTTTCACAAGCTGTTGAAATCCCATCAGCGGACGTCCATAGTTCCCAGAACACTTCTGGTTTATCTGGATTTCCGTAGTTCAAACAATCGGTGATCGCTAACGGTTCGCCACCACTGGCTACGATATTTCTAGCGGCTTCCGCGACCGCCATCTGCCCACCAATCTCTGGATTCAGGTATAAATAGCGTGCGTTACAGTCTGTTGTCATTGCTAATGCTTTTTGAGTGCCACGTATGCGAAGAACCGCAGCGTCACTCCCTGGGCCTACAACTGTGTTTGTGCGCACCATAGAGTCATAGGTTTCAAAAATAGATTTTTTTGACGCAATCGTTGGTTGTTGTAAAAGTTGTTTAAGGGTTTCTCCAGCATCGGTTACTGTTGGATAAAAGTCTTTCATTTCTTTAAATCGTTGAATTCTTTCTGGCTCCGTATACGGTTTGTGGTAAACGGGCGCTTCTTCCGCTAAAGCATCTACCGGTAAATTGGCTACTTGAACACCGTGGTGAAATAATTGATATTGGCCATCATCTGTCACGTGTCCAATATTCACTGCATCCAGTTCATATTTAGAAAATAATGCTTGTACGCGGTCTTCAGACCCTCTTTTAACACAAATTAGCATACGTTCTTGAGATTCCGATAACATCATTTCGTACGGTGTCATCTGCGTTTCTCGCTGAGGAACGTCATCTAAATTCAAGACCATTCCACTGCCGGCTTTAGAAGCCATTTCAGAACTAGAAGAAACAAGCCCCGCTGCTCCCATATCCTGGATGCCAACTAAAATGTCTTGATGATCTTGAATGAGTTCAAGACAAGCTTCCATCAATAATTTTTCCATAAACGGATCGCCAACTTGTACAGCTGAACGTTCCGATTCTTCTTCATCACTGAACTCAACAGACGCAAATGTCGCACCGTGGATGCCGTCACGACCAGTTTTGGCGCCAACATACATAATGGTATTTCCAACGCCCTTGGCCTGACCTTTTTGAATATCTTTGTGATCAATTAGTCCAACGCACATCGCATTCACTAGCGGATTCCCTTTATAAACAGGATCAAATCCAATTTCACCGCCAACAGTCGGGATACCGATACAGTTACCGTATCCACCAATACCTGCAACAACTTCTTCTAATAAGTATTTTGTTCGTTCATTATCCAGTTCTCCAAATCTTAAAGAATCCAACATGGCAATGGGACGTGCACCCATACTGAAAATATCGCGAATAATCCCACCAACACCCGTTGCTGCACCTTCATAAGGTTCTACTGCGGACGGATGATTATGGCTCTCTGCTTTGAATACAACCGCTTGTCCATCTCCAATATCTACGATACCGGCACCTTCGCCTGGCCCTTGGAGGACTTGAGGTCCACTTGTTGGAAATTTGCGCAAAACAGGTTTTGAATTTTTATAGGAACAATGCTCACTCCACATAACAGAGAATAAACCCGTTTCTGTGTAGTTCGGTAAGCGGCCAAGAATGTCTTCAGATATCGTTTGATATTCCTCGTCAGTTAGCCCCCATTCTGCGTAAATTCTCTGATCTTTAATCATTTCAGCTGTTGGTTCCTGGATTGTTTTCATACGCTAGCGGTCTCCTTTGAGAAATTCTGTACCATTGATTTGAAAAAACGAAGTCCATCTTCTGAACCGAGTAGTTCTTCGATTGCGCGTTCTGGATGTGGCATCATACCTAACACATTCCCCGCTTTATTAACGATTCCAGCAATATTCTCTATAGATCCATTTGGATTTTCTGATGCATAAGAGAAGACAATCTGGTTATGGTCTTTTAATTCTTGAAGGGTTTCAGGATCACAGTAATAACTCCCTTCACCATGAGCAATTGGAATCGTTAACTGCTCTCCTGATTCATAAAGCGATGTAAACTTCGTCTCGCTGTTTTCCACTTTTAGTTCCATTGTTTTACAAATGAAATGTAGGTTTCTGTTTCTTTGTAATGCGCCTGGGAGTAAACCAGCTTCTACTAAAATTTGGAATCCATTACAGGTTCCAAAAACAGGCTTACCTTCATCCGCGAATCTCTGAACTTCACTCATAATATTGGAAAACCGAGAAATTGCACCACTTCTAAGGTAGTCCCCGTAAGAAAAACCTCCAGGTAGTAACACACCATCGAATCCTTCTAAGCTTTTTTCAGTATGAGAAACATATGTTGCTTCTTCTCCTGCACCATCTTTAATTGCGTGAAGCAAGTCGACATCACAGTTCGAACCAGGAAATTGAATCACAGCGAATCGCATCGTTACACCGTCTCCTTTACTTTTTCAATTTCATAGCGGTAGGTTTCCATGACCACGTTTGCTAGCAACTTATCACAAATTGTTTCAATCGTTTCTTCAATGTCTCGTCCCTCTTGACTAGAAACTTTGATTTCAAAGTACTTTCCAATTCGAATATCTTCAATCTCATCAAACCCCATACGGTGAACAGCACCCCTTACAGCTTCGCCTTGAGGATCAAGAATGGATTCTTTGTACGTTACAAAAACTTTTACGTTATACATGTCTTCAGTTCTCCTTTTATAGTTGAGTAAGTCGCTTCAGTATTTCTTCATATAATGGAATAATATCTCCCAAATCTTTTCTGAAGACATCTTTATCTAATCGATCGTTCGTGTTTAAATCCCATAGTCGACAAGTGTCCGGCGAGATTTCATCTGCAAGTAAGATACTTCCGTTCGCTGTTTTCCCAAACTCTAGCTTGAAGTCAACCAGTCTGACAGACATCTTTTCAAACATTTTCTGAAGTACATCATTGATATCAAGAGCCTGTTTTTTAATTTCCGCTACTTGTAAATCTGTTGCCAATTCAAGTACTCGTATATGATCTTCATTGATGATCGGGTCATTCAAAGCATCTTCTTTAAGATAAAACTCAAGAACTGGAAATGGCAAAGCTGTTCCTTCCTCTACGCCTAACCTTTTAGAAAAGCTTCCAGCAGCAACGTTTCTTACGACAACTTCTAATGCAAACATCTCTACTTTTTGAATCACTTGTTCTGTCTCAGATAATTGCTTAACAAAGTGACTTTTAATACCTGCTTCTTTTAAATTTTCAAAAATTCGGCTGGTAATTTGATTGTTTAATCTACCTTTTCCTTCAATCATTTCTTTTTTTGCACCGTTACCCGCTGTTGCCTGGTTTTTATAAGTGACCCATAAAAAGTTTGAATCATTTGTCTCATATAGTTCTTTTGCCTTTCCTTCGTAAAGTAGTACGCATTTTTCCAAAGCTTAACCCCTCCAACTCTAAAGCTAATCACGAACAATTTATTTAAAAATACGACTAAATGTTATCTATTGAGTTCATCATAAGATTTAAGTTCATCATAGTCAACCTTTTACAGTACATCTATAAACTAATGTCGCTTATCGTTCGGTTTTAATTTCTAAATAAACTTTATAGATGATTATAAATGATTACTTAATCACCGAATAACGAACAATGCTATTTATCTCCTAAGTATCTCGATTACAATGTATATTGTGTTTTAGCTAAACTATTGGTATAGTATAATTACTTACTTTTAGGAAGAGAAGTGATTTTTTTGATGAAAATTGAAGTATGGTCAGATTATGTTTGTCCATTTTGCTATATAGGAAAAAGAGAACTTGAACAAGCGATAAAAGAAACGGGATTGTCTGGTCAAGTAGAAGTCCAATTCAAGGCTTACGAACTAGATCCAGCGACGCCATTAACAGGTGAAGATCCAATTAAAGAAAGTCTAATGCAGAAAAAAGGCATGAGTGCTTCTCAAATAGACGGCATGTTTGAAGCCGTAACAGAGCGCGCTAAGTCAGTTGGCTTAGATTATGACTTTTCTAAAATGATCAATGCCAACACAAAAAAATCGCATCGATTAGCTAAATACGCTGAAGAACACGGAAAAGGCTCAGAAATTGATGAAGCTCTGCTAGCCGCTCATTTTTTAGAGAACCGCGCTTTAAATATCGATGAAGTTTTACTGGATATCGCTGAAAGCGTAGGATTATCTCGTGAATCTGCTCAAGAAGTATTGTCTAGTAATCAGTACGCTGAGGATGTCGCTAGAGACATTCAAGAAGCACAAGCCATTGGTGTTCAAGGTGTACCTTTCTTTGTTCTAGAAAGAAAATATGCTATCTCTGGTGCCCAACCACAGCAACTCTTTCAAGAAACGCTGCAGAAAGTTGCTGATGAACTAGGCATTAAACCTGGTTTACAGATCATAGGGAATCCGGATGAAGGTCTATGTGAAGACGGAAGCTGTTCTATTTAAATGAATTAAAAAGAAGCCCAACCTTTTTGGTCGGGCTTCTTCCTTTGCTTTCTTATTTCGAGTGGACAAGATAGGGAGCTTGTTCATTGTTGATATCTTTTCCTATTTTATAAACAAACCACCCGAAAAGTAATAAACTAATTAAAAATCCTGCACTACTAATATTGAGTGCAAAAATTAATTCTCGAGCTGCCTCAACCATGTTCTCTACTTTAAATTCTGATTCTGGTAAAGCAAGTAGCAATACAAGCGCTGCATTGTTGATGACATGCAGGACTATTGGGTAAATGAGCTTTTTGGTTTTTAAGTAAGCCATTCCGTACAATAATCCACCTAACAATTGCGGAATAACAAATGAGTCAAAGTGAAGAATCCCAAACAATAAAGCACTCCAAAACAAAGCCTTCTTATTGCTCATCTTCATTGTCCACTTATTTAGTAATATCCCCCTAAAAATCAACTCTTCTACTATAGGTGCTAGAAAAACTGTCGCAATCAAAGTACCTATTCCAAGTCCTGATGAAGAATCAGATGTATCTAAAAGAAGTTCTGATATGATAGGTTCTGAACCAATAAAGACGATTGCTATACGAATTAGCGAGAAGAGAAACGTGAAAGAAAGTAACAGTTTAAGTATAATTCCCCATATATAAAGTGCCATTTCCTTTGGCTTAACTTGAATTTTACCCGTAATTTCAAATAACCGAATATTATTTTTATTGAGTTGATTTTTTATGATACAAATAAAAGCAAGATTCATTGTTAGTTGAATTAGAGAAGGAGCCAGATTTGAATAAGACTCTGGCATAAATTCAATAAGCACCCTGTAACATACAAACACAATTAAAACTGCCATAACACTATGTAAAATAATTTTTATAAGAGAAACTTTTTCAATTTTTTCGTTCAAATGACTACTCCTTTTAAACTATAAAGTTTGTTGCATTTCAAATAACGGATGCTTTACCACTAGTACTCGTTGTAAATAAGCCTAGAATAATGAGGTTATGACTCTGGCTCCACATCGTTCCTTTTAAAACTCCAAGTAGAATTGAATAAACCACTAGCTTTCACTTTCCAGTTATTTTTGCTTTTAAAATAAAGTTTTTGAACCATTAAAACCGTATACCAAAATATATGTGTCATGAGCAAGGATACTAAAACGGCAAAAATATGTGAATAATAACTACTCTCAAACGTAATTCCCATAGCATCTATCAAAAGAGGTGTTAAAAATAAGATTTGTAGAATAGTGATTGAATATAATACGATCGAGTCGATTGATAAATTGTGAACAGAGTAATTCCTTTTGTTATTGATTAGGCCATAAAAAAACAGACCAAAAATCATAGAGGTCGTATATAGAATACCTATAGTCATAACGTTTACTTCGAATACTGTTAACATAAATAGTAAAACAAAAAACGGAACTTCGACTGTCCAACGATATCGCTTGGTTTTATCATTGGAAGACAGATCATTGAATTTTATCATTTCTTTCCACCTCTCTATAATCTTATTTTAATTTAATTACGTTGTAAAGAGGAACTTTAAAACACCTTAATTTTATCTTTCCTAAAGACATTACCGTTGTGAAAGTCGGCTAGTATTTGTTATTTCTTATGCCCGGTTAAATCATTTCTCAGTTTCTGGTGTAGTTCCAATAAGTCGTTGCTCGTATGTTTTGTTACAAATAAGCTTTAACTAAATAATGTAACATATACATTACATTAAGTAATGTATATGTTACACTACTAGTATAAGAAATTTAAAGGAGTTTGATAATATTCGTGGAAAATAAAATAAAAATTGCTCGTATTCAAGTTGATTTAACGCAGCAACAGTTAGCTGAAAAAGTAAATGTCACTCGTCAGACCATTAGTTTGATTGAGAAAGGTAAATATAATCCCTCTCTAAAACTGTGTCTTAATATATGCCACGCCGTCAATAAAACACTAGATGAACTATTTTGGAAAGAAAGGGACTGATATAAATGAAAAAAATTACAGATGAACGTTTAATTTTGAAAAATCTAAAAACATTAGAATGGCTTACGCGATTCAAACTCTAGGTATCCTTGGTATATTAGGGTATGACTGGATTACTAAAGGATCAGAAGAAATGTTTAAAAACCCATTATGGTTTGTTTTTATGCTTTCAATTACTGTAGTATCTTTTTTCTCTATGACTATTAGTGTAGATCATGAAGTTCAAAAAAGAGCCCCCAAAAAAAGTCTCCTTATCTCTATCGCTATTATTGCAATTATTTCTATTGCAGTAGGTATTTTTGCACCATTTGAAAATGAGTCTGGTCCAATAAGCGGATTCATCGCAGGCGGAGTATTTTTCATCTGTGTTCTTACTCCTTATATTTGTCTTTATTATATACGTATTAAACGGAAAGACTAGATAATGACAAAAGAATATTAGTTTAGGGCATTTGCTCAGTTCATTTATAGCACTTCAAAAATAGAATTATCATATAAAATTATTTAAGTAAAAAAAGGATGACTACTCCGATTTTGAATCAGAATAGTCATCCTTTTTTCTATTTTAATTTATATTTCACTTCGTTTAATGATCATTTGTGTTCATAGAACTCAACAAATATATTCAGTATAACCTCATATTGTCTATTCTGTTACTGACTCATCATTTTCAGATGAAACAGATTCATTTTTTCCTGATTCTTTTAATGTATTGTTCAATTCTCGTACTTGCCCACCGACATTTTTTGTTCCGGCATAGGATTCGATCAAACTAGTAAGGTCTAAACCAACAGCATCTTTGAAAGCTTCTTGTGATGATGCTAATGTATTCAAGGCAGTATTGGTTAGAGATGATGCACCTTGACCATTACCACTATCAACAACGGTTATCTTGTCAATATTACCTAGTGGTTCAGATACAGCACGAATCATTTCAGGATACGCTTCGATCATCAAAGTAGCAATCGCTTCTTGTCCGTATTCCTTCAGCGCTTTAGCCAATGCTGTTTTACTTTCAGCTTCAGCTTTACCAATTTCACGGATACTTTCAGCTTTCGCTTTACCATTCAGTTCAATTTCTTTCGCACGCGCTTCCGATTCAGCGATGGCTTTTGATTTATTTGCTTCAGATTCAGTTTCGATGGCATAACGCTCAGCGTCAGCTTTCTTACGAACAGAAGCGTCGTATTCACGTTCTTTTCTGATGGTTTCTTTTTCTTGTAATTCAATTTGTTTCTCACGCTCGATGATTTGAGCGTTACCTTGTTCGATAAGGACTTGTTTTTGTAATTTTGCTTTTTCTAACTCGTAGGCACTTTCAGCTTGTGCTGTGGCTACATTTTCTTGTCGTTTGTATTCTGCAATACGTAAGCTCTTATCTTTTTCAGATTCAGCTGTTTCTGTTTGACGTTGTAATTCAGCTTTTTTAGATTGTTGTTCCGCTAGGGCACGTTCAATACGCGTTTCTTTGTCGGCTCTTGCTGACTGAATATCCGCATCACGTCTAACTTCAGCAATACGTCCTTGACCAAGTGAGTCTAGATAACCGTTTTTGTCTGTTACTTCTTTCAAAGTAAACGAAACAATCGTTAAACCCATTTTAGCTAAATCCACTGAAGCAACTTTTTGTACATCTTGACTGAATCGATCTCTGTTTTGATAGATTTCTTCAACCGTCAACGAACCTAAAATCGAACGTAGATGACCTTCTAAAACTTCGCGTGCTTCGTTCTCTAAGTCTTCTGTCGCTTTACCAAGATATTGTTCAGCAGCAGTAGCGATATCTTCAGTTGTTGAACCAACTTTGATAATAACGGTTCCGTCTGCGGTAACGGGTACCCCTTCTTTGGTGTAAACGTCAGGTGTACTCACTTTTAATTTAGATGATAATAGAGATAAGGTTCTAGCAGATTGTATAACGGGTAGTACGAATGAACCACCACCACTGACAATCTTCATCTTGTTGTTTGTGTTTGGATCTGTATAGACATTTCTGTTTCCGAGTGCCGTTCCACTGATAATCAGCGCAATATCGGGTGAAGCAATACGGTAACGGCTAATTAATAAAACGATAACGATTAGTGAGATGGCAACGATGCCGATGATTCCAAAAAGTCTTGCATCCATGAATAAATTCCTACTTTCGTTTTCTATTTTTTTTGTTTAAATTCCATGTTGGTTGTTGCTCATTTGTTGCTTGGATCGTATTGGTATACGGTAAGACGTATAAGAAAGAGTCCTTGACGTCCATGACTAAAACATTCGTACCTTGCTCGATAAAGGTTACAGGTTCGCTACTGTTCTCGTAAATTTTAGCCATTCTATTGGTTTTTGTAAAACCAGTATATACCAGCACTTCTCCCACGCCGTCAGCCGTTATTGAAACCGACACTGTCCCTTCTTTGCCTTCGAGTTGACGAATAGATGTGGCACTCGAATTTTCTGAACGGCTTCGAAAGGGAATAATCACGAAGATATTAAGTAGAACAATTCCAGTCACAACAGTCACAAATATAAGTATAAATAGCCCAATTGAAATAAAGGCATTACCAGGCATGCTTTCGTTGATCATGTAACCGATGAATACAGCAATCATTAGACTAACAAACAGATCACTGATGTCAAAAAAACCGATTGTTATAATTTCCCTCAGAGGTAACGTAAGTAAGGCCAAGATCAGACAAGCAACGAAAGCCAGTTGCATATATGTTTGGTTGGATAAAATCATTTCAATCAAATAAGGTTCACCCCCTTTCAGTTTTTGTTTTTAAATGTTGTTCATACATTGTGTATCATATAAATTTCATACTAAAATCTCAGCTTTCTTTTTAATAACTCAAGTTTTTCATTGCCGTTTCTTTACTCGCCAACCGACCTTCATAGTCATTAATTTTCTTGTCTAATTTTTGTAAGACTTGAGCCATTTCTTCTTGTTTCTTCAATAGTATTTTTCGTTCTTCCATCAATATTTCTCTTCTTTTTTCTAGAGCTTCATCTGCACCCTGTCTAACCAAACTTGTATATTCTTTTAATATTTCAAGTGGTAAACCAACTGTTCGCATGCATTTAATAAAATCGATCCATTTCAAATCTTGCTCACTAAACACTCGAACACCAGCTTTATTTCTAGTGATAGGTGGAATCAAATCGATCCTTTCATAATACCGAATAGTTGATGGTGCGATATTCATTTCTTCCGCTACTTTTGAAATATTCATCCAATTCTCCTCACTTCCTAAAATCAGTATATCACTTAAAGTCGACTTTAAGTGAAGTGAATGTGAACGATTCACTCTACTCTCCTAATCTCGTTGAACAACCAATCGATTTCTTTTCTTTCTTTAAACGGTGTTTCAAAGATTTCAACTAGTGCCAAGAAGCGAGTTAATTCGGGTGATGTTTCTACCAGTTCTTTGGCTGTCACGCCTCTTAAAAAAGCATAGTCATAGTCAAACAATCGACTGCCTAATTCTATGACTCCAACCGTCTTTTCCACCACTAAAATTATGGTAACGTCATCAAAATAAGGTTGAAACATGCCTTCTCCAAATGCAAGGATTTCATCATAGTATAGCTGACTCTTCTCGTTGTTCACAACTTTATAAAGTTGTAGATCTATTTTTCCGCCTAAATACGCCGGTAACTGTTTTGTATTGTATTCCAAAATTTCCAGTTGAGCTTTTACTATATTTTCAAGAGCGTAGTCTTCCAAATCCACTAGTTTTTTAATCACTTCTAAAGGATCTTCTTTTACTTCTACAATATTTAGTCGGTCACGGTATTGAGCCAGAAGCATTGGCGTATTGTCCTCATCTACCGATTCTCCGGGATCTATTATTCCTCTAAATTCATTGTCCACACTCGGTCCTCCTATTTACTTAAAGTTCATCTAGACAACCAACAGAATGCTAATACTCGTTTAATTAGTTTTCTCCCAATCAAAATCAGAAAAATACTTGGATATAATTTTTTCTGACGTCAAACCTTCTTCGATAAAGAACCGACTATATACTTCAGCGCCCTGTTCGAAAGTGACTTTATCTACCATTTCGAAGACATCTACTATTCTAACGACTTTCCAGTAAACCATTTCCCCTGATTCGACCTGGTATGGTTCTTCGGTATTCTCTTTATAAACCATTTGTTTTAATACATTGGGATCAAGTATTTCGTCGAATTGATAAAGCAGTATGCGATGCTCAAAATCGTTTCTTATTGAATGATCACTTGCATTGAATGACCCCATCAGTAAACTAACTGCTCGAACCACTAACATTTTCAAAACTCCTTTGGTTTCTAAAAGCGTTACTGTCTTCGTTTTATTTCAGTATACACATCTACAATAAAAAAAGGGAGCAACGATTGGTTGCCCCCTTTTTTCTAGCGTATTAACGGCTTATTTATTCGGATCTGGTAGGGCACCAACAACATTGTGGGGCACATATAAAGCTTCTAGTTTATCCATTTCGTCTTTCGTTAGTGAAATATCAAGAGCCGCTACTGCATCGTCAATATACTTTTCTTTTGTGGCACCGATGATGGGAGAAACAACTTGTGGTTTGTGCAGTAACCAAGCAAGTGCTAGTTGTGCACGCGGCACGCCTTTTTTCTCGGCCATTTCTGCTAATTGATCAACCACTTCTTTATCTTGCTTTTCTGTTGATCCGTATTTGGATTTTTGAACTTGGTCCGTTTTAGAACGCTCTGTTTGTACAGACCAGTCACGAGCAAGTCTTCCTGAAGCTAATGGACTATAGGGTGTTAACGCAATATTTTGGTCTTCACAAAATGGGATCATATCGCGTTCATCTTCTCTATAGATTAAATTATAATGATTTTGCATCGAAACAAATTTAGTCCAGCCATTTTTCTCCGCAATGTACTGTGCTTTTTGGAATTGCCAAGCATACATTGCAGAAGCCCCAATATACCGTACTTTTCCAGATTTAACGACATCATGCAAGGCTTCCATCGTCTCTTCAATTGGCGTATTGTAGTCCCAGCGGTGGATAATATATAAGTCGATATAATCCATATCTAGTCGACCTAATGTTTGGTCGATCTCATGTAAAATTGCTTTTCTTGATAACCCCTTCGCGTTAGGACCTTCATGAATGTCGAAATAAACTTTAGAGGCAACAACGATTTTTTCTCTATCAGCAAAATCTTTCAGTGCCCGACCTAAAATTCTTTCACTTTCACCTTTTGAATAAATATTAGCTGTATCGAAAAAATTGATTCCTTGGTCAAGTGCATGCTTGATGATGCTACGACTTTCATCTTCTTTCAGCACCCAGTCATGTGTCCACTTTTCTGGATCTCCAAAACTCATTGCGCCTAAACAGATGGGCGTAACGTCCATTCCTGTGTTCCCAAATTTAACGGTTTGCATGATGTTTTGCTCCTTTTTCTTTAAGATAAGGTTACTTTACCACTTAAAGTCGACTTCAAGTCAAGCATAAGTGTTATATATCCTATACAAAAAAAGCGAAGGAATCATTAAGATTCTTCCGCTTCTTTTATCATTATGCTAAGTCTTCACCATTTGATTCAATGACTTTTTTATACCAGAAAAACGAATCTTTTCTAGAACGGTCTAAAGTTCCGTTACCATGATCGTCTTGATCAACATAGACAAATCCGTAACGTTTAGCCATTTCACTTGTTGAGGCACTCACAAGATCAATACATCCCCAAGCTGTGTAACCCATTAAGTCTACGCCATCTTTAACAGCTTCTCTCATCTGTTCGATGTGTTTTCTCAAATAGTCGATACGGTAATCATCATGGATACTACCATCTTCTTCTACTTCATCGTAAGCACCTAAGCCGTTTTCTACAATAAATAGAGGTTTTTGGTAACGTGAATACATATCATTCAGAGTATAACGTAATCCGATTGGATCAATCTGCCATCCCCAGTCAGAAGTTTCTAGATAGTTATTCTTCACTCCACCAAACAAGTTTCCACCAACACTATCGTCACTTTCTTTAGAACTAACGGATAGTGACATGTAATAACTAAACGAAATAAAGTCTACTGTATAAGCTTTTAAGATTTCATCGTCTCCACGTTCTTTTTGGATATGGATATTATTCTCTTCAAAGTAACGCTCCATGTAACTTGGATATTCTCCACGAGCATGTACATCTGTGAAGAATAAGTTCATTTGATTTTCGTTCTGTGCTAATAGCACGTCTTCTGGATTATTTGTTTCAGGATAGAATGTTGAACGAGCTAACATACATCCAACTTGAAATTCTGGATTAATCTCGCGAGCTAGTTTAGTTGTTAAGGCACTCGCTACAAATTGATGATGAGCTGCTTGGTAGCTTAGTTGCATTGGGTTCTCAGCACCTTCTGTTAAAACACCCGCGCCTGTATAAGGGCTCATCGTTACAATATTGATTTCGTTGAATGTCAACCAATAAGTAACCTTGTCTTTATAACGTTTGAACACTGCTTCTGCATAATTCAAGAAGAAGTCTACAACTTTTCTATCTGTCCAGCCATTATATTTCAACGTCAAATTAAGTGGCGTTTCATAATGAGAAAGTGTGACTAAAGGCTCGATACCATGCTTTTGACATTCATCAAATACTTTATCGTAAAACGCTAGGCCTTCTTCGTTTGGTTCAGTGTCGTCGCCATTCGGGAAGATTCTAGCCCAGTTGATCGATAGACGGAATACTTTGAAGCCCATTTCAGCTAACAAGGCGATATCTTCTGCGTATCTGTGATAGAAATCTGTACCAAAACGTTTAGGGAATGTAGCATTAGATCGACCATCTAAAATTGCTTGAATCTCTTCTTTCGTTACATCTAAAGAGTGTCCACCTACACGCTCTTCTTTAGGAACAAATTTAACCATATCAGCGGTTGATAATCCTTTACCGCCTTCATTATAAGCACCTTCGTACTGATTGGCAGCTGTTGCGCCACCCCATAAAAAGTCTTTCTTAAATCCTTTGACTGACAAAATAACTCCACCTTTCAATTATGATGTAGGTAGCGTTTGTTCGCTACCTGCACTTTTACAATTCTTGTTACTTTTTTATATAACGACTGTCATAAGATAGTCATTCGTTGCTACACCTGTTTTATCTGTTGTTAAAAGATCTAGATAGTGATCTGCGTTTGTAATTAATACTGGTGTTGTTACTGGGTAACCAGCTTGTTTGATCAAATCGATATCGAATTCAATCAATGTTTGACCAACTTCAACACGGTCACCCGCTTTAACGTGAGCAGTAAAGCCTTCGCCATCTAGTTGAACAGTATCCATACCGATGTGAATCAGTAATTCTACCCCTTCATCACTTGTGATGCCAATTGCGTGTCCTGTAGGGAATAATGCTGTAACTTCACCTTTTACTGGTGAAACCACTTTGCCTTCTATTGGTTCAATCGCTAGTCCTTTACCCATTGCGCCTGAAGAGAATGCTTCGTCTTTGACTTCACTTAGTGGTAATACGGTTCCTGTTAGAGGACTTTCGATCACTTCTTTTTCTACATATGACTCACCATTAGCTTGTACAATTGCGCCTTCAGTTGTTGATGCAGATTTTGTTTCAATTCCTTGATCAGTTGCCACTTCAGCATCACCAAATAATGTGCCGAATCCAACTAGATACGTTACAACAGCTCCGAATACAAGACCAGCTGCAGAAATTCCGATAATGATGAATAAGTTTTGAACACCTGATTGTGCTGGATCTAAGAAGTTTGTATACCCAAATACGCCTAGTCCACCAATAATATAACTTCTAGTTTCGAAAAGAGCTAATGCCGCTCCACCTAGTGCTCCACCAATACAACTGATGATGAATGGTTTTCTAAGTGGTAAAGAGATACCATATATTGCTGGCTCTGTTACACCAAAGAATCCTGAGATGATTGCTGGCACTGCCAATGTTTTAACTTTTGTTTCTTTCGTTCTTAAGAATACACCAATGATTGCGCCTGTTTGTGCAAACGAAGCGATAAATGATAGGGCTAAGATTGGATCAAATTCGTAAACTGACAAGTTGTTAATTGCAACTGGAACAAGTCCCCAGTGTAATCCGAAGATCACAAGGATTTGCCAGAATCCACCAATCAATAGACCCGCGATAATTGGGCTAAAGTTGTAAACTGCTAACGTTCCTGCGCCAATCATATTTGCAGCGATATTCGCAACAGGTCCAATAACGATAAAGGTTACAGGTACAACAATAAGCAATGTAAGGAGCGGTACGACGAACAGTTTAACTACATCTGGAACAATTTTTTTCATCAATTTCTCAATTTTAGAAGCAAAGAATACAGCTAAAATAATTGGAATAACGGTAGAACCATATCCACCTTGTGGAAGAATAACTGGAATTTTCAAGAAGTCTAGATACACTGGAGATTCGAATAATGTACCAGCAAATAATGTATACATGATTTCGCCACCAGTAATTCCTGCGATACTTGGATAAACTAACGCTCCACCTATTGCCATAGCAATGAACGGTGCTACTTTGAATTTCTTAGACGCTGTATACGCTAGGAAAATCGGGAAGAAATAAAATAATGCATCGCCAATCGCGTTTAGAATCTGGTATGTTCCAGAAGTCTCTTCTAATACACCAATTGCTAGGAATAATGCGTTGAATCCTTTGATCATCCCTGTAGCTGCTAGTACACCCAGTACGGGTTGGAAAATACCTGATACTAAATCGATAAATTGATCTAATGGATTACCTTTAGGTCCTGTATCTTCATCTGTGTCCGAAGCGTTTCCTAAGTTACCCTCTTGTACAACTTGTGCATAAACATCTGGTACGTGGTTACCAATAACAACTTGGTATTGTCCACCACTCTTCATAACTGTTACAACACCATCCATATTTTTAATATGATCTGTGTTTGCTTTACCTTCGTCTTTCAATTTAAAACGTAGTCTTGTAATACAATGCGTTAAGCTATTGACGTTTTCTTTGCCCCCGACGTTGTCTAGGATTTCTTTTGCTAATTCTTCGTAAGCCATTACATTTTCCTTCTTTCTTGTTTTCTTATTTTTTGAATTTGAGTAATAAAAAACCTAATTTAATAGTCGAGAATACAATTTCCCCTTAAGGAGAATGTATGTCTGACTATCAACTTAGGTTTTGCCTGCATTCGGTCTCCCGAATCAGTAACAATCCATCTGTGATAGATTAATCTTCAGTTGTGACACGTTGAATATGAATCGCTAGATATAACTGCTCATCTGTAGTCAACGCCGCTCCTTGTGTCTTCAGCAGATATTCATTTATCCGCTCCGTACAGTTGAAGGCTTTTTCGTATTTACTTTTCACCTGATCGTATAAAAAGGTGTCCCCTGATTCTTTTCTTTCCTGTTGCAGTAACCGCCTTGCAAAATACTGAAGATGAGTAATGAACCGAGTATACTGAAAAGATTCTTCGTTGAATGTTTTCCCATAATAATAGCTAACAATATTCAATATATCTTGGACCATCTCTGTCATTCGAATGGTTACTTGTAAATCTTGTTCATCTTGTCTGGCATTTACAATGTGCAATGCAACTGCTGCTGCTTCTGACTCTGGTAACTGGATCGATAGGTTTTTTTCAACAAGTTCTAAAGCTTTCAGCCCGATTTCGTGTTCCACTTTGTAAAATCGCTTGATTTCCCAGGTCAATGGATTTTTAATGTCTAGTCCATCTTTTGCTCTGCTAATCGCATAGCTCAAGTGATCTGGTAAGGTTAGATAAATATGATTGCTGAGTCTAGCATGTAATATACCTTGAGCATATTTGATTACATTCGTCGCAATCTCAAGGATATCTGGGTCAATATCTCTATACAATGAGAGTAAATGCTCCATGACGTCTTGACCTTCTGGAATAAACGTTTTCTCGATTTTATCTATCTCGATTTCGTCTCCCGTATGCTTTTGAAAAGCAATACCTCTTCCCATAACAACCATTTCTTGGTTTGACTCGTTAAATGCGAGCACTACATTATTGTTCAATACTTTCTCAATTTTCATTTCACTCTTATGACACCTCCATTTAGGATTTATTAAAAAAAACCTAAACTCATCCCAAACCTACTATACAGCGAAAATTCGCTAAAGAGTAGCTTTCAGATCAATTTAGGTTTTGCCCATACAATTAAGTCTGGTAACAATCCATTTTATTGAATGACTGCTGTATTTAATTGTTGATGTAACTATAACACGGCTTCAAAATTCTTGCAAGCGTTTTTTTAAATTTATTTCAGAATTCTATATTTCCCTTTATACACCAAAATTTTTCACTTTTTACTTGAACTTATCTAGAGAGGCTTTTCTTTTATAGCCTCTCTGAACAGATTAGTATACTTCGTTCTCGCTTGTTTCTGTTTGCAGAATATCTAGAGCACTTCCTAATGAGATATCGACCATATTTTGAACAGCAACTGTTGTGTAAAACCCAATATGAGGTGTGATCAATACATTGTTCATTTTCATCAACGCTTCAAGATCTTGATCTGGTAAGGATTGATTTTTGAAATCGAAATTAAAGAAGTGTTGCTCGTTCGGCAAGGTATCTAAAGCGGCTCCCGCAATCATTTTCTCTTTCAATGCTTCTATTAAGGCTTTGATATCGACTATTGGACCTCGAGCGGCATTAATCAAGTACGCATCTGATTTCATTTGTGTCAGTGCTTCTGCATCAATTAGCTGAGTCGTTGACTCATCTAATGGTACGTGCAAGCTAACAATATCCGATTTTTCTAAAACAGATTGCTGATCTTTTTCATAAGTAAGGATTTCTTTAAGCTCTTCTCTAATAATTGGATCATAAGCTATAACATCCGCGCCTAATGCATTGAATAACCGAGCAGCTGTGCCACCAATTTTACCTGCGCCGATAATCCCGACAGTTAAGGTATTGATTTCTTTCGCAATCATTCCGCCCCAACGAAAGTCTCCCTTATTCATCTGATCTTCGACAATTGGATTATTTCGAATCAGTCTCAATGCCTGCATAACCACTAGTTCCGCTACTGATGTTGGAGAATACGCTGGAACATTAGTAATCTTTAAGTGGTATTTTTTTGCTAGGTTTAAATCTATAATATCGTAGCCCGCAGTACGTAAAGCAATTTGTTGAATCCCGAAAGATGATAATTTTTGGTAGATTGCTTCTTCTGTTAAATCAATTCTCTGCTGCAGGCAAACACCTGCATACCCGTCTACTAGCTCTACTGTTTCGAGCGTCAAAGGATTTGTTACCATTGTGACTTCTACACCATTACGCTTTTCCCAAGCCTTTACAGCTGGCTTTTCATCTTCTCTTACGCTAAACATAATCAATTTCATCAATCATTCTCCGCTCTATCCTTAATGAAACCAGTTTAGCATTGGTTTTCGTCTGACTCAACTCAGGTGACTGATTCCTCTATAATTCTAGATTTTAAACTTGTCAGATTTCTTTTTTCATCAACTCTATAAGTCTTTACAAATTATTTCTTGGATACTATAGTACTTGGACTGTCAAAAACTCGAAAGATATCTATCCTTTTTATGTAAAAAGCCCTCTGTATAGGAAATTGTCCACACAGAAGGCTTATCTTATTCTCCTAAACCGACTCTTTCAAATATTTCATCTACATTTTTTAAATGGTAATTGTAATCAAATGCTTCTTCTACTTCTTCACCAGATAGATGAGACATGACCGTTTCATCTTGTTCCACTAAAGTTCTGAACGCTTTCTGCTCATCCCACGCAATTGCTGTTAGTGGCTGAACCAAGTCATATGCTGCTTCACGACTTAAGCCTTTATCGATCAGTTTAAGTAGTACACGTTGACTATAGATTAAGCCTAGTGTTGCATTCATATTGCGTTTCATATTTTCCGGGAAAACAGTTAGATTACGGACAATATTTGAGAAACGGTTCAACATGTAATTCAGCAATGTTGTACTGTCAGGTAAAATAATCCGTTCCGCTGAAGAATGAGAAATATCTCGTTCGTGCCAAAGCGTTACATTTTCGTAAGCAGTGACCATGTGCCCACGAATAACACGCGCAAGACCAGCCATATTTTCAGACCCAATCGGGTTCCGTTTATGTGGCATTGCTGAAGAGCCTTTTTGTCCTTTAGCAAAACCTTCTTCTACTTCTCTTGTTTCAGATTTTTGAAGTCCTCTAATTTCAGTTGCGAACTTCTCTACACTTGTCGCAATCAAAGCGATGGAACTAACATACTCTGCATGCAAGTCACGCGGGAGTACTTGTGTTGAGATTTCTTGTGGACGAGTTCCCAATTTTTCGCAGACATATTTTTCAACGAATGTCGGGATATTCGCAAATGTTCCAACGGCTCCACTAATTTTCCCTGCTTCTACACCTTCAGCAGCATGTTCAAAGCGTTCAATGTGACGTTTCATTTCTGAATACCAAAGCGCCAACTTCAATCCAAATGTTGTCGGCTCTGCATGAACCCCATGCGTTCTACCCATTGTTACAGTATGCTTGTGCTCTTTCGCTTTTTCTCCAATAACTTCAAGAAGTATCTGTAGGTCTTTACGTAAGATATCATTGACTTGTTTTAACTGGTATCCGTAAGCTGTATCAACGACATCCGTACTAGTCAAACCGTAGTGAACCCATTTTTTCTCTTCACCAAGGGATTCTGACACTGCACGGGTGAAAGCTACAACATCATGTCTCGTTTCTTTTTCAATTTCTAAAATGCGTTCAATATCAAAAGAAGCGTTCTCGCGGATTTTCTTTACATCTTCTTTAGGGATTTCACCAAGTTCTGCCCAAGCTTCATCTGCTAAGATTTCTACCTCAAGCCAAGTATTATAGCGATTTTCTTCTGACCATAGTTGTTTCATTTCCGGTCTCGTATAACGTTCGATCATATGATTACTCCTCATTTTTCACTCTATAAGTTTAGAATTTCCATATTCCAGTATCTTCAACTTCGTTTAAAGTCTGATTCACGTCATCGGTAAGTACGGTGATATGGCCCATCTTGCGCCCGACTTTTGCCTCTGATTTTCCATAGTCATGGACATGCCAGCTAGGCTGCTGTTCATTCAACTCATGTGCACGCTCTAGATGTTCGCCTAGAATATTGACCATCACTGCTGGTTTCAATAGCTCAACTTCCGGAAGGCTGTACCCACATATTGCTCTTATATGCATATCAAATTGCGAGTCTGTACAAGCTTCGATTGAATAATGACCAGAATTATGCGGTCTAGGTGCCAGTTCGTTTGCGTAAAGTTCTCCCTGCTCTGTTACAAAGAGCTCAATGCCAAGTACGCCTACCAAATTTAATTGATCCGCAATCGTTTCAGCAATCTGCTTAACTTCTTTCTGTAAATCTTTAGATATTCTAGCCGGTACAATACTTTTTAGTAAAATATTATTTTGGTGGATATTTTCAGAAACAGGGAATACAGCAATCGTGCCTCTTTCATTTCTTGTTACCATCACGGAGACTTCCATTTGAAAAGATACCCACTTCTCAAGAATACAGGTCCCTTGTTCAAGCAAAGTTGCGGCTGATTCAATATCCGAAGATTTCTTCAGTACAAACTGACCTTTGCCATCATATCCTCCTTGGATCGTTTTCAGAACTGAAGGATAGCCTATCGTCTCACTTTGATTCTTTAAATCTTCTATAGAATCAATTCTAGCATAGGATGCAACTGGAATACCCGATTTTTTAAAAAACTCTTTTTCTTTTAATCGATTTTGTGTAATCAATAATAAATCTGTGCCTTGAGGTACATGAACTTGATCCATAACGCGTTCAATCGTACTAGCATCAACGTTTTCGAATTCATAAGTCAGTACGTCACATTGTTTTGCCAGACTTAATAAAGCTTCAGCATCATCGTAATCTGCTTCAATATGCCAGTCCGCTACTTGAGCAGTCGGGCAATTTGGAGTAGGATCTAAAACGCCTACTTGATAACCTCTTTCTTTCGCAGAAAAAGCCATCATACGCCCTAGTTGTCCTCCACCAATAATACCTATCGTACTATGAGGTTTGATCAAATTAGACAAGCGCTTCACTACTTTCTATTACAGTTTGTTTTAACCGTTCTCTACGTGATTCTATTCTATCAGCTATTTTAAGATTCGTTATTCCTAGTATCTGGGCTGCAAGCAAGCCAGCGTTGGTTGCTCCAGCTTTCCCAATCGCTACTGTTGCTACAGGAACACCTCCTGGCATTTGTACAATAGAAAGCAAAGAATCCAGTCCATTCAATGTACGAGACTGCACTGGAACACCAATCACTGGTAGCGTTGTTTTAGCCGCAACCATTCCCGGAAGATGTGCAGCGCCGCCTGCTCCAGCGATAATAACTTTGATTCCTTTACTTCTTGCTGACTCCGCGAACTCAAACATTAAATCAGGAGTACGATGGGCGGACACGACGGTTTTGCTGTATCCTATTTCCAGTTCATCCAGTATTTCACAAGTATATTTCATTGTTTCCCAGTCCGATGTACTTCCCATAATTACAGCTACTTCTACAGACATGATGCGCCTCCTACAGATTCATATTTATACTTTTTATAAACCATTCTTCTATATTCTAGCAATAATCCCTTTATTTAAAAAGCATTAATCGAACTTTAATCAATAAAAACGATAAAACGTTCGTTTTTGATCAAATTAATATCAGTATTTTACTTTCACAAGTAGATTTGAAAACTCAAAGATAGGATTTCGAACCTAATTTTCAGCACAGATAAAGCTTTTTAGAGTATAAAAATGACAAAGGAGTTGGACAGTATGAGTGATCGAGATAGACAAAACAAACATGATAGAAACAATAATATTAGTAGTTCCATGTATTCGAGGGTGAACATCGGTAATGATTTAAACAATAGTAAAAACGGAACGCGACAAACGGACATTGCAGGTAGTATGAATAACCCTGACGAAAAATCTACAAATACCCGTTCAAATTCTCGTTCATTTCTTTATACCGTATTATTTTTTTCTGTTAGGTGTAGGTTTTAGCTTCATTTATATGTATTTGTCTGTATAGTTGTTCAATGATTACTTGACCAGCCCTGAATCAAAAGAATTACTCCCTACAATAGCCTCTCTTACGATTCCTTTCGTAATAGGATTCTTAAGTGCAAAAGGCTTATTATCTTTACTAGCTAAATTTACTAAAATATCTCTCTAATATATTTATTTAAGCAGTATAAAAAGAGTTAAGACAACAATAATTGAACATTGTTGTCTTAACTCTTTTTCTGTACGATTCTCTCTATAAAGTATACTTGTTTCAAAGGACACAATCACTATTTTGTCATTGGCAATTTCTTTCACTTTTGTGATCAGCTGATTATTTACTGGTGAATTGATTCTTGTATATTACTTTACATATGTTCACTGAATTAACGATTTAAAGACACTGTATACTTTTTCAATAACACTAACGCAGTTAATTGCAGTAAGATCACTACAATCCATAAATATTGGAAATCTGAAATTAAGTTAGAACAGAGCGTAGCTAATATAACCAGCATTACACATATCTTCGTAATCGTTTGTAGCTTTTTTGACTGCAGACATTTAGACTGTAGTTCTAAATACGCGATAAACTTTGAAAACAGGTAAAGGGGGTAAACGAATAGATAAATATGCACAAATAGCAAAGTTGCTGCTAATAAATACGAGTCTATGTAATTAAAAGTGATGTTATCAATTGAAACTCCGAAGATACGACAAAACAACAAGACTAAGTTCAGCGTAAGGTAAAACCAAAGTGAGTCTTTCATGTATAATTCATCCGCTTCGTCACTGTTTTCAATACCCAAGCGTAAGAAAAGGTAACCGATAAAGTTTGTACTAATATAGATTAAACTATAGTCAAACAACGTAAAATTTAGTTTTAGAAAAAGCAACAAAAAACCGGATAAGATTAAATACATAGTCTGTCCTTTCTGGATCATTTTTAATTGATATCATGAGTCCCCATTGTATCTACTTATGATTATGCACAAAAGAAACGAATAGGGGGAGCAACGCTTCGTTGCCCCTATTAGAATACTTGATATATCAACGTCTCATTAGTTGAATTTCAAAAATCACTTTCTACTAATTTAACTTGTTGTGAAGACCATTCCACTTTATCAAGGAGTCACCTGTCTCTTTATTTTGAAATGGATCGTCAAATAAAACAAAAAGTCATATTTGTTCAATATAAACTGGAAAGAACAGAACAAAGCCTTCCTTTGCGTTACTCTATATAGTAAAATAATCAGTAAATAGGGAGGTGATTATGATGGAATTTCCAGAAAGACTCAAACAGTTACGTCTGAATAAAGGGTATTCACAAACTGCGCTTGCAAATGAACTCTACGTCACGCGTCAAGCCATCTCCAAGTGGGAACGTGGGCTTGGTAAACCAGATCATGAAACCTTAAAACAAATTAGTTGTTTTTTCAATATTTCGATAGATAATTTACTAAGTGATTCAGTCGATTTAGAACCTGATCTAGAACCCTATTTAGAACCGGTTTCTACTGAGTTTGTCTCAGAACAAGCTCTGCCTTTGAATACTGTAGCTGAGGATACCTACATAACCGAACCTGTCGAGAAAGAAAGTCATCTTTATAGCCCTTCTTTAATAGACAATTTGAAAACCTTCTTAAAATCATTGGATAGCCATTTTATGATGATGAGTTTGATTTCTTTATTCCCTATAGTCATCCATCCAGCTACACTACTATTATCTTTTCCAATTATGTTATTAGCTTATTTATACAAGAAAAAGCGCGTTTACTATACTTTAGCTATTATTGCTTCTCTCTTATTAGTTTCACTTGAAACTTATGGTTATTTCGGTACAAAGTTCGGCTGGTTTACCAACTACGAAGTTATTCTTCTAGATGAAGAACTTGAAGATAATCAGTCTGATGAATCCATTAAAGATGAAACGTCTTCAACTGATCCTTTTTAATTGCTGTTAACTACTTATACACTCCGGTCTTTCAAACTCGGTGTATAAGTAGTTTTTTATTTGGAGATAACTAATTCATTCCCATTAATCGTCGAAACGAGCTTTCCACTTCTATCCGAACCAATTAAAGGGCTAACTAAAAATTCTAACCGTGCTCTTTTATTGGAGCTTTCTCTAATCAGTTTTCTTTGCGATACTTTTCCAGAAAACGGCGTGACCTTAGATTCATACGCTCTAGTGATGAGTCGATTGTTTACCGTAATCTTATAACTTGCCTCCCAGTACAGTGGCAGCGAACCTTTTATTAAGTAAGTTTTGTTTTCTAGTGCTAATGATGAACTAAACCTATCAAAAGATTGATTCTGAATAGGCTCATCGATTTCGACTATCGTCACCAATAACTCACTGCCTGATTCTGTTTCGATATAAGCAGACTGTTCTCCTCCGACGTTCATGTCATATGAAAAAACTTCGCTCGCTTCGACTGATTGATCCATCGAAAGGGTGCTCCAACCCATGGCCCAAATAGATGCTAATAAAATTGGTTTCATTTTATCCCTCCTTTAATTTTCATTATATCTATCTACTACTCATAAGAAAGAACTATCCACTTTCAAGGGGGCAACGATTCGTTTCCCCCTTGATATCATGCGTTTTCCAGAAGTTAACGGTCACTGCTTATATTGGTATTGGACATGATTTTTGTAGAACCAAAAACTTTTTTCTTGTATAAAATTTTTGATTTGGTTGAACTCTTATAGAGAATAGCTTACGATTATGTAGTAAGTATTCAAAGATTAGAAAAATCATTTTCTGTTTAATACTTAAATTAAGCATATGACGAAGAGGTGAACGTATGGAAAAGCAATTAATATTTCTAGATGTAGATGGGACACTTTGTACTTCAGAAGGGACCATTTCTACACGCACTAAAGAAGCCATTCAAAAAGCACATGCAAATGGCCACCGCTTTTTTATCTGCACAGGTAGATCGAAAGCAGAGTTAACGGACGAAGTCTTGTCTTTACCGATTGACGGTATTATCGGAGCGGGCGGAGGATATTGCGAAGTCGATGATAAAGTTGTTTTCCACAAAGTTCTAGAAAAAGAAGGACTACTAGATTTAGTTTCTTATTTAAAAGAAAACAAAGTAGAGTATTATTTAGAATCTAACGATGGTCTCTTCGCGAGTACAAATTTAAAAAACTTACTCAACGAAATGACGTTAAGAGATAATCCAGGCAAAGGGCCTGAAGCACTCAAAGCAATCACCTGGTTCACAGATTTATTGATTGAAGACGAGAGTAAAATTGACTACGATCATATAAATAAATTAAGTTTTGTAAATCAGACGATTCCTTTCCAAAACATCTATGACCGTTACAGTAACGATTTCCAGGTTATTCCGACAACTGTTTCCGCTTTTGGTAAAGAAAGTGGCGAAGTTGGAGTTAAAAATATTCATAAGCAAACTGCTATAGAATATGTCCTCCATTATATGAATGAAGATAAAGCTCACACGATGGCCTTCGGTGATGGCCATAATGACGTCGAGATGTTTGCGGCTGTCCGTTACGGTATTGCAATGGAAAATGCTAGTGACCAGTTGCTAGCTGTCGCAGACGAAGTCACTACATCAAACAACTCTGACGGTATCGCCGTTGCTTTAGAGCGTCATGGATTAATTTAATCTATTACCAAGAAAACGCAAAAAACCACCCCAGAAACTTTATTTGATAAAAGTTTCTGGGGTGGTTTTAATGTTCTTATATTCTAATTGAAAATTACTTTTAAAGAATTTTCGCTAAGAAATCTTTTGTTCTTGGGTGTTGAGGATTTTGGAATATTTCATCCGGTGTTCCTTGTTCAACAATATAACCGTCATCCATAAAGAGTACGCGATCGGCTACTTCTCTTGCAAATCCCATTTCATGTGTGACAACGACCATGGTCATCCCAGATGTAGCTAATTGATTCATAACGTTCAAAACTTCTCCGACCATCTCAGGATCTAATGCCGAAGTTGGTTCATCAAAAAGCATGACGTCTGGATCCATTGCTAAAGCACGTGCAATCGCCACACGCTGCTTCTGTCCACCAGACAAACTTGAAGGATAGGCTTCTAACTTATCACCCAACCCTACTTGTTTGAGTAACTGACCAGCTTTTTCCTCTGCCTTGGATTTATCTATTCCTTTGCTTTGTACCGGTGAAATCATTAGATTTTTCTGTACTGTCATATGCGGGAATAAATTAAATTGCTGGAAAACCATCCCCATTTTTTGACGCAATTGATTCAGATTCTGCTCTTTTAATCCAGTCAACGGTGTGCCTTCAAATACTATTTCCCCATCAGTAGGTTCTTCCAATAGATTCAAGCAGCGCAAGAATGTTGACTTGCCAGAACCAGAAGGGCCGATAACAACAACGACTTCCCCCTGATTGATTTCTTCATTGATATCTTTTAAAACTTCATTTTTTCCAAACGATTTTTTCAAATGTTTCACACTAATCATGATTCATTCTCCCTTCAAAGTAGTTCAAGATTTTCGTTAACGTAAATGTCAGGAAGAAATAAATCAGCATCGTTATGAATAATGGCAAGATTCCTCGGAAAGATGTGGAACGAACAATTCTCGTTTGGAAAATCAGTTCACTAACACCGATAACCGATACGATCGAAGATTCCTTGATGATGGTAATAAATTCATTCCCAAGCGCTGGCCAGATGTTCTTTAATGCTTGTGGGAATAAGATATATCGCATTGTTTGGTTTTTACTCATTCCTAAACTACGTGCCGCTTCAGATTGACCCGAATCGACTGAGTTCAACCCACCACGGATAATCTCACAAATATAGGCTCCACTATTTAGTGAAACTGCAATAATCCCTGCTGTTAGTGCTGGAAGATCAAAGAACACGCCTGCACCAAAGTAGATAAACATAACTTGAATCAATAGCGGTGTCCCTCTTACAAATTCTACATATGAAGATGCCAAAAAGCGAATCACAACATTCTTCGTTAGTCTCATGAGAGATAAGAGGAAACCAAGTACCATTCCTACTAATACACTAATCACTGAAATTAGGATCGTGACATACATTCCATCAGCAAAGTATGTCCAATAAGTGCCTAGAAAGTTTTCAGATACATCTTCTTCCGATGTACCAGCCATATATTCCCCAGCTGTTCCAAGATATTCCTCAATCAGATTTTGATCTAAAATTTCTCCTAAACTTTCATTGACTGCCGCTGCCAAGGAGTCTTCACCCATACGCATGGCAATCGCTGAACCTTGATCTTCTTCATCTAATTCAAAGTCTCCTTCGAATGTGTAAAGCGTGCTATCATTTTCAGCGTGAGCCACTGCATTCGGTCCTTGCATCACGATGGCTTCAATACGATTTGTCTGTAGAGCTAAAATCAAGTCATTAATATTTCCTAGCTGCATTAATTCTACATCTGGAATTTGTTCTGCCAACTGCTCTTGCAATGAAGCAGTCTGAACGCCGACTTTTTGACCTCTTAAAGATTCTACGGAATCATAAATCGCTTCATCTTCCGCTTGAACCATGATGTTCTGGAATGTCTGGTAATAGATATCAGAGAAGTTTACACTTTGCCGACGTTCTGCCGTAGGTGTCATTCCTGCTACGATCATATCTATATTATTTGCTTCAAGAGCCGGAATCAAACTATCGAATTCCATATCTCTGATCACAAGTTCAACACCCATATCGTCCGCAATTTTTCGAGCGATCGACATATCCATACCAACGAGTTGCTGTTCACCATCAACTTCTGCATAGAATTCAAACGGCGGAAAATCTCCACTTGTACCAATAACAAGTTGCCCCTTCTCTTGTACACGGTCTAATGATCCATCTTCCGCGTATACCGACTGTGCCGGGACTAGAAGTGTTACTACCAAAATAATAAAGGCTATAAATGCTTTGAACGATTTCTTCATCTGCTTGTCTCCCCTGATACTACGATCAATGTATTTGTATAATTTTTGTATAATCCAACCTTCTATTTATAAGAGGTGTTGAAAAGAATCATATCATCATTTAAATAATTATGCAACATAATAAATAATTAATTGCTTTAAAATGTGATTTATCATTTTAATATACAATATTAATGTATATTAAAATCAATAAATATTCATATATTTTTTAACCATCTCTACCGATATACTTTTTTATGTATACCTATACAAAACGTAAATTAAGAGGATTTCCCATTATTTCCTATTACTTACCCATCTATTCATGATGTATAAACAATTATTATTATTCATCTTATTTCAAATTACCATTTAAAAATATACTTCATATTTCAGACAAAAGAACCATCTAGATTTGTATTAAATCTAGATGGTTCTATTTGAGTAAACGTTACTGGTTGACGTTTTCTATCACAAAACACTCATAAGGTTTTAAGATCCATTCAGTTGAGTCAACTTGTTTTCTATCATAATTACTAAATCTCACACTGGCTTTTTCTGAGGTCTCTGGCAATTCAATCGATGCAGATTCTTCTGAGAGATTCGCAGCAACTATAATCTTATTGCCTTTATGCGTTCTTTCATAAGCAAATACTTGCTGATGGTTTGGAAGTAATAAGTTATACGCTCCTAAAACGACTGCCTCATTTTCTTTTCTGTATTGAATCAATTCTTTGTATGTGTAAAAAATCGATTCTTGATCAGCTATTGCTTGCTCAACATTAATTTCATTGTGGTTCGAATTGACCGCAATCCACGGTGTTCCTTTTGAAAATCCAGCATTCATTTCGTCATTCCATTGCATAGGTGTCCGAGCATTATCTCGACCTTTATGGTTAATGGCGTTCAGTAGCTCTTCTGAATGTTTCCCGTTTTCAAGTTCCTCTTTGTACATGTTGATACTTTCAATATCTTTAACTTCTGAAATATCTTTTACCAGACGATTCGTCATTCCAATCTCTTCGCCTTGATAAATGTAAGGTGTCCCTTTCATCAAATGCAGTAGAACCGCAAAACATTTTGCACTTTCCACACGGTATTCTTGATCATTTCCCCATCTAGAAACGACTCTAGGTGTGTCATGATTATTCCAGAAAAGACTGTTCCAAGCCGAATCACTTAACGACGTCTGCCATTTGGATAATACGGTTTTCAGCTCTACTAAGTCCAACGCTTTAAGTGCCCACTTACTTTCAGGTTCTTGATCTAAAGTTATATGTTCAAACTGGAAAACCATAGATAGTTCATCCCGATCCGCTCCAGAAAACAATTCTGCGTTTTCAGGTGTAGCACTCCAAGTCTCACCAACTGTCATGACATCGTACTGACCAAACGTCTCGTGATTCATTTCTTGTAAGAACTCATGTAACCTCGGACCCTTATCTGTAATTTTTTCATCTGGTACTTTCCCAATTAGATCAATGACATCCATTCGGAAACCGCCAATACCTTTCTCGAGCCAGAAATTCATCATTTTGTAGATATCCTGACGCATTTTGGGGTTTTCCCAATTTAAGTCTGGTTGTTTTTTACTGAATAAATGTAGATAATATTGCTGACTATTCTCATCAAAGGTCCACGCTGATCCACTAAAAGTGGATTTTAAATCGTTGGGCTCCTCACCATCAATAGGATCTCTCCAGATGTAATAGTCTCTATATTTAGCATTTACGCCACTCTTAGCATCTTTGAACCATTCGTGTTCATCACTTGTATGATTAACCACTAAATCCATTACGATACGAATAGACCTCTTTTTTGCTTCTTCAATCAATTCGTCCATATCATCCATCGTTCCGAACTCTGGATGAATCGCCTGATAGTCACTGATATCATAGCCATTGTCATCATTTGGAGACTGATAGACCGGGCTTAACCATATCGCATCGATACCTAGCTCCTCTAGGTAGTCTAAACGTTGAATGATGCCTCTGATGTCACCTAGGCCATCTCCATTTGAATCTTGAAAGCTTCTAGGGTAAATTTGATAGACTACTGCATTCTGCCACCACTTCACATCTTCACTTCCTTCATGATTGTTTTAATGAGCTTCCGCTTTTTCAACTAAAGTCTTTAAATCAAGTTCATCTGTCTGTTCAACAAAATAATCAGCTGCTTTCATTGACTCTTTTGAGCCAACACCTACAGAAAACATCCCTGCACGATTGATTGCTTCGATTCCCGCTTCTGCATCTTCAATACCAATACATTCAGCAGGTGTCAGTCCTAGCAAATCAGCACCCTTATGGAAAATTTCTGGAGAAGGTTTTCCTTGTTTCAAGCTAGCAGGATCAACAATCCCAACGAACTGATCTTTCACCTGTAAGTGTTCAAGAATCGTTGGTGCATTTTTGCTAGCCGAAGCTACCGATAACTTAATATCCATCTTCCGTGCATCCAGTAGGAGTTGTTCCATTCCTGGACAAAGATTTGCTGGCGTGATGTTCTCGATAGAACTTTTGTATTCTTCGTTTTTTCTCGTTGCCAGCTCCTGCTTTTCTTCTTCTGTATAGTCTTTTTCCTTTTCTCCATGTTTTAAAATTAATTCTAGTGACTCCATACGGCTGATGCCTTTTAACTGCTCGTTAAACTTTCGGTCAATTTCAATTCCAATTTTTTCTGCTAGCGATTTCCAAGCTAGATAGTGGTATTCAGCTGTGTCAGTGATTACACCGTCCAGATCCAAAACAAGACCTTTAATCATTTCAATCTCCTCAATCTTTGACTTTTCGTTTTACATTATTTCAACTTATTCTAATTTATTGAATTTCTATCTTTACCGAGTCTTCCAATGTGACCGGCTTACCAAACACTTCAAAATTCAGTGCTTCTCCCGTTTCTAAGCGGAAAGTCACAACTGTTTTTTCAACTGTTACACTGAGTAATCTTTCTCGATAATTTAATTTAAAGGCATATTCATTCCATTGTTCTGGACAATACGGAGCAAAAGATAAGCTTCCTGTTTGAGTTCGCATACCCGCAAATCCTTGAACGATTGATAACCAGCCTCCACTCATTGAAGTGATATGAAGTCCATCTTCTGTATCATTGTTGTAGTTATCAAGATCCAGTCTGGCTGTTCTTTCATACATTTCAAAAGCTTTTTCTTTTTTGCCGAGCTCAGAAGCAAGGATAGAATGAACCAATGGAGATAAAGAAGATTCATGAACCGTTAGCGGCTCATAGAAATTAAAGTTCTGTTCTTTTTCAGCTTGACTATAGTTATGATTCAAGAAATAGAGTCCTTGTAAGACATCTGCTTGTTTGATAAACGGTGATCTTAAAATCTTGTCCCATGACCAATTCTGATTGATTGGACGTTCTGATGGGTCAAGTGTGTCAACGGGTCTCAAATCTTTGTCTAGGAATGAGTCATGTTGGACAAAGATATCGAGTGCTTCATCTTTAGGCAAGTACATCTTTTCAGCAATTTCTTTCCATTGTTTTTGTTCTGTTTCATTAATACTTAACTCTTGAAGCTTCTCACTGCTCACTTTGGTTAACGTTTCTAATGTATAATTCAGACACCATTTCGCCATCGTGTTGGTATACCAGTTGTTGCTGACGTTATTTTCATATTCATTTGGCCCCGTTACACCATGAATCATGTATTGCTCGTTTCTAGCAGAATAGTGAACACGATCAGCCCAGAATCTAGAAATACCTACAAGTACATCCACACCTTGGTTTAAGAGATAGTCTTCATTACCTGTATACGTCGTATAGTTGAAAATCCCGTGTGCAATCGCACCGTTACGGTGAATTTCTTCAAATGTGATCTCCCATTCATTGTGACACTCAATTCCAGTGAAGGTTACCATAGGATACAGAGCACCTTTGAGCCCTTGCTTCGCTGCATTCTCGTAAGCTTGTTCTAATTGATTATGGCGGTAAACAAGTAACTGTCTAAAGGTCTCTTCATTTGTAACGGATAAGTACATCGGCAGGATACAAGCTTCTGTATCCCAATAAGTAGCGCCGCCGTATTTTTCACCTGTGAAACCTTTTGGCCCCACGTTTAGTCTCGGATCTTCTCCGTAATAGGTTGAAAATAACTGGAAGATATTGAACCGAATACCTTGCTGGCTTGCATCATCTCCGTCAATTTGAACATCTGCATTATTCCAGCGCGTGCTCCACTCCGTTAAATGTTCTTCTAGTACTTTTTGGAAACCCTTATCTGAAGCCCGCTCTAAGATTTGTTCAGCTTGTTGAACTTGCTTCTCAGCTTCTACATCACGGCTTGTTACGACCGCTATAAATTTGGTCAATTCTAACTGATGACCGGTTTCAAGCTTGTAGAAAAAACGCTCGCCAACATACATGGACTGTTCTTTTTCAGGATCTTTCGATTCTGCTTCTGACTCGTTACTCATCATTGTCGTAACGGTAAATCGCTCCGTACCGAAGGGATTTTCTTTTGTTTTCGTTTTTAAGAACGGGAGTGGTTGATGTCCTTTTTCAAGTTCGATCCAAAATTGTTCTTCGTAATTACTATCTTCATTCGTCACGTTACCATCTAAATGTGGAATCAACGTGATTTCTGCTGCTCCCGAAAGCATTTCCGCTTCTACTTTAACAACGGCAAGTTCTTTGGTGTGTGCACTAACGAACCGTGTGAAGTGAAATAAGATTTCTAATTGCTCTTTTTTCCAGACAAAAGAACGTCTCAGGACCCCTTCTTTCATATCTAGTTCAACTTTGAACTGCTGAGCGGTATCAACAGCAAGATCTACTTTATGTTCATCCACATAAATGTCGACTGGAATAAAGTTCGTTGCGTTGATCACTTTGCCAAAATAGTCTGGATAGCCGATTTTCCACCAGCCAACCTTTGTTTTGTCTGGGAACCAAACACCCGCAATATAGGTTCCGATATGTGAATCCCCAGAATAGCCTTCTTCATAATTTCCTCTTAAACCCATATACCCGTTACCAATAGAAGTTAGGCTCTCCTGTAGCCTTTTGTTCTCTCCCACTGTATCTGAAGTCAGTTTCCATGGGTCAATTCCAAATAGTCTCTCCATTTAATCTGTCCACTCCTGTACTCTAGATTGATCTTTTTTATCGTTGAACTGTGTTTTAAAGTAAATCAGAACCAGCATAATCAGTAGTCCTGTTGTTTGGATCGTCATCATCCAGATAATATCAAACTGGATCAATCCATATAGTAAAGCTAAAATTGTTGGTAGTCCTAATCCATAAAGAATAATGGCAACAGACTCTTTATATGTCGTTATTGAAGTTAAGTGACTCTTTTTCGTGAAATAAAGAAATAACGCTGAACCTAAGGTTAATACGACTAACATGGTAAAGGTCATAAATGAAATTAAAAAAGTCAGTGCAGCTACGATATAGACACGATTATTCACTCTCCATTGTCGATTTAGTTCTGTTTTCACTTCTTCTACTGAAGCAGATTCCACCGAAAAGTCTTTTGTATAGCGCACTTTTAGTTCAGGTTGTGCATGTTCCCTGATCGTAAACTCCGTTGGACCAAATGCTACAGCGACATCACTGTCGATTAACGGATTATCTGACTGATCAATGAGTACTAGCCCGTCTGTTTTTGTCTGAAGAGTAGACTGCTCGACGAGTAATCTGCCTTCTTCTACAGGAATTTTAGAGAGTCCCTCTGCAGCTTCACCGTCAATTAGGTTAAAAGCTTCTGGATAAAACTGCTCAACACCGATTGTGTCTGTCTGCGCAAAGTTCAATGAAACTGGAATCGTGATCAGTGCATTCAAAAAGATCAAGACGATTACAATGGTCGGCCATCCAATCGCATGGCGATTGAAAAAAGCTCGTTTAGGTGTGAAAATATTTGTGAAATAATTTAATGGAAAGCTGTCTGTTCTCATATTCATTCCTACTTTTTAAAATCATTTTTTCGTACATTAACCTTTCGTCCCACCTGCTGTTAATCCAGATACAAAGTGTTTTTGTAGATAGAAGAACAAAATACAGATTGGTAAAGCAATTAAGATGGCACCCGCAGCGAATAACGTTACACGCTGGTCTCTAGGATTACTGATAAACGTTTGTAGACCAATCGCTACTGTGTATAGTTCAGGTGTTCTGAGTAAGAATCTCGCTAGCATGTATTCTCCAAATGGTCCCATAAATGCCCAAAGCGCTTGAACGGCAATCATTGGTTTAACGAGTGGAAGAATAATTTGCCAGAAAGATCTCAAGTGTCCGGCACCATCAAGTTTAGCGGATTCGTCTAACTCTAATGGGACAGTATCAAAATACCCCTTCATGAGCCAGGTGTTCATCGGTATCCCACCACCGATATAAATAACCGTTAAGAACCAGTGTGAGTTTAGTCCACCAACAAGGAGTGCCATAACGTAGAAAGCCGTCAAAGCCGCTGTTGTTGGAACCATTTGAATAATTAAGAAGAACTTAATACTTTGTTTTCTTCCGATGAAACGATACCGACTATACGCGTAACCTGCTAATGTGATTGCGGCTACTTGAATGATCATAGTAGTTCCGGCAACTTTTAAGGTATTCAAGTACCAGGTACCATAAAGCGTATTATTGAATAATCGTGAGAAGTTTGCCAGTGACCAAGGTCCTGAGAAATTTAAATCGAAAGCCATAATATTCCCTGTTCTGAACGCGGAAGTAACGGTGATCAAAAGAGGGTAAATAATCACGATCGACATACCGATTAAATACGCATAAGAAAAAAACTTGTTCCAGAAACGAGAGTTTTTCTGCGTTTTAATTCGTTTGGATTTTTTCATGTTAATCCTCCATTTCAAAAGCACGTGTCCGACTGAAAATGACCATTGAAATCGTAATGACAATTGCAGAAATGATCAATGTAACGGCTGCTGATATGTTATATTGCGGAGATGTTCCGGTCGTTAACTTGTAGATCCATGAAATCAAGATATCTGTCGATCCTGCTCCACTTCCCACGCTTCCGGGACCACCTTCATTAAACAGATAAATCAAGTTGAAGTTGTTGAAGTTTCCTGTATATTGTGTGATAAAGATGGGTGCAGCCACTGCGAAAACATGTGGCATTGTGATATGTCTAAATTTTTGTAAAGCAGTTGCACCATCAATAACAGATGCTTCATACCAGTCATTTGGTATAGACTGTAAAATTCCTGACGTTAAAACATAAATATAAGGATAACCTACCCAGCCTTGGATCATGATGATTGCAATCTTTGTCCAGAACGGATCAGTCTTCCAAGAAATTGCAGGAATTTCAAGAAACGGAATCAGCTGGTTAAAGAACGGGATAACCTGTGTGTTGATTGCTCCAACACTTGGGTTGAAGATATTTGAAAAAGTCAGAATGGTAATAAACGCTGGAACTGCCCATGGTAATAGCATAATGACACCAAAGAATCGGTTAAAACGAATGTGCGGTTGATTTAGAACAAGTGCTGTAAACACACCAATGACAAGCTGCAAAGTAGTTGCTGCTAGTGTCCAGATAATCGTCCACGAGAAAACTGCAAAGAACGTATCTCGATAAGTCGTTAGTGTGAAGATACTACTGAATGTCTCAAATCCAACCCAGTCGACGATATTCGCCGGTGGTACATTTTGAAAGTTGTAATTTGTAAAGGCAATAAATATGGTTACCAAAACCGGGAACACAATGGCAAAAATCATAACCAAGTAAGCGGGTATGGTTAGTAAGTAAGGGAAACCATTCTCAAATACACTAATTGCTGTATCTTTGACGGTATAGTTCACCGTGTTCGGACTGATGACTCTTTTTTTAGCAACACGATGCGCATCCATCATGACAGCTGCTGTAAAAATTAAATAGATAACGGTAAGGAGAATTTGAATGGTTCCTTCAATTAGAAGAAATAGCGAGTGGTCTTCTCTAGGAATCGTTCCTAAAGTAATAAGACCTTCTATAGCTCCTGCTCCAAATATGAGGAGTTCAATGACAGCTCCCATAAATACTGCCAAGAACACGATTCCTTTAAACAATTGTTTATTATAAATCTGGCCAAGCCCCGGAATAATGGATAGCCATGTCGCAGTGTGTATCTTTTTTTGATCTTGATCAGAAAGTACGATCTTATCTTTCTTTTTATTCTTCAACTGTTACACGCCCTTTCAATGATAAAAACGGCAGAGATCATCCTACTATCTCTGCCGAATCATCTAGTCTTCTATTAAAGATTAATATTTCTGTTCAATGTTGTCTTGGATAATTTGTACTGCATCGTTTGCTGACTCTTCAGCTGTTTTGTTTCCTGAGCCTGCATCAAACATCATTGATTCAGCACCTGTCCAAACTTCAGCCATTTCTGGGATATTTGGCATTGGTACTGCATTATTATATTGCTCGATTACCGCTACTGCTAATTCATCTTCTCCAGCTTCGTTGATTGCATTACGCGCATTCTGGTTAGCAGGAATTTCGTTTGTGTACTCTTCATAAAGCATCATCATATTTTCTTCATTTGTCACGAAGTCTACGAACGCTGCTGCAGTTTCATAATTTTCAGTGTAAGAAGGAACGACCCATCCTTTACCACCTGCAAATGGTGCATATTCATTTCCACTAGGTAATGTTGGAATGGCTGCTACGCCAAGGTTTACGCCACTATCTCTATAGTTCGCCGCGCCCCATGGTCCGTTAATAACGGCTGCTGCATTGCCTTGGATAAATTGATCATCGATGAAATCGCCGGCACTTGTTACATCAAGCATACCTTCTGGCCATACATCGTTGAACCATTGCTGTGCATATTCAATTCCTTCGATTGCTTCCGGTGAATTTAACCCGATATCGGCAGTATCTTCGCCATCTTCTCCAAATACATATCCACCAAACCCAGAAATCAATCCGTAAGAATTATAAAAGTCTACCCAGTTCGCAAGGAACGCTGTACTTGTATCAGCTTGTCCTGAAAAGGCATATTGTTCGTCTTCTGTAAGAGCTTCCAATTCGTCGAATGTCGCTGGTGCTGTATCCATCAAATCCTTATTGTAAAAAAGGACGAGTGATTCAATAACGAACGGTGTACCGTATACAGTATCATCAACTGTTACTTGTTGTTGATCCGTCTCATCATATCGACCGTCATCGACAAGTGTCATTTCAGATAAGTGACCTTGTTGGCCCATTCCACCGATTCGGTCATAAGGAGATAGAAGAACATCTGGAGATAATCCAGCTGGACCATCTAGAGGTACAGCTTCTAGTGTATCGAACATATCTCGTTCAGATACGGTCACTTCAACACCATACTCTTCTTCAAATGCTGGAGCAATTGCTTCAACGAATTCTACGTAATCTTCTCCAACCCCAACTTCGATTGAACCCCCGATTTCGCCAGTTGCTGCACCTTCACCTTCTGTTTCGCCTTGTGAACCTGAACCACTGTCTGATCCATTTCCACATGCTGCAAGTAATAGTGCTGCTGAACCTGCCATTGCTATTTTATAAAATTTTATCATCTAATTTTTCCTCCTCTTACTTTCTATACCTGTCTACATTTTCAATTATATTTCATTATAGAACCATTGCAACCGTTTTCTCGTTGTTACCGGTATCAGATTTTTATGATCGTTTAAGAGCTGATCTTTTCAAACTTGTAAAGAATATGCGACTCTGGTTTTAACGGTACAAGGCTGTCTACAATAACGGAATGTTGAGATAGCAGATTTTCTACTTTTTTGTCTTTCAGTTCGCTCAATTCAATCCACTTTTGCTCGCTAGATTTGTTGATTAAAAGATAGAGCGCATACGTTTCAGTTTCTTTTTTTAAAACCAATACATCGTTTTGGACTTCAAGAAAGGTAAATCGGTTTCTAGCAAATAGTTCTTGATCTGATCGTCTCAACCTAGATAAAAGCTGGATATGTTCTTTGAAATCCACCGCTTGACTCTTAGTCCACTGCATCGGTTTTCTGTTTTCTGGATCTTCATACCCACTCATACCCATTTCCGTTCCATAGTACAGACAAATAGATCCTGGGAGCAGAAATAGCATAGTGAGACACAGTTCTGTTTTTCTTCGATCGAAACCAGCATACTCATATAATCTCGGTGCATCGTGACTGTCCAACAACGTCAGCATCCCTTGTTGAACGTTTTCTGAATATTGCAACAGCGCCTGTACAAACTGTTCTTGAAAATCAGTTGTAGAAATCCTTCCCGCCGCAGCCCACTCAAGAATCGGTTTACCTAGCGGATAATTCATCACACCATCTAATTGGTCGCCTAAAAGCCAAGAATCTGCGTTATGCCAAATTTCCCCAACAATATAACAATCTGGGTAAGCACTTTTTAAGCGTGATCTCAACAATCTTAAAAAGGCATGGTCAATTTCATTGACTACGTCAAGTCGCCAACCATCTACCCTAAAGTTTTTCATCCAATACATCGCAACATCTATTAAATATTTCTGTACATCTTTATTCAGTGTATTCAACTTGGGCATGTTCGGTGTAAAGTGACGGTAATGCTTGTCTAAACGAATTCCCTCAGCGCTTTTTAGTGGAAATTTTTCAATGTAAAACCAGTCCTTATAAGCTGATTTTTCACCATTATTTAATACATCTTGAAACTGGATGGACTGATCTCCGATATGATTGAATACACCATCCAGTAAAATCTTTATTCCTGATGCATGCGCATCGTCAACGACTGATTTGAACATCTCCTTGCTTCCAAGCCTTGGATCGATTTCAAAATAATTTTCTGTATCGTATCTATGTGTAGTCGGACTTTGAAAAATCGGCGTTAAGTAAATTCCTGTAATTCCAAGATCCTTTAAATACGGTAATTTCTTTCGTATACCTTCTAATGTTCCACTATGGAAATCGTACTGACCTACCTGATCTTTCCTTCCCCAAAAGTCGTTTTCCGGATCATAGAAACGGTCTGGCATAATTTGGTACCAGACTGTTTCTCTAACCCACTTTGGTGCTTTGAATACTTCAGATTCATGTAAATAAGGAAACGCAAAGTAACTATTGATATCATTTTCTATAAATACATCATCTGGAGAAAACCAGCCGCGTTCAAGATACAAAGCTGTTTCTTCAGGAGTTTCTAGTATAAAGCCATAACGCATTTGATGATTAAACGGACGATGTTCAATTTGCCAATAATCATAGAGAGTTGTTTGATAAATTAACTGCATGTTCGTTTGTTCTTTTTTCCAATAGTAACCTTCTGATCCTTTTACCCATCCATCTGGATGATCCGTCAGCAAATAAACACGTTCAATATCTCGCGCAGTTCGAATGGTTAGACATATCGTTTGGACATCTTTCATATAAGCAAATGCACTATTCGCTTTATGATAGACTGCTTGTTTATTCAACGTTTCTCCCCCTTTACCCTAGTGATCAGTTTCTGACCAAATGTGAAGGTGAAACTTTCAATTGTTTCATTCTTTTTTTGGTACGTTGACGTTTTTGTTCTATACGCTCACGTTTTTCAGCTTCTGTATCTAAATGGTAATAAACGACAAATCCATTTTCATGAATGACCGTTTGGTTATCATAATGAACTGTACCTGTTTCTAAAGATAATGCTGCCTCTACTGGAACAGAGTCTAGAAAAGCATCGTCTTTGTCCTGATTGAAGTAGAAAATTAATGATTCATTACCTAATGTGCGTTTGAATCCTATGAGTTGCTCATCGTCTCTAACATCGTGCCAGTCTGTTGCGCCATAAGTTAAGATATTCTGATAATTTTTCCGGAACGAGATTAGTTTTTTGGTAAATTCCAGCATATCTTGATCTTGAAGTGAGTCATTCCAAACCATACATTTTCTACAGTCAGGATCCATGTCCCCATAAAGCCCAATTTCTGTTCCATAATAAATACAAGGTGTCCCTGACTGCGCAAACATAAAGGATAAGGCAGATTTGACTAGTTCTTTATCTCCTTTTGCCTTTGTCAGCAATCTAGGAGTATCGTGTGAATCCAGTAAATTGAACATCACTTCAGAGGTTTGTTGTCTGTATAACATCATCTGTGCGTTCAATCCGGATACCATACGTGAAGGTGAGATGATTTTCTTTAAAAAGTAATTTTCAATATTGTCATTGAAAGCATAATTCATGACTGCATGAAATTCGTCTCCATTTAACCAGTTTTGCGATGAATGCCAGATTTCACCTAAAATATAAATGTCTTCTTTGATCGCTGTCGTTTCTTTGAAGAACTTTTTCCAGAAGAAATGATCTACTTCATTGGCTACGTCCAGTCTCCAAGCATCAATATCAAATTCTTCTATCCAGTATCTTGCGATATCCAATAAATAATCTTGAACTTCTTGATTCGCTGTATTCAACTTAGGCATATGTCCTGTGAAGGCAAAAGTTTCGTAATTGACTCGTCCAACATTTTCCATTTCATCTGTTGTCAATTCTCCAAGGTTCTGTACTGGATAATTATGAATATAGAACCAGTCTGTGTATTTTGAATTCTCTTGGTATTTCAGTACATCTTGCCACTGCGGAGAATGCCATCCCATATGGTTAAACACTGCGTCTAGCATAATCTTGATTCCTTTGTCGTGGGCTTTACTGATTAATTCTCTGAATGTTTCTTTATCTCCAAAGGCAGGATCAATTTCGTAATAGTCTATTGTGTCGTATTTATGATTGGAAGACGCTTTGAAAATGGGGCATAAATAAATCCCATTAATACCAAGGTCTTCCAGGTAATCTAATTGATTAATAATTCCTCTTAAATCTCCACCATAAAAGTCATCTCTAGACGGATTTTCTTTATCCCCCCATGGCAATGTGCCCTCGGGATTAATCGATGCATCTCCGTTTTCAAAACGATCTGGAAAAATCTGGTACCAAACTGTTTCCTTTACCCATTCTGGAGCTTTAAATGCATCAATTTCATGAATATAAGGAATTCTAAAGTAAAAGCTCGCTTCTTGTAAAAAAGCTTCTTCGTATGGATAAACGCCTTGATCAGAGTAAAATACTTCAATGCCGTCTTGGCCGGTTACATGAAATCCATAGGACATTCGGTTAGTTTGTTCGTGGGTATCAATCAGCCAATAGTCATGTAAGTTAGTGCTGGCTATTTTTTTCATTTCCTTACCGTTTTCGTACCATTTATCCGCATCAATTGTGTAAGGATCTCCACTCAATAGTTCTACATGAGCAACATCTCCAGCTTGTGTTCTTAAACGGATGTGGAAATGATTTTTTTCATATAAATAAGCATATTCGCTTTCAGTTCGGTGGTATAGTGCTGCTGTATTCATTTAATTAACTCCCTTTATAGTCTGATTTAATAACAAGTGAAGCATAAGGTGATAAGACGATTTTTCCATTATTGTATGTGTAGTTTCCAACACTCAACGTACTGTCTTGATCTTTAAAATTGGTTAGGTCTAGCAAACTCTCTTGTGGCTCGCCACTTAAATTCGAGACTACAATTGCTTGTTCTTTTTCAAATTGTCGACGATAAGCCATAATTGGACTTTTAGAAATGAGCATCTCGTACGATCCATGCGTGAATAAAGCTGTTTTTTTCAGTTGAATGAGCTGTTTATAAAAGGTTAAAATGCTCGCTGTGTCCGTTTCTTGAGCAGCCACATTGTACGCTGCTTCTTGATTAACTCCACTCCAGGGCTCTATAGTAGAAAAGCCCGCATAATTTTGATCTGACCACTGCATAGCTCCTCTACTCGCATTGATACTGATAGAGCCCAAATAGGTTTGTGCTTCTTCTTTAGTGACTCCTCTATCCAAAAGCGTTGCGTAAACTTCATGAATTCGTTCAATTCGTGTATTTTCCCAACGCTTTAATTCCAAATTCTTCATTCCGATTTCTTCACCGTTTAAAAGAACAGGTACACCTCTTTGCAAGTACATCGTTGTAGCAAGCGTTTTAGCACTTTCTTCCCTAAATTCAGCTGGATCCCCTAATCTGGATACGACTCTTTGCATATCGTGATTGTTTAAGTAAAGGGTCATCTCACTGACTTCTCCAACTTTTCTCTGCCATTCATCCATAACTTGCTTAAAGGCTATAACATTTAACTTCCCTTCCTGATTCTCTAATGGAAATCGGTCGTCTTTTTTTGTCGTATCCATTGGAAAATATTTGAAAGAAACAATCGAATCACATGCTTCTCCTTTAGGAAAGGTGTACTTGACCGCTCTTTCCGGATCAGCGGATGCTGCCTCCCCTAACAAATAAGCGTCTGGGTAAACTTCTCTTATACTTGCAGAAAATTCTCTCAGATAATCATCCACTTGAGGTAAATTAGCAAAAAAGTCTTCTGCACTAATCAGTTGATCAGGATCTGCGTAACGAGCATCCGGATACCCAGGCTCTTTTTCCATGTGGATAAATGCATCAAGTCTGTATCCATCAATCCCTTTTCCCAGCCAGAATTTCGCTATTTTGATCATTTCCTTACGAACTGATTCGTTTTGCCAGTTCAAATCTGGCATTTCTTTGTCAAATAGATGAAAATAGTAATCCCCTGTTTCGGATTCTTTCTCCCAGACAGATCCTCCGAAAAAAGATTTCCAGTTATTTGGTAATTTTCCCTTTTCCTCTTCTTCCTTCCATATGTAGTAGTTTCGGTAAGGATTGTCCGGTCCTTTCAATGCTTCCTGAAACCATTTATGTTTGGAAGATGTGTGATTCAGTACAAGATCAAACAAGATTTTAAGTCCTCTTTTATGGGCCTCCTCAATTAGTATCTCTACTAATTCCATATTGCCGTATTGTGGATCAATGGTGTAATAGTCAGAGACATCATAACCATTGTCCACATGTGGAGAACTAAAAATCGGATTCAACCATATCGTTGTTACTCCTAACTCTTGAATGTAATCAAGCTTTTGGATGACACCTTTCAAGTCCCCAATACCATCCTGATTTGTATCCAGAAAACTTTTTGGATACACCTGATAAATGACTTCTTCGCTATTTATTTGATTGTTCATCAATTAAAGCCCTCCTTATGAAGCGGTTTCATTATCATTCTAGCATCTGTCTTAAAAGAAACAAGGTAATCTTCGATGTTACCGATAACAGAAAAAAACCAAAGCTCACATGCTCTGGTCTTGAATCCATCATATTTTGAATCACTTAAACGGACGGTTCCCGCGTGGTGCCTCCTAATTTTAATTCAGTCTCAAAAATCGCATTTTCTTGAGGAAGACCACCAGCGTTGATTTTGTTTAATACTAATTGTACTGCAGCCGCACCCATTTCATCGAGTGACTGTTTCAAGGTCGTCAAAAATGGGTAAGCAATTTGATCCAAAAACACACCGTCATGTCCGATAATCCCATATTCTTCTGGAATATTACCACCCTGTTCTTGCAATTCTCTACTGATCCCTAAAGCTAATCGATCCGTGGCACAAATGAATAACGTATTCGAATTAAATTCCTGCCAATTTTCTCTAATAAATGTCGCTGAAAATCGTGATCGATTCTCTAGTTTAACAACTTGCTGTTTTAAACCATACATTTCCATAGCGTTTCTGTAGCCCTTTTCTCTAGATAACGCAAAAGGTTCGTTGACATCCATACCAATGAATACAATGGTCTCATAATTTAAAAGTACACCATATTCTACCGCTTTTTCAATACTCTTTTGATTATCGCTATCGACAAAATCATATCCATGGGTATTTTCGCCAAACAACACCATTGGTTTATCGAGTGTGTTTAGCCATTTGTAGTCCGTTTCTCTCATCCCACATACAATGTATCCATCTGAATCCCCGATTTGTGTATTGCGCTTTGTTACTAATTGAAGCCCATAAGAGTGCTTTTCCAATTCATTCGCAATCCCTACAAGCAGTTGCATATAATAAGGTTCTACATAGTCCATTTCTTCCAGTATTAATAGCTTTATGATTTGTGTACGGTTATTGGCTAATGCTTTTGCCATGACATTTGGCTTATAGTTCAATTCTTTCATTGCAGCATGAACCATAATTTTTAATTCTTCTGTTACCCTTTCAGGGTGATTGATGACTCGAGAAACTGTCATTTTAGAAACATTGGCTTTTTTTGCCACATCACTTAATGTTGGCAATAACATCATCCCTTTTCTGATGGCTGATCACCTCGCAATAGCGAATACCGATTTTTGCCATCGTTTTATCCAATTGATTTTAGCATATTCAAATGAAGGTCGCCATGTCTTGTAATAATCGTTCTTTCTAACTCTTGCGTCAAACTAGTTTTATTTTAAGTAGTTAAGTAGAAAAAAAAGACCTAAGAAATCATAACCTATTTAGGTTACTGAAAGTTCCTTTTCGGTCTTTTAAGTAGTCAGATATTTTCTTTATGTTTCATTTGATAGTAATTGTATCCTAGTTGAGCAAAGTATCCAATAATGACTAAAATGACAAGCAAAATATTGATGGTCGGTGAGCATCCGTCCCTATGTGTCATTATCATTATCAAAATCGATAATTCATTCTATTTTTGTGTACTTATTCTGAAACGCCACAACTGACTGATATTCTTGCTCGTACAATCGACTTAGCCGAATGAATATAGGCAATAACTCTTTATAAACGAGTCCTTTTTCTTTATTTGGGTGGTTGATGGATCTCGTCTTGACCATTCTCTTCACTTCGGAAAGATCGTCGATTTCTCCAATCGCAAATAATCCTAGAATCGCTGCACCTAAGCAGGCACTTTCTACTGTTTCTGGAACATGGACTTCATGTCCAAAGATATCTGCAACCATTTGTCTCCAAACTTTCGAATGGGCGAATCCACCGGTGGCACGGACTTCTTTTGGTGTTCCAATTAACTCTTCAAGAGCCAGCAAGACCATATACATATTCATATTAATGCCTTCAAGAACTGCACGCATCATATGGTCACGTTTATGGTGCATCGCAAGTCCGAAGAAGGATCCTCTAGCATTCGCATTCCATGAAGGGGCTCTTTCTCCGGATAAGTAAGGGTGAAACAGTAAACCTTCCGACCCTGCAGCTACTTGATCAATTCGGTCTGTGATCAGGTCATACGGGTTTTGATTTAGCGCTTTTGCCTGTTGTACTTCTTCAGCGCAAAACTCATCTCTTAACCATCTCAATACCATTCCACCATTATTAACGGGACCACCGATGACCCAGTGGTTTTCCGTCAGCGCATAACAGAAGGTTCTCCCTTTCTCATCTGTAATCGGCTTGTCTGTAACGGTTCTGATTGCCCCACTTGTCCCAATCGTAATCGCAACTTCTCCTGGCATAACGGCATCTACTCCTAAGTTTGCTAGGCAGCCATCATTTGCTCCAATGATAAAAGGCACTTCAGGGTCAATCCCCATTTCGTTCGCAAGCTCTGAATTGAGCCCCTTAAACTGTGTCGTTGTCGAAACGAGTCGAGATAAATAATCCGAACTGATTCCCGCAATTTCTAGTGCTTCTTCGTCCCAGTCGAGCGTATACATGTTGAGTAATCCTGTTGCGGAAGCAATGGAATGATCAACAACATATTCTTTGAAAAATACATTGAAAATATATTCTTTTATCCCGATAAATTTAGCTGTCCGTTTAAAAATCTCTGGTTGATCTTTTCTGATCCACAAAATATTCGTTAACGGAGACATCGGATGAATTGGTGTACCGGTTTTTTTATAGAGTTCTAGTCCGGTTTGGCTTTTGATTTCTTCTGCGTAAGGTTCACTTCTTTGATCCGCCCAAGTGATTGAAGGGGTCAAGGGTAATCCCTCATCATCAATCGCGATCAAGCTATGCATGGCAGCACTAAACGAAATGAGCTTCAATGACTTTTTAGAAATCCCGCTTCTATCCATGACCTCTCTGATGGAACGTTTTACAGCTTCTAGTATTTCTGTTGGATCTTGAACAGCCGCTCCCGGTTCTGGTACGTTTAAAGGGTACTCTACCGTAGACTGACTTTTAACTTTACCTTTTTGATCGAATAGGACAGCTTTTGTACTTGTTGTCCCTAAATCGACACCCATCATATATGTGTCCACACTGACTTTCCTTTCCAAATGCAATTCAATATTTCTACTGATGACTTGATTTCATGTATAACTATACCCCTGATTCTAAGTGAACACAAATCAAGATTAATCCGTTTTCATTATCCTTGTTGTTTCTCTACCGCATGTCCACCAAACTGATTTCTTAAAGAAGCAACCACTTTCCCACTAAACGAATCCGTTTCTAAAGAGCGATTTCGCATCATGAGTGATAGCGCAATAACTGGTGCTGCCGTTTCTAGTTCCATCGCTGTTTCCACTGTCCACTTGCCTTCTCCTGATGCCTGAACGACACCTTTGATTTGATCTAATTTAGGATCTTCAGAGAAAGCCGACTCCATCAATTCCATTAGCCAAGAACGAATAACAGAACCATGATTCCATACACGCGCTACTTTTTCATGGTCAAAATCATAAGGACTTTTTTCTAAAATATCAAAACCTTCACTAATTGACTGCATCATTCCGTATTCAATTCCATTATGAATCATTTTAAGAAAGTGACCACTACCGGATTCTCCCGTATAGAGGTAGCCATTTTCTACGGAGAGATCTTTGAATAGCGGTTCTAGTTTTTCGAAAACAAGTCGGTCTCCACCAATCATCGTACAAGCCCCCGCTAAAGCCCCTTCCATTCCTCCACTTGTACCGACATCTACATATGAAATCCCTTTTTCAGCGAGCTTAGAGTATCTTCTTACCGTATCTTTGTAATGACTATTCCCACCATCAATTAGAATATCTCCTTCACCCAAAAGAGGCGTTAATTCAGTAATCAAATTTTCTGTAATATCGCCTGAAGGAACCATCATCCAGATGATTTTCTGATTATCAAAGTGTCTGATCATCTCTTCTATTGTTTCTGCTCCCTGAGCGCCTTTTTCTTCTGCCTGTTTCACTTGTTCCAAATTGACATCATATGAGACAACCTCATGATTTTGTTTGAGCGCATTTTGCATTAAATTGAATCCCATTTTCCCTAGTCCCATAATTGCTAATTTCATATCTTCACCCTCCAAAGAAATATTATTCCATGACGTCAGTATATAAAAGAATATTATTTTATTCAAGTTTAATATAAAAATATTTTCTTTCTCTCTGTTTCTATTTATAATAGAACTACAATTCATAAAGGAGTTAACGAAATCATGGCACCTACTCAAAGCTGTAAAATTAGAATCCGATCACTTTATGCCTCTTTCAGTGAAAAGGAGAAACGATTGGCGGATTATATTTTAAATCATCCTGAAAAAATCATTCATGGAACGATTACACAAATTGCTGCAGACACTCAGTTGGCGGATTCGACGGTCTTCCGATTTTGTAAAAGAATCCAGTATAATGGCTTTCAAGATATGAAGATCGCCTTAGCTTCTGAACAAACAGAGACGCTTCAAGATATTCACGAGCTTGTATCTGTTGATGATGATTCCCGTACGATTATTAGAAAAGTGTTTGAATCCAACATGAAAACACTTGAAGACACATTGACCGTTCTAGACGAAGCACAATTCAAACAAGCCATTGATGTGCTCCTTCATGCAAACAGAATTGAACTATTCGGTTTCGGCGGATCCAACGTAATCGCACTTGATGGGTATCATAAATTCATTCGTACCGGTCTATCCGTTTCTGCGCAAATTGATGCTCACATGCAATTGATGTCTGCCTCCCAACTAACTTCTGCAGATGTGGCTATTCTTATTTCTCACACCGGTCACTCAAAGGATATTCTAGAATTGGTAGATATTTTCAAACAAAATAATGTCCCAACCATTGGGATAACAAGTTTTACCCAGTCACCCTTAAATGATCAAGTCGATTATGCTTTACACACATTGTCCGAAGAAACAGACTACCGTTCTGAAGCGCTCTCCTCAAGAATTGCGCAACTTAGTCTTTTAGATGCGCTTTACGTCAGTATTATGATGCAAATAGAAGAAAAAGGAAAAGCCTCTATCACTAAAGTCCGTAAAGCGATTCAAAATCGTAGAATCTAACAGTAGAGGAGTCTACCCATGATTGATTTAAACAAATTAACAGCTGAAAAGCGTTTAACTTCTCTTGAAGAAGAAATTTTCAAGTACTTCGTTGAACATATCGATACTGTCCAAGAGATGGGTGTCCGAGCTTTGGCTAAAGCGACTTTCACCTCCCCTGCCTCCGTTATTCGCTTATCTAAAAAATTGGGGTATACAGGTTTTACAGATATGTATTATTCTTTGTTACCAATCATAAAAAAAGCTGAATATAGTTCTGTTGATTCAGAAGAAACGATTTTAAGAAACGATTTTAAGCACCGATTTAAAATCAATTATAAGAAACTGCTCAACCGAGACGACGCAACAATTTATCGATAACGTACTACTCTTGAAGCACCAATACATTTTTATCTACGCCACTGGATTTTCACAAATCACAGCAGAATATATTTATAAAAAATTACTCGTACTTGGTAGAAAAGCTATACTAGCGAGTGGCTCTGACTCCATTGGCGTCTTCGAAAATAATTTAGAAGACATCGGAGCCATGATTGTTGTATCTAAATCTGGTGAAACAAAACAAGTTTACCAGAAGCTGCAGACTGCGAAAGAAGCTAATATTTATACAGTTTCTTTTACTCGAGAAGTCGAGAATCGAATTGGTTTATTGTCCGATTTGAATATTCAAGTTTATGATTTCCATAAATTGGATGACCGCAATATGTTACCGAACTTGTTTTTCCCCGGTGTGCTCTTGTCCTTTGAATCCATTGTAGAACAGTATCTGAATCAATCAAATACTTAATCATTTTATGAAACGTGTTTCCTAATCAGGAAACACGTTTCTTTTGTATGTAAAACGCTAACACTATAACCGCTTACACGTTATACTACTCATAACAAAGGTCATTCTTATTCATTTCCGTACTGGACTGAACAGGAATGAACAAAATCGTATTGGAGGAAAATAATGAAAGACAAATTGATGAATGGGATGCAGCGCTTTGCAAAAGCGATGTTCATACCCGTATTGATCTTACCAATTGCCGGTTTACTGATTGCGATCGGGAATCTCTTTACCAATGCACAGTTGATTGAAACTTTTCCGTTTCTAGACAATCCGATCACAATGGGATTCGGAACTGTCTTATCAGGATCTTTGGTCTCTATCTTGACAAACCTTGGACTGATTTTTTGTGTAGGGATTGCAACAGGTCTAGCAGATAAGAAGAAAGCAGAAGCTGGATTTACAGCATTACTAGGCTTCTTAGTTTTCATTTATGCGATGAATAACTTTTTACTCTTCAATGAACTACTTGTCGATCCTGAAGCATTAAGAGGTTCTGGACAAGCCATGGTATTAGGTGTTCAGGTACTGGATATGGGCGTCTTTTTAGGCATTATTCTCGGTGTTGTGACTGCTATTATCCACAATATGTTCGCTGATAAAGAATTTGACAATGCCTTCCAAATTTATGGCGGATCAAGATTCGTATTTATTGTTCTCATTCCTATTGTAGTCATATCCGCTATTTTAATGAGTTACGTTTGGCCAGTTATTCAATCAGGCATTGACTCTACTGGTACATTTATCAATCAAACTGGAAACTTTGGTTTGTTCTTATATGGTACCCTCGAACGATTACTCATCCCAACTGGTTTGCATCACTTGATTTACACACCTTTCTTATATACATCACTTGGTGGTGTCGCTGAAATAGGTGGCGAAGTCTTTGAAGGTGCTCGTAATATTTACTTTGCTGAGATGGCTGATCCATCTATCCGTGTTCTATCTGAAAGTGTCATCTGGGATGCTCGTGGGATCTCAAAAATGTTTGGTCTAGTCGGTGCTTGTTTGGCTATGTATCACACAGCTAAACCTGAAAACAAAGCGAAAGCAAAAGCAATTTTAATCCCAGCAGTTTTTACTTCATTTATTGCTGGTGTAACAGAACCGATTGAATTCTCCTTTATGTTTATCGCGCCTGTCTTATTCGTTATTCACTCTGTTTTGAGTGGTTTAAGTATGGTGACATTGAATTTATTAAATGTCAGAGCCATCGGACCAAACGGTTTTATCGATTTCCTTTTATACAATTTACCACTCGGAATCGAACGTACGAGATGGCCGCTATTCATTCTTGTTGGTGTACTCTACTTTGTTCTATACTACTTGCTCTTCCGTTTCTTGATCACAAAATTCAATTTCCGGACGATTGGACGAGAAGAAGCTACGCAAGAAACCAAACTGTATTCTAAAAAAGATTATCACGCAGCTAAATCTGGTCAAATGGTCAATTCCGTTGTTGGCGATAAAGAGACCGAAAAAGAATCAGGCTCAGCTCCGTTGATTGTTCAAGCACTCGGTGGACCAGACAATATTGATACTATTACAAACTGTTATACCCGATTAAGATTGACCTTGAAAGATCCAGGATTAGTGGATGAACAAACGCTACGTGCTGATACAGGGGCAAGTGGTGTCATTGTAAAAGATCATAATGTACAAGTCGTATACGGCTTACAAGTCAATAGCGTCCGGAGGTCTGTTGAACAGTATCTTGGTCGTGACCCAGAAGAATAAAAATGGAACTCATGGAGGAGAAAAATAAAATGGATAAAAAGTTTTCAGTCGTTATTGCAGGTGGAGGAAGCACATTCACACCAGGAATCGTTCGAATGTTATTAGAAAATCTGGACCGTTTCCCATTACGCACATTGAAATTGTACGATAATGATGAGGAACGACAAGCAACCTTGGGGAAAGCCCTTGCTATTTTGATGAAAGAACAAGCGCCAGATATAGATTTCTCTTTCACAACAGATCCAGAAGAAGCATTCACAGATGTTGATTTCTGTATGGCCCACATCCGTGTCGGAAAATATGCAATGCGGGAACAAGACGAAAAAATCCCTTTAAATCATGGTGTTATTGGACAAGAGACTTGTGGTCCTGGTGGAATTGCATACGGCTTGAGAAGTATCGGTGGAATGATTGAATTAATTGATCTGATGGAAAAATATTCTCCCGACTGCTGGATGCTGAACTACTCAAACCCTGCAGCAATCGTTGCAGAAGCGTGCCGTGTAATGCGTCCTGATTCAAAAGTCCTAAATATTTGTGATATGCCCGTTGGAACACTGAGAAGAATGTCTCAAATCGTTGGTAAAACGCCAGACGAACTAGAAGTGCGTTACTTTGGATTAAACCACTTTGGCTGGTGGACAAGTATCAAAGATAAAAGTGGTCATGAATATCTTGATCAAATTCGCGAGTACGTGGCTGAAAATGGCTATTTGACATCTGTAGAGGTAGAAACACAACATACAGATCCAAGTTGGCAACAAACGCATAAAAAAGCTAAAGACTTACTGGCTGTTAACCCAAGATATTTACCAAATACCTACCTGAAATACTATCTGTATCCAGACGATGAAGTCAGTCATTCTGATTGTTCTTATACACGGGCTAACGAAGTTATGAACGGCCGTGAAAAAGAAGTGTTCGATGCTGCTCGTACCATTACTGAAAAAGGAACAGCTGCTGGTGATGAGTTCCATATCGACAGCCACGCATCTTTTATTGTTGATCTTGCACGGGCGATTGCATTCAACACACATGAGAGAATGTTGATGATTGTTGAAAATAACGGCGCTATCGCTAACTTTCCTGACGACACAATGGTTGAAGTCCCTTGCCTTGTTGGCGTTGATGGACCAGAGCCACTTGCACAAGGTAAAATTCCAGAATTTGAGAAAACGTTGATGTATCAACAAGTTACTGTAGAAAAAATGGTTGTTGAAGCCTATATAGAAGGCAGCTATTTAAAATTATGGCAAGCTCTGACGTTATCTAAAACTGTCCCAAGTGCGGGCGTTGCAAAAGGCTTGCTCGATGACTTAATTGAAGCAAACAAAGGCTTCTGGCCAGAATTAACCTAATCATTGCACCTAATGAAAAGACCCTGTACTGACTAAGCAAATATACTTAGTGAGTCACAGGGTCTTTCTGTGTTTTAAAGACGATCTTTAGCGCTAGCGGTAAAATTCTCCATCTGCTCAAAAAGATTTTGGCGTAATGTATTCAAATTATTTTCATTCAGTTGTTTATTTTTGATTTTTCTCTTCCCATTTATGAAGACATCCTGAACATTACTGGCATTCGCTGAGTAAACTAAGGCCGCATAGGGATCGAATATCGGAAACATATTAACGGATTGTGTTTCGATTAATACGATATCCGCTTTTTTACCAGCTTCCAGTGACCCAACTTTATCTTGTAAACCTAATACTTTTGCCCCGCCTATCGTAGCGAGTTCTACAATCTCAGATGCTAAAAAGGCACCCCTATCTTTTAAAGTGGTTTTATGGAAATTTGCAAAAAGCTTCATTTGTGTAAACAAGTCTAGGGTATTTCCACTGCTTGGACCGTCCGTTCCTAAACCAACCGGTATCCCTTTTTCCAGTAAATCTTTAACTCTCGCTACACCTTTTGCTGATTTCGTGTTCGCCCCGATACAATGCGCAACACTCACTTTATGTTCCTCCAGTAATTCAATATCTTTATCACTCAAATGAATACAGTGAGCCGCTATGAACCTCTTGGTTAATGCACCAATACTAGAGAGAAACTCAACGGGGGTCTGACCAAAAGTATTCTGGAAGTACTCTTGTTCATAGTCCATCTCTGAAACATGCATCGTAATGGGTACTTGATACATTTCAGATAACTGAACCGCTTCTTGCAAAGCTTCTGGACTATTTGTATTAGGGGCATGTGGGGCAATGGCTGGTGTAATGAGTTCATGGTTTAACCACTTTGGAATAAATGTGCGCGCGTAATTAAGTCCTCCATGTGCAGCCTCTGCATCACAAGTTGGAAAATCAATCACAGTTTCTCCTAAAATGGCACGCGACCCCATCTCTTCGGTTGCTTGTGCTATCGCGTCTTCAAAGTAGTACATATCCATAAAAGTTGTCACCCCGGCCAATTGCATTTCTGCAATTGCATATTTCCCGCTGTGATAGGCCAGCTCAGCGGTCATACAGTCCTTTTCTAAGGGAAATAGAAACCGGCGTAAACGATCCGGATAATCATCTCCTAGTGACCGAAAAGGAATCATCCCAACGTGTGTATGGGTATTAATCATCCCTGGCATAGCAATGGCCTGATGCCCATCAATGACTTCTATATCTTCCACCTTTTCAGGAAGATTTTCCATACTCCCAACAGAAGAAATATCACGATCTTCTATTAAAACATAGCCCTTTGGGTATTCACTTTTTTCTATATCCATCGTCAATACGTGAACATTTTTAATCAGTATTTTCATTTAATCTCCTCAATCAGCGGAATTGGAACTTGCGTACGAACATCAAACATGCCCTGGTCCGTTATTTTTAGAACTGGTGAAACGGGTAAAGACAATGTAGAAAAAGACATGATTTCGTTTGTATTGATATATCCCAAATTATTCATCGCTTTGCGTACTTCTTTGAGCTGTTTTCCAGTTTCTTCAATCGGGGCATCTGTAACGATTCCACCAATAGGAAGCGGACAACATCCAGTCAAATTTCCTTCTCTAGTCACAACGTATCCACCCTGCATCTCTAGTACTTTATGTTGTGCCCTTAAGATATCCGTTGCGGAAGTGCCCATCACCATTAAGTTATGATGATCATGTGCCCATGTTGTCGCGATAGCGCCTTTTTCAGTTAAGGCATTTTCTACTAAGCCAAAAGCAATGGCCCCGTTTTTACCGTAACGTTCCATAACTAGAATCAACGCTAATCCACTTGATTCCCAATCCAAAATCCCTTCTCGAATCGGAATGGTTCGCTTTACATGTTCTGTGAACGTTCCTTTCTCTTGAATACGAATCACATTGCACAGTGCTTTTTCGCCCTCGACTTTAATGACTAAATCTTCAGCTTCTAACTTTTTGCAATCAATTGATTGGTAAAAATGAGATGGAAAGACTGGTTTTGTTTCAGGATAGTCAAAAGGATCGCCTTTTTGATGCTTCAACTGCCCATCTTTATATACTTCTGAAATGGTAAGCGTATTTAAATCATCCAGCAACATAAAATCAGCCTTCAACCCAGCAGCAATAGCACCCCTGTCCTGAAATCTCATTCGTCTAGCTGGTGTATACGTACTAATATAAATCGCTTGTTCAACTGACATTCCGCAGTTGATTGCCCCTTTAACATTTGCGTTTAAATGCCCTTCTAACAAATCATCCACGATGATATCGTCTGTTACTAAAGCAATATATTCATAAAATCCATATTTTTTGATTATATCGATATTTTCTTTATTAATCGATTTTTTCTGCAATTCAATAAACATGCCGCTACTAATCTTTTCATAAATCGATTCTGGCGTTTGTTGAGTATGATCAGCTGTAATACCAGCAAACTGAAATTTAGCTAAATCCATTCCCGTCACCCGTGGGACATGTCCTTCAATTGGCATGAAAGGATCTACTTGCTGCGTTTCTTTTAACAGCTGGCGAATGAGAGAATCTGGTTCACTCACTATTCCTTTGAAGTTCATCGCTTCTCCTAGTGCAATGATTTGTGGAGAAACTAATAGCTCCCGAACTTCATCTAAACCGACTGTTCCACCCGTTGTTTCCATAGCAGTCGTTGTGGAAGGTACTGATGAAGGAATGGCATAAAAGATATCCATCTCTGTTTTTTCTTCCAAAAAAGATTGAATCCCTTCCATACCAAAAACGTTTGCGATTTCATGCGCATCCGCTACAACTGTTGTGACGCCATGTGCCAATCCTGCTTTCGAAAAGATAGAAGGTGGCATCATAGAACTCTCAATATGCATGTGAATGTCTATCAGTCCTGGAATCATGTATTTTCCTTCAGCGTCTACTACTTGCTTGGCTGTCAGCTCCTCTAATTCCTTTTGACCGATATAAAAGAACTTTCCTTCTAAAATAGCGACAGTTTTTTGTTCGAATGTTTTCAAAAAAGTGTTGTATACTTGTGCATGTTTAACGATCAGATCGATTTCCATTTCACGGGTCACTCCTATATCCGTATTCTAAAGACTATTCTTAAAACAAAAAAGGATGGAACAAGTGTCCCAGCCTTTTTGAGTTTGAATTTATTGATTGATGGTTCTATTCCATTGATTAATCCAGTCTTCTAGGTGAGCATTTACAAACGTATAATCAATCGGCTGAGTACGTTCTGCAATGTCTCCATATGTTTTGTCGGCAGCCACTTCTTCACTCAACTCAACATTTGCATTCGTTGGTGCTTCGTTTAGAGATTCAGCTGTTACTTGTTGTAAGGTTTCACTGATTCTCCAGTTGATGAATTCATATGCTAAATCCTTGTTTTCAGAATTTACGTTTACATTAACCGTGTTGAAATTCCCATAAGTTCCTGACTCTGGAACCACATACTGAACGTCTGAATTCGCTCCTGAAATAATCGGTACAGCGAAATCACCAATTACAGCAACAACAACTTCACCAGATTGGAACATATTCACTAAATCAGATGATTTACTATAGGTTTTAACGATATTAGGAGATAATTCTTCTATGCCTTCAAGTGCCGCTTTACCGTCATCTTCTTGTATATCTACACCTTTATAATCACTCGCTACATGAAGCATCGCTGGCCCAAAAGTTGTGGCAACATCTGGAACAGATATTTTACCTTCTAGAGATGGATCCCATAGATCTGACCATTCTTCGATCTTCATTCCTGCAGCTTCTTCATTATAAATAATTCCAATACTATTCACTGTATAAGCTGGGCCCGAACCATCCGCTGAAAGTTCTGTTGCGCTAGTAATCAAATTATCCATATTCGGTACTTTTGTCGCATCCAACTCTTCAAACAGACCTTCTTCAAATCCTTTTGCAGCATTGGATTGAGAAATATCTAGAATATCAATCGTAGTGTTACCATTACTCGCAAATTTTGTATAGCGCTCTGAACTTGTTCCTGTTTCTGTAACGATATCGACATTATGCTCTTCTTCAAAAGGTGCAAAGATATCTTCTTCCATAACGTCTTCACTCAATCCAAACGTTGAGATAACCAATTCTTGCTTATCTTCTCCAGTTGCATTATTCCCACAAGCAGCTAAAACCGCCGTACTCATTAATGATAATCCTAATAGTTGAACTTTCTTATTCATTTTATTATCCCCTTTTGTCATTTAGTTAAACTAAGATCAATTTCTCTTCTGGTATATAAAGGCTTACTTTATCTCCAGCAGCATAAGCAGTTGAATGGCCATCTTGTACGAGTATTTTTCCAAGTGGTGTTTCGACTTCATATTGGTAACTTTTCCCTAAAAACGTGCGCACTTTCACTTCACCAGGGAGTGTATTGACCGTTTGTTCTGACTGTTCTTCAAGAAGTGTGATATCTTCCGGTCGAATTGTCCCTACTTTTTTCGTCGATTCCCAAGCTCGTTTCGTCTTGAACAGACTTCCATCTGGTGCCGCATAAGTCTGATCATCCACAAGCGTCAGATCAAAAAAGTTTTCGAAGCCGATAAAGCGTGCTACGAATTCGGTTTTAGGGTAATTGTAAATGACTTCAGGTGAATCAAATTGTTCGATAACCCCTTGGTTCATGACTGCTACTTTATCAGAGATGGAGAAACACTCTTCCTGATCATGGGTTACAAATACAGAAGTGATACCTAGGCGTTGTTGAATTTTCTTGATTTCTAAACGCATGTTGATTCTTAGTTTTGCATCTAGGTTACTAAGTGGTTCATCTAATAAAAGTAATTTCGGTTCAATCACCAATGCTCGAGCTAAGGCCACTCGTTGGCGTTGGCCACCGGAAAGTTGTTTAGGATAACGATCCGCAAAGTCCGCAAGTCCTGTCACTTCTAACATTTCCATAACCTTTTTATGGATTATATCTTTTGGTTCTTTCCGTAATTTCAATCCAAATCCAACATTTTCTTTAATCGTTAAATGAGGAAATAGCGCGTAACTTTGAAACACCATTCCGAAATTTCTTTTATGCACGGGTACCTTTGTAAGGTTCGCTCCTTCTACCTTAAACGCTCCGTCATTAGGTTCAATCAAACCGGCTATGACTCGTAAAGTTGTTGTCTTTCCACATCCTGATGGTCCTAATAATGAAACTAACTGTCCTTCTTCAATAGATAAATTCAAATCTTTTAAAATATTATTTTTCCCGTCGTAAGAAACGCGAATATCTTCTAGGTCAACGAATGACATACCTTTCTACTTCCTCCTTCAACTTCTAAAACAAACAATCATAAATCAAGTGGATTTAACTTTAAGCTACACTCGCTAGCCCTAATGTTTTTTCAATTAAATACATCAGCACAATCGTTCCTAGCATCAAAAGTACAGACAATGCAGAAACAGTCGGGTCATAATTGTATTCAATATAATTCATCAATGTTGTTGGTAAGGTGGATACACCTGGTCCAGACAAAAATTGAGAAACAGGGATATTATTAAATGAATTGATAAATGCTAGCATAAAGGAAGCAAAGATTCCTGATGTAATGTTCGGTAATACGACGCGTATAAAGGCTTTAACTTTCGTGCATCCAAGCGTCCAGGCAACTTCTTCAATAGAAAAATCTAATTGCTCCAGACTAGATCCCACAACCCGTATCACATACGGTAAGCTGATCAGGAAGTGTCCCAATAATAATCCTTGATAGATTGGAAGATTTAACTGAACGACAATAAATTGAAACAAGGCATAACCCACGACGACTCCTGGAATGACAGTCGGTGATAGAAAGAAACTTTTTAACCAAGCTGTTTTTGGTGTTCGGTAACGTGCTAACGCATAAGCCGCAGGAACTCCGACTGCTAGTGCCAATATTGTCGCAAGAAATGAAATCTGTAAACTTAGGAAAAAGCTGTCGATAAATGAACTAATTTCGAACACTTTTTTGAACCAGTCAAAAGTAAATCCTTCTATTGGAAACTGTATACTTGGATTCTCACCAAAAGCAGTTACCGTAACAATGATTAAAGGTAGACAGAGAAATATAAAAACTAGTAAAACAAAAATCGATAATCCTCTTTGTTTACGCATATTCCTCACCTCGCTTATCCAATCTTGAAGCTAAAACATTAAATCCTTTCATAACCAACATCGTGGTTACAATCATGATTAAAGCAATCACACTAGCACTTTGCCAGTCTCCAAGCGCCATGGCGTTTTGATAGAGGAAAGTTGACATCATCATATTTCGGTTGCCACCAAGTAACTGAGGCGTTGTATAAGCGGTCAGCGTCCCTGTGAAAACAAGAATACTTCCGACGATGATTCCAGGAATGCTTAAGGGTAAAATCACTTTTATAAATGCCATCAAACGATTAGCCCCTAGCGTTTCCGCAGCTTCCATAATTTCTGTATCGATATTTTCAAACGTTCCCACGAGCGAAATGATCATGACCGGCAGGAATAAGTAAAATGATCCGATGATAATCGCAAATTCTGTATACAGTAACGTGATGGGTTCAGAAATCAAACCAGTTGCAAGCAACAAACTATTAATAATCCCGTTTCTTCCTAGAATATTGATCCAGGCAAAACTGCGTACTACTGAATTCGTCAGTAACGGAAATAATGTTAAAGACATTAGTAGTCCTCGCCATTTCTTAGGACTATTAGCTATAAAATAAGCTGTCGGTACGCCAAAAATAATACTGACAAAAGTAACCATTAGAGAAATTTTGATTGTTCGGTATAGAATATTGACGTTATAGGTATCTTGAAAAAATGATAAGTAGGCATCGAACGTAATACCACCGTTATAGAAAGTCGGCCATATGATTGTAATCAGGGGAAGTATTAAAAAGAAGAGCAAAAGTACTAGTCCAGGTGCTAAAATCAAATACGAGGTTTTTTTAGACATTCTGATAAATCATCCTTTTTCATGAGGTTTAAGCTATTTATATTAAAAAAACAGTTCGAATCCATATATTTATATACTATTGAATGAGATTGTTAAGTTTTTGTAAGCACACAATGAATTATAGGTAAATGACCAAGTCATTACAACAACAAAACGAATATAAGGATAAATTCTAATAAATAATGTTCGTGTTTAGCTTTGATAACGGTTTCAATAAATTATCAGACTTTTATCTACCCCCCTATATCTTGAATACTGGCGCAAACTAAGATAAGTTGTTCATTTTTAGGCGCTTGTCCTGAACATCTTGAATTATATGAGAGAATAATGGCAGCGTTTCTCATATTCCCCGATACTCAAATAAAGCCAGCCCGTATTAGATACCAGCTGGCTTTATTTGAGTATTATTTAGTTAGCGTAATGTTTCGTTTATAGCTACTGTAAAATCAATTTCGAATTCCTATCTAAAATCTTGAAGCTTACTCATCTTCTAAAAGCGCCAAAAATTCTCTTGTACGGGCTTCTCTTGGATCCGTCAGCACTTTTTCTGCTGGTCCCTCTTCTAGAATATATCCTTCATCCATAAACAATGCTCGATTCGCAATGCGTCTAGCAAAGTTCATTTCATGTGTGACGATCACCATCGTCTGTCCTTCTTTTGCTAGATTTTCTATGACTTTGAGTACCTCTCTAACCAATTGAGGGTCTAAAGCAGAAGTAGGTTCATCAAATAACAATACCTCTGGATGCATCATTAAAGAGCGTGCGATTGCAGCACGTTGCTGCTGACCTCCTGATAAAGCATCGGGATATTTATCTTTGTGCTCCACTAAACCTACTTTTTGAAGGATTTCATTAGCTTCTTCCATTACTACTTTTTTATCCCTTTTTTTCACTGTGAGTGGTGCTTCAATAATGTTTTCCATCAGTGTCATATGAGGAAACAAGTGAAATCCTTGAAATACCATTCCTGAATACTGTCTAATCTCTTCTATATCTTTTTTTGTTAACTTCGTTTTACCAAACTCAACTTGTTTTGAACCAATTTTCAATTTTCCTTCGTTCGGTTTTTCTAGTAAATTTAAGCATCTCAATAAGGTTGTCTTGCCAGAACCTGAAGCCCCCACTAGACAAACAACTTCTCCTTTATTTACATTGAAATTGATAGATTCTAAAACGGTTTGATCTCCAAATGTCTTTTTCATATTTTCTACTGTAATCATTTCAAAGTTGCCCCCTTATCCTTTAGCTAAATAACGATTATATCTTACTTCTAATTTACTTTGAATCGTCCCAATTACTACACTAACTAACCAGTAAATGATGGCAACGGTTATATACATTGTCATACTGTCATACGTTCTTCCTGCTATCAAGCGCCCGCTATAGAGTAGTTCCTGAACCGTGATAACCGATGCAAGAGAAGTTCCTTTTAGTACATCCATAAAAATATTAAAAATAGGTGGTACCGCAATTCTAGTTGCTTGAGGGATGACGATTCTTCTCAAGGTTTGAAAATAGTTCATTTGCAGCGTTTCAGCAGCTTCCCATTGACCTTTAGGTACAGAGGATATTGAGGATCTCACAACTTCAGCTAAATAAGCGGCAAAGTTTAAACTCACCCCCACGATAGCGGCTACGATTGCACTTGAAAATTCTATTCCAATAACCGGTAAGCCATAATACAGGATAAAGACAAACACTAAAAGCGGTGTCCCTCTCATAAATGAAATATAAAACTTAGCTGGTAATCTAAATATGGCTAATTTCGACATTCTCGCAATTCCAACAACGATTCCAATCAAGAGTGCAAAAACCATACTAAATCCGGCGATAATCATCGTGATACGCAATCCTTGAAGTAAAAAAGGAATAGAATCAATGGCTAAATCAAAATCGTAAAGATATTCCCATTTAATCTCTGAGAAAAATTCAAACATGTTGTGCTCCTTCCAATATCCAAACTGATAGAAAAGAACATACCAGAAGCTCCTATAGAGCTCCTCGTATGTCATTTATTGACTGTTATCTTATTCTCCTTCTAGACTAACCACTTCTGATTGATCGATTGGTTGTGTAGAATCTGCTCCCAAGAATTCTTCAGACAGTTCTGCAAGTCTTCCGTCTTCTCTAACAGTTTCTAAAGCTTCAGATAGTTTATCTCTCAAAGCTACATTTCCTTTCAAAACAGCTAATGCACTTTCAGTTGGGTGATACTTAACATCTTCTGCAACGACCAAACTGTCATCACCAAACGATTCAAGATTTTCTTGTAAAACTAGACGGTCATTTAGATAAGCATCTTGGTTACCATTAACGATATCTCTTAAAATAGTATCTGTTCCACCGTCATAAGCTGTTCCGTTAGCTCCAATGTTATCAGCAAAAACCGCATAATTACTTGTTAAAGATCCCAATCCAATATCACGGCCTTCTAAATCATAAGCAGAAGAGAACTCATCTACTTCATCTGCACGCACAATTGCTGACCCGTAAGAATATTTATGCGAGTCAACAAAATCAAAGATTTCTAAACGCTCTTCTGTTATGGCAAAATCGTTCGCTGCTACATTGATTTGCTCGTTACGTAATGCAGGTGTAATCCATCAAATTGCATCGTCTCGAATCGAATATCTATGCCTAATTCATCTGTAATATCACGAAGTAATTCTACTTCAAAACCTGTTAACTCATTATTATCATCCAAGTAAGTGATGGGTGAATACGTTCCTGAAGTTCCAACGACTAGTTCTCCTGCTTTTTCAACGTCTGTCCAAGAAGTATCTTCTTCCGTTGTTGCTTCTTCTGATTCGTTTGTTGCCGTTTCGTCTGTAGAATTGCAAGCTGCTAGTAGTAGTCCTACAGTTAGTAATGAAGTGATTCCTAATTTTTTATTAAACATGATTTTTCTCCTCGTCTTCTTGATTCAGTTAACTTTATTTATTTTGAACACTGGTACGCTAATATAGCATTAATGATTCTTAGTGTCACGCTTCTTAGCTTACTTTTTATTAGTCTTAAATCTTTTTTTAAAATTTGTTCACTTATTGGACTACCCTTAAACATTTCATAAATAGGTAAAAAGATAGCCTGGTCAATATCCGTCAATGTTGCATTGATTGGCCAGGCTCTTATCTTTTCTGTTCTATCTAATTTAATCTTTTACTATTATTCTGCTTGCTCCAAGTATTTAGACAAGTGATCTTGAACAAGATCTGCATCTGCTTCTAATTCATTTTCTGTGTCTACTAAAGGTGATACTGGAGAGAATGCTTTTTTCTTTTGTCCATCATAAGACTGGATAAAGTCTTCCTGATTGATTGAGTGAACGATGGCTTTACGTAAATCAACACTGCCAGCAGTCTTACGATCTTCGTTCATTGTATTAACAATCAAATAACTCACAGCGTTGCTGTCTCCCGTTTGTAATTCAAGATTTTCTTCGCCTTCGACGATTTCATATTGTGTTTCGCTTAATCCATAAAGCAAGTGAACTTCACCACTTCTTAAAGCAGAAAGTGAGCTGTCCATGTCGCCGATGAAACGAACAGTGATATTTTCGATATTGGCTGCATTCTCAGTATCCGTCATATAAGCAGGATTTTTCTGGAATGTTGCTTCGTAATCGTTTTTAGAGATCATAATATATGGTCCACTTGCAAAAAGATGATTGTCATAAGTGTCGCCTTCTGTAACAGCGCGTTGATCTCCGTATGCAATATCTGTATCCACATTATAGTTATCGATATCATATGTGTTGACACTCTCTACCTGTTGTTCAGATACGATTCCAGCTGACTGGTGCGCTAAATAATTCAGTACTTGCGGGAATGGCTCAGTTGTTGTCAGTTTGACAACTTGGTAGTTACCTGTTGCGTTATCTGCTTGTGTTTTGTCTGTTACCAAGCTATTAATTGGTGTATCCAAACCTGATTCCAACGCTTCTTTGACTGTCGTATTTCCATCTGCTAACTCTGCAGTTTCTAGTTCACTCAAGTCGTCTACAACCGTTACTTCATTAATATATTCGTGCAAACTATACGTTCTTTGATCTGGAACAGATTCTGGATCGCTTGCGCGGTCTAGCGAGTAAACAACATCATCAGCTCCAACACGTTCCCCAGTATCCACGGCTTGTCCATCTTCAACACTTGCGAAGTTGATGTCATCTCTCAAGATAAAGTAATAATCAGAATTGCCTTCTGCAATTGCATGGTTGTAACTTAGTGACGCATCAGAAGTTACTTGATCATCTTCTGTAAGGTTTACTAAACGCACATACATATTTGTATTCAGTTGATTAATAGATGAATCATTTCCTTTAACAGGATCAAGAGAAGTCAAATCAGACTCCATTTGAGTCAATACGAGTGTTTCTGAATCATTCATTGCCTCATCATTGAAAGAAACTGGATCCCAAGCAAAGGCTCTAGATTTATACAAGTTCACTGAATCTGGGTTGATTAAGTTTTTGTCGAAAGCCTGCGCTTTTAAAGAATTATAAAGACCTGCGATATAAGCATTTTCTGTTACAAGCTCATTTTCAAGCTGGTTATAAGTCTCTGTATACTCGCCCTCTGTCTGTGCAGCAGCTTGGTCGATTAATTCATCTATTTCGGTGTTTGGTTCAATGACGCGACTGTCTCCATCGCTAGAGAAAATCGAGCGAACAGCATAATCCGGATTTCCGGTTACAGTTGTCCAGCTTGCAATAGAAACATCAAAGTTTCCGGCATCTCTTTGCGCTCTATAACTCGCGTAGTCCGGTTGCTGGTTTACGTTGACTTCAAAACCATTTCTAGTTAACTGGTCACGTAAGATGTTCAAGTCTTTTTCGTCTGCAGCTGCACCAAGTAAGTCAATCTCTACTGTTTCTTGATTACTGTTTGAGCTTCCGTTATTGGCTTGATCTTCCGTTGTAATACTATCGCAAGCTGCCAAAGCCAGTGTTCCTAGTATCATAACTGTGCTGAGTAATTTCTTTTTCATCTATTTTTCCTCTTTTCTGTTTTTGATCTTTTTTATTTATATTATGCAAATACCTTTTTAATCGTGCTTAGGATAATCTTGGGTCTGTAGCATCTCTTATGCCATCACCCAAAAAGTTAAAAGATAAAACAAGTGCAATAATCGCTAGTCCGGGATAGATAGCCAGATAAGGTTTTGTCTCAAGATAAGAACTACCTGTTCGAAGAATGTTTCCCCATTCCGGGATATAGTTTTCTACGCCTAAGCCCAAGTAACTTAAACTACTTGTCGCAATAATCGCTGATCCAATGGTTAATGTTGCTCGAACGATCATCGGTGCCATAGAATTGGGAATCACATGCTGACGAATAATATTGAAATTACGATTTCCAATGGCTCTAGAAGCTTCAACGTACTCCAGATTTGTGACTTGAATAACATTTGCACGCATCGTTCTCGCATAACTTGGAATGTACCCTACACTTAAAGCGATAATCAAATTGGTTGTTGAAGCGCCAAAAGCTGCAACAATTGTGATTGCTAAAAGAATTCCTGGAATCGCGTATAGGATATCCAAAAACCGCATGATCAGGTTATCTGTATGTCGTCCGTAATATCCAGAAATTGCTCCTAGAATACCCCCGAAGATAAACGGGATAAATGTAGCTAGCACGCCGACTGCTAGAGAAATTCTAGCACCAAAGATAATTCTGGAGAAAACGTCTCGACCAAAGTTGTCTGTTCCAAAAGGATACGCAAGATTTGGCGGTTGTAGAATCGCGCTATAGTCATTTGTCACTGCAAACCGGTAATTGAATGTCCAAACACTACAAATCGATATGGCTACTAGAAAAACAATAAATAGCAGCCCCAGCATCGATGCCTGGTTTCTTAAAATCTTCTCGCGGATCCCTTTTCGTTTAGTGATCGCTTTGTTCGCGTCTTGAACCATAGAAGCTGAAACTAAAAGAACAAAAAGATTTCCTATCAGAACCGTTAACGTAAACAATAGAAGGAAGAGCTTTTTAGATCCTGGTGATAAAGCCATCAGTTTATCGTATCCAATGAGTACGATAACGTGGAAAACCAGGATGACTAACAAAACGATCATAGCTGGTATAAAAGAATTGGTTACATAAGCTTTAAACAGATTTAACGCTGATACACCAATGACTAACAGGTCTGTCAAGACCATATAAACGGCATAGACGTAACCTGGAGATACCTTCTTTTTGATAAGGTACAAGGAAGAAAGAACCAGAAACAGATTTCCGATTGCCAGAGTCAGTATCAACAATCCGGCAATGATTTGACTGATACGATTAATCACTAATGATTTTTTACTGTCTTTTCTAATTTTTACAGTCAATAACGCTTGTACGATTGTAGCGAATCCGTTTAGTCCAGCAAGCAGTAAGATGAAAGGCTGTACTGCAAACGTACTAAAATCCATCGCTGCAAATCCTAAAATCACTGTATATAGAAGAGAAAGACCTAATGAAAATTCTACTTGTTTGTAAACAAGTGTATCTTTGTATGACTTCAAAGTAATATTCTCCTCTCTTTAATAGCGTTTCAGATTTGTACGGATTCTAGGATCGATAAATGCGTAGAGCATATCGATCACTACGTTGACAACGGATAAAACAATTGCAATATAGATAACCCCACCGAGCACACTTGGGATATCCGGTATAAATTGGCGCTCTACAATATAACGCCCGATTCCGTTGATGTTAAAGACCTGCTCTGTGACTGCAGCACCTCCGAGTACACCACCAAACTGCAATCCAATAATAGTGACAATTGGAATTAACGCATTTGGTACCGCATGTTTTAAAATCACTCGACTATTCGATAACCCTTTTGAACGAGCAGTCAGGATATAATCTTCATTAATGACTTCTAGCGTTGATGAACGTGTCATTCTGGCGACCGAAGCCATCAGCAATGTCCCTAGAACGACCGCTGGCATAATCAACGAAGCAAAGTTTTCTGTATTGAAAGTCGCTGGTAACCAACCTAGATTAATAGAAAAGACGAGAATAAATACGAGCCCTTGCCAGAAACTTGGAATAGATAATCCAATCAATGCGATAAACATAAATACGTGATCGAACAGTGTATTTGCCTTAACGGCTGAGTAAATTCCAGCTGGTAAAGCAATAATCAATGCGATGATCAGTGCAAAAACAGATAATTCCAGTGTAACTGGGAATCTTCTCATGATTGTTGATACAACAGCTTGATTTCCAGAATATGCATTCCCGAGATCAAAACTGAATACGCCTTTAATGGTTCGACCAAGTTGAACGAGATAAGGATCGTCAAGGCCGTACATACCACGGAAGTTATCAATCTGTGCCTGAGTCGCTGTTTCACCAATAATATTTCTAGCAGGATCGGATGGTGAGAAGTAGAGTAAAGTGAATACGATAACGGTAACTCCTAAAATCACAAATACCATCATCAGCAAACGCTCAAACAGATACTTCAAAAATGGAAAAGCATGTACAATCAGCAGAGCATACATTGGGAATCCCAGTATGATAGAAAGCGCAAAGTATTTTGGATCTGTTAAAAAATCTAATGTCTGTCCTAGAAAAGTGACTTTTTCCCGACCAGATTTTCTATAAATTTCATGAGCCTTCTGATCAATAGCTTCTTGGAATTGTTTTGAAAAGACTTGTTCAACTTTTTTATCCGTTTCTTTTTCAGAAAGTTTTTTATTGAAAAAGGCCTGCTTACTTTGCTCTTGTTGTCTTAATCGATTTTTCAGTTCAACAGCATAACCCTGCTGCTTTAGTAACTGCTCCGCTTCGCTACTGACTTTTCCGTTTTGTTTTTTTACATATTTCTTATTCAAAAATACTAGTAAAACGACTAACTGGAAAGGAAAACCTAACAGCAATAAACCGATTCGATAAATCCAGTTCATGTAAGCTTTCTCGTACTGCCGGGCTGTTTTTTGAAGAACTCCCTGATCTTGTCTAATAATTGTTTCTGCTCCCACTACGTTCCCTCCGTTCATTCCGTACATCTTTTTATTGACGCTCTAGACATAAAAAAAGCCCTTAAAAACAGAATAATTCTGAATTTAAGGGCAAAATAGTCGATTTTACGGTTCCACCTTAAAGAATTGTACAACTCTAAACCTAAAAATTCCGGCTCGGCTCCACAACATCTCATTCAGTACTCGGATCATGATCCTCTATACTGTAAAGCTATAACGGGCTTACCCGATACGATCTAATTCTTGAAACAAGAATTCAACAGTATGACTCCAAGACGCACTTCCAGACATTCCTCATTATCCCTTCTCAGCAAATAGGGACTCTCTTCGAAATCGCAATGATCTGTACTCTTCTTTTCTTAGTCTTTTAACTTATTTTTTCAAAGTAATATGATTGAACACAATATACCAAATTGCCATTACATCGTCAAGTCCTAAACGCTCATATTTTTCGAAACTATTGACAAACATGCTATAATCAAACTATTCTAGTCGAACTTTGAGGAGCGGAACTATGGAAAAACTGCTTGACGTAAAGGATTTATCTATTGTATTTGAACAAGGGGATACTTCTAATGAAGTGGCTACTGGTGTTCATTTCGAAGTTGCAAAAGGCGAAACATTAGGTATTGTAGGAGAATCTGGAAGTGGTAAAAGTGTCACTGCGCGCTCGATTATGCGCCTACTACCTCCAAACGCCCAAAATGGAGAAAACAGCAAGGTTGTTTTCATGGGTAAAGATTTAACTCAATTAACTGAAAAAGAAATGCGAAAAATACGTGGTAAAGATATTGGAATGATTTTTCAAGATCCAATGACATCACTCAACCCGACTATGACGATTGGTGATCAGATAACAGAAAGTATTCGATTCCATCAGAAACTTAAGAAAAAAGCCGCAAAAGATGAAGCGCTGAATATTATGAAACTTGTAGGCATCAAAGATGTTGATTTCAGATACAAGCAATACCCTCACGAATTTTCAGGTGGTATGCGACAACGAATGATGATTGCTATTGCTTTAGCTTGTAATCCAGCTTTATTAATTGCTGATGAGCCAACAACAGCTTTGGATGTTACGATACAAGCTCAAATTTTAGAATTACTAACAGATATCCAGAAAAAATTTGGCACTTCTATCATCTTAATTACTCATGATTTTGGTGTTGTCGCTAATATGTGTGATCGCGTTATTGTGATGAAAGATGGAAAAGTAGTCGAAAGCGGAACGACTACAGATGTATTCAAGCATCCAAGTCATCCATACACTAAACGATTACTAGATGCTGTGCCTAATCTTCAGAATGAACAGAAATCCGTTCTCAATGTAGAACAGTCTAAAAAACCGTTACTTTCTATCAAAAATTTACAAAAACATTTTGATATGGGTAAAGGGGCTACTTTGAAAGCTGTAGATGACATTACTTTTGATATCTATGAAAATGAAACACTCGGTTTAGTAGGGGAATCTGGTTCTGGGAAATCAACTACAGGCAAAACGATTCTTCGACTTCATGAAGCGACCGGTGGTGAAGTGATTTATGAAGGCTTTGATTTGAACCATCTAAATGCTCGTGAAATGAAAGATATGCGAAAGTATATGCAAGTGATCTTCCAAGATCCTTATGCCTCTCTTGACCCTCGTATGAAGGTTTTAGACATCATCGGTGAGTCTCTTGATGTTCATGGCTTAGCAGAAAACAAAAAAGCCCGTTACGATAGAGTCGTCGAACTACTGGAATTAGTTGGTCTGGAAGCATCCTTTGCGATGCGGTACCCACATGAATTTTCAGGTGGTCAGCGTCAACGTATTGGTATTGCGAGAGCTTTAGCTGTTAATCCTAAGTTTATCGTTTGCGATGAACCACTATCGGCATTAGATGCTTCTATTCAATCTCAGATCGTAGAATTACTAGAAGACCTTCAGAAAAAACTAGGATTAACTTATCTGTTCATCGCTCATGATCTTTCTATGGTTAAGCGCATCAGTGATCGTGTGGCAGTTATGTATAACGGCCACTTAGTTGAACTGGCAGACTCTGAGGAGCTATTCTCAAACCCTATCCACCCATATACGAAAAAATTATTAGCTGCAATTCCAGTTCCTGACCCAGCTTACGAAGCCACTCGTCAAAAATCAGTAGAAGAATTTGACGCAGCTACCTATAACGCTTCGGCAACGACTTTCCAGGAAGTTTCACCAAGACACTGGGTAGCTATGCCCAATAAAGAAAACTAGTAAAAGAATTGTCCCGTAATTACAATAATAAAAGGTACTACGCCAATGAAAATCGGTGTAGTACCTTTTATTATTGAATCTTATTCATATTACATAGTTTGTATCCTTTTACCTCGAAAGATGAAGAGGGTCAATCCAATAATTATACTGATCCCACCCAAGAGGCTGAAAGAATTTTTAATTGATCCCGTTTGCGGAAGCTTTGTCTCTTTAGTTTCGTCTGTTTTCGTACTTTCTTCAGTCATTTGACCTTTATTTTCTGATTCAAGTGATGTCGTCTTATCACTTTCAGTTTCAGTTTCCGTTTCAGTTTCCGCATTAGATTGAGTAGGTTGAACCGTTACTACTATAGACTCCCCACGCTTTCCGAATTCATCTAATGCATACAATTCAATTTGTTCTCCCTCTTTAAGAGGCCGTTCTAGCGCAATCTCAAACGGACTATTAACTGTTGTTCGACCAATTTCATTTTGATCAATCAGAGCGACAATTGTTGTATTTTTTTGTCCATTACCTCTAATCGTTTTATCCCCCGCGTATATAGGTTCAATTACTGGTTTAGTAGGTAGCGTAACGATTATAGGTTCTTTATCATTTGAAGGCTCTTCCGAGTTTTTATCTGGTTCTGGTTTTGATAAATTTTCTTCTGGCACTGAGGGGCCTGCTTGATCTTCATCATTCTTCTCTAAATCCCCAACACGATTCACGACAAAATCGTCTATTGATCCCCAAGCTCCTCCGTCGGCCAAAACGTTCATACCTATAGTCAGAGTTCCATTTTCCACAGCAACGCCTTCTACTCTAGGATTAAGCCAGTTTGCCCATCCATTAACTCTAGTATTGACCTTAATCTCATCTGTACTTGTCTCTGCAAATAAATATATTTCTGAATTGCGAGCATCTCCACCTTGAATATGAGCAGCTACCTCATAAATACCCGGTTCCAAATTTTGGATAGTTTGTTGTAATCTAAAGTTCACTTTTTCTGAAGAAAAAAAGTGTGCTGAGTAATTTCCCGATTTTGCATCTGAAGCATTATTCTGAAACGTTACATGTTCTTGAACGCCTTCTGGATAGCTAATATTCCACATTGAGCGATTGGCTTCTTCGAAACTTGGATTCACCGTATAATTGACTGCTGTAATCGTAACAGTTACGGTTGTTTCCGTACCATCTTCTAGCAACCCATTGATTAAATAGACTCCCGTAGTTCCTACTATAGCTTTTTCCAAATCTTCTTGATTCCAACTTACAGATTCTAATCCTTCTGTATTGTCGTTATATATCACGGTCACGGTTTCTGGAAGACTGATTGGATCTCCAAGTAAGAATTCTAAATCAACTACTCTAATATGCTCCACTCTCACTTCTGCTATGGCGCCTGTGTGTACGTACTTGAATGTATTGATAGATGGCAAAGGATGTCCTTCAAAATCAAACAGCGCTTGATTATCAACTGCTGAACCTCCATACCATTCACCAGCATCTTCTGGATCATATTCCGAAGCAAAACTTGAAGCCCATCCTGATCCATAAGTCTCCCATTTTTCACGGTTCTGATTTATGTTTTCAATTGGCCCTACGGGAAGCCACGCTGGTTCCCAGTAAAAGACACCAACACCTTTGTCACCGACGTCGACCACTGATTGAATGACTTCTCTCAAAGAATGTGCCTGACCTTGAACCGTAAACGGATAATTCGTAACTAACCCCTCTCCTGGAACCGTGTTCTGATGTCCGTCGCCGTCTTGATCAGTATAAGCATAAGATGTCTCTGCTACCATGACCTCTTTGTCGTAAGTTTCTACTATATCTGAGAGTACATTGGTCAAATTGTCTAATGTTCCGTGCCAATATGGATAATAAGAGCTTGCAAATACATCATAGTCCACTTTATTGAGATTTAATTCTCGTGCAATATTCTCATAGCTTCCAACTCTTTCAGGATTTGTAAAATGAAGCGCAATTTTAAGTTCAGAATCAATCGTTCTAACTGCTCTACTTCCAGCATTGAAAAGAGTAGACATATTTTCCCAAGTATTTTCTCCAGCTATCGCATTGTTAGTTTCATTACCAATTTGAACCATCCCTACATCAATACCCTCATTTTTCATTCGAGTAATCGTATCGTAAGTAAAATCATAAAGCGCTTGTTCTTTCTCTTCTAAATTATATCCTTTCCATTCTTTAGGCGCTTGTTGTTTAGCTGGATCTGCCCAGAAATCTGAATAGTGGAAATCCACTAAAACTTTCATACCATTTTCAGTAGCACGTTTTCCAATCTCAATAGCTTTTTTCACATCGTTATTTCCGCCGCCATAACTCATTCCAGCAGAATCAAATGGATCATTCCAAACTCGGACCCTAACATAATTAGTTCCTGATTCTTTAAACGTTCTGAATACATCTTGTTCTTGTCCATCTTGATTGTAGAATTTCACACCGCTTTGCTCTAAAGCAATTACACTCGAAATATCTACTCCGTGAATAAAGTCATCTGAGATTCCTTCTACTTTTTCAACAAAAATATCTGAAACTATCGGCTGTTCCTCAGCATGAACCGTACTCGTTTGCAAAAACGCTACTGACACACTTCCAATTAACGCAAGTCTATTAAACCATTTTAGATTCATTTCCATTCTCCTTTTTAAGTAACCGTTAACATTTTGCTACAAAACAAAATAGAGTATTGAAATAATCCAACACCCTATTCTGTTATCTTTATTTTGGCTAGTTGTTTTTATCTACTACGAGTACTTCATAAGGTTTCAGTGATACATCACCACTTAACGTTTCTCCCGTAAAGCTATCTCGTACGTCTTCCAAAATTTCAATCGCTTGTTCTTCTTCAGTGAAGTTCATGATAAATATGATAGAGGTTCCATCATCCAATATTCTTCCTTGAACAGAAACGCCTATCTCATGCTCAACTTTCAGCCCCGGAGAAAGATCTAGCTTCTCAATCAGGTGACTATAGAAGTCTCTATTAAAGTCATCTTCAGCTCTTGCTCCGATATAATAAGCTTCCCCATCTTTGTAATTATTTAAAGTTACTGCTGCGCTATCCGCATAGAAGTCCCCTTCATATTGCGCCAGTACTTCTGCTTCTTTGACGTCGATAATCGTTGCGTAGTCACGAATCGCGTACTGTTTGTTGTTGAATGTTAGTTCATTTGAATCACTCGTGTAGTAAGTGTCTGTTTCAAGTGGTTCAATTCCAAAAACTTCCTGAAGCTCTTTTTTCCACCCACCTAGATACGTTAGATCGTGTTCATTGACTAATCCGGTAATATAGCTTGAAACCAAGGTTCCACCATTCGCTACATATACTTTTAAGCGCTGAACAGTTTCTTCACTCATTAAATAAAGCATGGGTACGACAAGTAATTTATAATCTTTAAATGTGTTTTCCTTTGTGATGACATCTACAGGAATATCTTTTTCCCATAAGGACTGGTAATGTTTTTGCAAAGTCTCTGGATACAATTTCGTCTGTAACCCAAATCCTTGCGTGTGTTCAAGCGCCCAATCACTATCCCAATCATAGAGCAAACCGACTTCTGCAATCCTTTGAGATCCTACGACTTTTTCAGATAGATCTTCCATTGCTTTTCCAAGTCTAGCAACTTCTTTGAATACTCTATTTTCTGTAGAGCCATCATGGTCAACCACTGCACCGTGGAATTTTTCTGAAGATCCACGAGATTTTCTCCATTGGAAATAAAGATTACTATCAGATCCATGTGCTAGCATCTGCATAGCAGATAGATAATGCATACTCGGTCTTTTTGCTTTATTGAACTGATGCCAGTTCACATGGCTTGGAGTTGACTCCATTAGTAGCCAAGGTTTTTGTTTCATACTCTTGAATGAATCATTCATAAAGCCAACTTTAGATGCTAATTCATATGTTTCTTCGTAATCATTATGCCACGCTGGATAAGCATCCCAACTAATCACATCGACTTCCTTGGCAAATTTACTGTAATCTAACGCTCTAAATGGCGTGAAAGAGGGATTATCTGACATGAAATTCGTTGTAATAGGTACTTCTGGTGTCAATTCACGTAAAGGTACAATCTCATCTTTATAGAAACTGATCGTCTGGTCCGTTACAAATCTTCTCCAGTCCAAATTCAGTCCATGCACAGCATTTTCTCCGATTGGAGAGGGTGATTCGATTTGTTCCCAATTTGTAAATGTATGACTCCAGAAAGGCCCCCACCATGACTGGTTTACTTTGTCTAAGTCGTTATCATATTGTACTTTCAGCCAATCTCTGAACGCTGTTTGACAAAGATCACAATGACATTCCCCACCATATTCGTTTGAAATATGCCACATTAATAAAGAAGAGCGTTTTCCATATCTCTCAGCTAATTTCCGGTTCATTTCTTGTGCTTTTTCCCGGTAGTACGGAGACGTAAAGCAGTGGTTATGTCGAGCACCGTGGAGTTGTTTTCTTCTTAGCGCGTCTACTCTTAATACTTCAGGATACTTCTGGGACATCCAGGCGGGTCTTGCTCCACTTGGCGTCGCTAGAATCATATTTCCACCCATCGCTTCTATTCTATCGAATATATCATCAAGCCATTCAAATGTATAGACACCTTCCTCTGGTTCCAAAGATGCCCAAGAAAACATCCCTACCGAGAATGTATTCGTATGTGCTTGCTTCATTAACTTGAAATCCTGATCAATAATACCAGGACAATCCAACCATTGATCGGGATTATAATCTCCCCCGTGTAGTAGTCTTGTGTCTTTAGTCACTTGGTGCTTCTTCATTTAAATATTCCTCTCTTTTTTACATTAACTTGAATTAACTTAGCCTTTAGTACCTCCAGCCGTCAGACCAGAGACAAAGTGTTTTTGTAAGAATAAAAATGCAATCGCTACAGGAATACTTATTAAAATTGCTCCTGCGGCAAAAGTTGTATAACTCGCTCCTTGACGTTGATTGACCAAATTATATAGCCCCAAAGGTAAAGTATAGGTTTGAGGCGATCTTAAAATAGTGGAAGATAGAATAAAATCTCCTAGCGGTCCAGTAAAACTATTCATAGCCACTACAGCAAGCATTGGTCTAGCAAGCGGCATCAAGATTTGCAAGAAGATACGTGTACTTCCTGCCCCATCAATACGTGCACTTTCATCTAATTCAATCGGAATAGAATCAAAGTACCCTTTCATTAAGTAGGTGTTCATCGGAATCTGGCCACCTATATATAAAAGAATTAACAGCCAATGGTTGTTCATCATCCCTAGCATTTGAGCTAATACATATAACGCAATTAAAGCCGAAAATTGAGGGATCATTTGTAGTAGTAAAAATAGTACAAGTCCATTTTTTCTACCTTTAAACCTGAAACGAGAAAAAGCATAAGCCGTTAAAGATACACAAAACAATGTGCCAGCCATTGTAAATATGCTAACTTTCATAGAATTGAAGTACCATTGAACATATTGGATACTATTATCTCCAGAGAATAACCTTTGGTAATGAAATAAAGTCGGATTGTCCGGTATCATCTTGGTACTCACTAAACTGTTACCTGGGTTAAAGCTAGCTCCAATGGTCCATAACAATGGATAGATGATTATGATCATGACTAAAATTAAAAAACTATACGTGAAAAATAATCGTGCTAATTTACTTTTTTTTGAAGAGATCATCTTAATTTACTCCTTTAAATGACTTTGTTCTTCTAAATTGCCATAGCGCAATGGAAATGACGAAGATAGACAATAGGATCGTTAATGCCGCTGCCAAAGCGAATTGACTTGATGACATAGTCAGAGAATAAATCCACGAGACTAATATATCTGTTCCTCCCGCATTTGAACCAGACACTGCTGGTCCACCACCATTGAATAGATAGATAATATTGAAATTATTGAAGTTAAATGTGTATTGCGTAATGATGATTGGTGAAATGGATATAAAGATTAATGGCAAAGTAATGGTTTTAAATTTTTGAATAGCTGAAGCTCCATCTATAATGGCCGCTTCATACAAATCATCTGGAATGGACTGAAGTACGCCCGTCGTAACGATAAATACATAAGGAAAGCCTAACCAGCCTTGGATTCCAATCAAAGCAACTCTTGACCAAAATGGATTCGTTAGCCAAGGGATAGACTCAATTCCAAGGAAAGAGAGCAATCCTGTATTGATTACACCAAAACTATCGTTAAATAGACCTGCAAAAATCAAAATGGTTACAAATCCAGGAACTGCCCATGGCAATACCAAAATCGTCCGAATCAACTTTTTAAACTTAAGGTCTTTTTGATTCACTAGAACTGCTAGGAAAATCCCTATACTAACTTGCAATGTTGTTGCCAATAATGTCCAAATTATTGTCCAACTAAGTACATCAAAGAATGTTGTTCTCCAAATATCCACTGTGAATATCTGAATAAATGTATCGAACCCTACCCAATTAATTAAATTAGCGGGTGGTGAATTGTAAAGATTGTAATTTGTAAATGCGATTGAGAAACTGAATAAAATTGGAAAAACAACAGAAAAAACTAGTAACAATAAAGCCGGTCCACTAATTAAATAGGGATATCCTTGATCTATCAAATTAAAGTATTGTTCTTTTAAAGTGAATAGAGGTAATTCCTCATCTCTTCTTTTTCCCACTCTGTAGGCATCTCGTATATTAAATAGATAAAAAGCTAAACCGAATGCGACGACGATAACCGCTAGAATTCCTTGCGCTAGTAAGAAAACTGAATTATCACGTGGAACCTCTGTACCTAATGTTACAATTCCCCATAAACCAATGTTGAGTAGATCTGCAAATACAAAACCAAAAGCTATCGTAAGCACCAAAAATAGAGCACCTTTCAACCATTGTCGATTGTACAATTGCCCTAGACCTGGCACGAGAGACAAAAATGCTGCCTTCTTTTTATGTTGCATGTTTCATGACCACCTTTTCCTTCTTCTTAATAGCAAAGGTATCTCCCTTAAGAGATACCTTTTACATGCTCTATTAATTTCCGCTATGGTTTGCTTCAATCTGACTTCTAACTGATTCAACAGCGCTATCTAATGCTGCTTGTGGCTCTTCAGATCCAGTTGCAACCGTTTGTAGTGCTGAATCTACAGGCGTCCATACTTCGTTCATTTCTGGAATGCCTGGCATCAACTCTGCATATTGAGACTGCTCAGCTACTGCTTGTGCTGACTCACTTTCAGTAACAATTGGATCGTTAGCTAGTGCTTCAATTGCAGGTACTTCCATTGTATTCTCATAACGAGTTAATTGGTTCTCTTCATTTGTCAACCATTCAACTAGCTCTTGAGCTAGTTCAGGATACTGAGAGTACGAGCTTACATTGTAACTCTTGACTCCTACAAATGAACTCATTTGATCGCCATTTTCAAGTCTTGGAAGTGCCATCACACCATAATCAATTCCTGCTTGTTCAAACGGCCCAAGGTTCCACGGTCCAGAAATAACTGCTGCTGCTCTTCCTTCGCTGAATAAAGAATCTAAAACGTTGATTCCTTGTTCTCCGATAATACCACTAGGGAAAAGTCCTTCTTCATAGAATTTTTGGATATATTCAGTTGCTTCAACGGCACCTTCATTGTTCAATCCAATATCCTCTGTATCATAGTTACCATCGTCATCCATTCCGAAAACATAACCGCCGTAACCACCCATAATACTTTGTGCATAGTAAATTTGATCCCAAAGTGCTAGGAATCCATAATTGTCTCCCTCAGTGGCCTCTTTAGAGAACTCATACCAGTCATCCAGTGTTTCAGGTAAGTTTTCTTCATCCACTAAGTCGCGGTTGTAATATAGAACAGTTGTTTCAACTGCATAAGGTAACCCATATACAACGCCATCTACTGTCTGAGACATCATAGCGGAATCTGTATACATACTTGTGACTTCTTCATCAACATTCAAAGCTTGAACCAAGCCTTCTGTTACAGCAGTTCCAAGGTTGTCATGAGGCATTGCAAAAATATCTGGTCCTGTTCCGCCCGGTCCATCTAAGCGCAAATCTTCAATATTATCTCCATAAGGTTTTTCTTGAACTTCTACTGTTACATTATGTTCTTCCTCAAAAGCTTTAATGGCTTCTTCTGTTCCGACCATTTTGTCAACGTCTTCCCACATGACGATTGTCGCACCATCACTGTTCTCTGGCTCTGTTGATGTTTCACTGCTAGACTCTCCAGGTCCACAAGCTGCAAGAAGGGAGCTGACGATTAAACCACTACTCAATAAGTAAAATTTATTTTTCATAAGGTTACATTCCTTTCATCTCTTAAATCGATTGTCATTTAGTTTACTTCTAAAGTATATAAAACCGTTTACCATATGTAAACGGTTTTATTTTACTTTTTTAGTAAAACATTTTACTGGAAAACAACTATATCGTTGTTTTCCGAACAATCAAATCCGATTCTATGAATAATTTTTTCCTATAAGTTCTTTCTTCAAGAATTTGTTCAGACAAAAGCTTCATTGCATTCGACACTAAGGCATTCACATTTATACTAAAGGTTGTCAGCGGAGGAGTAACGAACTTAGCTAAGCTAATATTATTGATACTAATGATGCTGACCCTTTTAGGCACAGAGTATCCTCGTTTGTTCAAGACTTGAAGACACCCTAGGGCTATAGCATCAGATGCAACAAAAAAGGCCGTGGGCATCTGATCATTTAGCTCGGAAATAGCCTGTTCCATTAGTTCAACACCCGTTTTGAATGTAAATCCACGTTTAGTAAAAATATATTGTCTGTTCAATAACTGAATTTCTTCCATTTTCGCTACAAACTCTTTTTCTCTAATATCAGGATAATCTTTGTCTATATTTCTATCTACATAAGTCCCGCCGATAAACCCAATCTTTTCGTGACCACTCTGAACGAAATGATCAATCGCTCGGTCTGTTATTTCAAATAGATCAGGTCTAACAGAATCGTACTTAGTGGTTTCTGGAGAAGTATCGATGAACACACCATTTTGAGTGATTGACTTCAAACGGTCTAATTCCTCTTTTTTAAAATTCCCTACCGCTATAAACCCTTGTATCGATGACGGCACAACCTCTATCCCTTCTTCAATCGTATAACAAGTAATTTCAATGTTATATTTTTTTGCTTCTCTTTCGATCTCTTGTCTCATTTCTCCAAAATAGACATCTTCAAGCTCTGATTCTTGAGTCAACCAATAAAGGAATGCAATATTTAGTAGCGGAAAATCGAAGGTTTTTTTTCGATAACCTAATTTTTTTGCAGATTCAATCACTCTTTTTCTAGTAGCTTCCATAACGTTCAAGCTAGGATCGTTGTTCAATATTCTCGACACCGTTGCTATAGATACTTTAGCATCTTCAGCCACTTTCTTTATCGTACTCATGCCTTCACCTTCTCAATCTGTTTTTACTATATAACTTGTGATGAGAGTATATTATAAAAGACGCCTAATAGTCTATTGGTAATAGTACTTCAACTCACTGATTATCTCGTCAAGTAGCATTTCTTGACACGCTGGATTCCCTCTATCTTTCATTTCATCTTTTAAGCAAGAAAAAATATCCAACGAATAGGTATTCAATATCTCAAGGTCTTTGTCAGTCAAGTGTTTGTCTTTAGATCTTGATGCGAGATAGGATGGAACATCCATTTTCCAAGGCTGCGAGTTTTCCGGGTACCTCATCAGTATGGTCTCTGCTCGCTTGATACCTTCTGGCGTAATGTCTCCACAATATCTAATATCTGTTTCTTCTTCAGCAAGACGATCCAACAGTTCCATTGTTGCCAGTGTTAGCTTACCTTGCGTACAAATCATAGGGACATTTGGAACTTCATCCAAAATGTTTGAAAATACGACCGGGTTCTCGATCACCCATACAATTTGAGCTTCATGAGCTGGATAAGCAGCCACAATATTGATCAACTCTCGTATCGGAGCGTTCATCACACTATGCGAGTGTGCGGCAGATTCCCACATAGGATGATATCCTTCTATGGTTTCTGCATAAAGATTCACTAGTGTTGTGTAGTTGGTAACATCATCTCTCAAAATATTGAACTTCAATAAAAGCTGGTTCACTTCTTCGCTGCTCCCTGGAATGGTGACCGGCTCTATCGCATGATATCTTGCATCTTCAGCAAGCACATGAAGTAAAAGCTTTCCAAGAGTCGAATGACGCTCAAAAGCGTGTGGTTCTCCTGCAACAATCTGTCCAAATAAAGCTAAACGAATGGGTCTTTCCGGTAATAGTCGAATGGCTTCAGAAAGATGAAGGACATGGTCTTCAAATACCTTTGGTGATTCAGAAATCAGCTGATAAATCCACTGGCTATCGTAGGTTCCTCTTTTAAGATAGTTGAACCAGCTTGTCAGTAGAGCATATTCTCTTTCAAGATAATCTAAGAAATTCTTCATTTCCTGATGCGGCTGCTTTCCTTCTGTTTCTTTAATACTCAGCATATCTTTGAAGTATTCTGTCAGAAACGCATCCAGTGATAAAGACAAATCGAACTGTTCCTGCATTCTGGCTTCAAACAGATTCGTGTCGATTTTTGTCGTTCCATTTTCTGAATCTAAGTTTGTTTTTAGAAATGTTTTAACAGGCTCAAGCTCTTCTTCTGTAAACTCTGAGACATCTACGGGTCCTAAAGGATGTTTTGCAGCGTCATATTCATTTTTGAACAACAAAAATAAATGAAAAAAGATTTCATTTGATTTGAAATAAGTTAAAGCTTTTTTTATGGATTCAGGTCTATTCATGGGTCATTACTTCCTTTTTATTGAATTTATAAGTTTAATTAATAGAATATTCTTTATAATAAGCTGATTCTTTTCTTCTCAAAACACTTTGTTTTCCTGATAAAGCCATTATAATAGAACAACAAGGTAATTTTTTAACAAAATATGACAGTTCCCGTTACAATTTGAAAAAACAGAGTGATTTCTCTCTAATATTGTAACACGTCTATGATAAGATATTTTTAATGATTTAAACGATTATCATGATAAATTGATGATTTAGATGACAAGATTCAAAGGAGATTGTTTAGTGAAAAAGCTTATACTTAAATTTGGTTCACTGTTTTTAGCATTTATGTTTATATTTACACTGCTCGCTCCAACCTATTCTGTGTTTGCTAGTGAAGAAACGGCTGACAGTGACGAACTCGTTGATATCATTGTTCGTTATGAAGAGACCGTTCCAGATACTGAAACGCTCGATCCAAGCTATAAAAATGTGCGAACGCTCGACTTCTTGCCCATTCAAACGATGACCGTTCCTGCTTCAGCAGTGAAAGAAATCAGCCGACAAAAAGGCGTCAGACGCGTCAGTTATGATCAGGAAATGACAACTTCTGAAGACACGGAAGTTTCTAGTAGAGCTTTAACAGATAATGATTGGAATAATGAAATGGTCGGTGCTTTCGATGCTTGGGATGAAAATATTACCGGAACAGACATAAAAGTAGCGGTTATCGATACTGGTTTTTACAATCATCCTGATATCACCTACGCTGGTGGATATAGTATTTTCGACGAAAACCACAAACTTGGCGCTGATGACTGGCGTAATGACCATGATGGGCACGGAACACACGTCGCAGGTATTATCGGTGCTTCTACTCAGTCTCCCGTTCGTGGGATTGCTCCAGGTGCGTCTATATATGGTATTAAGGTTTATCATAAAACCCAAAAAAACTCGACTTCTGCTAGTAATTTATTACTTGGTATTCAAGAAGCAGTGAAAATGGGTGTTGACATTATTAACATCAGCTCTGGATTTCAAGATCCGAATCAAGACATTCACGATGCGATTATTTCTGCCACGAATGCAGGCATCCTTGTTGTTGCTGCAAGTGGGAATGGAACAGGATCTTCTGGTATAGACTATCCTGCTGCGTATCCAGAGGCGGTTGCTGTTGCTAACGTGGATAGAAACAGAACAATTGCTAGTGATTCTAAAGTTTCACTTGAAAACGAGTTGGCTGCACCTGGCCGTTCTATTAATAGTTTAAGTAATACCGGAAGTGGTTACGCCGAAAATTCTGGTACTTCTCAAGCAACACCACACGTTGCGGGAATTGCTGCTTTATTGATGCAAAAACAAGGCACCAGACAAGTTCGTTCACTTCTTCAAAAGAATGCTACCGACCTCGGCCCTGAAGGTAGAGATGACCGTTATGGGTTTGGATTAGTGCGTTATTCAAAAGAAGTACCTATTGAAGAAGAACCAACTGAAGATACTCCAGAGGAAACCGTCCCTGAAGAAACGGAACCGGTTGAAGAAATACCTTCTGAAGAAGTTGAAGAGGAACCTGAAACAGAACAACCTCAAGAAGAAGTAGTAGAGACACCTACAGAATCAGAGCAACCTAGTACAGAACCTGAAACAGAAAGCCCTTCTGAATCTACAGATGTTCCTGAAGAAACCATACCCGAAGAAACTCCAGATAATGAAGAGGCCGCTTCAGAAGAAGAAGAACAGCCTGTAGATGTTTCTGAAAATGCTGTTTGGATACGTCCGTCAGAAAGTGATGGAACAGCCTTACTTTCTAAAGAAGACTTTGCATCTGTCGCAGATAATGGTGTAATCGCTGTTTCATTTGACGCAACAATGGAGTCCGTTGATCAACTTTCCTTAACAGCTGAACAAGTTCTTGTGTTAAGAGAAAGAAACATCAGTATCTTGATTGCTAAATTAGATATGGAATGGCTTATTCCTTCAAGCAATTTCCAAGAAGGGGAAACGGTTTTAAGGTTCAGTAACGACCTTTCACAAGAAGTTTCTAGTATTGAAGAAGCTAAAAGCCCTCTTTACCAAATGAACATGATTGTAAATGGCGCAAGTATCACAGAATTCGAATCCAATATGACGTATCGCTTCTTTTCAGCTGCTGCAGAAGAAAATCAAGATCACTTATATCTTTGGAGTAATGATCAAGAAGAATGGATCATTTTAGATAGTACTTATAAAAATGGTGCTGTCGTTTCTGATTTAAACGCAGTTGGAACTCTAGGCGTCTTCTCTCCTGTTGCTTTTGAAGAGACTGAAGAAGAGCAAGAAGATATTGGAGAAGAAACGGAAGTCGATGAAGAAGAAACAGACGAAGAAGCCGTAATGTCTGAAGAAACACCGACTGACGAAGATCAAAACACTGCAGAGACTGAAGATGCCGAAGCGAATCAAGCTGGCGTTTCTGATTCTGTAAATATCCCCAAGCCAGCCGTTATCATTGGTGTGGTGACCCTCGCATCATTTGGCGGAGGATTCTATTTCTTTGGTGGTAAACAAAAAATAAAATAGTTTAAACAAAAATAGGAGAACCGAGCGATAGAATGCTCGATTCTCCTATTTTTTTAGTTAACTGAACCGATAAGACCCTCGACGTTTTTGCTTATTTCTGATGTAGTACATTAAAGGATTTAAAATACTCAGAACAAGTATAGCTAAGTAAGTGTAAAAGCTGATAGAATCACCTTCCAAGGAAAATCTATCTAGTACCTGGTTTTCAATTACAAGCAGTGCGCTAGCGATAACCAGATGCGTTATTGAAATTGACAAGATGGAGACCATGTTGATTTTGGAATCTCTTCCTTTGGGGATAAGAGAGACGATCAAAGTCAGCACCAAAACTCCTAGTAAGATATAAAAGATAGGACGAAACAGTGTAAAAGCTTCCATATTTGTATTCAAGCTCCTTTCTCAGTAGTCTAAATTTCATTCTACAGCGTACTGAGAACAAACACAATATCAGTTTGATACCGAATAGATTACAATATAATCTCTAATATCCCAGACTTGTCCCTTTAGTCGGCTGGTGCCCTAAATTCCAGTTCTTAAATACTTCTGAAGGATGAATGATTGTGATTGGAATCTCACCTGTTGCTTGTTCTGCATCTATTTGATTGATATAAAAAGTGCCCAAATAAATCGGCGACTCAGCTATGAATCCCAACGATTCGAACCTGTTATCCAATAGTCGGAACTGACTACCTGAAAGATGCGTTGGTTCGTCTGTATAAACGACCTCTCCTGTATAACGCCAAGCATATTTCTCTTCGTCTCCCATAGAAAAATAATGTTGCCGCCCAGTTGTTCCCAAGTAGGTATACTCTATTTGTTCTTCTACTGGCTGTTCTTCATACATGTCTAACTCCTGAAAACGAGCTAGCAAGTTCATAGACTGATAACTCTTTACGAGTTCTGGACTTTCCAAGACTTCGTAACCCATTATTTCGTAACGGTCTCTGACCCCAGCATTGACTAGGCTAGATTGTTCCAGCCAATGTCGATAACTTGTGTGCTGAAAGTACCCATATAAAATAGCGCCTACTGCAGAAAGCAAAACAATCGTTGCGCCTATTTTTCTATTCTTGCTTTTTTTATCTGTATAGTAAAAAAGAAATAAGATGACAATTAAAAGAACCATTAAGATAACAAATAATACTGGCAAAATCATCGTGTAAAGTGTTTCTCCTTTTACCCAAAACTCATACATTCGTTTACCTTCTTTTTATTTAATTTGACGCTACAAACTTTTTACGATGTAATCCATTCTGTGAATGCCTCTGAAAACGGAAAAACTTCTGATGGAATATCTTGTTCTGCTTGATCAAACGCTTCTTGATTGATATAAATGGTCTCTAGATAGTTCGGCGTACTCGGTGTGAATCCAAGCTGTTCAAATCGATCATCATTCAACTCAAAAGAAACTCCTGTTATATGGGTAGTTTCATTCGTAAACTCGACGTCCCCTGTATACCAGAAGGCATACCGTTCGTCGCTACCAAGCGTAAAGTAATGACGGTTGTCTCTTAAGCCTAAGTAACGATTTGAAAGTTCCCTACTCTCTTCACGAACACGGTACATATCTAGCTGACTGTATTGTTCTCTTAAATCGATCTTCTGATAAGCTAAAGCCATCTTGGGATCTTCTAGCACAACGCTTCCCATGATTTCTCTCTGGTTTCGAACACCAGGGTTAACATAAGCTGACTGCTCGATCCAATGTCGGTATTTTATGTGTTCCCAGACAGAAAAGACTAAGGTGCCTACAAAAACGGTTAAAAATAAGCCCCCCATAATCTTTCTCTTCTTGCTATCCTTAGTCGTATAGTAAAAGATAAAGAGACCAACAATCAGCATCATGAAAAAAATAATAGCTACGATCGGCAACACTGTTCCGTAAAAAAATTCTGCTTGTTTCCAGAATTCGTACATCTTTTTCTCCCCCGTATGACCTTCTTATTTTCTTACCTCTACGTCATTCTACTTTGATTAACTCTAGTGTATGAACCATCGGTATAGATAAACGATCTCCTGCCTCTAGGCTCACTGTCGGTCTTTGTGTTTCAGCTTGTTCTATCGCTTCAAGTTGAAGCTGATATTCTGTTTCATTGATATAGCCATCTTTTCGTTCATTTGCGAGTTCTTCTTTGGTCATAGTAGCTTGAGGCATTGACAGCTCAATGATTCTAGGTATCTCATCCCCTTGATACCAGTACATACTACCTACTCCGGGAGCAACGACATTCGCAATTTCATACACACCAGAATCAATTTGTTTCCCTACTTCATATTGACCTGTTATCAATATTGTACTCGTATCTACTTGCATCGGATCCTCATAATGAACCATGACTTCTGGATTTTCTCCGACTACTTTAATCGTATGTCCTTCACGCAGATCTACGTAAGCTTCTTTAATTCCTGCCGCGTCATTGAAAAGCGTTTCAAAGTAAAGATGATCTTCTTCATCCATTATCGTCACTGTACCTACATGAATCATCCGCTTATCAGGAGCAAAATCACTGTCTGCCCCCCTCATATAAACTCTACCAGCCGGCAAATCTTCACCAATTGTATAGTGACCGGATTCTAAAAGAACAGGATCTTCCCCCGTAAAGTCCAGAGCCGGATCGTTTAACGAAGGACTAATGGATTCTTTTAAATACAGTTCTTTATTCTTTCCAATGATTTCTCGGTGATCTCTGTAAGCAGCGACAGCTTCTTCGTCTATTTGGACAGGTTCTCCGTCATAAGTTGGTGTTCTAATCCCCGCATAGCTCGAGCATCCAGCAAAAAACCCTATCAGCATAATCGTTCCAAATATTTGAGTAATTTTATTCTGTAGTTTCAACATCCGCCTGATTCCCCCTATCAAACGAGTGGATTTCTAGTCCATAAATGTGCGAGTAGTATTCAGATGTGCCTAGAGGACCAACTTTTAACTCTGTATTTTTCAGCGACCTAATTTGTCTGAACAACACTATCTGTTCTTCTTCGGTCAATGCGTCAACTGGAATACAAAGCACACTATTACCTAAATGAATGGTTTCTTCAGGTAATAACATTGTCTGTTCCAGCATACGCACTTGTTCCTTTGAACAAACGACCTTGTAAAAATCTGGTTTCCGCTCATGATGATCATTGATCCTGAATAATTTCTTGTCTTTTAAGAAAAAGACTTTATCGGCATACTCATCTAAGTTGTCCAATAAATGAGAAGCAACGATGATAATTTTCCCGGATTTTCTTAATTCAATCAAAATATCTGATACTAGTGAAACATTCTCTGGATCCAGACCATTCATTACTTCATCCATAAACATGACCGGTGTATTGGCAGCGACCATCATGGCAAAACAGAGTCTTTGTCGCATACCAAGAGAATAGGTTCTTACGGGACGCCCGACATAATCTCTCATCTGTAATTGATCAATAATGTCCTCTACAGCTAATTCTTTTCCTGACCAGACTTTTGCATACATTTGAATATGTTCTGTACCGGTAAAATTTTCATACAGATCATCTTGATTTGGAAAAAAAGTGATTTGCTTGTGAAGCGCTAATACATCGGCTTCCTTCTCTGTATATTGTTTTTCGTTCAGGTAAACTTCGCCTTCTTTAACTGGAATAAAACGCATCACTGCATTAAATAAGGTTGTTTTTCCTGTACCATTTGGTGCGACTAAACCAATGATGGTTCCTTTATCTATTGTAAAGCTGATATTTTCTAGTACGGTTCTCTTTCCATAAGCAATCGTTAAATTTTTCACGGTCAATGTCATAATGATTTCCTCCTTTTCAAACCGAGTGTCTGTGTCGGAATCAGATTAAAAATATATTTGAAAGCAAGCTCTAAAATCACCCAGAGTATAAACAGTACGATCGGCAATTTCCAAATTTCTATTGCCTCTAATCCGTATATTCTAGCGCTTGTTCCTTGAACGACTTGTTGAATATTAAAATAAAAAGAAGGTTGCCAAGAAGAGACGGACGTTAATTGTCCCCCAATTGCTGGAAGAAAATATAAGCCTGTTACAAGTAATATCGTTAAATAGATATTTCGAATTATCCAGCTTAAACCGTTCGCAATCAATAATACGATAAAACTTAAAATCATACCCGAACCTAGCAAAATCAAGGTATATTGCCAAATTGGAAGATATTCGGTGGTCTGATTTAAATAAATCGGGACCGGATAGTTTAATGTTCCTGATGTTTCAAAGAATAGACTACCTAAATAACTTGTAACGACTCCCAGAAGTGTCACAGACCAGATAATTCCCCACAACATCAAACTCCGTGACCGCCATTGCCGCTTCCAAGAGATTGGAATGCCTTGAGTCACACTCCAATTTTTGACTTGGTCTCTCGTAAACTGATCACCTGCCAGAAGTGCAATGAAGATAAATAAAATCACTCCTGTTACTAACTCAACTTGCTGTTTTAAAATTTGTGAGGATGCTAGCGGATTCCACTCGATATTTAAATCATCGGCTTCAAGCGCTTCATAAAATTTCAAGTCTTTTTCTATCTCTTCTTCTGCTGGTAGATAAACTTCTTTTAAGAGATTGAGTGATTCAAATTCTGTCGCATTGTACAAAAATTGATTGTTTTCAGCAATTTGACGACCGTTACTTAAATAATCAGAAACAACCTCTTCAACACCAGATACTGTATTCCCTTCTTGTTGCGCTAATATGTATTGATTCAATCCTATCAAAGTAGCATTTCGGCCAAGTGCCAGCTGAACGTCTTCGCCTGTTTCTCCTTCAAAATGCTGATCGGGTATGAGTCTGAAGATTTGCTGTGCATCTGCGTATTCTCCTCTGAGCTGCATAACTGGCAACACCACTTCTTGCTGGCGATATAATAAGGAGAAAGTTCCGAAAAATAGTAAAAACCCTAACGCTATGACTCTAGTTTTCCAGTCCCTTACAATCTTTAACCACTCAAAATAAGCGATTTTTTTCATCCAACTCTCTCCTTATCGTACAAATTTCTGTCTTGTGATGTGTTTGGCAGTTAAATAAACCAGAACTTCCGCTATTAGGATGGTTACGCTTAAAACGAGTATACCTCGCATGTAAAAATCCCCTTCAATCATCGCTTCATTGACTCTTCCCGTGACGATCTTCCCAAAATCTAAATACGTTTGAGGAAACCAGCTAATGTTGATCCCTAACAGCTCAGTTGTTTCTACTCCATAATACAATTGCTGGAATAAAATCATGAAAGCACCACTGATCAAAACAACGACTTCTTGCTTGAATAGGAGACTAAAGATTGTATTCAACTTACTGATCAAGTAAAGAATCAAAAGAAAAAATGGAACGGTCCTAATCAGAAACTGCCCGATAGAAAATAACTCCAGCGGACTAGTATATATACTTCGATTGGTTTGATCAAACTGGAATAGACCTACGGGTAAAGAAAGGGTTCCGAAACCATACAGAAGTCCGTTTATGACAAAAAATATGCTTGCAGAAAATAGATAGAATAACAAAACAAAGGACATTGCAGTTATTGACTGGACAAACAGGTAATCAGCCCACTTCATAGGTACGCCTGCTTTTTGAGTCGTTAACTTACGGTCTTTTACCGTAATATCGCTGATCATAAAAATCGCCCCTAAACATAAAAGAACAGGACCTAGACCGATGAGAAAAAGATGAATTTGCTGAAGACTCGTTCGATCGTGTACGATATGAAAACTCAATGCTTCTACTTCATATATGTATGCCTGATTCTTTAAAGGCTGGAAAACATTCTCAGCTTCTCTACCCATTACTGAAACGTTTAAATCAAGTGATTCCTGAACCATTACACGCTCCGTAATATCTGGTCTGTAGCCGATTTCCAAATATCGCCTTGCATCTCCTTGCTTAAGCGCTGTGAGCAGTTGTCGTTGATTAAGAAATTCTGTACGAGCCGCTTCATAAGCCGAAGTCCCTGTCATAACAGTCGGAACTGTCTGCCCTTTTACTAAAGCATCCTTATAAGTTTGCTCATTTCCAAGCATTTCTCGTTCAAGCTGCTGGACATCCACCTCTTCAAGCCCCGCTGTATTTGGTAAGAGGACTACTGAATACGCTAGCATCACTCCTAGAGTTAAGATCATGAAAAGTCGATTCTTTTTACTACGCCACATATATTTAATTGTTTCAAATACAACTTCTCTGACCATTTAAAAGCTCCTCCAAAATCTAAAAATGAATGAATTATCATATTCTTCTTATCCAATACTTACTAGATAAGTGTACCATAACCTAGATCTAATAAAAGGAACAATTTAGCATAAAATTTTAAGTTAGCGCCTTTTATAAACAGTTATATGCATAAATTCTTTTAATTAATCTATTTTCATTTCACTAATGGATCATAGAGATTTTCTAAGGACCTTAGAATTGTAAGATTATTTAGACAGTTTTTTTAATAACCATGCATCACATGCTCCGTGTTCAGAACCTTCTAATGGTTGACTCAACGAAACAAATCCGTATTTCAAATAAAGTTGATTAGCAGTATCTAGTGACTTGAATGTCTCAATATATAATTCTTCGTAGTCCTGTTTAGCTCTCTCAATAATTTGCTTCATCAGCATATGAGCGTAACCACTCCCTTGTTCTTCGTCAAGAATATATAATTTCTGTAGTTCTCCGATTTTTTCATATTGGCCGAATGGACCAAAACCACCGCCACCAATGATTTTCCCATTTTTTTCTAAAACCCAGTAGTCTGATCTTTTTGCTTTGTATACTTCAGATAAATTGTAGAGATAAGGATCATAATAAGCTGTTCCTGGAATTGCTAGCCCTCTGTTTTCCAAACTACTCTGAACAATTTCACCCATTTTTTGGTCATCTTTTGGCTCAATTTTTCTAATAGTCAAATTCATTTTTCATCTCTCCTTTGCTAAAAATTATAGGGAAGTGTCATCTTGTTCTCAAGACATATTTGTAAGGGTTGAGGAATCGCTTTTGATATACTGAATAATAACAAGAGAAATAATAAAGGAGAAAACAAATGATACGTTTCGAGAAAGTGTATAAACGGTATAACGAAGAAGCAGTTGTATCAGACTTTTCTTTAGAAATTAAAGAAGGTGAGTTTTTCGTACTGATTGGTCCCAGTGGGAGTGGTAAAACAACTACCCTCAAAATGATTAATCAGTTGATTGACCTTTCAGAAGGTTATATTCGAATTGAAGGAAGACCTATAAGCGACTATGACTTACAGGAACTTAGATGGAATATTGGATATGTTCTACAACAAGTAGGGTTATTTCCGAATATGACAATCGAAGAAAATATCCTAGTCGTACCGGAAATGAAAAAGTGGTCCAAAGAAGATATGACGAACCGCGTAACGGAGCTACTAGAGAGCGTTAAAATGGATCCGGACAGCTACAGACATCGTAAAACAACAGAATTATCCGGTGGTGAACAGCAACGGATAGGTGTCGTCAGAGCGTTAGCCGCTGATCCAGATATCATTTTAATGGATGAGCCTTTCAGTGCACTAGATCCCATCACTAGAGATAATTTACAAAAAGATGTGCTGAAATTACAGCAACAACTTAAGAAAACCGTCGTCTTCGTTACGCATGATATGCAAGAAGCCATTACATTAGGAGACCGTATTTGTTTGATGAATAAAGGTAAGATTGAACAAGTCGGAACTCCTGATGAAATTTTGAAACACCCTGCTAATGATTTCGTTCGTCAGTTTATTCAGACCGGTCTTCCAAATTACAAAGAAGAAAAATATGTACAGGACTTAATAGATGCAGGCTTTTGTAGTCAACTTCAAGATTTGCCAGAAAATTCCGTTTCTGCACAAGCAACAGTTGAAGAACTGACCATACTTCTTTCAAATCATGAGGCAGTTTCTGTTCACCGTGAAAATGAAACAGCTGTTTACGCTATATCCAAATCGAACCTGATCAGCTTTCTTGCAGGAGAAGCGTCTGCATCAAAGGAGGCTAACCGTTAATGAATCTTATAGAAACATTCCAGCAACGTAGTGGTGATTTTTGGACAGCCCTACTCGAACATATGCAATTATCTTTCATCTCCTTACTCATTGCTGTTTTAATTGCGGTTCCCTTAGGCATCATCCTAACTGAACATAAACGGATCGCAGAACCAATTATTCAAGTTACTGCGATTTTCCAGACAGTTCCTTCTTTGGCGCTTTTAGGTCTATTGATTCCGTTGATTGGAATTGGCACTTTGCCAGCCGTAATTGCACTCGTTGTCTATGCTTTACTCCCTATCCTTAGAAACACGTACACTGGACTAGCAGAAATCGATCCTGCAATAGATGAAGCAGCCGACGCCATGGGGATGAGTCGTTTTAGAAAACTCATTCAAGTACAAATCCCTATTGCTCTCCCGGTTATCATGGCCGGAATCAGAACAGGTATGGTCTTGATTATAGGGACAGCCACAGTCGCTGCCTTAATTGGTGCTGGTGGTCTTGGTAGTTTGATTCTTCTCGGAATCAACCGAGGGAACAACGCTTTGATCTTACTCGGTGCTATACCAGCTGCTTTATTAGCGATCTTTTTCGACTGGTTACTGAGCTACCTTCAAAAAACTTCCGTCAAAAAGACAGCCATCATATTAGGGTCTGGTCTTGCCTTGATCATAGGTATCATCTTTGTGCCAACCCTTATCAACGAAGAAGATGATTTAATCATTGCCGGTAAACTAAATACAGAACCAGAAATTTTAATGAACTTATATAAATTACTGATTGAAGATCAGTCAGATCTCACTGCTAGGGTTGAACCAAACTTTGGGGAAACGTCTTTCGTATTCAGCGCTTTACAATCAAATGATATCGATATCTATCCGGAATTTACTGGGACTGTTATGGCTACTTTCTTCGATGATGTCCCTGAGCCAGGTGCTTCCGCAGAATCGGTTTATATGGACGCTGCTGAACAATTGAATCAAGAATATGACTTGGCTTTTCTTGAACCAATGGCCTACAATAACACCTATACATTAGCTGTTCCTAGGGCATTCGCAGAAGAAAACAACCTAGAAACGATTGCAGATCTTGCTTCCGTTGCTGATCAAGTCAATGCTGGATTCACACTAGAATTCAATGATCGTGAAGATGGTTATCCAGGTATCCAAGAAATGTATGGTATCTCTTTTGGAAACGTCCAGACGATGGAACCACAGCTTAGATATACTGCTGTTGAACGTGGCGATATTAATTTACTTGACGCTTATAGTACAGATAGCCAGATCGAAGAATATGATCTTGTTGTACTAGAAGACAATGAAGAATTATTCCCACCGTATCAAGGTGCTCCACTACTGAAAAATGAACTTCTAGAAGAATATCCGGAACTAGAAGATATATTAAATACATTAGGTGGTCAAATCACTGACGATCAAATGCGTTCTATGAACTATCAAGTTGATTATGATGGTCGTGTCGCTGAGGATGTGGCTAGAGAATTCTTAGTTGAAGAAGGCTTGATATCTGAATAACATCATTGAGAAAGACCCTTTTACTGAATCAGTTTATAAACTGACTAGTAAAAGGGTCTTTTTTAGATAGTTATCCAGTAACGACCAAATGTTTTTCCGGATTCTTCTATACCAGATGATGCTCGTTTACCATAGTGATTTAGTATTACCTGAACACTACCAACATTGTCATCGTTAGCTGTCAATAAAATTCGTTCTATACCCCGCTCTTTGAATAGCGGCAATACTTTTCCCAGCATCAATTGAGCTAGACCTTTTCTTCTATGTTCCGGAGATATACCGTAGCCAATATGTCCACCAATGTATTTCAACTGGTCGTTTAATTGATAGCGGCAATTAATGGCACCGGCTATCTCATTTTCTTCAAGGAAAAGAAAATAGGTTTCAGAAGGCACCCATTGATCCATACCCTCTTCAGCTTTAATCAACTGCTGTAAAAAGTCTCGGTAAGGATTTTTATTAAAATTAGAAGATGTTGGGACAATCTTTTCACTTTTCCAAGACTTAACGTACTCTCGATAGGATACTTCATCTGTGATTAATAGCTTCCTCAATTGCAAGACATTGATACTCCCTTCATATTTTAGTACTAAATTCTTCTTTTACATTAGCTAATAGTTGTTTGTCCATTATCAAATCAAGAGCTGTCTGAGTAAAAGCCGCAATCGTTTTTTCCATACCTTCATAAGCCGGTTCTGTCTTCGTGTACTCTCTGAACTCGACTGTATGCGCAGTCACGCTATTCCCGTTACTGATCTCAAAATATGGATTGATAGCTGGAACGACTTGACTCACGTTCCCCATATCCATGGAACCCATAGAATCTTTTTCTTCTGTATCCATCTCAATGCCTAGTTCTTTCATATTATCATTGTACTTTTCAGAAAGCGTTTTGTTTGTAATTAGATTCTGATAGCTTGCTTCATAATGATCCCACTCCATCTTACAACCCGCTGCTAGTGCTCCTGCTTCAGCACATTGAATCACCTTTTGTTTGAGTTCATTCAAATACGGCATATCCATCGCACGCACATAAAACTCTGCTCGTGTGAAGTCTGGAATAATATTCGCTGCTTCCCCACCTTGTTTAATGACGCCATGAACACGTGCTGAAGGGTGAAGTTGCTGTCTAAGCGCATTGATGTTATTAAATGTATTCAAGCAAGCATCCAATGCATTCTTCCCTTCAAAAGGAGAAGCTGCAGCATGGGCGGTCTTACCGTGGAAACGGAATTCAATCGCCTCCATCGCCATAGATGTTCCACTTGCATAGTACCCATCAGATGGGTGTGTGCAGAAAGCGACATCAATATCGTTAAATGTTCCTGATTCTGCCATCGTCACTTTATCACCATTCGTTTCTTCTGCTGGCGTGCCTAGCACAATCACTGTTCCCCCAACTTCATCGACCAACTTAGACAACACAATACCCGCTCCTGTATCCGTAGCCCCTAACAGATTATGACCACATCCATGGCCAATTCCAGGTAATGCATCATATTCAGATAAGTAAGCAATTGTCGGCCCCTCTTTCTTGCCTTTATACACTGCTTTGAATGCAGTGTCGATACCAAGATATGGATATTCCACTTCAAATCCATGCTTTTCAAGTAACTCCACATGCGCTTTTGAAGAAAGGAACTCTTCGTGTCCTAGTTCTGGATGGTCATAAATATATTCGCTTAGTTCCCTTAATTCCGGACTTACGGATTGAATTAATTCTTGAATAATTTCGGTATGCTGATTCACTGACATAGGATTCTCCCACTTTTAAGTTTTATTGATTAGTTTAATCTTGTTCTACTTAAAAGTCAATTCGATTTGTATAAATATTCAAAATTTATACAAATGAAATTTGGTTTTCAGGTGATTCCGTATAACATAATTGACCTAATAATATCTAATGCATTAACACAAACAATACCTAATAAAGCCCAATCAATCTTCTTCTCTCGCTCTGTCCTATCGTCACCACGTGGTCTTTTATATTGTATTTCATCGTAAATCAGTGTACTTAACCATCCAAACCCAGCAACAATACTAAAGAGAGTAGCCTCTCTTATTCTTGCATCTATCAAGAAACTATACACCATTAAATTAATGATTATTACTACAAATATAAACTTAAAAATATATCTTTTCTTCAACTATAATCTCACCTTCCAGTCTTATTAGCTTTAACTATTTAACCTTGTTAATTTCTACTTACTCTTTTTTCAGCAAATGATAGAAATTGAATAAAAACCAGATGAGATGAATGCCGAGTAAAAAAACAGGCTGCCATGGCCAATTGTTAAAGAACTCTAGTCTGAGCTTATACTGCTCGTAACTTAAATATGCTACATAAAGGTTCCCCATCATTAAAAAAATGACAAAAAGCTTTTTCCTACCTACTTCTTCTCTTCTCAGTATACTCACTCCCACTTTTATGATGTTATCCGATTTCATCTTATGTATAGACTACTATAACAGCACAAAAAAAGGGAGCAACGATTCGTTGCCCCCTTTGCTCTTTGTACTCTTTTTCTATTCTGGTGATACAGATGCTTCGTAAATTGAGCTAATTGCATCCGATAGATGTTGATCAAATTCTTCTATTGTCTGATCAGCATTCAAGTCTTCAGATAAGGCTCTAGAGAAGCTCGCAATCAAACCTTTATTTTGAGAAAGTTTTTCGTTGGCTTCTTCTCTGCTGTAGCCGCCTGATAGTGCGACGACACGTACAACGTTTGGATGTTCCGTGAATTCAACGTACGTATCCACTTTATTTGGAATCGTCAATTTAAGCATCACTTTTGTTTGTTCATCTAGCTGATCTAGATGTGCTTTAATTTCTACTTTTAGCATTTCTTCAGCTTTTTCTTTGTCTTTACTGTAGACATCTACTTCAGGTTCAATGATTGGAACGAGTCCTGCTTCAAAAATCTGTTGCGCCACTTCAAATTGTTGGTCTACAACTTTTTTAATCCCAGACTCGTTGGCTTCTTTGATAACTGAACGCATTTTAGTACCAAAGACATTGTGGTCCACAGCTCTTTTGAGTAACTGTTCTAAATCAGGCATTGGCTTCATAATTTGAACACCATCAACCTCTTCTGCCAAACCTTTATCGACTTTAAGGAAGGGCACTACACCTTTTTCTTCCCATAAATAATCTGCCGTATATTTATCATCAATCATGCGGTCCATCGTATTTTCAAACAGAATTGCACCTAGAATGTGGTCGGAAGTAAATGAGGGACTCTTGATCACACGCGTTCTCATTTCATGAACAACCGTAAACATCTCGTCGTCTGTGGAATAAGCTGTCTCTGGTACACCATAGGCTTCAAGTGCTTTAGGTGTACTACCACCACTTTGATCCAATGCAGCAATAAATCCTTTTCCAGATTTCATTCGTTCTAATTGTTCTTTATTCAATTAAATCCTTCCTTTCATCTAATAACTTCTATTTTCTACACGTTAATTATAACGCTCATTTATCAGATTTTTAAAGGAAAGACACTTATCCTAGAGAAGTGTTAATTTTTTATGTGTGCTGTACTTCCTGTAGCCGTTTTCTCAACAACAATATGCGCTGGAATCCTCGTTTTCAGCTCATCCACATGAGATATGATTCCAATCAACCGACCTTTTTGGTGTAGATCCAGTAAGGTTTGAACAGCCATATCTAGTGAATCTGAATCGAGCGTTCCGAACCCTTCATCAACAAACAACGTATCCACACTGACTCCGCCATTTTGATTTTGTATGACGTCACTAAGACCTAGTGCTAAGGCTAGAGACGCCTTAAAGGTTTCGCCTCCAGATAAGGTATGCACGCTTCTGGTCTTGCCCGTATAGTGATCAAACACTTCCATATCCAGTCCTTGTTTTCCAGAACCCTTTCCTTTTTCCGTTTGTCTTTGAAGTTCATATCTGTGATTGGTCATCTGACTGAACCGTTGATTGGCTGCCATTAAAATTTCTTCAAAATAGATACCTAAAACATATCGTTCAAATGAAATATAATCGGTTTGTTTTGAACCATTCGCCATATCAGACAACAATCCATACAACTGATAAGCTTTCTCTACTTCACTACTCTGCTTGTGATAACCTTTGATTGTTTCTTCAGCGCGTTGATTTTGCGAAGTGTTTGTTAATAGTGTATCTCTTTTTTGTTCCGATTCCTGAATTCTGTTTTTAATTTCAACTATTGCTTCTTCATACACTATTTTTTCTTCTAGAGACTCCAGTTGGTTTAAGTGCTCATCCAGTTGATTGATTCGGTCTTGATTGACCAGTACCGATTGCTTATAGGTTTCTACTTCTTCAGACCACGATACTTGTTGAGCTTTTTCTAAAACATAGTCAACAAACTGGTCGCCTAAACGACTGGTCTCTTTTATTTGCTCAAAATCTTTTTCAAGCTGTTCTTTGCGTAAAACAGTTTCTTTCAATTGAGATTCTGTTAGTTCAATCGCTGTTTTCGTTGAAGCTAGCTCACTTCTCAATACATGCGTTTGATTTTGAAGCTGTTCATATTCTGTTTCTATTTTTTCAATTAACTGTTCTTTTTCTTTAACTGTTTGCTGTATTTCTTCTTTGCTTTCGCTAGATACCTTTTCTTTTAACCTTTCTTTCTCTTCTGTGATTTCCTGAAGTCGAGTCTTAGTGAATTCGATTGTCGACTGGCATTGTTGTTGTTCTGTCTGAAGTGACTGAGCTTGCTTACGTAACGCTTCTAGCTGTTCTTTCAATTCTGCTTCTTCGCTAACTTGTTGCTCTGCAGTTTCGAGTTCTTTTGCGAATCCATTGAATGTTTCCTTTATATTTTGTTCGTCTACTTTCGCTTTTTCGTATTCAGTCTTCGCTTGCGACTGTTCAATCTCTAGCTGTTCACAGCGACTAGTGACATCTGCTCGAATATTATCTAATTTAGTCTCTATTTGCACAAAAATTGTATTCGCTTGTTTTTCTTCTAATTCTAATGCTTCTACTTGTTCTTTTGTTGAAGTGCGTGCACTTGTTGTTGCCTTATTTGGGTGGTGAACCGATCCGCATACTGGACAGTTTTCTCCTTCAACCAAGCCTTCTGCAAGTGTACTGGCTAAATTCGTATAATAATCAGCTTTTCCTTTAACTAGTTTGAGATAGACCTCTTCCTTTTTCTCTTTAGCTGCTTCGCACTGAACGACGGCTTCCTGTTCTTTTTGTTGAAGCGCACAAACTTGCTCGAGTTGTTCTTTGCGATGACTCAGTTTAGTTAAAGTTTCTTTGGAAACGACCATAGCTTCTTTTAATTCATCGATTTTAGTACGTAGTTGTTCGATTGAGTCTAACGTCGCTTCACTTTTTCCAATACTCTTCGCTACTTGTGTGGATTGCTTTTCCAACGCTTCGATTGTCTGCTGATTTTCATCAATTATCTTATTTTGTTGTTTGATTGATTGATCTTTCTCTTCAATTTGATCAATAATCGTTAATGCTTCGTTCAGTTTTGAAATGGCTTCTCGGATACTTTTTAGGTTATCGAAATCCCCTTTAGCTGCTTCTAGTTTCACTGACTGTTCTGCTTCTTGCTTTTTCAGTGTTCCTTTTTGCTCTTTTAACTCAGCGAGTCTCATTTTTTGTTTCTTGAGTTGCGTTAAACTTTCTTCTAGCGTTGCTTTAGCATTTACTACTTTCACAGCTTCTGTATGTTGCTTTAAAGCAACTTCTTTTTGCTCTATATTTTGTCGTTTTGAATCCAGAATCGTTTGCTCTGCTAGATTCTTTTCTTTCTGTTCTAACCAACTTAGAATCTGTTCCTGATCTTTAAACGCTTGTTGGAGCGTACCAATGGTTTCTTTTACCGAATTCAATTCAGCTGATTCTTCTACAATCGTCTTTCTTAATATCTCTAGAATTCTTTTAATATCAAACTGCTCGATTGCTTTTGTCCACGTTTCATTCTCTTCTATTTCAATTGTTGAAATAGCTTGTTTCATTGCTTGCTCGTTATTTTTATACTGATCTGCTAGAACTTTCGCTTTCGCTTTTAGCTGGTCTTGAAATTGTTCGATTTGTTTTGTCTGAAAGATATTCCGAAAAATTTTCTCTTTGTCTCCACTATCTGATTCCAGCATCTTTTTAAACGACCCTTGCGGAAGCATGACGATTTGTCTGAACTGATCGTACGTTAAGCCAATGATTTGTTGAATTTCGTCGTTGGCTTCTTTTACTTTAGTCGTTACTTGATTCCCTTTATGAAAGGTCACGTTAGATTGAATTTGTTTTGTTTTCGACCTCGTTCCAGGACCAATTTGAGTGGGTTCACGGCGAATAAAATATCGATTTTCGCCCAGTTCAAATTCTAGTTCCACGTAACTTAGATCCGTATCTTTAGCGAATTGCGATTTGAACGTATCTTTTTGTCTCGAGTCTCCACTAGCTTGATCAAATAACGCATAAGCAATTGCGTCAAATATGGTTGTTTTACCAGCCCCAGTTGGTCCGCTAACTAGGAACAGGGATGACTGGGATAGCTGTGTGAAATCAATTTCCACCTTCCCTTTGTAGGGACCAAAAGCATTCATGACTAAATTTAACGGGCGCATCAGACTTCTCCTTTTTGTACATCGTTCATAATCTGTTCTACTGCTGATTTTTGTTTAGTATCTAGTGTTTCTTGATTATACGTAGTATAAAAATCTTCGAATAATTCAACCATCGTTTTTTTCTGCAAGGTTTGTTGGGTCTGTTTTGCTGCATCTACATCTGAACGTTCTCGACCAATATATTCCAGCCCCATCGCAAAAGGATACCGTCTTCTTAACTGATTCATTGCATCCATGACATAATCTTTGTCTTCCAACTCAAAAAAAACATAGTCCTTTGATTCACTTTCCATTAGCGTATCAAAAAACCCTCTAATCACTTTCATGTCTCTGAGTGGTTCAATTTCAACTGGTTCAATATCTAATCGATCTTTCTCTATTTCTACAATCCAACTTTTCTTTTTATGCGGGACTTCAGATTTCGAATATTTTAATGGAGAACCGCTATATCTGACTTTATCCCATTTCACTTTCTGAGCTTTATGCAAATGACCCAGCGCTACATAATCAAAATCTTCAAAAATACTGGCTTCTACAAATTCAGCAGTTCCAATACTGAGCGGTCTTTCAGATTCTGAATCTTCAACAGAATCTTTTGTCTGATTCACGATATACCCATGAGCAATTAAGATATTGACTTCATCCAAGTTCATCTCTGCTTTGATCGATTCCACTTGCACTTTTGTAGCATCCTCAAGATCTTTGATGTCTTCTCTTTCTAGTAATTGCCTAATTGTTACGTGATCCGCAAATGGCAATAAATAGAAGTTCATTCCATCAATGGTTACTTTTCTAGTAGTCTTCTTCAGTGTTCCTTCTATAAAAAGGGCACTCGTTTCAAGCAATTCTGCACCGTACTCTAAACGCTCGTTGCTATCATGATTCCCTGCAATCGCTAGAACAGGGATTTTTACTTCTTTAATCAATCGAGTGATGATTCTATTGGCTAATGTAACGGCTTCTTTTGGTGGAATTGCTCGGTCGTACAGGTCTCCTGCCATAATGAGTACGTCAACGTTCAATTGTTTCACTTTATCCACTAATTGATTTAGATAGTGTTCTTGATCTTCTAACATCGAAAATTCATTCACGATTTTCCCGATATGCCAGTCAGCTGTATGTAAAATTCTCATGTAACCTTCTCCATTCTCTGTTTGGTCCTCGCCTTTATTTTAACAAAAACCCTTTTCTATAGAAACATATATTTGGTTTACAGTAATTTAACTGTATTTACATATTGAACCTGTTATAATAGGTTTACCGCTTACATCATTTAAAGGAAGGTGTCTTTATTATGTCATTAATCAAAAATATACGTATACCAGAATCTGAAAAAGGCTACGGTACCTTTCAGATTGATGCAATGGGCGATCTGTTTTTTAAGTATGAAATTACATTAACTGGCCGCCCCAAACTATTACCTGAGCTCCTAATGGATGACTCTGTATACTTGAATCAGCAAAGTATTCGTTTAAATCCAGACTCTAATCTATTTAAGACGGCCGAACGTAATCTTACACACTATTTTGAAGAAAACGAAGAAACGCTACGGGAGTAGTTGATATCCCGTAGCGTTTTTATTTACTCTATTTCTATTTGTGATTTCTTTACAAATAATCCATTTGACAACAAGCGCATTCGTTCCAATAAATTTAATTTAATCAGTACAAGTGAAGTGAGATGGGTAGCTACTAATGCACTCAAAAAAACGACCCAACCTGGGTGAACCCCGATCCTTACACTTAACTCTTTTGAGAAGAGGTTTGCAATCTCTATAAAAATAGGATGAATAAAGAAATAATAGATACTGAGTTGTTTAAGTATATGTAAATTCCTATGCATCCATATGGATGTATTTTTTGCCCAGATAAATAGAAACAATGTTACTGGTATAAAAGATAGCATAAAGTTTTTGTCTATCCCTTGATTAAAGTAAACGAAACTCCCTTCCAAGCAAAGCAACATTATGGATAAACCCAATCTTCTCTTATAAAAACCCTCTGAGAAAATGCCTTTTTGTTCTTCACTTGCAATCATGTATCCTACGCAAACAAAGATTGGAACATAAAATAAGCCATTACGACTCGTTAAAAAGATTGTTCGATAGAGTTGATATCCTTCGAGTAAGATGGTATTTTGCAGATACCCAGAATACGTTTCAATCGAACCAATTATGTATAAAGCTAACGAAATCGTTAAAACGATTCGCATATTGAAGTACTGATTCAGCTTATTAACTAAAAATATTCCAAACAAGCATGCAGGGATGTACCACAAGTGATACCAGACTCCAGAGTAGCTAACCCCTACAATAATTGCTAGCGACGCCGCAATCGCTGGCAAATCCAACTCCATAAAGTAACTATACCCTAAAGGTAAGTACAAGAAACTCCAACAGATGTACTGCACGATTGATCTCTTGAAATATCCCTCTTTTTGAGTATTCCGCTTATAAAAATACGCTGAACAAATTAGAAAGAAAGGAACAGCCAACCGACTAAAGATACTTTTCTGAGTGAAATGAAAAGCATCATTATAAAAGATTCTATCAGAATGTAATAAAATAACTAAAACAGAAAAAATAAATTGCAACACACTAATCATTGCAAAATTTACCGGGCGTTTGTTTTCGATAAAAAATGCCTCCTTTTAAATGAGTACCCACGTTTATTTATACATAAACTATAGTATAAAATTAGCGAGTTCACAATCCTATTATTGTCTATAGTCATAATAATCTTAAGACATCACCGATTTTTGGTATACTGAATGAAAGATAAACAGAATCATAGAATGAAGAGGGATAAAATGAGAAATATTAAAATGACCATTGAGTACGATGGCGGCCGATATTCCGGCTGGCAAAGACTGGGTGATTCAGATAAAACCATTCAAGGTAAAATAGAAAATATTCTTTCAGAAATGACTGGAACGAAACTTGAAATTGTCGGCTCAGGTCGAACAGATGCTGGAACACACGCCCGCGGACAAGTCGCTAATTTCAAAACAGAATCAACGATGGATCTTCAGACCATGCAAGCTCATCTGATTCGTTACCTTCCGCAAGACATTATCGTTAAAGCACTACAAGAAGTGCCTGAAAGATTCCATTCTCGTTATCACGCTAGTGGAAAACAATATAGCTACTATATCTGGAATCAAGTCGTGCCTTCCGCATTTGAACGTAACTACAGCTTTCACTATCCTGAACAATTAGATATAAATAAAATGAAAGCCGCTTGTGAGAAATTGCTTGGAGAACATGATTTTATCGGATTTTCAGCACTTAAAAAGACCAAAAAATCAACCATTAGAACGATAGACGACATTACGATTCAAAGAGAAGGCGGTCTTTTGCACTTCACTTTTGTCGGCGAAGGCTTCTTGCATAAAATGGTTCGAATCATCATGGGTACCTTACTGGAAATCGGTACAGGAAACTTAGAATTAGAAAGTATCGACGAAATCTTTGAAAGTGGCATTAGAAGCCAGGCCGGTGTAACTGTTCCGTCTCAAGGATTGTTTTTGGACGAAGTCTATTACAAATAACATCAAAAGAGGAAGCTTGACTGTTCAAATGGTTTAGCTTCTTTTTTTACGCTGTTATGGTGCAAACCCATAATATAGAAGTAAAAAAGCTAATTGACCTAGATATACGATTCCACCTAGTGCACCTGCATAAACACTAATAACGACTCCTCTTAACCAAAAAGACTGAACGTGTCTTATGATTATTTTGATGATATATCCTAACAGGACAATGACAAACGGAATCGCTAATACAATATAAGCGACTTCTACAAATAACAGAAATCTTTCATATGCCGGAAACCCTACATTTGCAGTACTCATTAGATAGAATGACTGTCTCCACCATAAATAAAGAAACGCGACTTGTAACAAACCTGCCGAAATGGTCACACCTAACTTTATAGATTTTCTTTCCTTTCGAACACATAAATAGACAATTCCCACATAGATAAATGCTGATATTATAGCGTAGAATGGCTGCAAAGAAAACAAATCATCACCTCAATTCGTTTTTATGTAATTGAACAATTGTTATGAAGCAGAAGTGTTTCTAAAAATTATAGCCATCAATTTATCTTGAATTACAAGAACCTTATTTGCTTATGCATTATACCCAAAAACCATTGTCCATATCATTAAATAGAGTGCACCAAGTATAACTAGAATCCCTAGTATCATACTTACCAAAGCTGAAGATCTACTTTGTTTCCGTATTTTCATTCCAATGATTATCAATGAAATTCCGCCAATTAAAAAGAGCACTCCTAGTAGAATCATCGGTCCTCTAGCTTCTAGCGCCCTTTGTATACCTGTTAACATCTCCATAGGTCACTCCCAAATAATATATCCTCATCCACTAAAAAACAAACCAGCAAAGATTATCAAAAGTTCGAAATCTCTTTGCTGGTTTGTGCGATTAATTCCTATAAATATATGGATAACAGAACTGCTTTAGATAAACCCTTTAAATCCTTATTTCTTGAAATCATACAATTTCGTACGCTTGATATCTTCTACTGTCTGTGTTCCTGCAAGTTGCATCACACGTCTCAAATCTGTTTCAAAATATTCTAGTACCGAGCGCACACCTTTCCATCCACCTAATGCAAGTCCATAAAGCATTGGACGACCGAGTGCGACAATGTCTGCTCCACTAGCTAACGCTTTGAAAATGTGCTCTCCGCGACGAATTCCGCTATCAAAGATAACCGGAACTTTTCCTCCAACAGCTTTAGCTATACCTTCAAGCGTATCAAATGAACCCGGCGCACCGTCTAATTGACGCCCTCCGTGATTGGACACCCATATACCTGAAGCACCTGCCCTAATTGCGATTAAAGCATCTTCTGGCGCTTGAATGCCTTTCACGATAATGGGTAATTCAGAGTAACTAGCTAGAAATTCCACATCTTTCGGGCTGATTTTCTGCTTAGATTGCGCGTAGATATTATTCAAAGACATATTTTCTCCGCTACCCGTCAGGTAACGAGAAACAATAGGCATACCAAATGGATAGACAAATTGATTACGGATATCCGTTTCTCTGTTCCCACTCAGTGTAGCATCTGCCGTCAAAATGATTGCTGTGGCGCCATCTTTTTTCGCTTCGTCCACAATTAATTTATTTAATTCATCGTCTTTGCTCATATAAAGTTGGAACCAGCGTGGAGAACCGTTTAATCCTTTTTCAATTTCTTCAAATGTTGCGCCTGAATACGCACTGATGGACATAATCGTTCCAAATTCTGCAACACCTTTTGCTGTTCCAGCTTCTTTCGTTTCATGCGCTAATCCATGAGCTGCGATCGGTGCCATAATAAACGGCGCTCTGATTTTATGTCCTAAGATAGTTGTTTCCAAATCAGGATTTTCAACATCTGCCAGGACACGTGGCAGAACCCCTTTATGGTTAAACGATTCAATATTCTGTTTCTTTGTAAACTCGTCTCCGGACCCTCCAGAAATATACCCGTACCCACCTTTCGGTACGACTGACTTGGCATTTTCTTCTAATTCGTACGTATTCACAATATCAAGATCTTTAATTTCTGTTGGTGCTTGATAGTTTTCTTGATTTTCTACTGACATATTCTCACCCCTGTTATAATGTAATATGTATCGTTAATAGATAATTTCCCGACTTTGAATCCATGTAAATAGCACCATTTTTAGTTGTTCGGATGATGCTCTATCACAACTCTACCCTGCGCATCCAGTAAAGGCGTTATACTACTCCCAGCCCCTACCCATGTTTGTAAATAATGTACGCCAGTTACTTGATCCACTATAATAAAACATTGTCCTAACTCATCGACTACTTCGGTCGTTTTAACGACAAATCGTTTTTCAGTTGTATTCTCTGTAGTGTTTTTGTCTTTTCCAAACATTAAGGCCCACTCCATTCTTAGATTGAATCAACAATTAGCACTAGACTATTTGCACATTTTTAATCTAGCTGGATAAGTCTACTGTATACCTTTACATCTATTATTTCAATCATCTCTTACAAAAAAATCTACAGCTAAGAGTTCTCACTCATTAACTGTAGATTATCATCTAACGATCCATTTTGAATGTCTCTCGTAACAGCGGAATCAAATCATCTAGCGAATCAACGATATAATTTGTGTAAGCCGAAAGTTCAGCTCGCGTCCCCGCTCCTGACAAAACCGCAATTCCTGCATGACAATGCTTGGAAAATTCCATATCCGCTACAGAATCCCCAATGTGAATCACTTCGTCCTTTTTCAGACCTGTACTCATACAGAATGCATCCAGCATCTCCACATCCGGTTTCGCCCGAAACTGCTCACTCGTACCCAGAAAGTCAATGTCCTCTCTAATTCCAAGATGCTGCGCCGTCCATTCCGTTACATCAAGATCATCTGCCGTAGCAATTCCAATCTTGATACCCGCCAATTTCAATTCCTGAAAAAGCGTTTTTAAATCTGTAAGAGGAATCAATGCCTCTGGATGATTAATCGTCCATCTACAGTAGTGTTCTCGTAACTGTTTTAAAATGTCTTCTTGATCCATCTTGTTTTCTGACGAAATCACCTCAGCGATATCAAGTGATGTACCGCTGGCAATCGGACTATTTGGCACTAGTTCTCCGTCAACGAATCCGATTTGTTTCAATGTTCGGTCACTAGCTTGTTCATCTAATTCAAAAGCATTTTTCAAGAAATCAATTGTCCCTAGCTCCCAGGTCTCACTAAATTCTACTAATGTACCATCCTTGTCGAATAAAATTCCTCTAATCATACGGACTCCACTACATCTTTCCACGTAAGCAGCTCCGGTTCTTTTTCACCAAAGAATACTGGGTTTGAAAACGCGAGTAGTTCTCCTTTTGAACTACGAACTGTTACACGTACATAGTGATACTGACTCGAATCAAGTAGGAATACTTGCGTGTCTTCTTTTTGACGAGTTGTAGTAACAACAGAACCATCTATAGTCCACTCGATCTGAATATCTGTTGAGTGAGAAGGAGAATGAATCATGCAGGATGCAGAAACTTCTTCTTTCCAATCTGCGAAGTGATCACCAATGGTTCCACCGTTGACCGTTAAGTCAATTTCGTAGTTAAAACGACTGACAAAGACTTTACCTTCAGCTACGCCGGATTTCAATTGTTTACCGTTTAGCGCTTCTGAAAATACATATGTCGCAGGATCCCCAATCAGAGAAGGAAGACTACTATTTGGATACGTTTCTACTGGCATAAGATGTGAATCAGATCCACCGATTCCGGTAATCTTATGTCCATCTTGAAGCAGTCTGTCCCAAGTCTTGAGTGCCCTCTCTGTTGCTTCAATGTTCGCTTCGTATGTTGGATCATTCCAAATTTCTAGACTATCTATTGCTGATATCGGAAGTGACTTGGCTAACCACTTCCATTCTGTTAAAAATGGATGGTTAACAGAATTAAGATGCTGCTCTTCATCAGTTTTATTGAACGAAGATACAAGGTCTACTTCTTCATCCAATACTTGATACCCCTTATCTTGAAAGGGGTGAGTCAATCCAAACAGTCGATTGTAATGTCCAAGATCAGATGTCACTTCAACGCCTGGCAATACCAGACAGTTAAAAGAAAGCGGCCAGGAAGTTGGCATTAAATCATGATCCGTTGCGACAAAAAAATCGAGACCTTGTTTGACTGCTTGTTCTAAATTCTGTTCACGCGTCATTTTCCCATCTGAGAAGACGGTATGCGTATGAAAGTCTCCTTTGTACCAGCGAGCTGTTGTTTCTAGCGTTCGTTCCAAGACTGCTTCATCTAATTCAAAGACGGTAGCACCTTCTTTTTTCCAACTTACTTCGTAAGGACGTTGGTTTGGCGCTGTACCTACTTGTTCACCCGTAAGATATTCAATGTCTATTTCTCCAAGAATATCCTCTATTTCTTGCTTGTCTGAAATATTGAGTTTATATTCAATTCGCCACTGCCCTTCATGAATGGTGCCCGGCAAAGTATTCAAATCGCCTAGTTGAAAAGAAAGGTCTTCTATTTCTTCAATATCTGTCCGCTGAACGCTGTCTGTGTCTAGTATACTAACTGATCCGGTCGAGGCGATGCCACTCTTTTGCGCACGCAATATTCCTTTATCATCGAACACTAAAAATCTCAACCAGGACACTTGCTTTAATGTATACTGAATTTTGATTTGTTCTGTCTGTGCTGACACGTCAAAGGTATGGACGGCCTGATAGCTTGTTTGTTCTGCTTCTTTTTTAATTTCCCACGTCATACCTTATTCTCCTTGTGTAGCATCCAGTGCTTCTTGTGCAACTTGTTTGGCTTCTTTTAACGCTTCTTCGGCAGAAATATTTTCAAGTTCTACTTTGTCCGCTGCAATCGTTAAAGCATCTGTAATCTGTCCACCTGTTGGATCCAAGAAACTTGGCGAAGCAGTCTGTGCTTGTTCAAACGGAATACCAAAAGCTGGATTTTCTTCCACATAAGTCATGTAATCTTCATTAGACAACGTTGATTCTCTTACAGGGATATATCCAATCGCTTTTGTCCACTCTACTTGTGTCTCTACTTTTGTAAAGAATTCAGCGAAAGCAAATCCTGCGGCTTGTTCTGATTCGTCAGACGAACTTGGCATAGATAAATATAGAGCGTTCGCTGCTGGCGCCGGAGCATTTCCATTCATCCCCGGTTGTACTTTTGAATCAATAATATCAAAGTCCAGATCTCCTTTATCACCTGAAGAACCTAGATACCCACCGATTTGACCTTGAATCACTTCATCAATTGTACGGTACCAGTATTCCCAGCCTTCTCCCCCAGAGTTCAGTTTGAACGTTTCATCATCATGAATCGCGCTACGAACCATTTCCCATGCTTCAATCCATTCCGGAGAATCAATCATCACTTCGTCTCCTGATTCGTTCAAGATCTCGCCGCCGTTACTTAGTGCGATATCCATTAGATTACCCGCACCCCACATTGGCGCAAATCCATAATCAGCTGCGCCTTCAGCTTGAAGTGTTTGGCTGGCTTCTAATAGATTTTCCCAAGAAGCAAAAGCTTCATCTGCATCGATTCCAGCTTCTTCAAAAATATCTGAGCGATAATACATCACTTGAGTTGTTCCATATGCTGGAACAGCATAAAGCGTATCATCGACTTGTGCTTGTTCCATAAAAGCACCTAAAAGATCTTCTTGATCGAAATCCGTTGCTTGTTCAACAAAGGGTTCAAGTGGTGCAAGTGCTTGACTGTTTCCTAACGTATTCACATATCTGTTTTCTAACAATACAAGTCCTGGTGCCGTTTGAGAGGCAATCGCTGCTTGAAGATTTTGATACGTTTCCGAGTAATCTGCTTGTTGCACACCTTTAATCACATACTGATCCTGAGAATCATTGAAAGCACTGATGATTTCTTCCATTTTTTCTCCTGCATTGCTACCCAATCCATACCAAAATTCTGTTTCAACGGTTCCTTCTGCTTCAACACTCGTACCCGTTTCCGATTGCGCTCCATTACCACAAGCGGTTAATAACATACCCGCACCTAGTAACCCTGTTAATGCTGCTTTTTTGTTTTGAATGATCCATTTATACATGTGTTTTCCTCTTTTCTTTTTATATGATTTTTTAAATTTATGTTACCCTTTGATGCCTGTATCTCCAATCCCTCTAATCAGCCATTTCTGAAAGATCAAAAAGATAATAAACAACGGTAGAATCGTGATGACGTTCGCTGCCATAATGGCCGGAAGATTATTTGAAAAAGAGCCTTGCGAAGTATAAAACTGTCTCAATCCAACGGTCACCAGATAATTTTCCTGACTTCTTGCAACCAGTGAAGGCCACAAGTAGTTGTTATACATTTGAATAAATGAAATCAAAGACATAATGAAAATGGTAGATTTTCTAAGGGGTGCCACGATTTTCCACAAAATACTCCAATCACTTGCCCCTTCCATTCGCGCTGCTTCGATCAGTTCACCCGGAACGGTTCTAAACGCTTGCCATAGCAAGAACACACTGAAGACACTGGCTGCATTAGATATTACGATTCCTGTTAAAGTATCTAACAAATTCAAGCGTGCTAGAATAATATAACTAGGCACATACGTCACGGCGGTAGGTAACATATAAGAAATCAATAAACTATTGAAAATAAAGGAGCGTCCTTTGAATTTTATATGCGTCAATCCGTACGCCAACATACAAGAAAATCCTGCTTGCAATAAAACAATAGCAATAGAGGTTAAAAAACTGTTCATCATGTAAAGCCCAAACGGTGCTAGTTCAAAAGCTCTTGAAAAGTTGCCCCACTGTAACTTTTCAGGAAACAAGGTGAACGGTACTGCAAGCATCTCACTTGGCGATTTCAAAGAACTCAGTAACATCCAGACCAATGGGAAAACGGTCATAAAAGCAAATCCGATTAAAACGAGATAAATGACTGATTTTTTGGTTAAATCGATGGTTCTATCTTTTTTCATTTCTTTTTCTTGCGCATTCGTCATTGTGACTGGTTGCGATAAATGGTCTATTTTCATCTTTTCACCTCCTGTTTATTGGTAATGGACCCAGTACTTGGACAATCCAAATTGTAATAAGGAAATCAGACCTGTAATCACTAAGATGATTGTTGCCAATGCTGTTGCCATGCCCATATCAAACTGTTCAAACGCTAACTGGTAATAATAATACAATAAGGTTCGCGTACTCCCAGACGGGCCACCCTGAGTCATAACTTGAATCTGATCATATGCCTGTAAAGAAGAGATGATCGTTGTTACGATCAGGAACAGACTTGTTGGTGATGTGTATGGTAAGTAAACGGTTTTAATCATCTGCCATGGGCCAGTACCTTCTAGCTGACAAACTTCGATAATATCTTTTGGAATTCTTTCGATTGCGTCACAGTAAAATAGCATACACCAACCGATCCCTTTCCAGACGGTTACGATAATAATTGCCCACATTGCATAATCAGAGCTTTGCAGCCAGGTCGGTTGCGGAAGATTGAACCAACCAAGAACTTGGTTTAATACCCCGATATCTGGTTGGAAAATCCATGACCAGACGATAGAGATGGCTACCGTTGGCGTAAACCAAGGACTGAAAATCAATGTTTTTAAAAGGCTACGACCCTTTTCGATTTGTTGAATCAGTATCGCAGCCAAAAAGCCGAGGATGATTGTAGGAATAACCGTCCATAATGTAAATACAGCGGTATTTTTAAGTACCTCATGAAATACAGATGAATTCATAATCGTTTGATAATTACCGATTCCGACCGACTCTATTACTGGACTAATATAGTCCCAGTCGGTTGTACTTAACCAAAACGAGACCGCTAAAGGAATAAACCAGAATATCAATAATGGGACAAGAGGTAGAACAATAAAAATACTTAGATTTCCAAAGAACTGTAAAGATTTATGTTTCATCACTGATTTATCCTCCTATCTTCCCTCTTGAAAATACGGTTTGTTCCGTCTGCGTATCAAACAAGTACCCTTGATCTAGTTTCAAATCGACTGTTACGGAGTCACCTTGTTCAACTTCTTCTATTGCCGGGACTTTACCAACCACTGTTTGTCCAATCCCTTCCAAAGAAAAATGAACCAATAGCTCTGCTCCAAGTCGTTCTACATATTCAATCTTTGCCGGTGTCCCTCTTCCTTCTTTTGAAATCTGAACTTTTTCAGGACGAATACCAAATGTGTACTTATTTTCCTTTAAATTCTCGCTGACTGTTCCCATTAAGTGCGAACCAAGACAGATCTGTCCGTCTACAACAGTCATATCTAGTAAGTTCATGGAAGGTGTACCCATAAATCCGGCTACAAACTGATTTTTTGGTTCTTCGTAAATCTCTAATGGTGTACCTACTTGCTGGATTATTCCTTTATTGAGTACAACGATCTTCGTTGCCATCGTCATCGCTTCCACTTGGTCATGTGTGACATAGACCGTGGTTGCGCCTAATTTTCGATGTAAACTCGTAATTTCTTCTCTCATCTTTGTTCTCAATTTAGCGTCTAAATTGGATAAAGGTTCATCCATTAATATCAAGTTCATATCTTTGATGATTGCTCTACCTAGTGCTACTCTTTGTTTCTGACCACCTGAAAGCTCTTTGGGTTTTCGCTGTAAGTAATCTTCCAGACCTACGATTTTACTAACCTCAGCCACTTTTTCTTTTACGATAGTCTTTTTTGTTTTTCTCACGTTTAGTCCAAAAGCGATGTTATCTGCCACAGTCATATGTGGAAACAACGCATAACTTTGAAACACCATCGCTAAGTTTCTGTTTTCCGGTTTCACGTAATTCATCAATTGATGATCAATATACAGTTCTCCTGCAGTAATCTTTTCTAGTCCAGCAATCATTCTAAGTGTTGTGGATTTCCCACAACCTGAAGGCCCTACTAATACAACAAACTCCTTGTCATTTACAGTCAAATCAATTTGGTTAACGGCTAATTCCTTTGAATCAGCATATGTTTTGGATAATTTTTTAAGTTCAATGGTTGCCATTTATCTATTCGCTCTCCTTCCAAGTTCCAGTTTAGAAAACCAGTGTGTATTTTAAGTAAATTAGAGGTAAATTAAGTGGTTTTTGTGTGTGATTTATATGTAAAAACCAAATAACCCCACAAAATTTAGTAAGCTATACACATAAGAAACGATAGAAAGAGGGACAGTATGAACGCAAGACAAGAAAATATCGTTAAATACTTTCACACTCACAGAACGGTCAAAAACAACACACTTGCAGAAGAGTTCAAGGTTTCACTGGAAACGATCCGTAGAGATCTCATGTACCTTGAGAAACAAAATATCATCATCCGTATGCATGGTGGCGCTTATTTGAATAGAGAATTTGTTCATGAAACAGACTATTTATATCGTGCCAACTTGAATTCTGTTAAAAAGAAAGTCATCGCTGAAAAAGCCATTCATTTTGTGAAAGAGAATGAGGTTATTGGTCTAGATGTTAGTACGACAAATACTCAAATCGCTATTGAACTGACTCAGCATTTTAAAAATCTGACGATTCTGACAAATTCGATTGTAATCGCCATTGAACTAGCGAAAAGAAGTTCTTTTCAACTGATTTTGCCGGGAGGTTCCGTTAGAAATGAAGAGCTCTGTTTTGTAGGAGAATCTAGTGCGGAGTTTTTCAAGCAATTCCACATGGATGTGTTTTTTATGAGTTTCAGTGGTGTATCCTTGGAATCAGGATTTACAGATTACGGCTTTGGGGAATCACAACTAAAGAAAGCAATGTTCAAGCAAGCGAACCGTATCTACGGAGTCGGTGACTCAAGTAAATTTAGTATCCATTCCTTACTGAATGTTGCACCTTTATTGGGGGTAGAAGGAATTATCACAGATGACTCTCTTGACGAAAGTACACGTCATGAATTTGAGGCATGTGGCGTGAATATTTTTTAGAGCGTATTTAGCTTTCAGTACTTTAGAGGAGGATTCTTGACATGTAACCTTATACATGTCATAATAGATGAAATAGAGTGATCGTTCTATCTATAAAAGGAGTCGTTTGATGAGTAAAAAGCGCCAAGATGTTTTAGAAGCAGCTGAATGTTTATTTTACGAGGAAGGGTTTCATGCTGTCGGGATTAAACGAATTGTTTCGAAATCCAATGTTTCTCTTATGACTTTATACAATCATTTTGAATCAAAAGAAATTTTGATTTTAGAGCTTTTGGATCACCGCGAACAAGCTTATGTTTCCTTTTTAAAAAATCATGTCTCTCAAAACAAAATAACCGATAATCTAGCATTAAAAATCGCTACTGCACATATGAACTGGCTGGAGGCCAACAGTTTCAATGGATGTATGTTCCTGAGAGCTAAAGAAGAATATCAAAACGAATGCGAACCGATCGTTGATCGAGTACACCAGCATAAAAAGTTTGTTATAGACATGCTCGAGTCTTACGGTCTATCCACTGAGGAAAGTCTAAGGTTGTCACTGCAACTTGAAGGTGCAACTGCTTTAGCTGAAACAACAGACATCCAAACCGTCAGAGCAGTTTTTCTATCATCCGTAAATACACTATTTAAAGCTAGCTGAAAAGTTGGCTTTAAATTTTACGTAAAAGTATAATGAACGTTCTATCTATAAAAACGGGGAGGTTGATTAATCTAATGAAAAACATTACGTTACCTGGAATCGCTATGGTGGCTGTGACTTATGCACTTGCTCGACTGAGTTTCGGCTTATTTTTACCAGAAATAGCAGCTTCTTTGAATCTATCGGAAAGTCAGTCTGGATTTATAGGCACACTCGGCTATCTCTCTTATGTTGTAGCTTTATTTTCCTCTAGCTTTTTCATTCAAAAGGCAACCACTTGTATCGTCGCTCTAACTGCAGGATTAAGTGCAGTCATCGGATTAACTGGAATGAGCTTAGCGACTAACATAATCGTTTTAGGTTTGAGCACATTGATAGCTGGCTTAGGAAGTGGCTGGAGTTCTACAGTCTACAGCAAAATCGTTCAGTCAAACTTACCTGTTGATGAACAAGACCCTGCCAATTCTTGGATCAATACTGGTACAAGCTTCGGAGTGATTGTTTCCGGTCCAATAGCACTTCTATTTACTGGTTTTTGGCGGATATCCTTTCTTTTCTTTGCCTTCCTCTCCTTACTGACATTGATTTGGAATGCACTGGTTCTTCCAAAACCCAAACTAAAGACCGTCAAACGCTCTAAAACGTCATTCAATTTTATTTCAGATGTAAGAAAGGCACGATTCCTGATTTGCGCAGCTTTAGTAATCGGCTTTTCAACATCCATCTATTGGACATTTTCCAGAAGCTATTTAACGATCATCTACCAATGGAATCATTCCAGTAGTATATTATTCTGGATTGTCATGGGCGCAGCCGGTATCGGCGGTAGTACTGCTGGAAAACTGGTTCAATTAAAAGGACTGGATTTTTCTTTTAAAAGTGTTCTTATAATACTTTCTTTATCTATCAGTTTACTTGTTTTTCCACCAATGCTAACGATTTACTTATCAGCTATCCTGTTCGGTGTAGCTTATATCGCTATAACGGGTATCTTGTTGATCTGGGGAACGAAGAGCTTTCCGAATTCCCCAGATCTTGGCGTCAGTATTTCCTTTCTTTCATTGGGTATAGGCCAAACTATCGGCTCTTCTGTAGCTGGGATTTCTATAGAACACTTTTCTTATCCTTTTAGTTTTATTTTGTTCTCCTTACTCGTTATTTTAGCCCTTTTCATCCCAATTCCCCCGTCCGCTTCTAATCAATAGCTATTAAAGCTTATCAATATGTAGAATCAGGTCGCAAAAGAGGAACGGTCATTTTAAATATGCCAGCTATTCAGTTATAAAGTTCTACTTATGTTCATAAAAAAGAAACCTGTAAAAGAAATCAAAAGTGATTTCTTTTACAGGTTTTCTTGTAGACATCTCTACTACTTAAGTTTGTTGAACAACTTATAGTACTTTATCTAAAAAGTCGCGTGTTCTTTCACTTTGTGGATTATTGAAAATTTGTTCCGGCGTACCGACTTCAACAATATGTCCTTCATCCATAAAGACGATGCGGTCTGCCATTTCTCTAGCAAATCCCATTTCGTGTGTAACGACAATCATCGTCATTCCTTCTTGCGCTAATTTCTTCATCGCGCCCAACACTTCTCCAACCATCTCAGGGTCTAAAGCACTTGTCGGCTCATCGAACAACATAATATCAGGATCCATGGCTAACGCTCTGGCAATTGCCACACGTTGCTTTTGTCCACCTGATAATGAACTTGGATAGGCATCAGCTTTATCTTCCATACCAACGCTCTCAAGTAACTTCATAGCTAGCTTTTTACTGTCTTCATTCGACAGATCCAATAATTGTTTTGGTGCTAACGTAATGTTATCTGTAACGGATAAATGCGGGAATAAGTTGAATTGCTGGAAAACCATCCCAATATTTTCACGAACTTTATTGATATCTTGAGAAGGATCTGTTAAGTCGTGATCGTCTACAATCACTTTGCCTCCGCTAACTTTTTCTAATAAGTTCATACAACGTAGGAACGTACTCTTACCAGAACCAGATGGCCCGATAATGACAACGACTTCCCCTTCTTTTACTTCTATATCAAGTCCTTTTAGGACTTCAAGATCTCCAAAACTTTTTCTTAACTGCTCTGTTTTAAGCTTAATCATTTGCTACTAATCTCCTTTCAATCAGATTAGATAGTTTCGTTAATAGGGTAATGATAATCAAGTAAATCAATGCGACAATAATCCACATTGGTCCTGACTGATATGAACGGGCAATAATAATGCGTCCCGTTTGAGTCAGTTCTACGATTCCGATCACCGATAAAATCGAAGTATCTTTTAACGTAATCACTAATTGATTAATCAAAGATGGAATCATTATTTTGATCGCTTGAGGTAATACAACTTTACGCATAGAAACGCCATAAGGGAGTCCTAAACTGCGTGCAGCTTCAAGTTGACCTTTTTCAACAGCTGCAATACCGCCTCGTACTTGCTCTGCGATATAAGCTGTTGTGTTAAGACTAAGTGTTACCACACCAGCCATAAAGGCCGTAATTTGTATTCCAAGTAATTGTGGAACTGTGAAGTACATAAAGAAAGCCAGTACAATCAACGGGATTCCACGTAAAACAGTTACGTAAAGATCCGCAATAACATTTAAAACTTTACTTGGTGTTGCACTAAATAATCCAATGATTGTTCCGGCCACCAAGGCAATCGCAAACGAAATCAATGTCAGCACTAATGTACGACCTAGCCCAGACATTAAGTTTCCGAAATTATTTTGGAGCAAACCGAAGAATCCAAGACTCTGACCAGGTTGAACACTATCACCTAGATACGTTTGCACAATTTCTTCATAAGTTCCATTTTCTCGGATATTCACTAGACCGGCATTGAACATTTCGATCAGTTCAGGATTTGCGCCTTTATTAACAGCAAATCCATAAGAATCTCCCTCTTCTGGGTTAGTAGGAAAGCTTAACTCTAAACCTTGTTGAATGGCATAAGCCATTACGGGGTAATCTTCGATAACCGCGTCAGAGTGTCTAGCTACAACATCTTCATACATACCCGCTGAATCTTCAAACTGGTTGATTTCAAAATCATAGTCTTCTTGAAGTTCTGCTGCAAGTTCCGCTCCAGTTGTTCCAACTTTTACGGCTACTGTTTTACCATCTAAATCTTCATAGCCATTAATTTCGTCGTTATCCTCACGAATAGCCATTACGGGACCGGCATCGAAATACGGATCGGAGAAGTCGAATGCTTCTTCACGTTCCGGTGTGATACTCATTGCCGCAATCATACCGTCAACTTGATTTGACTCAAGAGCTTGAAGTCCTGCACTGAAGTTCATCGGTCTTAGTTCAAATTCAAAACCCTGATCTTCTGCAATTGCTGTCAAGATATCAACGTCTATTCCGATATAATTCCCATCTTCATCTTGAAACTCAAATGGTGCGAACGTAACATCTGTAGCAATCGTATAATTCTGTCCTGTTTCAGCTGCATCCACTTTTACAGGAGATAAAACTAGATTTAGTAACAATGTAAATAAAAATAGCATTCCTAATGAAACTTTATTTTTCCTTTTAATTTCCATAATATTCATAGTACCCCTTTCAATTTTCCATACGACAATTATTTAATTATACAGCATGCATCCACCTGAAACAATCGAGAGCCCCTCTTAGAACACTACAATTATTAAATAAATATGAGAAAAACTTTAGATTATTAGTTAATACACTTTACATGCCAGTCTTCTTGTAAAGTTCGATACTATTAATTAGATAATAATGAATACTTTCAACTGAATATAATTTAAGTTATTTTTCGATTTCTATAAGTTAAATAGAATAAATATACACTTTTACGTATATTTAAATCTTGAACATACTAACTTTAAATAAAAAATCTATCTTATAGTAACGATAGATTTTTCAAGAGTGCTTTTATTAAATTATTTTAGGTACACTGGGTTGCCAATCGTTAGTCGAATATCTTCCTCGTTTTGATACCTTCCGATAATCTCAACTCTAACATAGCCGCTAGCTAATGTTTTATCAAAACGAAACGATGCACTTGTTTTCGAAAGTTCTATTTCTTCTATAATCATTTCGTTTTGGATGACAAGTATACGCTTCGGTTCGATATCTAACTCTTTTAAAAGCGGCAAACTTGGTTCAAGACAAGATACTGATATAGTATAAGTTCCTTCTGGTACCCTATCACCAAATGAATAGTCTATATTTTGACTAGTTAATGTCCATTCTAGTCGAGGAGCTAGAGTAATATACATGGATCCTTTTTTAAGTGCTGCTTTCATTGTGCTCTGTTCTAATTTATCCGGCACTTGAACATAAGTAATCCCTGGGAGTAAGCCTTTTGCATCTGGACGGTGCCAATCCCTTCCAGCAGAACAAGAAATTTCTATACCTGACTTCAATTTGCTCGTCCACAAATCATACGCTTTTTCGCTCCAGAACTGTTTGTGCGGAGCTGTTCGATTCCATACCTCAATATAATCTACTTTCGACCAATCTTGTACTTGAAACTCCCAATGACAACCGGTACAAATTGGGTTCCCAATAGCGAATGGATGCGCAATACCTACTAATCCTTCTGCCTCTTTTACTTGATCGATATGATGACCAATAGACTCTATCGTCGCTGTTCTCCAGTCAACAAAGTCTTTCGAATCATGGACTAGCATATGTCCAAAGTAGGTTGTCCATTCAATTCCCCTAAGGATAACCAATTTTTGATCTAACAATTTATCTACTATTTCTTCATAACCTGAATACGTATTATGATCCGTTAAAATCAATCCTTTATATCCAAAGTCCAAAGCCGATTCAACTAATTCCGTTACTGAGAAATCCCCATCACTATGGTGGGTATGTGCATGTAATTCTACTGGATACTGATTCATCTGTTTACCTTTCCACCTCCACTTGTATGGACACATTAACCTCTTTAGTGGCGATACAATGCGCGTTCAACTGAATTTCCCAACCGCCTGCGTTTATAGCTTGTTTGACAAATCCTTTGTCTGATCCGTGTTCAGATATCACGATTGTTTGGTGGTTATCTTTCCTGTGATGTGCGCCTACATAAGTCTTTTCATAGTTCAACGAAAGTGTAATTAAATTTTTGAGTGGAAGATATCGTTCTATATTTCCCCATTTTTTCTGTTCGCTTTCTGGTACAAAGCGTTGTAAAGCAGCTAGAATTTTTTCTTTCGCTACTTCCTCTTCTGCTTCATCAGGGTTGTAAGCAAAGTGAATGGTGAGCTTACTAGCTGGTTCAATCACATCAAATGGTAGGTTAATATTGGTCTGGTGGTGATCTTCTGTTAACTGAAGTTCTCGTTTTAGAATCGTTTCTTTCATGATTTTTCCCATTCCTGTTCTTTCATATTGTTGTAAATATATATGCCGGCAGAAACGGAACAAATCAGAAACATAATAACAGAGAGTGCTGCTGCTTTTTCATAGTCCATATAGCTATTAAACTGATCATATAGCGCAATACCTAGCATTTTAGGTGCATTCCCGCCCATAAGGTAAGGTGTAGTAAAGGATCCCACATTACTCATAAACACAAAAGTAACCGCGATAAGAGCGTCTTTATACGATAAAGGGAAAATCATTTTCCAGAATATCATCCATTTAGTTGCACCCACGTCTTTAGCACTATCGATAATAGAATCCTGAACACTTGAAAGTGCTGCTAAAATAATTAGAGTAGCAAACGGAATATTAAACCATAAATTCATCAAAATAATACCTCTGAAATTGTACATCCATCCAAGTTGAATTTCGATTCCAATAACTTGACCTACACGACTAATGACGCCCGAGTCGCGAATAACCATGATGACTGAGTAAACAGCTACCATTCCAGGTATAAACCTCGGTAATAAATTCATTGCTGCCATCCATTCACTTAACTTTGAATCGCTGAACCTAATATACAGAGCCATGATGTAACTAAACAGGATGGTAAGAACGACCGTTGCTAATACTATCCCTAGGGTATAAATCAAATTACTCTGCTGTAAGGGGTTCGTTAGAAAGTAGAGATAGTGTTCAAATGTAAATGCTCCGGTTTCTTTAACCTGGAAACTACGTATTATAGAATTTATGATAGGGTATATTACGAATACTGATACAACGAGCATCGCCGGTGCAACCATAATATACGGTATCATCCATTTATGCTTTTGATGATTCTTTTCGCTTGATTCGACCAATGTTTTTCCCTCTTTCTAAAAGCATACACCTTCCGGATAAACCCTCCCTCGAGGGTTTGGATCGAACGGAAGGTGTATGAATATAATTTATACTATTCTCTGTGCTGAGGTTAATCCAATGGTGCGATTTCCTCGTCCCATCTTTCGGTTAATTCTGTGCCCAGAGTCCCTGTACTTGTCACACGGAATTTCGAAATATCTAATCCTTCTAACAAAGTTGTATTATTTGACTCAAAGTCACTACTGTCAATTAATGGAATAGCTGCCATCTGGTCCAATAAAATCTCTTGCACTTCTTTTGATACCATAAAGTCCATTACAGCGTGGCGAGCTTCATCACTAGCTTGACCAATAGATGGCATTGAAAGTGCATCAACATTTCCCGTAAATGCAGGATCTATTTGAGTGATCTTAATAGATTCTGGCAATGTACCTTCACTTAGTTGTTGAATAGACATATCTGCCCAAGCAGGGATCATATCGACTTCTTGAGCAGCCAATAAATCAAGTGTTCCTTGGTTTGTATTCGGATAAATCGTTTGTCCACCTGTTTGATACAAGTAAGGATGTAACTCTTCTAATAAATCAAATCCTTGATCCCACTCCGTTTTCCAATCAGGATCGTCAGACGTTAACGCTTCTTCAGGTAAGAAGTTGTAAACAGACGTTGCTACAAACGAAGAACCCGCGCCACCAGAACCTGGACTGTTATAAGAAAAGCGTCCAGGATTATCTTTGATCCATTGATACAATTCTTCAGATGTTTGAGGTGGTGTCTGAACAACATCAGAGTTGTAAGCTAAAACAACCGTTGTTCCTCGGTAAGGTAGTAGATAATCTTCTCCCACAGCTACAGAAGACAATAAGTTTTCTGCATTTGGAACTTTACTAAAATCAATTGGATTAAATAAATCTTCATCAGACTCTGATATGTAAGAAGCATATTCAGCATCAGACAATAACACCATGTCGAAATCAGTGTTCTCTTCCCCGGCTTCATAAGCAGCTAACAATCTATCCTGAACACTTTGAGCTCCAGCACCTGACAGGACAAATTCCACGTTCAATTCATAGTCTTCTCCATATTCACTGTTATTGAAAGCTGTCTGAATTTCACTCATTGCTTGACGTACATTATCTGATCCTCCAGCCCAAAGTGTTACCTCGTTAGGTGATCCTTCACTAGCTCCTCCAGTCATATTACATCCGGCTAATAATGCTGCACACGCAAATACCGATAATCCCCATTTTTTATTCATTCTATTTATGCTCCTTTTTTATATAATTGAAATTTTGAGATATCAAAGAAAATAACTTGTCTTTCACTTAATTGCGTTGCTTGTTCTCTTGGTACGAAAGCTTTAATGACCATACTTTTGTATTCAATTAATACAGATGCGTAATGGCCTAACATCATGATAGACTGAACGATTCCCGAAAACTCAGCATCTTCGGTTTTTGTGATTTTGATATCTTCCGGTCGAAACGCTTTGCTATTATTGTCTTCTTCTAGAAAGTTCATCTGTCCAATAAAAGAAGCAACATAGGCGTCTTTTGGTGCATCATAGATTTCAGAAGGCGTCCCTATCTGTGCCATTTCTCCTTTATTCATCACCACAATACGATGAGAAAGTGCCATCGCTTCTTCTTGATCATGCGTTACAAACACGACCGTAATGTTTAATTCTGACTGAATTCTTTTTAATTCTTCTCGCATCTGCATCCGAATTTTTGCATCTAAAGCAGAGAAAGGTTCATCTAGTAAAAGCACGGCTGGTTTAAGTAATAAAGATCTTGCAATCGCAATTCTTTGTTGCTGTCCACCTGACAACTGCGTCGGATATTTTTTCTCTGTTCCATCCATTTTCAATAAAGCCAGCATTTCTGTTATATCTCTTTTGATTTCATTTGTTGCTATCTTTCGTAGTTTCATTCCAAATGCTAGGTTTTCGTACACTGTCATGTGTGGCCAAAGATTGTAACTCTGAAAAACCATTCCTGTCGGACGTTTTTCTGGAGAAAGGTTTGTAACGTCTTCTCCATCAATTTTCACTTTACCTGATGTTACTTCATTGAACCCACCTAACACTCTCAGAATCGTTGTCTTTCCACATCCTGAAGGTCCTAGCAATGTTAGAATTTCTCCTTCGTAAATCTCTAAATTTACGTCTCTAACACCATCTCCATTAGTATAAGTTTTGGTAACTTGTTCGATTTGTACTTTGACTGGTTTTTGAGACAATATCGTTACTCCTGTTCTTTCTGAATAGTTTACTTAAATGATTAATTGATCTTGATGCCTTTTGAGAGTGCTTTTGGTCCTATATATTTCCTGAATAGGAACAGAACAACAGCTGACGGAATCATTAAGATTAAGGCAAAAACGGCTCCTGCTGCTGGTGGATAAGAGAAAATGATGCCATACATAGAGGTAGCCATAGTTTGTATTTTCGGGAATCCTACTAAAAGTGTTCCTTGAGCTTCATCTAGTGAACCTAAAAATGTATAAATAGAAGCAATGGCAATGCCAGGAGCGGCTAAGGGTAGCGTTACTTTCGTAAAAGTTCTAAAAGGTCCGGCTCCTACATCCCGAGCTGCTTCTTCTTGCTGTCTATGAACGCTTCTAAAAGCTCCTGCTGGCAACCAAACCATAAACATCAATGTATTAATTAAATGAATAATCAGCACCCCTTGGAATGTACCCATTAAATTCAAGCGGTAAAACAGAATCCCTATGGATGTATATAGTCCAATCTTTGGAAAAGCATTTGAGAATAAAAAGGAAAACATAATAATCTTTTTGCCTTTAAAATCAAATCTTGCTAGGGCATATGCTGCTGGCAAGCAAATAATCAATGACAAAGAGGTACTTAAAAATGCAATTAAAAACGAATTAAAGATGGAATCAATCAAATTCTGTTGGGATAAAATAAAGTCCCACCATTGAAGTCCAAATTCTCTTGGAATTACATCTGGAAACTGGTAGACATTTGCGAATGCCAGCATAAACGTATTCATTAATGGTCCGTAAAAAATCAGTAAGAATATAGAAAAAATGATAAATTCAATAAACCTTTTTTTCCCAACTGCAAAGTAAAACCGTCTAGGGTTTAACATCTTGATCATATCGGCAATACTTGTCAGGATTCCTGAAACAATATATTTATTGCGTTCTTTTGGTAGATTGGCCAATCTGTTGTCCAACTCCTTTTTTCTCAATATATTCGATTGCTCGTTTGGTCGTAACGTTATACAAGTCTTGCTGTGCAAAGGCTTGAATCATTTCAAGGTTATCTACCGTCCAGACAGATAGCTGCAGATCATTCTGATGGCAAAGTTCAATCCACTCTTTTGAACAATACCCATAATAAAGATTCAAGGTATGTAATTTATACTTCCTACAGAAGTAATGTAGGACATCAAAGTGGGCTTTCTTCAATTCTTTAACGGTGTAAATATTGGGTAGACAGTTTTCGATATTGTAAAAAATCTTATCTCTATCCCACATAGAAAGATGCGATGGTTCAACGGTTCCCGAAAAGATGACTTGATCAAATACTTCTCGTTTTTCTGCGGTCCACTGCACTTCTGCTTCCAATCCTTTTTCTTTTAAATCGCAATTAATTTTGATTTTTGAAGATCTTTTAGCGATGTACTTAAAGGCAGTATCCAAATCTAGCAAGCATCCTATTGACTCAGGCGAATAAATCGTATCATGGCTTAAGTAAAGCTGTCCGTTTTGTGCACGTCTCACATCTATTTCCAGACAATCCACGTTATAGTCAATCATCTTATCGATATACTCTAGACTGTTATTTGGTGTAGCATCACTTCCAGAATGAGCGGTAAGTAACATGTATGTTTCCTCCCTTTCTTTAACTACACATTAAGTATAAAAATCCTCTGTAAAGTTCTTCCTCTATCTTTTGTTAATTCAGACCTTTGCACTTTGTAGATTGTGTAAATATTCCACATTTTTTTGTTTTTTTGTGGAAATTTTGAATACCGTGCCTCTACACCATCAAAATATAAAATTTTGTACTAAAAAAGAGGAAGCACGGGATTCCGCGTTTCCTCTTTTCATAAAATTCTCTGACATATTAGTTTGCTCGAATTTTTTGTATTTCATTCACTCTGTCAGGATAATCCGTAATCAAACCATCCACTTCATTTTCCAGCGCTTCTTTTATATTCGTTTCTACGTTAATTGTCCACACATTAATTTTTAATCCCATTTTATGAATATGTTTAACAACCGTTTCATTTACAGCGCTTCCGAGTGGATGAATGCAATCTATACCCATCTCGTAAACTTTTTGAATTTCTTTCTCTCTACAATCCAAAACAAGCAATCCAGTTTGGACCTCTGGTTCTAGTTGCTTTATGCGAGCCAAACTTTCTTCGTGGAAAGAAGAAAATAGGATTTTATCCATACAGTCATACTTGCGTAATTGTGTTACAACTCTCTGTTCTAGCCCAGTATCTTCACCCGACAATGCTTTTAACTCTATATTGGTTAATAGAGGCGTATTTACTGCCCACTCTAAATACTCGTTCAAAGTTGGAATCTTGCAGTTTTCTGCACCTTCTTGCTCTTCTAAATCAAAGGATAATTGGTTCAATTCTTCTAATGTATGATCCTTTACAAATCCGGATCCATTGGTTAATCGGTCCAGTTTATCATCGTGGAAAACCACGATCTCTTTGTCACTTGTTAGCTGTACATCTAACTCGATGCCGCCAGCTCCTGCTTCAAGTGCTTTTTCAAAGGCAATCATGGTATTTTCTGGATATTCTCCGCTGAATCCTCTATGTGCATAATTTAAACTCTTCATCTTTTTTACTCCTCTTTAACGATTAATGCTAAAAAAATCACTTCAGCAACCAATTGTACATGTCATACTTTTAAATGCATAGCTCTTAGACTCAAAAAAGCAGGGTAGCTTAAGTTCAGCTACCCTGCTTTTGTTTTTTTAGAATAAGCTTTTTTTGAGTTTTTTGATTTCCATTACTTTTTTGACTTCCATTGCTTTTTTAACTTCTATTACTTTTAACGCTGCTAATGCAGCTCCAACCGTCATGAGTCCAATAGTTGAAAGTGCGGGGTGTTTTTTCGCTTTCACCATAAGGCTTTTCGGTCTATGCCAACCTAAATTCGTTCCGCGTTCGTAAAGATCTTCTTTTGGTTCAAATAAATTTCCTGCTTCTGGAGCTGGAGACGACTGATTCTCGTCGTAATTTGTTTGGAATGTATTTAGTTCCATGATTTTATCCGTGATTCTTGGATGTACCATCCCGAAGATAGAAAAGAATTTCGCTTGTGTACCAACATACATATCACGTGTAGGATGTTCAGCTACATGTAAAATCGCTTCTGCGACACTTTCTGGTGGGTAGACAATCCCTTTGTGTGTCGGTTTTTTATCGATATAGCTGGTTGCGTGATCTGTATATGGTGTATCTATTCTGGCTGGATGTATCTGAGAAATAACAACCGGCGCATGCTCTTTTTCAAGTTCCATACGAATTCCATCTGTAAATCCTCTGATAGCATGTTTACTGGCAGAATAAATCGACTGTACTGGGAAAGCACGATTGCCGACTACACTCCCTAAATTGATAATCGATCCTGGTTCTCCTTTTTCTTTGTAATGCGCAACGGCTTTTCTAGTTCCGTATACAATACCCCAGAAATTGATATCAAATAGGTGACGCATATCTTCTACTGGTATCTCTGCAGAATATCCATATAGCGCTACTCCTGCATTATTGACCCAAGTATCAAATCCACCAAAATGTCCAATAGCTCTATCTGCAATCTTATCGATATCTTCTTCCTTAGATACATCTGCTACTACGTAAACAGACTCTGTTCCCCTTACTTTCAATTCTTTTTGAAGAATATTCAACGCATCTTCATTTCGAGCCGCAAGTACTAGTTTTACACCTTGCTCCGCTGCCATTCTCGCAGTGACAAGCCCAATTCCACTTGTTGCTCCAGTAATCACCATTACTTGATTTTTTAATTTTTTCAATTTCAACTTCATACTATTTAAGGGCATTCCTGTATCTACTGTTCTTTGATCCATTATAAAGTCCTCCTTATGAATTTGTTCAACTAATTCATACCTATCTTAAGGAAAAAATGTAGCCGTATACAACTAATACGCTTAAAGTCATTGATGTTATTTCATTTATAATTAAAAGATTCTTTTTACTTTCTCACGTTCACTTTTTCTAACACATATGTCCATTAAATACTGTATACTGTGTATATCGTCATAATCTAAATCCAAAAGGTGAGATCCATGTCTGATAAAACAAAATCTAAAATCATTTCTTTTCTTGCTGCTTTTTTACTTATTCTAGGCCTTATGTTCTTAGCTGCAGAACCTTTGCAAAATCTTTTAGTGCAACGGAGGAGCACAGAAACGTTAACAGTCACTACATCTGATATAGAGCAAAACCTTTCTTATGCAGATGGGAACTTTGACTTTGAATCTGTGGAAGAAGTTACTATCGCAGACGTTCTTAGAGCACAGTTATCCGATTCCAAGTTACCAGTAATTGGTTCCATTGCCATACCGGAAGTTGATCTGCACCTCTCCATATTAAAAGGTCTGTCGAATGATAACCTCTTAACGGGTGCAGGAACGATGAAACAAGACCAACAAATGGGACAAGACAATTACGCCCTAGCAAGTCACAACATGAAGGATCCTACTTTATTGTTTGCTCCATTGCATAAAGCAGAACCCGGAATGAAAGTTTATTTAACAGATGCTTCAAACTTTTATATTTATGAAATTACTACTCATAAAATCATTAACCCTACAGAAGTATCTGTTATCGAAGATACAGATGATGCTCTAGTGACCTTGATTACTTGTAATTACGAAGGTGATAAACGACTTTTAACTCAAGGCAGATTATTAGACACTATTCCTGTTGACGAATCAGAAGAAATTGCTTCCTATTTTGATTTAAATGAATCAATCTAATTCAAATTTCATTTCGTGCTAAAAAGCCATTATCCTAAGATTTCAGGGAAATGGCTTTTTTAGTCTTTGTTTACTTAATTCAATCTACTATTCTTATACTTTATTTTTTCTATTTCTATTTTTGAAGAACAATGCTCCAGCAAGTCCAATCAATCCTAAACCAATTGCTGTCAGAGTGATTGTATCTGCGCTAGAAGTTTGAGGTAAAAATCCACTAGGTCTAGATGATGGTCCACGAACACTATCTCTACCTGGTACGATTCCAAGTTGTCCTCTTCCTCCAGACATAACAGCCGTATCACTTCTCATTTCTTCACCATCTCTTGTTACTTCAGTATAAACTCTAATAACTTCTCCTGAAGCAACTGGTCTTCCTATTGGAATATTGAAACTTCCATCAGCATTTACTGGTCCTCTAATGACTGTTCCATCAGGTAATACTACTACAACCTCAATTTCAGAATCTTCTGGAAGTTCAGAAGGTGGTGTTGTTACTCCACCAACTTCAGTATCTCCAGGATTAATTGGGTCGACTATTGGTGTTCCTGGAATGCCTGGTTCTCCTGGCTCTCCTGGTCCTCCCGGCTCTCCTGGCTCTCCCGGTTCTCCCGGCTCTCCTGGCTCTCCTGGCTCTCCCGGTTCTCCTGGCTCTCCCGGTTCTCCTGGTTCTCCTGGCTCTCCTGGTCCTCCTGGTTCTCCTGGTTCTCCCGGTTCTCCTGGCTCTCCTGTTTCTACACTAGCTACTGTTGTAAATGCTGGAAGACTCATTCTCATTTCATCTCCGTTGAAAGCAACCATCCTAGCTGTGATCCAGCTTCCTGGCTCTAAGTCGATTCCATCTAATGACAGTGTAAAGAATCCATCCTCGTCTACCAACACTCTAAATGTTTCATCTATACCTTCAATTGTGATATATGCCCATAGTTCTGTTCCTTCTGGCATATTAGAAGTCATATCTGGTGTTCTACCAACCAATTCAGTCGAATTCTCAAATATTGGTTGAAGTGTTGGAACTGCTGGCTCAAAGTCAGCCCATTCATTACCCGGTTCTTCCGGATCAACTGGTACTTCTGCTGCACCTACAGTAACAGTAGCAGGCATACTAGCAACTGTTTCTCCACCATTCATCGCTACAATATCAACATTCAGCAAGTCTCCTGGTTCCAGCGCGAGACCATCAAGAGAAAAAGCGAATGTACCGTCAGGGTTCACCATGACCATAAATATTCTTCCATCTGGAAGTGTCAATCTAGCAAACAAGACAGTTCCTTCTGGATAACGGTCAAGTGTATCTGTTGTTCTACCTGTCAGAACTGTGGCATTTTCAGTTACAGGATTAACAGCTGGGATGAGTGGTTCAATTCCTTCGAATACACCTTCATCCGGCTCTTCTCCTCCTGGTTCTTCTTGACTAGATCCTACAGTTAATTCAGAAGGCAAGCTTTCTACTCTATCATCGTTATATTCTCCTACAACGACTACTGAAACTGTCTCTCCTGGTTCCAATTCTCTACCTTCAAGATCTACTTCAAATGTTCCATCTTCGTTAATAACACCTATTAAGACGTCTCCATTTGGCAATGTCACTTCGATAGTCAAAGTAGCACCTTCCGGCAAGCTTGATGGTAAGTTTGGTGAACGTCCTGTAATTGTTTCAGAATCTTCCGTTATTGGATCAACGGCTGGCACTCCTGGAACGAAGTCTCCCCATTCATCAACTGGATCCACGATTTCTGGTCCAACTGTAACGTTTGAAGGATCACTTGCTTTCGTCTCATCTCCTCTAGTAGCTTCGACGACGACAGCGATCGTATCTCCTTCACTTAATTCAACATTGATTGGTACAGTAAATGTTCCATCATCATTGACAGGAACCCTTATTACTTCTCCATCCGGCAATGTTACAACCACTTCCAGTTCAGTGTCTTCTGGAAGATTTGCTGGTAGATCTGGAGTTGAACCTGTAATTTCATCTGTATTCTCTGGTACTGGATTGACGACTGGAATCGCTGGCGTATAGTTATCCCAAGCTTCATCCTCACCGACGGCACCTGCAGTGACAGTTACTACAGAAGTACCACTTGTTATCGGATCATTACCTTCTCTAGAAGCAACAACCGCGACTGAAAGTACATCTCCTTCTTCCAGAGTTACACCTTCTAACGAGAATTCAAACGATCCGTCTGGACTGACCACTACGTCTACTTCAGTACCATCAGGTAATGTAAGAACAGCTGTCAAGGTTGTTCCTTCTGGCGTATTCTCTGGTGTATTAGCTGTAAACCCTGTCAGTGAAGTTGCATCTTCTGACACTGGATCCAGCGCTGGAATCGCTGGCGTAAAGGCTGCCCATTCTTCATCTGGATCAACGGGATCAGTAGGATCGACTGGATCAATTGCTCCAGAACCAATCGTGATTGTAGCTGGAGTCCCTGTTGCTGTTTCGTCTCCTAATGTCGCAACAATCGTTACTGTTAACGTTTCTCCTTGTATCAATTCAATTCCATCTAATGGTAAACTGAAGGCGCCGTCAACAACTTCAACCGTTTCAGTGCCGCCTCCTGGTAAAGTGATTACCGCATTCAATGCCGTTCCTTCAGGAAGATTAGCTAGTATATCTGGTGTCGTACCTGTTAGTTCAGTAGAATCTTCTGTTACTGGATTAACGGTTGGTACTGCTGGGATATAATCGCCCAAGCCTAACTCAGGTTCAGGATCAACTGGATCAACGGCTCCTGTACCAACGGTCGTACTAGCTGTACCACTGAATCTAGGCTCTTCACCTTCTCGTTCTGCTCTTATCGTAGCTGTAATAGTTGAGCCTGCTTCAAGCGTTCCTGCAGCTACTTCAAAGCTAAAGGCGCCATCAACAACAGTTGCTTCAACGTCTCCTACTCCCGGAATACTTAGTACTGCGAACAGTGTAGCATCCGCCGGCACTGCATCTCCGACATCAACTGTATTTCCGCTGACAACTGTAGTATCCGCATCTACTGCGTTAAGCGTTGGCGTTGCCGGAGTATAAGCTTCCCATGCTTCATCTGGATCTTCAGGAAGTGGATCCGGTGTACCTTCACCAATTGTAATCGTAGCTGGTGCACTTGTTAACGGTTCTTGCCCTTCTAATGAAGCAGTGACGGTTGCAGTAATTGTTTCTCCTGCTACAAGCGCCGCTCCTGCTAGAGGTGTACTGAAAGTACCATCTGCTGCGACTGTCTCAGTAACTGTTCCTAGTCCAGGAATTACAAAGCTTACTGTCAGTGCTGTTCCTTCTGGGTAAGTGCCGGCGATATCGTTTGTACTACCTGTTAACACTGTAGAATCTTCCGTTACACCTGATAGGCTTGGAATTGCTGGTGAATAACCTAACCATGGATCAGCCGGTTCTCCAGGTTCTTCTGGAGTACTTGGTTCACTAGCCCCTACGGTTGTTGTCGCTGGTAAACTAACTCTTTCTTCTCCTTCACGAACCGCAAGAATTGTTGTAAGAATATCTTGTCCTGGTGTCAAATCATTTCCTTCTAAATCAACTGTAAAGGATCCATCTTCTCCAACTGGCGCTGTAAGTGTACCGCCACCTGGTAAAGTCACTATCGCAGTCAATACTGTTCCTGCTGGAACTTCTCCTGGTCGATTCTCAGTGGTCCCTGTTACTGTAGTTGATGCATTCGTTAACGGATTAACGGTTGGAACAACTGGGTTGAATGCTTCCCATTCCTCATCTGACGGATCTTCTGGAACTTCTACAGAACCCGTAGCGATTGTTGTAGTCGCTGCTGGACTGTCAATCCTATCGCCATTACGTTCAGCAAATATCAGTGTCGAAATGGTTTCACCTTCTGGTAAATCTTGACCTTCAAGTGATACAACAAATGTTCCATCTGCTGCTACTAGTGTGTTCAAAACAGTACCATCTGGTAACGTTACTTGAGCGTTTAATGTAGCTCCATCCGGTAACAAGCCTGGAGTATTCAATGTAGAACCTGTCAATTCTACAGACTCCGAAGTTACTGGGTTGACCGATGGTACTGTCAGCACTAAGCTATCCCATTGATCATCTGGATCTTGTGCGCCCGTACCAATTGTAATTGTAGAAGCAGGACTAGTGATAACTTCCCCATTTCTACTTGCTTCAACGGTTACGGATATCGCTTCTCCAGCAGTTAATGTCTGGCCATCTAGAGAAATTTCAAAGTTACCCGCTGCGTCTACAATAGCATCCAATTCCGTGCCGTCTGCTAAAGTAGCGATTGCGTTTAAGGTTGTTCCTTCTGGAGCATCACTTGGTAAATTCACTGTTGTTCCAGAAAGTACAGTTGAATCTGCTGTTACTGGATTCACTAATGGAGTAGATAGTGCATAGTTTTCCCAAGCTTCATCTGGATCTGTTGGTTCTTCTGGATCAATTGCCCCAGCTCCAACAGTTGTTGTTCCGATTGCACTTGATATTTCTTCTCCACCTAACGCCCCAAATATTTGAACAGATACAGTTTGCCCTTCAACTAACTCAAAGTCTCCTAGAGCTGCTGTAAACATACCTGTTTCGTCTACGTCTACATCTAAAGTACTTCCGTCAGGTAACGTAATAACGGCTCTAAGTTCCGCTCCATCTGGTACAGTGTTTGCAAGGTTTCCGATCATTCCGCCAACAGTTTCAGAATCTTCCGTTAATGCATTGAGTGTTGGAACACCTAAGGCGAATTCTCCCCATGGATCTTCTGGATCTATTTCAAACGGTGTGATTGTTCCCGTAGCTGGTACACTTGAACGAGTTTCTCCTCCAAATGAAGCAAACGTTCTAACCTCAAACTCTTCACCCACAACTAATGACATACCTTCTAGATTAAATGTAAATGAACCATCATCAGCTACGTCTGCTGTAATCCATTCTCCATCTGGTAGCATTCTAAACTGTGCGACCAATTCCATACCCTCTGGTAACGTTTCAGGAGTATCAGGTGTTGAACCAGTCAAACTTGTTGCATTGGCTGGTAACGTACCGACTGTTGGTGCACTTGGTAAGAAACCACCCCAATCCGGCGTTTCTGGTTCTTCTGGATCAGTCGGCTCTTCATCCTCTTCGCCGGCCGCAACTACACTGACTGCTGTCGGACTTATTGAACTTACATCACCTAATGTACCGATAATTTCGACAGCGACGATATCTCCTTCAGACAATTCTAGTCCGTCAAGATCGTAAACGAATGTACCGTCTGGCAAGACTGGCGCTTGGACAACTGTTCCACCTGGTAAAGTGATGTAAGCAATAGATTCTGCGCCTTCCGGAATCTCTTCTGGATCGTTGCTAATTGCTCCGCTAATCGTTTCCGAATCTGCAGTCAATGAGTCAATAACTGGTAGACCAAATTCAAAGTCACCCCATGGATCTGCAGGTTCTTCTCCTTCTCCAGCTGTTACCGTAGTCGTTGTTACATCACTTGACAAACTAACTTCATCAAGAAGACCGATAATTTGGACTGAAACTTCTTCTCCCTCAGCTAGTGCTAGACCTCTTAGTGATGCTGAGTATGCTCCATCTACTACTGGGACATTCAAAATAGCTCCATTTGGTAAAGTGATTCGAGCTGTAAGAATTGCATCACTAGGAATTTCTTCAACTGGGTTTCCAATTGCTCCACTGATTACTTCTGTATCGGTTGTCACAGTATTAATCGTTGGTGCATCTAATGTGAAGTCACCCCAAGGATTTTCTGGCTCCGGTTCTTCTTCACCGGCTAGCACCGTCGCTGTTGCAGGATTACTTGTGACTGTTTCTCCACCGAGAACCCCAGAAATTTCTACCGAAATCTCTTCTCCCTCAGTTAATACTAAACCACCTAATGAAGCGGTATAAGTTCCATCAGCTGCCAGTGGTGCTCTTAATACATCCCCGTTTGGTAATGTAATTAAGGCAGTCAAATCAGCTCCTGCTGGTACATCTTCAATAGGATTACCAATCGCTCCACTAATCACTGTTGAATCTTCTGTGACTGCGTTGATTATTGGTAGGCCAAACTCGAATCCTGCCCACGGATCTACTGGATCTTCTTCTCCAGCTAACACTTCCGCTGTGGCTGTTCCACTCGTTAATGTCACTTCATCAAGTGTTCCGATGATTTGAACTGCTACCGTTTGACCTTCAAGTAACTCTATGTCCCCGAGATCATACGAGTAAGTTCCATCATCTGCAACATCTACTTGAACAACAACACCGTTTGGCAAGGTAATAGAAGCAACTAATTCCGCTCCCGCAGGGACATCTGCAACATCATTACCGATTATTCCACTGATTGCTTCAGAATCTGCAGTAACTTCATCGATTGTTGGCAATTCAAAGGTAAAGTCTGCCCATGGATCTGCTGGTTCTTCTTCAGCAGGTAGAATAATATCAAAATACGATTCACTTTGAACTGTCGCTCCGTTTTCGGCTAGACCATTTATGAATACTTCAAAAGTTTCACCTTCTGGTAAGTCGACTCCTTCTAAATTAAAAGTAAAACTTCCATCCGGTTGGACAGTAGCTGAAATAATTGTATCTTCAGTAACCACTCTCATAAACGCAATGATTTCTACGCCATCTGGCACATCGCCAGGTAAAGTTGTGGTAGATCCTGATAATGTTTCAGAATTCGTTCTTAATTCCCCAGCGGTAGGAGCAGCTGGTACAAATCCACCAAAAGGATCTTCTGCAGAAATGATTCTTTCTACAACTGTACTACTTCTAGACTCGTTCCCCAATCTGGCTACAATGGATACGAAGATACTATCATCTTCTTGAAACTCATAGCCATCTGTAAAAATCGTAAAACTTCCATCTTCAGCTACTTCTGTTTCAAAAGCGCCTTGCCCCGGCACAAACCCTTGAGCGAAAAGCGTCACACCATCGGGTACATCCGCAGGTAAATCTGTTGTTGTACCCGACACTTCTGTAGTACCCACCAGAACTACGTTTTGAACAGTAGGTGCAACAGGACTGAACCCTTGCCAGTCTATATCCTCTGGCTCTTCTGGTTCTTCAACCGCCGGACCTACGACTCTTACTGCGGCGTCTCCTGTTCGAAATTCACCTTCTAAAGTAGCTCGTATTGCTATGTTGAGCACTTGCCCCTCAGTCAGTTCAATTCCTGTTAAATCAAAATCAAATGTTCCGTCGGGATTAACGTTCACTATAACGGGCGTTGCTTCTTCTCCAATTTGTAAAGTCGCTTCGAGCAAGGTTCCTGCGGGTATAGCCTCTAGATCATCTGTCACGTATCCCGATAACGTTGTTGAATCAACGGTTACTTCTTGTGTAGTCGGTACTCCTGGTGTATACCCTTGCCAGTCTGGATCTTCTGGTTCTTCAACGGCTTCTACAATCGTTGTTGTTGGAGAACTGTTCACTGTCCCAGCCGTATTTGATGCGCTAATGACTGTTGTGACTATATCGTTTGCTGTAAGATCAAAGCCCCCTAACGGAATAGAGAAGCTACCATCTTCCGCAACTTCTGCAGATACGGTTGATCCATCCGGTAAAGTTGAAATAGCTGTTAATGTAACATCGTCAGGTATTTCAATATCTGTTGTAGATCCTGTAATTTCTGTCGCCACTTCCGTTAATGGATCGACTGATGGGGCAGCAGGACTGAAAGGACCTTCTATGACTACACCATCAAATAGATAAGTTACAAAAGGTGCTTCGGTTTGAATGTCTGTTAGGATGTTAACATCTAGTAGTTCTGGACCTGTAACGGAAACCACAGCAGCTCTTACGTCCGCTGTTTCAGTATCTGGTTCTGTAACTGTCACATTTCTAAGTCTGAAGGATGAATTCCCAGCAACACTTAAATCTACTGTTTGATTTAATATCGGGTTCGTTCCCGATACTACCCCATTTACTAAAGTTGTAAGAGGAGCGACTAAGTTTCTTACAGGGATTAGTAATGGATTAACAACTGGTCCTAGTAAAAGATTTGTTACTCTGACTCCGTTGATTGCTGCAATCACTTCATTAACAATTCTTGCATAGTTTTGCGTAATGGCTTGCCCCAATCCTTGAGTAAAATCAGCTCTAAGGATGGTCGAACCATCCGCTGCTCTTGAAACTGTAGCGGGTACCGTAGCACTGTATGGAAGCGTGAGTGAATCTTGTAAAGCTTGGACAGCAGTTTGTAACCGCCCTAAACCAGATACACCCAATCCTTCGCCGACACCACCAACTGCGCCTATCAACGCACCGACTAATCCAGTTACACTATTTAAAGCTGCATTATCTAAAGCTGTTAACGTATTTGGCAGTAGAACGTTTACATTGATGTCAATCGTAGCGCTATTCGTATTAATTTCATCACTCAATTCTGGGGGGATAACAAATACTGCATTCTTTGGATCAATTAGTCCAGCTTGTACCCCACCACCTTGCCCACGCAAGGTTACATCAAGATTATAAGTCCCATCTGCGTTTTGAAAAATTCTCGTTCCTTCTTCTTCAGCCTGTCCAACGTTACTTTGTAATGTACTTCCTGCACCTAATAAACTAATATCTGCTAATGCTGCATTCACTTTCTGGTCTGAAAAACCGACAAATTGTCCATTTTGAAATAGTGGGGCAATCGGTTGAAAAGCTAGCGTCGTCGCAATGGCCGCGTAAGATGCTCTCTTCACATATCTGTTTACTTTTTTATTTTTCGCTTTTTTCGTTCGAGTATACTGTTTCAATTCTTTGTCCTCCTTCAAAACTCTTGCTTAGTTTTCCGTTTAGTAATGAAGCAGCAGGATAACACGCTTCTCAGGTGTCTTTATGTATCTATCCTACTTATACTTTTTCTCTCCCTTCCGTAATTTTTGTTACGAATTTAATCTTTTGAAATGTTCGATTAATTTCCGTAACTTCTCGAGAAAATAGTATCAAAAAGAACAAAACAATTAAATTGATACCTTAAAACCACTAATTTTGTTATATTTAAATTTGATGATTATAACAAATAGACCCATTTGTTTGAAAATGTTTTTCTATCAATTTACAATTGGAAAGGCTATCAAATAAACTCTTTAAAGTTTCTTTTTATGGGTGATACGATTAAAAGTGAAATTTTTCATAATAAATATTTCAATTATTATTTTTATGTAATAAACTCTATTTCGAGACTTTCGTATGGATAAGATGGAAAGGTTTCAGAAATCTTAATAATAGTTGGAAGATTCCTGTGGTATGATATTAGGGAGTATTTTTTAAAGAATGGAAGGAGATAAGATGTCAGTGATCGTTTTAGCAGGTATGATCGGCGCAGGAAAAAGTACATTTACAACATTTATTTCAGAGGAATTTCAAAGTGAGGCTTTTTATGAGCAAGTAGTTGATAATCCTATTCTTGAGAAGTTTTATGCAGACCCTAAGAGATGGGCCTTTTCTTTACAGATTTTCTTTTTGAATACACGTTTTAGAAGTATTAAAGAGGCTTTAGTCCATAGACATAACGTTTTGGATCGCTCCATATATGAAGATGCCTTATTTACTAAGATTAATTATGAAGAAGGCAATATGAGTGAGGCTGAAATGATTCTTTATACAGATCTTCTGGAAAATATGATGGAAGAACTTAAAGATATTCCTAAAAAAGCTCCGGATCTATTGATTTATTTACGTGGCTCCCTAGATACACATTTGGAGAGAATTAAAAAAAGAGGGCGCTCTTTTGAGCAAGTGGATGGTAACCCTGAATTGTTGGAGTATTATACTAAATTACATAGTCGTTACGACGACTGGTTCGATGCTTACAATCAAAGTCCTACATTAGTAATTGATATCGATTCGATTGATCTTGATCGCAACGAAGATAAAATTTATGTTATGCAGGAAATCAAATCTGCATTGACTGAGCATTCTATTTAGTAAAAGATGACTGAAACTTAAGGAGTAGTGCGTATGCAGACAGAACTTTACTTTTCAGAAGTTGTCTATGACCATTGGTCGTTTTACATTCTCGCCAGTGATAATGGATTAATTTTTGTGGGGTCTTCTCCTAAAAACAAAAAGGAACTTGAAGATTGGGTGAGTCGTTTACCATTTAAGGCAACTTTAATAAGAGATGATCAGAAACTTTCTCTTTACGTTCAGCAATTCGAAGAGTATCTTTCTTATAAACGAAAGGTATTCACCTTTCCAGTTGAACTCATTGGTACCCCCTTTCAGATAAAGGTTTGGAAAGCATTATATGATATTCCTTATGGTCAGACAGTCATCTATAGTGATATTGCCGCCACGTTAAACAAAGGTGCCACTCATTCTCGAGCAATCGGGACGGCTATTGGTAAGAATCCCTTACTAATTGTTTATCCTTGTCATCGTGTGGGACCAAAAAATGGTGCACCGAGAGGTTTTCGAGGTGGATTACCGATGAAATTGGATTTGCTTGAATTAGAAAATAACAAATAAAAGACCGTTATATCTTCCCAACTAAGTGGCGGATATAACGGTCTTTTATTTTACTTTTATATAAATGCATACAATGCTATAAATCCAATAAAATTATTTAACATATGATAAAAAATGGAAGCTTCTACACTTCTTGTCCTTTTAGCTGCGTAAGCAAACATGAAGCCCATACCGATATACGTAAAGGCTGAAGGAATATTGGTTGGAACGTGAACTAATCCGAATATTACAGAACTTACAATAACGGAAACCCAAGTAGCATCGAGTGAGTCTTGACGAAATAAAATTAACCCTCTAAACAGCCATTCTTCAACGATTGGAGCAGCAATTACAACCATTAAAAACATCACCCATACAGGAGTTACTCCCACGAGATCCTCGATAGCCTGTTGATTGATAGCTTCCGAATTTTCAAATACCATAGACAGTAACGTACTTCCGACATTTAAAAGAATAAAAGAAACAGGTATGTACCATGCTAAAAAGTTCCAGTCCTTAGTATTTAACCCCGGGATCACTTTCCATTCGTCACGACTAAGTTGTTTTCGATTAATTAATGGAATCTTTCTACCGATAATGACTAAAGGTAAAATAAATAATGGCAATATAGAAGCCACTGAGCCTACGACATTTATCATAGGTGCCATCGCCTCAAGAAGCTCGGTTTCTGAAAGACGGGTGACAATATCTGGATTAGTTGCGATAAGTAGGATGGGGACAATAATACCTAATATCAATTGCAATGCAAGTGGAGATAGTAACCACATCAAGGCTTGTTCTCTCTTTAATATCTTTCTTAAGGGATATCCTTCAAATATGTTCATCTCATTCTCCTTCAAATTAAGTTTATACCTTATAGAATAGCAAACCACTCCTTTAAAAGATAGTCTGTTTTGGTACAAAAAAAGCATCGAGAAAATCTCGATGCTTTTAATGATTGCTTCTATTATACCGAATAGTTCGGTGCTTCTTTTGTTATATGCACATCATGTGGATGGGACTCTTTAAGACCCGCTCCAGACATTTCGATAAACTGTGCATTTTCTCTCAGTTCTTTTAAGTCTGCTGCGCCTACATATCCCATACCAGAGCGTAATCCGCCAACTAATTGGAAGATAATATCTTGAACGCTACCTTTGTACGCAACGCGTCCTTCGATTCCTTCTGGAACCAATTTGTTTGCTTCTGTTTCGCCGCTTTGGAAGTAACGGTCACTTGAGCCTTTTTGCATTGCTCCAAGACTACCCATACCACGGTAGGTTTTAAAACGACGACCTTGATAAATCTCGAATTCACCAGGAGACTCATCTGTTCCCGCAAGCATACTACCGAGCATGACTGCATGTCCACCTGCTGCTAGTGCTTTTGCAATGTCACCTGAATATTTGATTCCACCGTCCGCAATAATTGGTTTACCATATTCTCTCGCAACTGAAGCTGAATCGTAAATCGCAGTAATCTGAGGAACTCCGACACCTGCAACTACCCTAGTTGTACAGATTGATCCCGGTCCAATCCCAACTTTTACGACATCCGCGCCAGCTTCAAACAGCGCACGTGTACCTTCTGCTGTTGCAACGTTACCTGCAATCAGTGTGACATCTGGGAACTCTTCACGGATTTTTTTCATTTCTCTTAATACACCCGCGCTGTGGCCGTGTGCGGTATCGACTACAATAACATCCACTCCAGCGTCAATCAGCGCTTGAGCACGCTCAAAGGTGTCTTTAGTAATACCTACAGCCGCACCCGCAAGTAAGCGACCATGTTTATCTTTTGCTGCATTTGGGAACTGTGTAATCTTTTCAATATCTTTGATTGTAATTAGACCACTTAACCAGCCGTTTTTATCGACCAAAGGTAATTTTTCAATTTTGTGTTCCTTCAATAAAAGCTCCGCTTCTTCAAGTGATGTGCCTTCAGGAGCGGTGACTAAATTCTCTTTCGTCATCACATTTTGAATTTTTTCATTCATATCTGTAATAAAGCGCATATCGCGATTAGTTAAAATCCCTACGAATTTTCTGTTTTCCATTGTTTCTACAATTGGAACACCACTGATTCGATAAGTGGACATCAGTTTTTCAGCTTCTGAAACCAAATGTTCTGGAGTAAGGAAGAATGGATCAATGATGACACCAGATTCCGAACGTTTTACTTTTCGAACTTCTTCGGCTTGTTGTTCTACGGTCATATTTTTATGGATAATTCCAAGACCACCTTGACGAGCCATCCCAATGGCCATCCCTGATGCCGTAACAGTATCCATACTCGCACTAAGAACCGGTAGATTCAATTTAACGGAGTCTGATAGTTCTACTTGTAAGTTGACATCGTTTGGTAAAACATGACTTTCTGCTGGTAGTAACAGCACATCATCAAACGTAAATCCTTTTTTATTGAATTTCGTTTCCCAATTTCCCATATTGTTCTCCTCCAATTATACTTTATCTCTTAGCTATCGTAATTTTTAATAACTAAATTACCACCCATATCTGGTCAGGTCAACACCCGTTTCCTCCATGTAAGAACTTTCTAATAAACTTGACAAAGAATTTCATTGTTAGCGCTACAATAACGAACGATTTGTATATAATTTATTTTATAATACGCTTTTAAGAGTTCGATCTATATTACATTCACTCAGTATTGATTCAAAAAAGAGCCTCTCCAAAGTTTGATTCGCTTCGAAGAGACTCCTTTACAATTTAATTTTAAAACAAGGTTCCTTGAATATTCAGTTTACGTTTCAAATACCATTTGGCTGCAATCGCCACAACACCTATGACTAAAGTAATTGGTGAAGGAATAACTGGATTGATTGCTTCTGGAATCAATGCCCCTAGAGAGATAAAAAGCACAAACCCCATCATCGCTAATACTGTTGCCAGAATATACTTGATGAATCCACCTTTTTCTCCTGGTACCGGTGCATACTTGGTAATAATCATAAAGGCAAAACCACCTAAAACAAAGTTTAGAATGAGTACCATTAATTGCATACCTACTGCTTGACTATCTCCTCTACCAAACATCCCAGAAATACCTGAAAGGATCGCAAACATCCCACCTAACAGTAGTCCACCATCAATGTATAGCTTCCAAGGTTCTGATCGAACGACCTCTTTTTGTTCACTGGATGTTGGATTTTCTGTTAAATAATTTGCTTGGTCAGTTACCGTCCCGTAAATTTTACGGGCAGTAAGGTGATGATCTTGTTGTTCAACAATATTTTTCAACATATCGTTAAAGATGAGTACTTTTCTTTCTTCTGAAACACCGCGCTCATCTAAGCTTCGGTTTAGTTTCAATAGATACTCACTATTTTTATTTGTAAGCTGTTCTCTCATTCTTGCATTTTCTTCTTGCTTAGTCGCCAGCTCAGCTACTTTTTCTGGCTGTTCGATCGGCTCCTGTTTTTTCTTATTGAACAAGATGATGTCCCCCTTTAAATATGCGCATTCTTATACGTTGAATCTGAAAAGAATGACATCTCCATCTTGTACGACATATTCTTTTCCTTCTGAACGCAATTTACCCGCTTCTCTTGCTGCTTTTTCGCTTCCTAAAGCGTCGTAGTCAGCGTAGGCGATTGTTTCAGCACGAATAAATCCATGCTCGAAGTCACTATGAATGACGCCAGCTGTTTGGGGAGCTTTCATCCCTTTACGGAAAGTCCACGCACGCACTTCTTGTTCACCTGCAGTAAAGAATGTCGCAAGTCCGAGCAAGTCGTAAGAAGAACGAATCAATTTATCTAATCCAGGCTCTTCTACACCAAGATCTTCTAAAAACATCGCTTTTTCTTCATCGTCTAGTTCTGCAATTTCTTCTTCAATCGCCGCAGAAATAGTGACAACTTCTGCTCCCTCTTCAGCTGCAATACTTTTCACTGTCTCCAAGTATGCGTTACCCTTTGCATCCGCAATGTCTTCTTCTGCAACATTGGCTACATATAAAACAGGTTTACTTGTTAACAAGAATAGTGATTTCACAATCGGCAACTCTTCTGGTGTAAATGAAAGCATTCTAACTGGTTTACCTTCTTCTAAAACAGGTATGATTTTTTCTAAAACAGCTACCATTTCCATGGACTCTTTGTCTTTAGATTTAGCTTGTCTTTTAACGCGATCATAGCGTTTTTCTACCGCATCTAAGTCTGCAAGTGCAAGTTCCAAGTTGATGGTTTCGATATCATCAGCTGGATTTACGGATCCAGATACATGCGTAATATTTTCATCTTCAAAACAACGCACAACGTGACAAATCGCGTCTACTTCACGGATGTTGGCTAGAAATTTGTTTCCTAGTCCTTCCCCTTTACTGGCACCTTTTACAATACCTGCAATATCTGTGAATTCAAAAGTAGTCGGAACGACTTTTTTAGGATTGACGAGTTCTTTTAATCTGTCTAGTCTACGATCTGGTACTTCTACGATTCCTACGTTAGGGTCAATGGTCGCAAATGGATAATTTGCTGCTTCAACCCCCGCTTTTGTAATGGCATTAAATAATGTCGATTTTCCGACGTTTGGTAAACCGACGATTCCTGCTGTTAAAGGCATTCTTTGTATTCACCTTTCTTTTCCTCATAATTTTTAGTGTAGCTATTTTATAGAATAACTAAGATTCAGTTGCATCTGCTTTAACTAGAATCTTTTTCATTTTTCTTTCGAACTCTCGTCTAGGCATTAATACTAACTGGCCGCATCCCTCACATTTTACACGAATATCTGCGCCCATTCTAATAATGGCCCAACGGTTCACACCGCAAGGATGCTTTTTCTTCATTTCAACGATATCATTCAGTTCGTATGCTTTATCCATTTGCTTTTGCCTCCTGAATCAATCAAAATCAATATTTAAATCTTCTAATATCCGATTCAAATCATCTTGAGAGACATACTCAATTTCAATCTTACCTTTTTTACCTTTTTCTCTTATCACTACGCTCGTCCCGAACTTATCTGTTAACAATTCTTCTGAACGTTTGATGTAAATAGATTTATCTACTTCTACTTTTGCGCTAGGCTCTGTTTTAGGCTTTTGATTGGCTTCCGCTACCAGAAGTTCTAACTGCCTTACTGTAAGGCCTTCTTTGACCGTACGTCTTGCAAGCTTTGTTAGTTTTTTCTTATCTTTAAGACCTAGCAAGGTTCTCGCTTGTCCATTAGACAATTTGTTTTCCTGAAGAAGATTTTTCACTTCTATCGGTAATGTTAGTAGTCTTAAATGATTGGCGATGTAAGAACGGCTTTTGCCTAGTTTTTCGGCTACTTTTTCTTGAGTCATAGACAATTTTTCCATCATCATATTATAAGCTTCCGCTTCTTCAAGTGATGTCAGATCTTCCCTTTGCAAGTTTTCAAGTATCGCAACCTGCATCATGACTTCTTCATCTAGTTCACGAATAATCGCTGGAACCGTCTCTTTACCAGCTATCTTGGATGCTCTAAAACGACGTTCTCCCGCTATAATTTCATATCCTTTTACGGAAGATTTTCTCAAGATGATGGGTTGAAGTACACCAGATACTTCGATAGAACTTGCAAGTTCATTCAATGCTGCTTCGTCAAAATGTCTTCTGGGCTGATAGGGATTCGGACGAATTTCATCAAGTGCAATCAATTCTACACGTTCGTCATCACGATTCACTTCTTTTTCAAAATCAGGCACATCAAATAATGCGTCGATTCCACGGCCTAGTCCTTTTTTCTTATTTACCATTCGTCATCACTTCCTTCGCTAACTCTTGGTAGACTTCTGCACCTTTCGACCTTAAATCATAGTCAATGATCGAAAGTCCATAACTTGGTGCTTCGGACAAGCGAACGTTTCTTGGGATGATGGTGTTATAAACTTTTTCGCGGAAATATTTCTTCACTTCGTTAACGACTTCGAATCCAAGGTTTGTTCTTGCATCTAGCATCGTCAAGAGTACGCCTTCTACTTTCAGTTCTTTATTAAAATGTTTTTGAACAAGACGAACGGTATTCAGTAACTGACTTAATCCTTCGAGCGCATAGTATTCACACTGAACCGGTATCAAGACAGAATCACTCGCTGTAAAAGCATTGATCGTCAAGTGACCCAAAGATGGCGGGCAATCAATCAATACATAGTCATAACCTTCATCAATGGTCTCAATGGCTCTTTTCAGTCGTGTTTCCCTAGCCATAAGACTCGTTAGTTCGACTTCTGCTCCTGCGAGTTGGATTGTAGCAGGTACAATAGAAAGATTTTCTCTACTAGTCGGCAAAATCACTTCTTCAAGAGGTACTTCGTTGATTAAAACATCATAAATATCTCTATCAACTTCTCCTTTACGAATGCCTAATCCACTTGTAGCATTTCCTTGTGCGTCCATATCAATCAATAATATTTTCTTTCCTGCATAAGCAAGTGATGCACCCAAATTGACAGTCGTAGTTGTTTTACCTACACCACCCTTTTGGTTCGCAACGGCAATAATCTGCGCCATTTGAATCCTCCAGACTTTCATTTTCTAATTATAATGGGGTCTTGTTTGGTGTTCCAGGTTTTCTAGGGTATTTGTTTGGTGTTTCTTTCTTTTTGTCGATCATAATAATGTGTCTTTCGCCTGCTTCGCGTGGCAACTCAAAAGCAAAGTCTTTTCGGATTTTCCCACCGAGTGTAGCAATGGCTTTTTCCGCATCTTTTAATTCTTCAGGCGCGTGTGCTGCTTTCATCGCAATAAAGGATCCACCTTTTTTAACAAGTGGCAAACATAATTCAGCAAGCACACTCATTCTAGCAACAGCTCTAGCGGTTACAAAATCATAAGTTGCTCTATACTGTTTGTTCTGGCCAAATGTTTCGGCGCGGTCATGCAAGAGCTCTACACCCGTTAAGTTCAGTGCATCTACGACAACTTCTAAAAAGTTGATTCTTTTTTTCAATGAATCTACGATTGTGATCGATAATTCTGGATAAAGAATTTTGAGGGGGATACTGGGAAAACCAGCACCTGAGCCTACATCGCATAAGCTGTGGACCCCTTTACTAAAATCTACATAAAGTCCAGCTGTCAAAGAGTCGTAGAAATGTTTTAGATACACTTCTTCTTGCTCTGTAATGGCAGTCAGATTGATTTTTTTATTCCATTCTTGAAGTAGTTCTAAATAAAGTTTGAATTGAGTCATTTTTTCGTCAGTGATTGGCAAACCACGACGTTCTAACTCGGCTCTAAATTCTTCTGGATTCATAACCAAAACTCCTTTTATATTGACTCGTGAAACAGCTATTTGTTTCACAAAATCACTCTCTTCACTTTATACTAAATCCCTTATGAATACAATGCTTTGAGGATAATTGTTTCATAAAAACCGCAAAAAATCAGACACACTTCTGTACAGAATTCAATCATTATCAAAATTCAGTGACTCCCTTTGATTCTCTTTGAAAAAGCGTTCTACCTTATCTAATCACTTGGTTAAACAATCTTACAAAATAAACGAGATATCTATATGCACATTTACCCCTATTTCAAATAGCTAAAATGCATCACCATATGGTAAACTAACCCAATAAATAGTATAATTTTAATAAACAGAAATTTATAAAAGAGGGTAAATATGGATCATTTCGAAGAGAACCAAGCACCTTTTAATCAACTATCCGGAAAGCTACTTCGAAAGATACGAGAATCAAAAGGGTATACTCAAAAGCAAGTTGCTCAAGGCATCATGCGTCAATCCACTTATTCTAAAATCGAGCGAGAAGAAACCGAACCTTCTGCTCCAAAATTGTTCGCAATCTTAGATCGTCTTGAAATGACAGTGGAAGAATTTCTATTCATTCAAGGAAACTACAGCCATTCAAAAAAAGGTTCGCTCGTTTATGCCTTTATTTCTCAAAGTTACAATAACCCTAAGGAATTAGAGAAATTGAAAGACGAAGTTTCTCACTACTTGAAATACAATGAAGACCCCGTTATTAAAGACATAGAAGCAATTTATACAGGATTAATTGTCTTTGCTCAAACTCACGATATCCGGCTTGCTAGAAAATATGTCCAACCTGTCTGGGATCGTCTTGAACGCTTTGATGACTGGAGACTCACTGAAATTTATTTAGTAAATAACATCTTGTATTTTTTTAATGCTGACTCAGCCATCCACATATCAGGTAGAGCGGTCACTCAATTAGATAAGTACGAAGGTTATAGAGCTAGTAATGATTTAAGATTCAATTTTCAGTTTAATCTCGTTTACTTATTAATCGATAACCATCAATATAGCGAAGCTTTAACTTCTTTAGAGAATTTAATTCTCGATGCAAAAGAATTAAAGAAACATGACATGCTTGCCGTTTGTTACACCAGAAAAGGCGTCTCATTAATCCAGTCTGGAGATTCTAGTGGAGAAAATTGGATCCGTAAAGGAACGAATATACTCGAAGTTATAGAAGAAGACACTTTAAAGCAACGCTTAGAGGAAGAAGTTCGAGCTTTTTTAGCTTGATCCCTTTACGTATTCTTTACGGATAACTCTTAAAAGGGAACAAAAAGATCAAATTGGTATAGCTTGTTCCCCTTTCTTAACAAGTTTTAACATTATATGACTATAATTTAAAAACCGTTTTCTTTTGTAGTACAATTAGTGACAAGTTATGAAATCGACGGCTTGACTCCTATCTATTTTTTCTCCTTGCTTAAAGCCGATATAAGTCGATTCGTAGCATGATAAATACCTCTACCCTAGCGAGTATAATGCCTCTCAACTTTATACTCGCGACCCTTAAAAGAGTCTGAACTGAAAAGTTCAGACTCTTTTGTTGTATATAAAAATTTTCAGTTCTTTTATTTTTTTCGTCAGTTAAGAACACCTTGCTCGCTTTCCTCCTTTTTACTTCAGATAATTAATCTCCTAGATCATACCGCAAGCTATCACTTCTTATTCATAAGTAATATAGTATAACTTTTCTCTAATTTATGCCGTTTTCACGCCATTTATCTAGCTTAATTCGTTTCCAAAACAGCCCCTTTAAAATGACATTTGAGAATCCTATTATTTTATGTATACTGTACAGGAAGAACATCATTTCGCGAGAGGCGGATAACTTCTCATTTACTGAAGGTGCGCAGCTTAAAGAGCTCGTCATCGACTAGGAGGATTACTTTAATCATATGTGGCAGTTTAAACAATTAGAGGAATTAAGCGCTAAAGAGCTTCATTCGATTTTAAGAGAACGTACCAAGGTTTTCGTTGTAGAACAGGGAGCCGCTTTTCAAGAAGTGGACGATGTCGATCTACAAGCTACCCATTTGGTTAAACGATGTAAAGATACCATCAATGCTTATTGTCGAATCTACTATAAAGATAAAAAAATTTGGCTAGGTCGTGTTCTTGTACCTGAGCATTCCAGAGGAATCGGAAACGGAAGAGAGCTACTTAAAGTCGCCTTAAATTACATTTCCGTTCGTTATCCTAAAAGAGAAGTTCAGATTCAAGCAGAAGCTTACTTGAAGGACTTTTACGAATCATTTGGGTTCGAAATCATTTCCGATATATATTACGACGAGAACATTGCTCATTACGATATGTTACTCAAAGTAAAAGAACCCCTGACTTTAACAGAAGTTTAAGTGCCCTTGACGAATATTAGTGTATATATTACAAATTGGTATAGGCATCTTTCTAAGGAAAGATGCCTATACTTTATGATTTTATAGATTTAACGATCATATCTGGAAAAGGCAACACCGGTTTCTTTTCCGTTCACCTTTGTAAACCCATTTTTCTCATAAAATTTAATCGTCTTTTCCGTATCTTCCGTCATTAATACTTTTTGAGGAATCTGTTTATTACCCGATAACACCGTTTGTAACAGATGACTTCCAATCCCTCTACCTTGATACGCTTTTTTCACCAAGATATCTTGAATGTACATAATATAAACACCATCTCCAACTGTTCTGATTAATCCTACAAGTTCCTCTCCCTCCCAAGCAGAAATCACTTGCAGCGCGTTCGGTATGATTGAATTAATGATGTTCCCTTTTTCAGTATAGGCCATCCACCCAGCGTCTAAGTATAATTCTCTAACTTTATCTTTCTGTATAACTTTTGTCTCTTTGTATACAATACTCATTTTCTACCTCTTTTCTAAACTTGTTGATGCTCATTTACTGAATAGTTCTATCCTTATTCTACTGGATTCTTAATCTAAGGTACACAAAAAGAACAAATCCGACCGAAGCCTTATCTGTTCTTCACGCTTTATTTTACTTGTTAAAATCAAACCAGTTCTGTGTTTGATTTGCTACTTTTACGAGCATTAACATAACCGGAACTTCTACGAGAACGCCAACTACCGTAGCTAATGTAGCACCAGAATTGAGACCGAACAAAGAAATCGCAACTGCTACAGATAGTTCGAAGAAATTACTAGCCCCTATCATCGCTGAAGGTGCTGCAATATTGTATGGCAATTTACAAGCATATGCCCCAAAATAAGTTACTCCAAAAATAAGTAATGTCTGTATAATCAAAGGGATTGAAATCAGTACTATATGTACCGGATTTTGAACAATTCGTTCACCTTGAAAAGAAAAAATGATAATCAATGTCAATAATAACCCCGCCATCGTTACTCGATCGAATTTACTAATGAACGTCTTCTCAAAGTACTCTTTCCCTTTATTCTTAACCATAAGTTTTCTAACCACAATTCCTAGCACTAGAGGAACGACTACAAATAACACGGTGGATAGCAGCAATGTATTCCAAGGTACAACTACATTTCCTACACCAAGTAGTAGTGCAACGATTGGAGCAAAGAGCACCAAAATGATGATATCATTAACAGAAACTTGAACCAATGTATACGCAGGATCTCCATTTGTCAGTTTACTCCATACAAATACCATTGCTGTACACGGTGCTGCTCCAAGCAAGACTGCTCCTGCAATGTATTCTCTCGCTAAATCACTTTCAATTAGTCCGTTGAATACTATTAAGAAGAAAAAAGATGCGATAAAAAACATCGTGAACGGTTTGATTAACCAGTTGACCGTTGTCGTCAATAAAAGCCCCTTAGGCTTCTTAGTCGCATTTAAGATACTGGCGAAATCAATTTTAAGCATCATCGGAAAAATCATGATCCAGATTAGTATCGCAGTTGGGACGGACACTTGATAGTACTCAAATCGACTTAATAAATCTGGAATCTGAGGGAAAAATTGCCCAATTAAAATCCCTATTGCCATACACAATAACACCCACACAGTTAAATATCTTTCAAACACACTAATATCTTTCTTTGCTACTTTACTCATTGCTTCCTCCAGTTTGCTTTATCAATTTTTTTTGATGAATTTTTTAAAAAAATTGCTATCTTCGCACGTCTTCTACTGAATCAGTTAGAGATGTACGAAGATGAGCCAATTGATTAATCTTTAATACTCTTTTTATAATACTGATAATTCGTATGACCACCTGATAGCACATAAACCTCTTCAAACCCTAGATTTAACAGTACATTTTGAGCGGTATTACTTGTCACACCTTTATTACAATAGACGACTGTAGATCTTTTTTTATCAAGCTTTGACGCGCCTTTGCGCAATTCCGGCATTGGTAGATGAACGGCTTGTTCAACATGCGCTTTGTCATATGCTGACTTGGAGCGAACATCTATAATTTGAATAGGCTTTTGATTGTTTAAATCATCCATTAATTTTTCTGGCGTAACGATCGGAAGTGAGTGACGAGCATTTTCAAGTACCATGCCTGTATAGTGAATGGGATCTTTTGTCGTACTGAATGGCGGCGCATAGGCTAAATCTAAATGGAACAAATCTTCGGATTTCGCTTTAAATGTAATGGCTGTGGCAAGAACGTCGATTCTCTTGTCGACACCTTCTGGGCCAACAATTTGTGCACCTAGCACCCTTCCCGTCTTCCTGTCAGCCACGCCTTTAATCAAAAGATTTTCACCGCCAAGGTACGTTGCATGAGCTGGTTTGATGTTATGAATCACAATCGGATCAAACCCTGCATCCCGAGCTTCTTCTATAGACAACCCTGTATAACCAACAGTTAGGTCGAATAATCTGAAAATCCCTGTTCCAAGCGTTCCTTTAAAAGATAATGAACCACCCGTAAGATGATCTCCGACGACCCTTCCCATCTTATTCGCTGTGGAACCTAATGGATGATAAATGGATTGTTCAGTAATTAAATGGTAACTTTCTGCAACGTCTCCAACAGCGTAAACGGCTTCTTCTGATGTCTGCATAACTGAATTGACCTTTATCGCTCCAGTTTCTCCTAACTGAATACCAGCAGCTTCCGCTAGTGACGTATTGGGTCTGACGCCAACTGCAAGAATGACAAGATCCACAGAAAGGACGACTCCGTTTACAGTCTGTAGTTTCGTGACTTCCTGAACACCTTCTAACTTATCCACTTTATCTCCTAAATAAAGATCCACATTGTTTTCCTTTAGCTTCTCTTCGAGATGATACGACATATCTGCGTCGATTTTAGGAAATACTTGCTTGGCTAATTCAATCATTGAAACTTTTATTCCTTTTTGAGTTAGTTGCTCCGCCATTTCTAATCCGATAAATCCTGAACCAATAATCGCCGCATGCTTGACGCTATTTTCTTGCATATACTGATCAATTCGTTTCGTATTGTCCATCGTTTTTACATGAAAAACGTTGTTGTATGTTGCTAGATTAAATGGTGGTGGCGTCAGCGAGTAGGATCCAGTTGCCAGAACCAACTTATCGTAAGACTCTTTTTTTGTATGCCCAGTTTCTTTATTTTGTACTTCAATCACTTTAGAATCTGGATGAATAGCCGTGACACGATGATTTGTATGAATATCAAATTCAAAACGTTTTTTGAACCACTTAGCATCCCTTGGAATCAATTCATCGATCGTCTCTACTTCGCCACCAAGAAAATAAGGCATCCCACAAACTGAATAGGAAATATCCTGACCTTCTTCATAAACAACGATTTCAGCTGTTTCATCATTTCTTCTTGCTTTTGCAGCTACAGAGGTTCCCGCAGCAACTGAACCGATAATAACGATTTTCATAGATTTAATCTCCTTTTAGCAGCAATCTTCCTCTGCAGATTTTAAAAAGTAACAGAACTGATCAGATAATAATTCATTTGTTTTGTTTTCATCTACCCAATAATAACTCCATGTTTTTGAAATTTCTTTCTGGATCAATTCAGCATTTAATAAGATTTTTAAATGATAGGACAGTTTGGACTGCGGTAGATCAAGTAATTCTTCTAAATCACAAACGCAAGACTTTCCATTCATTGCTAGTAAGTGTAAAACGGATAGTCGGATAGGATCGGATAGTGCTTTGAATTGTTTCGCATAAATCGTTACATCCGGTAAATCGATTTTTGTCGTTTTAATATGAGACATCGCTTATCTCCTTAATCAAATTATTTTGATGAAGTAATCATATCAATTGAATTTTCAAATTTCAACTAGAGAATTGTAAAGTTTGTAAATTTCTCTTCAAGCATAGATATGTCTTTCTATTTATTGTATCTTTGAAGAGACTGTACAATATACTGACAATAAGGAGCTTAAATCATGCAGCAAACTTTAAAAAATTCTTCGATTACTTGGAAAACTTTTCTAACAGATATTTTCATCTGTTCTCTGGGAGCGTTCGGTGGACCCGAAGCACATTATAGCGTTCTCACCGACCAACTCGTCACAAAGAAACGATATCTCACTGAAGAAGAACTGGTTGAATTAATTGCCTTATGCAGTTTCCTTCCTGGACCGAGCAGCACGCAGACAATCGTTGCGATTGGTCACAAAACCGGAGGTCCCTTACTGGCTTTTTTGACCATGCTTGTTTGGGCATTTCCAGCATTAGTGATTATGACGATACTATCTTTTTTGTATCAGTTTTTAGATATGCAAGATATCTCCACTGATATTTTACGTTATATTGGTCCAATGGCTGTTGGTTTCATTATTGTAGCTTCTTACCGTATCGGTAAAAAAGTCATCAAAGATAAACTCACTTTAGGCTTACTCGTTTTCGGTGCTGTAACAACCTACTTTATAAGAGATCCTTGGATTTTCCCTTTAGTATTGACCACCGGCGGCCTAGTCAGTGTTTTTGCTTCAAAAGAAAAGCAATTATGGAACCGCGTTGCACTCAAACCGCCTTATGGTTATCTAGCTTTATTTTTATTTTTCACAGGCGGTTCTTTGATTCTCGCTACGGTTTTTCAAAATGAACTGATTCAAATTTTCGAACGTTTCTACCGTTATGGCTATCTTGTCTTTGGGGGTGGCCAAGTCGTCATTCCTGTTATGTATAGCGAACTTGTAGAAGTCAATCAGTTGATGAGCAGCCAAGAGTTCCTAACGGGTTACGGCTTAGTTCAAGGCATCCCCGGTCCCATGTTCAGCTTCAGTGCTTACGCAGGCGGCTTATCTGTTCAAGCAGACTCTGCTTTTCTACAAGTTTTAGGTGCTGTTGCTGGTGGAATTGGCATTTTCCTTCCCGGTCTACTGTTGATCTACTTTGTTTATCCCATGTGGGCATCGATCAAAAATATTAAAGGATTTAAAATCGCTTTGAAAGGTGTTGCTGCCGTAGCCGGCGGACTGATAGCAATAGCGGCTGTCTTATTGACTCAACAAAGTGGCTTGAGTTGGGATAATCTTCTGATTACGATCACCACTGTATTACTACTGATTACTAGAAAAATACCTGCTCCAATCATTGTTTTGATTGTACTATCCATCGGCTTCTTTTTCTAATATACTATACCTAACTAACTTAAGATTGGGAGCGATCAGGGTGTTCGATCTATTTGAAATGGTGTTAGAATTTGTATACTTTTTAGTAACTTCGATGACTCGGCATTTTTTCAAGAATAAAAAAATCCATCCTTCTATTCGTTTGATTGTAGCGCTGATTCTATTTGCTCTGCCCCTTCTACTTTTAATGTACGCTACACCGATGTTTATAGAGTTAAATGAATGGTGGATTTATCTACTAGCTTTTTCTCTAGAACTCTATTTAGGATACCTTACCATCAAGTACGTCCGAGGCATTTTGCTTGGATTTGAAAAAGAATCTTAAAAAAATAGGCACCCCTAATATCATTTAGGATTGCCTATTTTTTCTATCTCATGATTTTTTTGATGATATCCATCCCTTTTTTAGCATTGGGATATCTAAAAGGATTATCAAATTTGGTTGTTTGCTTTAACAGACTTTTTTGATGCGTGAACGTATCGAAACTGCTTTTCCCATGATAGGTGCCCATCCCACTCGTTCCAACTCCACCGAAAGGAAGATAGGGTGTAACGATATGGAAAATCGTATCATTGATGCAACCTCCACCAAACGAAAGAGAACCAATAATCTTATTCTCAATCTGTTTATTTTCTGTAAACAAGTAGAGTGCTAGTGGATTGGGATTTTGTTTAACACCTTTGATGACTTCATTTATATCCGTATATTCTAAGATTGGAAGTATTGGTCCAAAGATTTCTTCTTGCATGACTGTATCATCAAAAGTCACTTTTTCAAGAATCGTCGGTTCAATCACTAACACTTCTCCTCTATTCTTCCCTCCATAGACAAGCTGTCCTTCTTTCAAGTAGCCCTTTAGTCTATTAAAGTGTTTCTGATTCACAATATGCGTGTATTGCTCGTTTTCGATTGGTTCTGCTCCGTAAAGAGCTTGCGTTTCTTTGATTACTTGTTCAAGGAAAGCTTGTTTGATACTCTTGTGCACATACAAATAGTCTGGTGCCACACAAGTCTGTCCAGCATTCATAAATTTTCCCCAGGCGATTCTCTTAGCCGCCAGTTTTAAGTCTGCATCTTCGTGAACAACCCCGGGACTTTTTCCGCCCAACTCCAAAGTGACCGGCGTTAGGTGCTTCGCCGCTGCTTCCATAACAATTTTCCCTACAGGTACACTACCTGTAAAGAAAAGATAATCAAAATTTTCATATAGCAGTTCTTTCGTTATGTCAGCATCTCCCTGAACAACGGTAATATACTCTGCTGGATAACAATCTGAAATCATTTCTGAAAGTACTCTTGAAGTCTCAGGAGTCAATTCAGAGGGCTTAATTACTGCACAATTACCGCCAGCAATCGCTCCAATCAAAGGAGATAAGATAAGTTGAATCGGATAATTCCAAGGACCGATAATCAGTGCAACTCCATAGGGGTCAGAATAAATAACGCCTTTGGAACCTGTATGAGTGAAGGCTGTCTTAACCCGCTTTGGTTTAGTCCACTTTTTTAAATTTTGTATGATGAATCTGATTTCTTGAAGGACGATCCCAATTTCTGACGAGTAGGTTTCGAAAGCTGATTTATTTAAATCTTTTTTCAAAGCATCTGTCAGTTTTTGCTCGTTCGAAGCTAAGGCTTCTCTTAATCTTTTTAACGATTCTAATCTAAATTCCAGTGTTTTGGTTGTGCCAGATTCATAGAAAGCTCGCTGCTTAGTCAAAATCTCTCTATAGTTTCCCATCAGATCACGCCCACCTCTTTATCTATTTTCTATCAGTTTAGTCTACAAGATAGAGATGAAGATAGTATTAAGACTTATCGATAAAATATAGAGGACACAACAAAATCTTTTTTGACTCCTTAAATAATCGTTTCTAATTTACCGGCTTGTTTCTGTAGATTCTGAGACTCCGAATCGATTCGATTAAATTCCGTGATGGTTCCATCAATTTGTTTTTCACTCATCAAAATGTGATCTTTTAACTGATTATTTCCATCTACAACTAGGTCAATATTGTTAGTAACGGCTAAAATATCTTCGCCAATCGTATTAGCAGATTCCGATACTTTTTGAGAAAGATTCTTCACTTCCTGAGCGATGACGCCAAACCCGCGTCCATAATCTCCTGCATGCGCTGCTTCAATCGACGCATTAATGGCCAGCAAATTTGTATTTGAAGCAATATCTTGAATGGTTTCAACGATACTCTGAATAGATTTATTTTTATGTTGTAGCTCACTCAGATTGCTTGTACTAACTGTTGACAAATCAATCATTTCTTTGCTTCCCGTTAATAGTTCTCGACCTTTATTGATACCTTTTTGAGAAGACTCAGTCAGTTTACTAGACATATCTAGCAAATCTGTTGTAACGGTTTCGATATTTTTTTGTCTCTCGGTAATGTCTGTTGCTACTTTTGCGACCCCAATAACTTCTGTATGATCCGAATTGTAGATTGGGAAATAAGTCGCCTCTAACCATACTTCTTGCGCATGTACATTACGTCGAACAATTTTATCTTGAAAACTAACACCATTCAATAAATTCGCCCATAGTTCTTCATAAGCAGGACTATTTACAAATTCAGGGAAACAGAACAATCTATGTTCTTTTCCGTATAGTTCTTCTTTATGATACCCTAAAACATTTGCAAAATTATCATTTACATAAGTCACTCTTCTATTTGTATCAAAGCGAATAATCGCAATATTTTGTTCTAGTGCATTTACAATCAATTCATCTTGCAAACCACTTTTTTCAACACTTACACTCTCCATCATTTTTAAACGACTCCTCTATCTTCTTAGACTTTTCCATATTGTTGCCCAAGAATACAAGATTTTACGGGCGTCAAAAATTGAAAGTAAGATTATTATAAGTTCAAAATAGTTAAATGTCATTTAATACGAATTAGGAATAACTTAAATTCCTTTTGTTCATAGCTAGACTCAATAAAAAATTTTACAAAACTAGTTTACTCGTTCGATAGTTTTACACAGAATAGTATCACTTATGCACAAATTCGTCTTTTTTTAAACAATCTAATTGTACACAACAGATAAATTGTGACAGTTTTAAAAAAATAGACTTTTTTTCTTTTTCCACTCTCATAAACAATGCATTATTTTTAAAATGACGTATAATAGAACGTAATGGGCATATTTCGCCTTATTACGGTAAAGATCAAAAAGAAACGAGGCTATCATTAAATGATCACAGTAACAGATGTAAGTTTGAACTTTTCAGATAGAAAACTATTTGACGACGTGAATCTACAATTTAACAATGACAATTGCTACGGTGTTATCGGTGCAAACGGTGCTGGTAAATCTACCTTCCTAAAAATACTCTCTGGAGAAATTTCTCCAACTTCTGGAAATGTCTCTCTTCCAGCTGATAAACGTATGGCTGTTTTAAAACAAAACCACTATGACTTTGAAGAACAAACTGTTATCGATACAGTTATTATGGGACACAAACGCTTATATGAAATCATGCAGGAAAAAGATGCGATTTATACAAAAGCCGATTTCTCAGATGAAGACGGTATTCGCGCTGCTGAACTTGAAGGTGAATTCGCTGAATTAAATGGTTGGGAAGCTGAACCTGAAGCGATGACTCTTTTAAAGGGGTTGGGTATTCCTGAAGCTTTGCACAATCAAAAAATGAGCGAACTGACAGGTGGACAACACGTTAAAGCCCTACTTGCTCAGACTTTATTTGGAGATCCTGATGTATTGTTACTTGATGAGCCTACCAACGGTTTAGACGCGCAATCAATCAAGTGGCTAGAAGATTTCTTGATCAACTTTGATAACACTGTTATCGTTGTTTCCCATGACCGTCACTTCCTAAATAAAGTTTGTACGCACATGGTTGATGTCGATTTTGGTAAAATCAAATTATTCGTTGGTAATTACGATTTTTGGTTAGAGTCTAGTCAATTAGCTTCTAAACTTGCTGCAGATTCTAATAGCAAAAAAGAAGAAAAAATCAAAGAACTTCAGGATTTTATTGCTCGGTTTAGTGCAAATGCTTCTAAATCAAAACAAGCAACTTCTCGTAAAAAAATGCTAGATAAAATCACTCTAGATGATATCCAACCTTCTTCTAGACGTTATCCATTTGTTGGATTTAGTCCAGAGCGCGAAATTGGAAATGATCTTCTGCGCGTAGAAAACCTTTCCAAAACGATCGATGGTAAAAAAGTTTTGGATAATGTTTCATTCAACTTAGGTAGAGACGACAAAGTTGCCTTCACAAGTTTGAATGACGTAGCTATCACAACACTTTTTAGAATCATCATGGGCGAAATGGAACCTGATACCGGATCATTCCAGTGGGGTGTCACTACTTCTCAATCTTATTTACCAAAAGATACATCTGCTGAATTCAACAACAGTAGTTCAACTGTTTTAGACTGGCTTCGTCAATATGCTTCTAAAGAAGAAAATGACAATACTTTCTTGCGCAGTTTCTTAGGCAGAATGTTATTTTCAGGAGAAGAAGTATTGAAACAAGTATCTGTCCTTTCCGGAGGAGAAAAAGTCCGTTGTATGCTGTCTAAAATGATGTTAAGTAAGTCAAATGTACTTGTAATGGATGATCCTACAAATCACTTGGATTTAGAGTCTATTACTGCACTGAATAATGGATTGATCGACTTCAAGGGCGCTATTCTCTTTGGATCGCATGACCACCAATTTATTCAGACTTTGGCTAATCGTATCATTGAAATTACACCTAATGGAGTCGTTGACCGCTCAGAAACAACTTATGACGAATTCCTAGAAAACAAAACTGTACAAGATCAAATCAAAGCGTTATACGCTCAATAAACGACGAAAAAGCCAAGTGCCGATGAGCACTTGGCTTTTTTTATAGGATGAATGCACCTATTTAAAAAGGAATATCAGATACCTATTTCCACCTTTTTCTAAACAATTGAGTATGGCAATAAATATTTTCAAAAATTTAAAACCATTTAAACATTTTATTTTTAAATGGTTTTATTTTAAGTTATATTATTTTTGCATTTCATCTAATATGAAAGCAAGCGATTGCGCTGGAGAGAACACATATTCTCCTGCAACGAATATGCGATCACTCGTAAATCTTGCATAATAATTGAAGACAAAGGCGCTTTTGATCACGCCTTTCCTCTCTAGTTTTCTTGCAATATCAGCGCGAGACTGACCTCTGTCAATCTGCACAATAATTTGTTCTGTACTCGTTTCGTCTAATGGTTCGATTGCACCAACCCAATATCGATAACCCGATATCCCTAACAAGACGACTAAGAAGAACAGAAGATATTTGATTCTTCGGTAAAGCAGATGAACAGATACCGTTTCTTCTACACCTGATTCTAGATTTCGAGCGCCTTTATTCATAGCTATCGGAATCAGCTAGCGCCGATCCACTCCGCTTCTTCAAGTCCGTTTGTGGATAATCTTTACTGTATCGACCATCATCTTCTGATTCACCGAGAACATCTTGAGCTTCAATGCCATCAGGAATATCATTAATCGTTTGTTCTTCTAACTCTAATGACTCAGATAAGGATTGTTGAATATCTTCATAACTATTCGGTTCGATTTTCACAAGGTCTCTTCCAGCATTTCTAAAGCTCGTCCATCCAAATACATGAGATTCTGTATCAAACGACTCATTCAGTCCCGTCTGCAGGACACTTTTGATCTCACTCATTTTCATATTCGTTTTCATATTTGAACCGATACCTCTTAAAATATCATTGTACTTTGTAATGGAACCCAAATCAGTCGCTTTGTTGATGACAGATTCAATCACTAATTGCTGTCTTCGACCACGAGCAACATCATCATCAATTTTTCGCGTTCTGGCTAAAGCTAACGCTTGTTCGCCGTCTAATGTCTGTAGACCTTTTTCAAGTGTGACAGCCTGGCTATTATCTTTAGAATCCATTTCTACAATATCGACCGGGACATCAACTTCTATACCTCCAAGAGCATCAATCACATCTAAAAACGAACGAAAGTCAAAAGTAGCATAATAATTAACCGGTAAATCTAAAAACGACTCTACAGTTTCTACCATTGCATTTTCTTCTCCAATAGCATAGGCCGTGTTAATCCGATCCATCTTCACTTCTTCGCCCTTGTTCATGATTGGAACGTAAGTATCTCTAGGGATCGAAACCATATCCAATTGATGTGTTTCAGGATTCACCGTCGCATAGATAATCGAATCCGCCCTTGCAGATCCAAGCCCTCTCTCATCATCATCGTCAATCCCCATCAACAAAATCGATATCGGCTCTTCAATCGGATCGACTTTCTCAACCGGCTCCGATCGTTCAATTTCTTGATAAGAAGATTCGAGCACATTCTCGGTTGTTTTGAATAAGTTCGCTGCATAAGCAGCCCCACCCGCTAAAAGCATAAACAGCGGAACCACGAACAGTAGAACAAAACCTGTTCTTTTCTTATTCAATTTACGACTGCCCCTTTTACGAGCATTTCTTTTTTTAGACATTTATAAAACTCCTTAAACCCATTTTAATAGAACGATACGTGTTAAGTTAAACTTTGAAAATAACAACCGTCACCGCACTTCAATCATTTAACAGTCTATCAGACGAACATAAAGAATCTATGAAGATTGTTTGTGTTTATATAACCGACCGAAAATATAACTATTTAATTAAAAATATAACTAAACCTTAAGTTTATATAGTTGTAATTTATAAATGGTAAAAATAGAAAAATGAATAAAGGAAATAAAAGTAGCTAAAATAGGATAAAAACTAAAATCAAGTAATAATTAAGATATACATTAAAACAGGACGGTTAGAAATTATAGTAGATATTAAAAATCAGACTGACCAATTTCGTGCACTGAAATAAAGTCTAAAAGAGGATGAAAAGTGCACTAATATTTGTGCAACAAATTGTAGCATCCCGTACCTATAGGGTTTCTGAGACTTCTTTGTTTTTTAGTAGTAGCTATACATCCTTCTCATCCGTTACAATAAAACCAACGAAAGGTGGAAGATTAGATGACAATTGGAGAACATCTTAAAGAAAAAAGGCAGGAAGCAAATCTTTCTCAAAAAGAACTGGCAGAGCACCTACATGTATCTAGACAAACGGTATCTAGCTGGGAAGTTGGTAGAACCTATCCTGATTTGGATATGTTGGTTAAGATTAGTCAATTTTATACCATTGCTTTGGACGAACTGTTGAAAGAAGATTCTACGATAGTAGAAGATATTTCAAAAAAAGTCAGAAAAAGTGAACGACGAAAAGTCACGAATGTTATACTAGCTGCTTCATTGGTTGTCGTCTTTGGATTTGTCTTGATGCATTTTGTACAAAGTCGCCAAAACGCAATCGTGAACGACAGCGGACTGAGTCCCAAAGACCTAATCGAATCTTCTTGGGAACTGAACTACTCTCCTTCTAAAGAAGTAAACCAATCTTTTCTCTCATTTGATCATAATAGTATTGCTATTTATAACATGCGCGATTCTAGCAGACCCTTGAGATCTAATACCGCCGAAGATAATGGTGAACCATTACCCGGCACAAAAGAATTACTTGAAAAAGGTATTGAAGATGGTACAAAACAGTACTCTGATTTGAATATCGAATTAGACAGTGACTTCTATGTTGTTACCGCCAATGGCTATAGCCAACGATTCAAAAAGCTAAGCGACTCCATCATCCGAGATATTGACGGTAACGAGTACAGTAAGATCCTGTCTCAAAATATGCACAAGGATCTGTCTATCATGGACAACTATATAGATGAATCAATGACCGATTCATTTGATTAATGAAATAGATATAATTAAAGTAGTCATTTGAATTTTTGAAAACTTAAATGACTACTTTTTATACTAGATCTATGTTGTTAAAAAACCATTCGTGTCACTTGGATTGACTTTAATTATGATATGTGTAAATATATGTATGTGAATGCATATATTTTTTAGGAGGATTACGTTATGAGTTCGAATCAATACGATCAATTATTTGAATCATTTACATTTAAATCTGGGGTTTCGATTGATAACAGAATTGTTGTGGCGCCAATGACTTCAGAATCATCATTTGAAAATGGAATGGTGACTACAGATGAATTGAATTATTTCGCAAGACACTCGAAAAGTGCCGGAATGATCATTACATCCTGTGCACAATTCTTGGAAAACGGTCGCTTCTCCGGTTCATTAGGTGTAAGTTCTGACACTCAAATCGAGGGTCTTAGAAAACTTGCTAATACTGTAAAAAAAGATGGAGCAAAAGCGATTTTACAAATTTTTCACGTTGGAAGAATGGGATCTGCTGCAACATTAAAAGGTGAACAACCCGTTAGTGCAAGTGCAGTACCATCAAATCGACCTGCTGCTGAAACACCAAGAGCATTGTCAGATGAAGAAGTTAGTGATGCCGTAACTGCTTTTGGAGAATCTGTAAGAAGAGCCATTCAAGCCGGATTTGATGGTATTGAAATCCATGGAGCAAACACTTATCTGATTCAGCAATTCTTTTCTCCACACTCAAATCGTAGAGAAGATCAATGGGGCGGAAATATAGAAAAAAGAATGACCTTTCCGATGGAAATCATCAAAATCACAGAAAAAATGGTCGAACAATACGCTGAAAACCCATTTGTCATCGGATACCGACTATCACCGGAAGAACTAGAAAATCCAGGAATCACACTTAGTGATACTCTTAAATTGATGCAAAAAATCAGTGAAACTAAAGTAGACTATATCCACGTGTCACTTGGAGACTATAAAAAAACATCTATTCGTGATACAGCTAATAAAACGCCTGTCTTGAAACTGATCAAAGAACATCTAGAAGACGCTATTCCATTAATCGGTGTTGGTAAAGTCTTGCATCCTGATGATGCACTAGACATGATGGAAATGGGTATCCCGCTTGTTGCTATTGGACGCGCACTTATTATGGAACCAGACTGGTTAGAAAAAGTGAGAACGGATCGTCTAGATGAAATCCGTACTGAAATTAGTTTGAAAAAATTAGATGACCTCGTTCTTCCTGCCAAAATTGTTGAATATATCCAATCTCCTGCTGGCTGGTTAAATATCAAGGAACAGCCAAAAGGCGGCTCTCGTTTCAAAGAATTAACAATGTAGCATGACTCCGCTTTTATTTATGATATAATAATGATTAATATATCATGAAGGAAGAGATACCATGGTTCAACCTAACCGTACAATGGACAGTTGGTTATTAGTCCATCAACTTCATTCTAAAACAGAAGCTATATGTAAAAAAGAATTAAAAAAAGAGCATGATTTAACATTAAACGAGTTTTTCGTTTTGATGTATTTTTACAATACTTCAGACGATCAAATCGTTAGAATCCAAGACTTAATTGACTTTGTAGGACTTAGCCAAAGTGCGATGTCGAGGTTGATTACTAATATGGGTTCCAAAAAATGTGGTGTTATAAAAGAACAAAACATTCATGGAGATCGTCGCGATGTCCTTCTATCTATAACGGATAGTGGTATTGAAAAGTACGAGGCCGCTCTTAAGCTCGTAGAACGCTTGATATCTGACATTTATAAAGAATACGATATTGATCATGAGGCTTTATTTGATTTATTAAAACCTAAATCTTGATTTGAAATGGGTTAACGTACACTAAAAGCTAGAACAGGAATCGAAAGTGATTTCTGTTCTAGCTTTTTTTGTCTACGTAAAAGAGTCATCATTTAAATACAGATTAATTAGAATAAACGTTAATTTCATTTTCTAAATACCGCTCACATTCTTTTGGATGCTTAAAAATAACTAGTTTGCAGTTACTCGGTAATTCTGATTGAACAAGCTTTAGTAATTTATCCCGTCTCCGTGTCTTAAAATCCCAAACATATTTTAAAAATGGTAAATCGATTCTTTCTGGACACCCCGGTGCCATATCTTCTCGAACTTTCCCGTAAGTTTGTACTAATCGTTTCAAAACTCTATAAGTATAAATTCGGCGCGGATAATCAAGAAAGAATACATTCGTGCTTTTCGATAATCTAGAAGGTAGTGTTTTCCCATAATTCCCTTCTATAACCCAGTGCTCATTCTCATCCAGAATCTGTTTTGTCTCTTCCAGTAATGCTTCTTTGGACTTTTCTATCCAACCCGGATCAAAAAACAATTGATCCATATGGAAAACTAGCAGACCAAATCTCTTCCCTAATCGTTTAGCTAGCGTAGATTTTCCAGAACCTGAAGGTCCTACGATTGTGACTCTTTCCATCAGTTCTCCCCCCCTTAAAAAGCATTGAAATACTATTCTATAATTTCGTTAAATAAAATGTCAATGCTCTATTAAACGGAAATAACTCATGATATGTCTAGATATAACTTAAAGAAAAAGCCAAGCGTACTAACGCTATTACTCTCTCACGCCAATATTTTCCATTCCTTCTTGTGCTTCAAATATTGGAATATCAAAGATTTGCTCGCTTGGATAGTCTCCTTTGATGAAGAAGCGCAAAACGGATTTATTACTTAAATCATATTGATTGAGACTAATGGTAAAGTACCCTTCCGTATCTATATCCGGAGAAAATGCTAACTCTTCATATTCCGGTGGTGTATCCGCAGTGGCGAGAGAAAGTTCCACAGTATCTCCAGCATTTATCCTTCCTTCATAAAACGTAGTATTCTCATGAACGCCTGGAAGCATCAATTGTTCTAAGACGCTTTCGTCTATACTTTCTCCTTCGGCAACCAATTCTTGGTGATGCGCTTTTCTTTCTTCTTTACCCATAGAGGCAATTTCACTGATTGTATTCGGTTCATGAGGCCCTACCTCTATTTTTTTACTTCACTCGTTGTTTTGTTGATTTCATGCATTGAAATGATCGGTGCTCCTTTTGTTTCATCTGTAGATACAGAGGTATACATCGAAGCAGTGTAAACCTCCCCTTCATCCTTCATACCGAAATTGTAAGACTCGGCTTCTGTGGGCCCATCTTGTTCGTTTATATAAGTAATAACGAGCTCTTCAGCTTCTTCTTCTGTCATTTCATTTTCTTCTTGGTTTGATTCATCTGATGGTTCAGTATCTAAATTCTCTGAAGACTCTTCACCATTTTCTGCATCCTCTGTATCAGCATCCGCTTCTTCTTGATCTTGGTTTGATTCGACTATTTCAGAGGTTTCTTCACTTTCTATTTCATTTGTTTCATCGGTTTCAGTATTACCGCAAGCTGCTAACAGTAAAATCGATGTACTGAATAAAAGTAATTTTCTCATTACGTATTCTTCCTTTCGTTGCAATAGAATGTTTTTACAAAAAAGTGATGGTAGTTTGTACGATTTCCTATAAAAAACATAACAATTATCTGTTTCATTAACAACTCATATCCTCTATCTTCTGTTAAAAAAATGATACAACTTATACTTTTTTAGACAACTATAAAGTAAGATTTTTACAAACTAGTATGCTATAGTTACGTTGTTCAATACCCAATTAACAGTCTATACACTGATGATCTTTTACCGCTTGATGATTTCAAATAATTGGAGGGAAATACATACTATGAAAATCAAATTATTATTTTCTTCACTATCATTCGTTGTTTTTCTAACAGTCGGTGGCTGTTCCGATACAAATGGAGAAGTTGATGATACCGAAAATACGAAGCAAGCTAGTGAGACTAGTTTATCCTTTGTTTCTTTAGATCCCTCTGATATTAAACCTCCAGAATTAACCATTCATGCTGGGGACGCAGTCATTGAACCGATACTTGGTACATACAGTTGGAGTATAGAAAATGGTCAGGGAATAGAAGCCGATAGCGATAGTCCGCCAGAACTCGTCAAACTGAGTCAGCCTACATCTATAGATGCTCGTACACCGCTCGAACTAGACTTTGAAGAACAACCAACCCACTATTCAATAAAAATCTGGAAGGAAGATGGGACGGTTGAAAGTGTTCGGGATGGCGATATTTCTTCGATAGAAGGAGAATTTGTCTTTGAGATTTTGGCACAATGGGATGAAGGTTCAGCGAGCTATGCATTTTTACTAGACCTCAATTAATTTTTCTTGTAAAAAATGGTTATACATCAAAAGGCAGTAACGTTTTCTCAATGAGAACATTACTGCCTTTTTTGAATCTTTATTTATAATAGTAATTGTTAGAATCGAATCAGCGGCGCCCCTTTTTAAATAGCTTAAGAGCAAAAAAGTACTTCCATTAATGTCGAGAAGCGATAACAAGTAGACTTAAGAACAGCAAGCATAAAAAACAAGCTTATCACAGTTGGTCAACAATGATAAGCTTGTGATACTTTTTAGTTATCTTGGATTCTTTTTAGTTCTAGTTTGATGGTCTTCTTCACGCGTCTCTACCCAAGTATGATTATCTTCAGGTACTTCTACCTTGGTTTCTTTCACTGGAACAGCTCTATTGCCACTTTGGTCTTGAGATAACTTTGCATTTAGTCGTTGTATTTCAGCTTCTTTTTTCTGCAATTCGATCTGAGTTTCTGCGTCTTGTTTCACTTTATCAACGGATTCTTTTCTTTCTGCCTCAGCTCGGTCCATCTCTTCTTCTTTATCTTTTAAAACTTTCTTGTTACGTGCAATCACAGAACTTGCTAACAATCCTGCTATGACCATACCTATTAAAAGCGTACCGACAATAAGCAACCATACTGGGATATTAAAGCTAGTGAAATAAAGATCGATCATGACCATTTCTGCTATATTTAAATATGCTACGACACCCACTAATAGTAATAAAACTATTGCTAATATGCTCATTTCTAATTCCTCCTATAGTATAGTGCATTGCAAACTCTTTATAGGCTCATTCTAATTCTAAATGATAGAAAAATATAATCATACGCATGCAATATTCAGGGTAACTACTAAATATATTCTTTTATATAAGAGAATAACTAGTCTTAAGGAAATAAAAAAAGCCTTATAATCTTGTAAACCAACAATTGGTCAACGATTATAAGACTTTTTCAACTATGATGGTCCCTACTGGGCTCGAACCAGCGACCCCTACCTTGTCGAGGTAGTGCTCTCCCAACTGAGCTAAGGAACCTTTTTTTCGTACTTTATTAGTATACTTCTTTTTATGATGCTTGTAAAGATTCACTTAAGTTAAAAAGATTCAATCCTTTTCTTTTTCTGCTTTGTACCTCATAATGAGAGTAACGAAATTCAGAAGGGACAGAACCAGATGGATACGAGCAAGTTAACGAAATTCTATAAAAAAACACATGAAGAAAAAGTTTCAGCCCTTAAAGAGGCTGGTGTGATTTCTTTAGAAGAAGCCACTCTATTAACTGAAGAAGGTCTGGATTTAGATCCCTCAGTTGGTGAGCATATGATTGAAAACTACATTGGAAATTACTCTCTTCCTTTAGGAGTTTCAACTAATTTTGTAATCGATGACGAAGAGGTTCTTGTGCCGATGGCAATCGAAGAACCATCCGTCATCGCAGCGGCTAGTTTTGCGGCGAAGATGATTGGATCTGCAGGGGGCTTTACCACTGCAGTGACCGATCGTTTAATGATTGGTCAAGTGACTTTGAAGAACGTTCAGCATATAGAGAATGCTATTTCTGAAATCAAGAAAGCTGAACAAACGATTTTGGAACGTGCTAACGAAGCGCATCCTTCTATTGTGAAGCGTGGTGGTGGGGCAAAATCACTTGAAACACGCGTAATTGAAGCGGATCCTGAAGAAGGAACGCCAAGCTTTTTAGTCGTTCACCTTCACATCGATACACAAGAAGCAATGGGTGCTAACATCGTCAACACGATGATGGAAGGCATTGCACCTTACATCGAAGAGCTAACTGGTGGCAAAGCATTATTACGCATTCTTTCAAATTACGCAACTGAGTGCTTGGCAACAGCAACTTGTACCATTCCGGCTCACAAATTAAAAACCGGTACGTATTCTGGTGAGGATGTGCGTGACCGGATTATTGAGGCAGCTCAAGTAGCCTGGGCGGATCCTTACCGAGCGGTCACGCACAATAAAGGCATCATGAATGGTGTTGACGCAGTCGTCATCGCGTCTGGAAATGATTGGAGAGCTATCGAAGCCGGTAGTCACGCCTATGCTGCTCGTTCTGGACAATATCGTGCACTTTCTAAGTGGCATGCCAACGATCAAGGAGATTTAGTTGGGACACTGACTTTACCGCTTGCGGTTGGAACCGTTGGTGGTTCGATCAGTATTCATCCTGGTGCTAAATTAGCTCGAAAAATCATGATGGATCCCGATGCTAAAAGATTAGAAAGCATTTTAGTATCCGTAGGTCTTGCTCAGAACTTCGCTGCCGTTAGAGCACTGGTTACGGATGGTATTCAAAAAGGACATATGGGATTACATGCTCGTTCACTTGCAATCAGTGCCGGTGCTAAAGGCCCACAGGTGGAAAAGGTTGCCGAACGACTGAAGCAAGCAGCGCATATGAATCTACAAACCGCAAGAGACTTTTTAAAAGAGTTAACGTAAACAGGATGCACTAAAAAACGACCGAACCGCAGATCACGTTTCTGCTATTTGGTCGTTTTTTATTTGTTGTATCAACTAATTTTCGTCCCATTGGGTACTGCTTCATCCAGATTCAATAAGACGACTTGTTCGTTTGCGAGTACACCGCCAAGTATCAATACCTCAGATTTGTAACCCGCAATGCGCATAGGCGGGAAATTGGTGACCGCTACGACTTGTTTTCCCACAAGCTGTTCGGATTCGTACCGATCTGTTATTTGAGCAGAGCTTTGTTTAACGCCTAGTTCATCTCCGAAATCAATCTGTACTTTATAAGCTGGTTTTCTGGCTTCTTCGAAAAATGTCGCTTCTAGTATGGTTCCGACTCTGATATCTAACGATTGAAAGTCCTCAATGTTTGGCATGGAAATGACTCCCTACTATTATTTACGCTTTATGGTAAAGAACTCTCCATGCTTTTTCAATACCTTTTTTATCGCCAGCCACCAAAAAGACGCTATGAGATTATTCGCATAGCGTCTTTCGATTTATTTTCTTTTTTTATTCCAGAAAACCATGCCTAAGCCACTACTTAAAAATAGGGATCCAATCAATCCAGTAATAGGGACTGCCATTCCTGTTTTAGGTAGCATCTGTGCTTTAGTAACATCCTCTTTTCCGTGAGAACGTGTGGGTTCCTCCGTTAATCGTACATGATGAGCTCCTTCGCTACTAGAAATAGCTTCACTCCTGCCTTCAGTTGCTTCTTCATTTAAATCCTCTGAAGTGTCTTCATCGACAGCTTCCGGACTTGTTTCCGGTTCCGTTACCGTTGGACTGTCCGTTTCAGGTACGGTAACCTCTTCGTCTGGTTGTGTCGCTGGTTCTTCTTCAACGGGCACTTCTGGGTCAATCCCTTCTCCAGGTACTGCTTCAACCGGTGCTTCAGGCACTTGCTCTACTGGAAGCTCTGTCTCTGGTTCCGGTTCTATCTCTGGATCTGGCACGACTTCCGGTTCTTCTTCCGGTACATCCACTGCCGTTATAGCTTGGCCACTGATCATACCATCTTGAACGGTCAATTGATACTCAATCACTGTTCCGTCATAATACGTGAACGTTAAAGTATACAGGTCATCTGAAAGAATTGACGTATATCTTGCCAACATATTCACTGTATTTTCTTCTTCATTGGGTAAAAATTCACTACTGTGTTCTAGGAATCCCCACCAGTTGTTATTTGAAACAATGGCTCCTGCTTCATTTTGAGAAACCACTGACTTCAGTTGGCTTCCATTGAATGCTGTTGGAATACGGATGCCCTCGCTGACCGTGCCTTGTGCTTCAGACATCACCGGTGCTTCGCTGTAAACGAGTGTTTGATACCAGTCTGCCCCACCGTTGAATTGCAATCTAAGGATTGTTTCGCTTCCCGTCACACCACTAGTTCTTTCTAGCAATTGATTTAGATAAGCTTCTGTTAGTTGAAGCATCGTTCCTTGAATCGTGTAATCCTCACCTTCTGTTAAGGCAGTATCGCCTTCACTAATCTCTTCCAGTGCTCGTCCATTCAATGTCAGCGGAATACTTACACCGCCTTCAAGGTCTGTAGGATTCAAGAATACTGTATCCAATCCTTCTGAATAAGCGGAACGCCCCTCCATTGAAGCTTCAATCATATCCCCAAATAACGCATTTTTCCATTCGTACGTATATCGATCGATATGCTGACCATTATCCCAAAGAATCAGGTTGAATCCTTTTTCCTCAGCATAGTAATTGATAAACTCCAAGAATTTCAGCGTTTCACCTAACTGGTTTACCTCGTCCCCTTTATCATAACCCAGTAAACCATACTCTCCGACCACTACACCAATTCCATTTTCCGTAAAGGTCGCAGCAATGCGGTCAAACACACTGATCAAACTGGTTCTGGCAGTGACACCATCCCACAATTCTTCGTCAAACTCCGTTGTTCCCAAGTTTGCACTGAATACCCACTCACTATAATAATGAATCGTCGCAATAATATTCTCATCTTCAAATCCAATAATTTGTTGGTACAAAGCATCCAATCTGCTTTGCGCCGCATCGGTTACTAATGTAGGTAAGACAAGCATTCTTTCTGCATTTTGTCCACCTGAGTTTCGAACGATCGTATGGAACGAATCGTTGATTGTTTCAAGATGACTTAAAGCAGTCGCTTCATCATCTGTATAGAATTGTGGTTCGTTAATCGATTCAAACATGACACGTTCGTCATAGTCTTTAAAATGATCTGCCAACTGTTCCCAGATTCGAACGTATTTCGTATAGTCTTCTGATTCTGTACTACCATCCCAATCTGCTAGCCAAATCCACGAATCATGGTGCACATTGACCATGACATACAGATCCTCTTCCAATGCCCAGTTGACAACTTCTTCATAGCGATCAAGGAAGGCTTCGTCTAGTTGATAATCAGACTCCGCTCCTCCAACGCGCATATGGGCCGTGAACGGCAGTCGGATACTGTCGTAACCTTTGTCTTTCACGCTGCTAATCAGTTCTCTTGTCACGACTGGGTTAGACCAAGATGTTTCGCCGGTATCCCCCGCTTCATCAAAGCCATCAAACGTATTTCCTAGATTCCATCCACTACCCATCGCCTCTACATAACGCTGAGACGGCGTATCTTCTGCTGCATGAACTTTCTTCGTTGAAGCCCAAGGTATCACGACCATTAAAGTAGCGAGTATTGCCATCAATCTTTTCATCATTGACTGTCCTCCCGGTTTTTTAACAGTAAAAACATCGGATGTCGTTCTAAATGATTCGTCTGATTATGGTGCGATAAGTAAGTTTACCGCAAAAGGTTCAAGCGTTACCGTCTTCTCCACGGTCTCATCATTCAGCAGGTTCTTGTATCCTTCAAATGGAAGATCGATCTCGTGACGTGTTTCAGTATGATTCATCACAAAGTAATAGTGTTTCTCCTCTTTTACGCGACAAGCAATTTCTACCCCTTCTGGTAGATCATCAAAACCTTCAATGGCTTTCTCATTTAGTATATGTCCAATCAATTCATTCAGCAAACCTTGTTCCGGTACGGTCGCAACATACCAAGCTTCACCTTTGCCAAATACATTTTTCGTTACAGCCGGCATTCCTTTGTAGAAATCGGAGCCGTATTCCGCCACGACTTCTGCAGCTTCTGGATGAATGAGATCACATAACATCCGACACGTATAAGTCGATTGTTTGAAAAATTCTGATTGTGTATGCACAGCATTCGTTTGGTCAGGTGCTAAAGCATCGATTTCTTCTGCCCAGATACCTAGTACATTTCTTAGTGGACCTGGATATCCGCCTAAATGAACATTGTCACTTTGATCCACAATTCCACTCATAAAGGTCGTAACAAAAGTCCCGCCTGCTTCAACAAACTGCTCAATTTTTTCTGTCAGTCCTTCTTTTACCATATATAAAACAGGCGCAAGAACGACGTCGTACTGACTAAAATCGGACCCTTCATGAAGCATATCGACCGCTACTTGTTTAGCGTAGCATGCGTCGTAATAGTGCTGGATTTGTTCAACATAACGCAGATCAACCGTCGGACCACTTGTATACTCTAAAGCCCAGTAGGTATCCCAGTCAAAATAGATCCCTACTTTGGCTTTCGTTTCTGCACCAATCAACTGATCACCCAGTTGTTCCAATTCTTTTCCAAGCGCCGTGACTTCTCTAAAGACACGCGTATTTTCATGTCCCGCATGTTCAATAACAGCGCCATGGAATTTTTCTACGGCACCTTTTGAGCGGCGAAGCTGGAAGAATTGAATCGTATCAGCTCCATGAGCAATTGTCTGGTAACTTTGCGCACGCATCTTACCAGGACGTTTTAACGAGTTATAAGGCTGCCAGTTTTGTTGGCTTGGCGTTTGTTCCATCAACATGAAGCTTTGTCCATCTTTCAGTCCACGCATTAAATCATGATTCATCGCTACATGACTAAGGGGGGTATTGTGACTGGGATAATTATCCCAAGAAACGATGTCCAACTCTTTTGCCCACTTAAAGTAATCAAGCCCTTTATAGCTTCCCATTAGATTCGTCGTTGCGGGTGTTTCCTGATCAAATAAACGAATGATATCTCGTTCCATCTTGTAATTATCCAGCAAGCTTTCCGAATTGAATCGACGATAATCAATCGAAAGTCCTGCAAAGGCTGCAGCTGTATCGCTGATCCCATCACCTAAATAGTTTGGAGGAATAATGTCGTCAAAACTATAGAGTGTGTGGCCCCAGAAATGCATATTCCAAGCTTCATTAACGGCTTCGATAGAACCATATTTATTTTTCACCCAAACCCGGAAGGCTTTTGCGCAGTTGTCGCAGTAACATTCCCCGCCATATTCATTGGAAATATGCCAAAGTTTGATGCTTGGGTGCTCTCCGTATCTTTCAGCCAGTTTATAAACCAATTCACTAGCAAATCGCTTGAAGTTCGGGCTGTTCGGACAATGATTGTGTCGATGTCCGAATCCATGTTTTCTACCTTCAAAATCCACTCGAGTAACGTCAGGGTATTTTCTACACATCCAAGCTGGTAAAGCTGCTGTAGAAGTCGCCAGCACGATATCCACACCTTCATTTGAAAGTCGTTCAACGATCTCATCCAACTCTTCAAAGTGGTATTCTTCTTCAGATGGCTGTAGTTTTGCCCATGAAAAGACATTGATTGTCGCTGAATTGATATGGGCTTTTTTAAACATACGAAGGTCTTCGTCCCAAATTTCTTTAGGCCATTGTTCTGGATTATAGTCTCCTCCGTATAGCATGCGGTCAAACAATTGTTTACTCATTGATGCCCTCCTGAAATATCTTATTTCGTTAACTGAATCTTACATTCTGATCCATCTAGATAAACCATTGTACCCAAATCAGTCGCTTCCATCTTGCCACTTTCAACTGAATCTACATCATGAACATTATGGAATAAAACAGCTTTTACATCTATGTTTTCAGCATTAACTGTATAAGCACCTTCAGAAAATTGAACGTGTGCTGTTCCGATGACTTTACCTGAACGGTCTACAATACGCGTTTTGGCTATTGCACCAACAGACAATTCAAAGACATGCAAAGTAACGGCTTCGGCATAGTTATATTCTGCTTGTGTATTTTGATTTCCTTCAACGATGATACTATTCGGTCTTGCTAGCAGTGGCAAGGTATCATAACCATGTGTTTCGTTATGCCATTTTCCACCTTCGATTTTCTCATTCGTCAGATAATTCGTCCATGTTCCTTCAGGTACGTAATAGTTAACCGTTCCCTTGTCATTGAAAATTGGCGCTACCAGTAAAGAATCGCCTAGCATAAATTGTCTATCTAGCGTATGACTCGTCATATCTTCCGGGAATTCGAGGACCATTGAGCGCATCATTGGTATCCCTTCAGTCGCTACAACAGCTTGATTCATCAAGTAAGGCATCAAGCTCAGTTTCAGTTTTGTAAAGCTACGTGTGACATCTACTGCTTCTTCATCGTAGATCCAAGGCACTTTGTATTCTTTACTACCATGGTATCGACTATGAGAAGAAAGTAGGCCAAATTGTGTCCAGCGCTTGTACAAGTCAGGCGTACAACCTTCTTCAAATCCACCAATATCATGACTCCAATAACCGAATCCACTCATACCAAAGGATAAGCCAGCTCTTAATGACTCTGCCATAGAAGGGTAATCCGACGTACTGTCTCCGCCCCAGTGGACTGGGAATTTCTGTCCGCCTACTGTTGCAGAGCGAGCAAATACAACCGCTTCGTTGTCTTTATTTTTAGATTTTGATAAGTCAAAAACAATTTGATTGTAGAGTTGTGTGTAATAATTATGCATCCGTTCAGGATCTGATCCATCATAGTAGACAGCATCTACTGGAATCCGTTCGCCGAAATCGGTTTTAAACGAATCAACACCCATATCCATGAGTTTCGCTAGATGATTTTGGTACCACGTAACGGCTTCTGGATTGGTGAAATCAATAATCGCCAGTCCTGCTTGCCATTTGTCCCACTGCCAAACGTCTCCATTTGGTCGTTTGATAAAGTAGCCTTTTTCCATTCCTTCGTCGAATAAGGGTGATTTTTGCCCAACATACGGATTGATCCAGACACAAATTTTAAGCCCTTTTTCTTTCAGTCTTGTCAGCATTTTTTGTGGTTCTGGGAACGTACGCTTATCCCATTCAAAGTTGACCCATTCGTATTCTTCCATCCACAGACAGTCGAAATGGAATACTTCTAACGGAATGTCTCGGTCGATCATGCCATCAACAAAATGATTAACAGTAGCTTCGTCGTAATCTGTCAAGAATGAAGTACTCATCCATAATCCGAATGTCCAAGCTGGTGGAAGTGCCGGCTTGCCGGTCAAATTCGTATAGTTTTCAAGCACTTCTTTCATCGAGTCACCTGCAATGATAAAGTATTCCATTTCTTCTCCAGGCACGCTGAACTGAACGCGCGACACTTTTTCACTACCGATTTCGTAACTGACTTTTTTCGGACTATTGACGAATACACCGTAGCCTCTATTTGTCATGTAAAAGGGAATATTTTTATAAGCTTGTTCTGTTCCTGTTCCGCCATCTGCATTCCAGATATCGACTGTCTGACCGTTTTTAACAAAAGAAGTAAAGCGTTCGCCTAGTCCATAAACCAGTTCACCTACGTCGATGGTTAATTGTTCACTGATATAAGACTGATTTTCAAGAGGTTTTCGAATATAAGCTTGTCCTCTAGATTTACTGGAGGTCAACACTTCTCCGTCTTTTTCAAAACTAATTTCAAATTGATTACCTTTCTTAACGTGAGCAGAAAGTGCGCCACTTTTTAGGGAAGCTTCTGTTTCTCCATCCGTGATTTCAACAGAAGGATTTTGTTTATTCAGTTCAAATGATGGACCTACTGCAACAGATCCTTTGTGATGATAAACTTTGACACCGATAATATTTTCGTGTGGTGAGCTCAGTTCTACCGTCATCATCCCACCGTCCAACGTGCCGCCTTTATCTGCGATATGTCTGAATGGTGCATAAACCGTTAATTGTTTATCCGTTTTTCTTGTTGCATATACATGGGCCGGGTACTCAACTTCGTATCCTTCTTTAACCAGCCATCCTCCGTCTAGAAACTTCATCCTGTCACTCCTATTTTATATTTTCGCCGTTTTGTTCGATGACATCTTTGTACCAGAAATAACTTTTCTTCGGTATTCTCTTCAAATCTTTTTCATCTTGTTCTGTTCGATTGACAAAAACAAATCCGTATCGTTTCTTGTAGCCATTCAACCAGCTTAACAAATCTGTGAATGACCAAGCACAATACCCAATCATTTCTACACCATCAGTGATCGCTTTTTTCATTTCGACAACGTGTTGATTAAGATAATCAATACGGTAATCGTCATTGATTTCGCCTTCTTCTGTCAGCACATCTTTTGCACCTAAGCCGTTCTCTGTTACGAAAATCGGAAGATCATATCTTGCATAAACTTGTCTGAGTGCTAAACGGAAACCAACTGGATCGATTTCCCAGCCCCATTCTGTTTTTTCAAGATAGGGATTATCGAGTGATTGATACATTGGAATCTCAGGACTTTGCGATTGCTCTTCTTTTGGTTGCATCAAGTAAGGATCAGTTGACGAAAACTTTTTATCCTGTTCATTTTCCTGCGCAGGCTTTTCAATCTTGTTTTGTTTGACCGTTCCACCATGATAATAGTTGATTCCAAGGAAATCTGGTTTCGCTTTTTTAAGTAATGCTTTGTCTTCTGATGTTACAGTCGGTGCAATCCCTTTGCGCTCTAGTTGCTTGAATACTGCTACTGGGTATCGCCCTTTACAATAGACATCTAGCCACCAGCTATTACTGAATTCATGGGCATTTTCAGCTGCCAGTACATCACTAGGATCTGCAGTCAGTGGATAAACCGGACCATAACCGAAACTTGGACCAATCTTTCCATTAGGGACCATTTCTTTGAATAAAACGATGGCTTCCGCATTCGCCAGATTAATGATGTGATTAGCTTCAAACATTCGCTTCGTATCCGTTACATTTGGTGGGTGTGTTGCCCATCTATAGCCCATGCTTGTAAAGACATTCTGTTCATTAAAAGTGACCCAATAACGCACTTTTTCTCCTAGTCGTTCATAAAGCACTTTACAATATTCTTTGAAAGCCGAAATCGTTTCTCTAGATTCCCAGCCATTATATTTCTCTTGAAGAGCAAGCGGTAAGTCCCAATGATATAGAGTCAACACTGGTTCAATGCCATATTTGTTCAGTTCATCTACTAGATTTTCGTAGAATGCCAAACCTTCTTCGTTAACCCGGCCTTCTCCATCCGGCAATATTCTAGCCCATGACACAGAGAAACGATAAGCTTTTAATCCCATGTCCGCCATCAGTTTGACGTCTTCTTTGTAGCGATTATAGTGATCGATCGCTACATCTCCATTAGTCCCTTCAAATGTCTTGCCTTCTATTTTCGTGAATTCATCCCAGATGGACGGTCCTTTTCCATCCGTATCATATGCCCCTTCTATTTGGTAAGCCGCCGAAGCTGCTCCCCATAAGAAAGATGACGGGAATGCGTCTAGTTTCTCTTGATACATGTTAGGCTCCTTTTTCTTCACTTATTTTTGTATTGATTTTGTTCATTAAAAAGATCCATGCTCCAATAATGCCAGCATCATTTCTATAAACTGCTGTTTCGATTTCTGTCCGGTGATCATTCCAGTGAATATTTTTTTCTAATTGCTTTTTGAGGATTGGGAGTAGTTTAGGATTCGCACTAATCCCTCCACCGATCACAATTCTTTGTGGATTGAATGAGACTGAAACATTAAATATGCCTGTCGTTAGATAGTAGGTCCAACGATCAACAAGCGCATAAACTTCAGGATCTGTATCCATCTCCTCCAAAATCGTTCGAGCATCCACCAATGTTTCTTGTGAAACATTTTTTAGCGCTTTATATTCTCGAATCAAAGCGGCAGTAGAAGCATATTCGTGCATCGTTTTGTCTGGATTTTGGTCTATTCCCATACGCATCATGCCGAACTCTCCGATCTTGTATTCACTCCCATACAAAATCTGTTGATCATAAGCAACCGCTCCACCAATTCCTGTTCCTACAGTCATCAAAACAACATCTCTCAGACCTTCAGCTGCGCCAAAAGTTAGCTCAGCCATTAATGCACATTTTGCATCGTTCTCCACAAAAATTGGATACGATATGTACTGAAGCAACAATTCTTGTATGTTTTTTCCATACAAATGTAGAATCGCTCCAGCTGTAATCAGTTTCCCCGTGCCTCTTTCCACTACGCCTGGAATACTGACGCCTACCCCTTGAATGGTTGTTGTTTTTTCATATAAGTGGATCTGATCGACCATCGATGCAACAAAATCTTTTGTATTAGTATGAATCGTTGGAAAGAATCCTTGTTTTAAAATAGCGCCTTCGTCATTGATTAAAGCATGCTTACAGTTTGTACCCCCGATGTCGAAACAAATATAGACCATCGTTTAAGCTCCTTCACAGTCTGATAAAAAAAGAGATGAAAAGTATATGTTCCTATAAAAGGAGGATATATACTTTTCATCTGGTTGAACAAGTTATTCAGTTTCTCCCCATAGTTCTAGTCTATCTCTAATGATTTCCGTCATTTCAGCATTTGCATCTTCAATCCCCATTGATTCCATTTCACTTTGCATCTCTTCCCAGATACCATCGAAATCTGCTGGATCTGCTAGTATCGCTTCTGTAACTTTTTGAGTTGTATAGTCATCGGCTCTTTGTTGGATCACGTTTACGTTACTACCCGTTGGTAAAGCAATTTCCCAGGCACGACCATGTTTTGGTGTTTCTAGGTCTTCTGTTGCTGGGAACAAGTCTACCCAAAGGTCAGCACCGTATCCTGCTAATGCTTCTTTCTCAGGTTCAGAGTATTGTGCAATAATATCATCTGCGCCCATTCTACCGATTGTTTGTCCGTTAGAATCTTCTGCTGCAGAACCCCATTGTGGGAACGGGTGGATATAAGCGCCTACTCCTGATTCGATTGAATAGTTCGGATTTGTTTGAGCACTTTTAAGATCTTCTTCTAGTTGAACGCGTTTGCCATCTACGATTTCATAATGGACGCCTTCAACACCCCAGTTCATAAGGATTTGTGCTTCTTCTGTTGCAAACCAATCTAGGAATTCAAAAGCTTCTTCTTGATGTTCTGATCCAGATGTAATAGATACACCAGTCATTCCTGTGAAGCCATAATCTTTCAGTGTTTGAACTTCCACACTTTCGTCCAGACCTACAGGTAGTGGTGCCCATAGAGACCACTCATCTTCATCTGCTCTAAGTGCTGCTTCTGCTTCTGTGAAATTCCAATCCTGATCGGCAATACCTAGTACGTTACCAGAAGAAAGTTTGGATACGTATGTGTCATTTGTATGTGTGAATGACTCTTCGTCCAACATGCCTTTAGCATTCATGCCATTTAACCACTGGAAGTACTCTTTTAGTTCTGGACGTTGGAATTTGTACGTTGCTTCACCGTCTTCAGCTACATACCATTGACCATCACCTTCAATACCACCTACTGCACTTGCTGGATCCCCTACTGTGATCAGCCAACGCCAGTCACTACCCGATAGAGATAGTGGAATCCACGGTTCGCCTTCTTCATTGGTCGGATGCATTTCCATGTATTCTGTTAGGGCATTTTCATAGTCTTCAAGCGTATTGATTTCTGGATAACCCAGTTCTTTCAAAACTTCCATTTGAAGTCTCAAAGTACCACTTGTTTCTAGATACATATTTTCAACGCCAGCAGTTCCAACATGGTAAATACTTGGATCATCAGAACTACGTTTTAAGCGGTCTAACTGATCGCCATACATGGCTTTGATATTTTCACCATTTTCTTCAATCATGTCTTCTAAAGGAATAACGCCACCGGCATCAATTAGTTGGTTCAGTCCGCCTTTTCCATAAATCAAATCTGGATAATCCCCACTAGCAATCATAAGTGCGACCGCTTCTTGGTCATCTCCACCAACTGGATAAGAAAATTCTAGTTTTACACCTGTTTTTTCAAGAATTTCTTGTGCAACAGCATTATCGAATGGATCATTTTGAGTCATATCTGCACTGAACATGGTTAGTGTTAATACTTCATCATCACCCTCAGCTGATCCTGAATTGCCGTCACCCTCACTGTTACCACTACCACAAGCTGCTAATAAGAATAAACTGGATAACATAACCGTGCTTTTTAACGTAAGTGCTTTCATTATTTTCTCCTCTTTTCCTTTTCTTTTTTAAACTGCTCAAGCTCATTCATTATTTTACTGCGCCAAGTGTCAGACCAGATACGAAGTATTTCTGAAGGAATGGATACACACAGACGATCGGCAAAGTTACAATAATCGTGATAGCCATTCTAATCGATTCTGGGTTGACTCGGACAGCAGTACCGCCTGTTTGACCTAAACCACTAACATCCGCGGCTCTCATAGAAGAGGCGTTGTTCAAGATCTGCATCAATTCGTACTGTAAGGTTGTCAGATTAACATTTGCGCCTGCATAAAGATACGTATCAAACCAGTTATTCCACTGACCAACCGCTACGAATAAGGCAACTGTTGCCAGTACTGGTACACAGAGCGGCATGATAATTTTAGAGAAAATCGTAATTTCATTCGCGCCATCCATTTTTGCAGATTCTTCCAGCGCTTCCGGTAGTCCGTCAATAAAGGATCTTATAACGATAACATTAAACGCATTGATCAGTCCTGGGATTATATACACAGCGAACGTATTAACGAGTCCCAGTCCTCTAATGACTAAATAGGTCGGAATCAACCCGCCACTTACATACATAGTCAGAACAAGCAGAATTCCAAGAGGTCTTCTTAATATATAACTTTTTCTACTTAAAATATAAGCCAGTACCGCACAACAGAACGTTGCTGTAATCGTTCCAATAACTGTTCTTAATACAGAGTTCCTAAACGCAATGAGCAGATTATTATTAGACCCAAAAACCTCTCGATAATTTTGTAATGTAAATTCCCTGGGGAAGATCGTTAGCCCTCCTCTTGCTGTATCTACAGAACTGTTGAAAGAAATCGCAAGTACGTGTAGGAAAGGATAAAGCGTCACGATTACCACAACCACCATTAGTACAGCAATCGCATAATCTAGCGGGGTTGCACGATCACTCCATTTCCTCTTCTTCTTTTTTGTAACGACCTTATTTACTGGTGCATCCATAGTTTGCCTCCTTTCTACATAATTGAAATGTCACTAGTTTTCTTAGCAATTGAATTGAACGTAACGATCAGAGCAATGGAGATCACAGACTTGAAGATTCCGATAGCAGTACCGTAAGAATACCTGAACATCCCGATACCATAATCCAGTGCGTACTTTTCTATAACGATCGCTGCATCTGCTACAATATTATTTCCTAAAAGCATTTGTCGCTCAAATCCTATATTAATAATATTTCCGATATTCATGATCATTAAAATCACGATAATGCCTTTAATCGATGGCAATGTAATGTGCCACATTTTTTGAAGACGACTTGCCCCATCTACGTGAGCAGCTTCGTACATTTCCTGATCAATACTCGTCATCGCTGACAAGTAAATGATGGCATTCCAACCGGTTGATTTCCAGACATCTGCACCCGTCACGATTCCCCAGAACATATTGGGTTTAGCCATAAAATTGATCGGTGAACTCGTAATATTCAAGAACTGTAATAACTCATTAACAACGCCCGTATTCGCTAAAACTGTCGTTACTAAGTTGGCAACAACGACCCAAGAAACGAAATGCGGTAAATAAGAAATCGTTTGTGTGAACTTTTTGAACCTTGAAAATCTTAATTCGTTTAGTAATAAAGAAAAGATGATAGCTGTACCTGTTCCAAATACAAGTCCTAGCCCACCCATACCCAATGTGTTTTTTAATGCTGTATAAAATAGTGAATCATTGAATAGTGTGACAAATTGCTCTATACCTACCCATTCAGATCCGAAAAATCCATTTTGCGGTCTGTATTCTTGAAAAGCAACTAACCACCCAATCAACGGTGTATAAGCAAAAATCAGTAACCAGATAACAAATGGTAGGGTCATTAGGATTAATAGTTTCTGTCGTTTAATAGCTGCCCAAGTAATTCTTTTTTTCGGTATTTTTCTTGGCCTAGATTTGACCAGTCCCTGCTTCTCCACGTCCAATACTTTGGAAGATTCCATCTATACCACCCTCTTTGATTTATTTCTTAACCTTATAATAAGTGATAACGCTTACAATTAATATAGTACTATCCTGCCCTCAACATAGTAAAAAATGGACACTTTATCAAAAAGTAACCATTTTTTACGAATACTCTATTCACTTATTGGAAATCCTGCATCAACTTTTCCAGTATTTTATGATTGCTTCGCATAAAGTAATAGCTGGCGATCGCAAACAAGCACAATAGCGCATAGCCAGCAAATCCGTAAAGGATCACTATAAAAGCTACAAGTAAAAACAATAGAGACAGTGAGTTTAGTTTATTTTTGAAGAGTAGTAGGATAGAAAAAATCATAAGATTTTTAGTGGTCACTTCAAAGCGCGCTAGAATTGAGAAAGCATAAATCATGGTCACCATCATAATCGCTAATACAATCAAGCTAACGACCGTTAAAAAAATCCACCCGCGTTCTAGTACGTATAAGATATCTACGCTTAAAACGATAAGTAAAGCAATCATGATCAACCAATACTTCGTGCTTTCCTTGAAGTTATCTAGGTAGGCTTTCCAGTAGTCCTTTGTGGGCTGAATCGTTTTTTCTCTGTAGAGTTTCCCCATTGCATAAAACAAAGCAGTCAAACTAGCACCCGTTGGAATGAGCGCCACTCCGTAAACCAGTAAATTAGAAATACTCAGCGGCAACAGAATAAGCGCTAGAAGAATGAGCGCATTGCTGACTAGAAAATAAGCGTTGGTTAATAAAAAATAGTAAATATACTGCGACGCTTTGTAAAAAAGTGTGTCTGTGGAATTTTTCTCTTTCATTCAACTTCCTCCTGCTGGTCTTTCTGGTAGCCTTTTGGACTAACCCCGAACTGTTTCTTGAATTTCTTATGAAAATAATCATAATTTGAATACCCAACCATCTTGGCAATTTCATAAACGTACAGTGAACCTTCTTCCAGAAACTGCTTCGCTTTATTAAGCCTGATTGTATCCAGATAATCATGATAACTGACTTTCACATCTGCTTTAAATTTTTTTCCTAAATAAGATTGACTATAGTTAAAGTGTTGCGCCAATTCTTTTAAATTTAAATTCAAATGATAGTTTTTCTTCGTATATCGCTTGATCTCTTCTACGATATCTTGTTTTTCGAAAGCTTCGTAGAAAAACCTACCAAAGTCATAGAAAGTGAATTTCAAAAAGTGAGCTGTCTGGTCAATAGAGGATTCTTTCCAGATAACCGATAAGATCTTGTCTTTTTCAATTTCCTTGACCGGTTTATGCATACTTTCTTCTAGAAATTCAACACACTCAATAAAAATGTAAGACCACTCTCTTTTAACTTCTTCGACTGATTTATTTGAATGTTGAAAGAACGCAACACATTCGTCTAATACGCTTTCAATTTGTTTTTTATTGTTATCTTTGATCGCTTTTTTGAGTTTTGTTAGTAACTGATTGACCGATAGTGGATAGGCCGCTTTTGTTTTCAAAAGAGAGCTGAGTAGGATCTGTTCATTTGGAAAAATATAAGATAGATTATCTAGCCCTCTGATTTCATCATAAAGGACCGGCAGTTCTTCACTCTTTTCAGTTACTGAGCTGATCTTCAACTGGACACTCTCCACTTCGCTGAAGCGTCTCACGACACGCTCGAATTGATGCTGTTCTTCATTACAGATCAGCAATAAAATCGTTCTGCCATCAGTATACGTATAAAAGTGTTCTTCTCCAATCAACGTTTTTTCAAAATCCAACAGTAACTGCAAGTTGACACGCGTTTCTTTACTGGAAATTTTCATCAATCTAAATGTTTGATATCGATTCAAGCGACCCAAATCAAACGCTTTTTCTCTATACATAATGTAAGAAAATAATTGATTCGCAAACAAGTATTTCTCTACATGTGTACGTTCTGTCTTTTTCGTTTGCTCTTCTTCAATTTGCAATTTGATCTTTCTCAAAATTTCTGTAAGCTGCACATCATCGATTGGCTTCAATAAATAATGGAGCGCTCCTAAAGAAACAGACTTTTGCGCATACTCAAAGTCTGAATAGCCCGATAACACAATGAATTTCGAATGCAGCTGGCGCTTTTTTGCTGCTTCGACCATTTCCAAACCATTTAATCCTGGCATTCTGATATCTGTGATCACAAGATCTGGCTCTTTTTCTTCGATAACGTCCAGACCTGCTACGCCATTGTCTACAGAATCGATAATTTGAAATCCTTCTTTTTTCCAGTCAATAATATACGCCATGCCTTCTCTTACAATCGGTTCATCGTCCACTAAAACAACCGTGTACATGTTATTCCTCCTGTCGATTAAGGTGTTCTTGTATAGGTAGTCTAATTTTTGCTACCGTGCCTTCTCCTTCAACGCTATCAATGGATAATCCAGAATGGGGTCCATAGGTGAACCGAATACGCTGGTGAACATTATAAACACCCAGATGGCTACTATCCCCATTAGAGGCCAATAGCGTTCGGATCTGTTCCAGCTGCTCGGACTTCATTCCAATCCCATTATCTTTTACGGTGATTTCAAGGTACCCGTCCACTTCTACTACTTTGATCTCAATAGTCCCTTTATCGATTTTTGGTTCAATCCCATGAATAAAGGAATTTTCCACAAGTGGCTGAATAATCAGAGGTACGATCGTGTAGTCAAACTGTACATCCTGTTCGATTTCATAATCAATATGCTCTCCAAAGCGTAGTTTTTGAATCTGTAAATAGAGTTCAGTGAATGCTAATTCTTCGCTCAATTTCGTTTCTTTCTGTTTTCTTTCCAGTGATTTCCGCATCAGTTTACTGAGAATCATGACAATCTCCGCGACTTCTCGGTCCTGATTTCTTAAGGCTTTCATCCGAATCATTTCGAGCGTATTATACAAGAAATGCGGATTGATTTGACTTGCGAGCATTTTGAACTGTGCATCTTTTACTTGTAGTTCCCAGTCTTTCTCATTCACAATATGTTCAGCATTCAACGCCATCAAGTCTTCAATGCTTTTCGTTGTCATTACCAGATGCTTGTAAACATCAGACAATTCGTCATTTCCCTTGATGGAAGGTGGAATGGTGAATCGTCCGGCAGCTACCATTGTCATGGCGTCTTTCAACTTGATGATCCGCTTGTTAAAGGTCCGGATGAAAATTGCCAGCATCAGTATACTAATACTCAAAACCGCTAGAATGATTATATAAGCCAATCGTAAATCTCTATTCACATCTTGTAATATGCTATCCGTAGGTACGACACCCACGACCTGCATTTGAGAATCTAAGGTTTTAGGAATGTGAACGTCTCGGATATTCAAGGTAAATTCTCGATCGTATCGCTGAGAATCGAGTGTTTCGTAATTACCTTCTGTGTCTTCAACGGCGTCTAAAACGGGTCTATATTGATTATACGTATCTAAAATATTGTTGTATTCAGGGTAACTGTAAAGTGGAGTCTGGTTGTTCAACGTGATAAAAACGGTACTTGCTGAATCGGCTAGCAAACTTTTGATCATGTCCTCGTTTACTGCAATCGTCAGCACACCGACTAACTCGTAATTTCGGTAAACCGAACGAACGAGATTCAAATGCTGATCCTTTGTAATTTCGTCTTCTAAAACGAGCCATTCAATTCCACCGTTCCCACTTACACTACTCTGGTACCAATCGGTATTTCTAATGGTTTCGTTAGCGTTGTAAATGCCTGTTGTACTCGTCAGTGTGTCATTATCAACGTAAAAGCGAATGTGCTCAATCTCATCATAGTACCGCAAATAATCTTCAAACATCTGGTAGCGCTGGTAAGCTTCGTATACATCAAAAGGATTTGCGTACTGCGTTTGAACAAGATCAGCTAAGTCTCCATCCTGATAGATCCAGTCAGAAACATTTGTGACGGACGACAAAAGCGTTGCATAGTCCATTCGGATCCGCTCGTTGTTATTTTCAATCTCCGCCATTTTATTGTTAATCAGATTGGTTCGGATACTGGCTGTCAAATAAATGCCGACAAGTAAAATTGGGATAATCAGCATGATGAAATAAGAACCCAGTAATTTCTGTTTGATTGAAATGTAACGTCCTTGTTTAGTCGGTTTCTCCATCAGACACATCCTCTAGCATGGTGAACTGTAAGTCTATCGTTTGCGCTTTTTGATTGGTCAAAACGATTTTTACTTCTTCATTATTTATTTTCCCTTGGGTGTATTGCGATTGTAACTGAACCATAACCGTTTGGTCTAGATCCGACTGTAAGGTTAAACGGCAAGTTTTTTCTTTCCCTACCAAATCCCATTCCAGTTGTTCCACGCGTATATTTTTAGGCAAGCGAATCCCTTTCAAGGATCCCTTACTTAACCAACTCGGCATTGCTTTAAACAATGTTAAAACGCCGTCTGCCTCAGTATAGATCAGGGCATCGTGAAGGACTTTAGGGTAAGAGCCATTTGCATCCACATTGAAAACATGTGCTTGATTATAATGAGCCGTCGCGAGCGATGGGAAAAACGATTCATTGATAACAAGTTCGCGTAACGCAGCTTCCACTTCATTCGGTCTCTCAAGCGCAATACCACACATTGCTGCGTGAATCCTACCATGTGAAGAGCTCGTATCACCGTCTTCACTCAATAACCAAGCTTCGATTCGTTTATCAAATGCTTTATTCGCTGCTTCCCATAAAACAGGTGATTTCTGGTCGATTTCTTTACTTTGAAATACAGGGTATAAATTAGAAAAATGACGATGATTAAAGTGCTCGGCCTTGGTTTCATCAATCCATTCTTTTAAAATGCCCTCCGAATCAATCATATAATCCGGTAGTTGGGTTAATAGTGTCTCATACTTTTCAGGGACTGGTTCGTCAAGCAGCTGATAAGCTTTTTGTAGATTCCAAATCGTTTCTTTGATGACTGCAATATCCATTGTCGCCGTATCGCCCATTCCATTTTCAGCTGAGTAACTTGGTCTCAAATGTACTTTCCCCTCTTGAATTGTCAAGAAATCCTCGTAGAACAAGAGTGTTTCAACGTAAAAAGGGATCGCAACTTCATTTAGAAAATTCTTGTCTTGTGTGTATTCGAAATACTCATCGTAAAAGTGACTCATCCAACCGGCTCCGGCAGTCCATAGAACCATCGGCCATTCGCTATTCCAATGCACATGAAGCGCACGCGTGCTTGCATGGACAGGCATTAGGTATCCCCGACATCCATAATAACGAGCAGCATTCTCTTTGAAATCCTCGTCATAATCTGCCATTTTTTTGAACAAGCCATCAAACTGTTCGAATAATCCAAGACTTGCTAAAGAAGCAATGGCAAGCTGAACATTGGTGTCCAAGGTGTAATCCCCGCTCCAGGCAGGTGAAAAGTCTCCGCCCCAAATGCCTTGAAGGTTTGGTAGAGCTTCCCCAGTCATCGACTGAATGACATAACGACTTGCATCATACAGTTTCTCATACAGTACCAAGGGAACAGTATGCGTTTCATGCATCTCTTCTACAATTTCATCTAAAGACTTTCTTCTCTCTTCATCATCAACCAGCGTTAATGAAACTTGATTGTAGGTTGATTGAAATTCCTGGATATGCGCTTGTTGGATTTGTTCAAAGTCATCAATAGGATTGATGACGGCTTCCGGATGGATTGATAAAGCAAAACAGATTGCTCTTGTCTGCTTAATTTCGACCTGATCTTGAAAAATAGCAACAGTTCCTTCTGAAATGGTCCAGTCCAAGTTAGAGACGTAACTCGTTTGATCGAGATAGGTTGATTTTTGAACGAGTCTACAATCTGTCAGTTGATCAAAATCCTGATTCAGCTCAGGATTTTGATAATCTTTCAGTGAAAAAACTACATCGAAAGGATCAGTCGACTCTACTTTCAAATACAACGCTCTATTTGCTTTAGAACAAAAGAGGGTCTTTTTGAATCGTTGTCTTGTTATCGAAAAAGTCTCAATCGCTAGACCTTTTTCATAATCGAGTTGTCGCTTAAAGTCAGTAATGGATTTTTCATCTACTTTGATGCCCAGCTGAATTTCACTTCCTGGATGATAAGGATCACTCATTGTTAAACCGTGATAACCTTTTTCTAAAGCGACTTCTTCAAAATATTCGACACCTTTTTGATAACCTTCTGTTTCAATAACCGCTCTAAGCGAGTCCAAATGGTCTGACATATCTGGAATGTTGTCCATTTTATTTTGTTTTAGAAATAATGTGTGGTGGTTTGCGACTACGCTAAACGTATTCGGTGAACCAAATAATATGCCGCCCAATGCACCATTCCCAACGATATAACCGTCTTCCCACTTCTCAGCTGACTTCGCACTCCACACACCTTTATTTAAAAAATCAGTCAATCTAACCGCTCCTTTTATGTAACCGCTTAATTTTTATAGAATTATAGCACACAATTTCAGGTGTTTATAGATAATTTCATTATACGCTTTATCTTGATAGATTCAATTCGTCACAGTGATTGGCAATTTCTCTTTTAAAATTTAAGTAATTATAGTCATTTTTATGCAAAGAAGAGTGAAATCTTATAGCAGATTCCACTCCTCTTATTTTATTTAAACACATACTTGCTTTATGTTCTTTCCCTATTTATCTTAAAATTCTTTCATTAAGTTAGCCATTTCAATAGCTCCTGTAGCTACTTCAAAGCCTTTATTTCCTGCTTTTGTTCCCGCTCTTTCAATCGCTTGTTCGATTGTATCTGTTGTTAATACGCCGAACAACACGGGTACACCAGTACTATCAGAAGCTGAAGCCACACCTTTTGATACTTCAGCACAAACATGGTCGTAGTGCGAAGTTGATCCTTTAATAACCGCACCAAGCGTAATGACTGCATCATAATGTCCTGTAGCCGCCATTTTTTTAGCCACCAAAGGAATTTCATATGCCCCTGGTACCCAGGCAACATCGATGTCTGCTTCCTTCATACCATGTCTAATGAGGGCATCTACTGCCCCGTCCAATAATTTAGATCCAATAAATTCATTAAATCGAGCAATGACAATACCAATTTTCAAATCTTCCGCTATCAAATTTCCTTCTAATACTTTCATACTTTTCCCTCCATACAAGGTATCATTATAAGTAATGACCCATTTCTTCTTTTTTTGTTCGTAGATAATCCTGGTCATAGATATTTGATTCTATGCTGATAGGAACTAGACTTTCAATCGTTAATCCGTATGCTTTTAAACTAGATACTTTCAAAGGGTTGTTTGTCATCAAATTTAGTCGATTGACTCTCAAATCATCGAAAATTTGTTTACACTCATGATACTCTCTTGCATCGACTGGTAACCCTAAGAGTAAATTTGCTTGAATCGTATCGTGCCCTTGATCTTGTAAAGCATATGCTCTAATTTTATTAATTAAACCTATGCCTCTACCCTCTTGTCTCATATATAGCAGAATCCCTCTACCTTCATCTGCAATCTTCTTCATGGCTAAGTCTAATTGCTCTCCACAATCACACTTTTTCGATGCAAAAACATCTCCTGTCAAACATTCCGAGTGTACCCTACACAACACCGGCTCTCCGTCACTGACGACGCCCATTACTAGAGCGATATGATGCTCATTTGTATAAGCATGCTGATAAGAGTGGATTGTAAATTCTCCGTACTTCGTTGGCAATTTCGCAACAGAATCCTTAATCATTACTTGTTCGGTTTTCTTTCGATACTCCACTAAATCTTTGATTGTACCAATTTTCAACCCATGCTCAGCCGCGAAACCGATCAGGTCATCTCTTCTCGCCATCGTTCCATCCTCATTCATGATTTCACAACAAAGTCCAACTGGCTTTAAGCCAGCAAGACGTGCGAGGTCGACTGTAGCTTCCGTGTGTCCGATTCTTTTTAGAACACCTCCTTTTACTGCTTCAAGTGGAAACATATGACCTGGATGCTTGAAATCTTTAGCTTCTGTTTTTTCTTCCACAAGTTTTAATGCTGTGAGTGATCTTTCATAGGCTGATATACCAGTAGTCGTATCTTTAAAATCAATTGAAACGGTAAAGGCAGTACCATGGTCATCAGTGTTCCGACTAACCATTTGAGATAAATTAAATTTATTTGTATATTCTCCTGTCATAGGTATACAGATGAGTCCTCTAGCATATTTAGCCATAAAGTTAACGTTTTCTGGCGTTGCAAATTCTGCTGCGCAGATAATGTCTCCTTCATTTTCTCTGTTTTCGTCATCTACGATAATAACGTTTTTTCCGTTTTTGATATCTTCAATTAGTTCTTCTATATCATTAAACATACGTCTACCTCCATCTAAATAAATCCAGCATTCAATAAAACACTCTCTGTTATCGATGACTGATTTGTTGCTTTTTCACTTGATACTTTTAGCAATTTTTCCACATATTTCCCAATAAGGTCACACTCTAAATTGACCAAATCACCTATGCTATGCTTGAGCAATGTTGTTTCTTCAGCGGTATGTGGAATAATGGATACAGAAAAAGATTTGTCCGTTACTGAAACGACAGTCAAGCTAATACCGTCTATAGCAATGGACCCTTTTTCGATTATATATTTGAGAATTTCGGATCCAGTTTCCACGGTTACCCAAACTGCATTCTCTTCCTGTCGATACCTTTTAATAATCCCTGTTCCGTCAATGTGTCCACTAACCATATGGCCACCTAACCTTGTTTCTAAGGTTAATGCACGCTCTAAATTTACACGTGATTGATTCGTTAACTGTTGAAAATTCGTCCTAGTCATTGTTTCAGCCATGACATCTGCTTCAAAGGTTTGAGTAGTCATCTTCTCTACGGTCAAGCAAACGCCCTGAACCATAATGCTGTCCCCGATTTTTGTTCCTTGCAAGACTTCACTCGCACTAATGGTTATTCGACTAGATTTTACAGACTTTCTGATGTTTGTCACTGTTCCAATTTCTTCGACTATCCCTGTGAACACTTTGATTCCTCCTCTTACAAATACCCTTCTACTAAAATATCTTCTCCTAATTGACTCAACTCATACGTTTTGAGTTCCAAAGCTGCACTGATCTTCTGAATCCCTTCCCCCCCAATAGGAGATAAAGCATTCTGACCTCCGAGTATCTTGGGCGCAATATACACAGCAACTTTATCTACGACACCAGCTTCGAATGCTGCTGCATGAGTTGAAGCCCCGCCTTCAATCAATAGACTATCGATACAAGCGTCCCCTAAAATCGTCATTAATTTTTTGAAGTCGAATGTTCCGTCATCCAACTGCATCAATAAAACTTGCACACCCTTTTGCTTCAGTCGATCTATTTTCTCTACACAAGCTGACTCGGATGTAAAAATAATCGTAGGCGCTAGATCTAAAGTCTGAAGAATATTTGATGACTCTGGTATACTCAAGTTCCTATCTAACACAACCCTTATAGGATTCGACATCCCTTCAATGCGACAGGTTAGTAATGGATCATCTTTAAGTACCGTCCCAATCCCTACCAATATTGCAGCAACCTTCCCTCTGATTTTATGCGCATGATTTCTAGATTTTTTAGATGAAATCCATTTAGATTCCCCTGATTCAGTAGCAATTTTCCCATCCAACGTCATTGCATACTTCATAATGACAAAGGGTTTTTTAGTTGTAATAAATTTATTGAATACCTCGTTTAATTTTTCACTTTCTTCTCGAAGTACGCCTTCTCTTACTTCAATACCTGCTTCTTGGAGAAGTTGAATGCCTTTACCGGCTACCAATGGATTGGGATCCGTTGCAGCTACGACGACTCTTTTTATCTTGCTTTTAATAATTAAATCCGTACAAGGCGGCGTTTTCCCAAAATGTACGCAAGGTTCAAGTGTGACGTAAATTGTTGCGCCTCCCACCGGCTCAGTTGCATTTTTAATAGCATTAACTTCAGCGTGCGGTCTCCCGTATTGTTCATGATATCCGTGACCTATGACTCTTCCTTCTTTAACAATAACGGCTCCGACGAGCGGATTTGGTGAGGTTTGTCCCCTACCTTTTTCTGCTAACATTAATGCGATTCTCATATAGAATCTGTCCACATAGATTCTCCTTCCATCAAAAAAAACCCTAAATCTTTATTAGAGATTCAGGGCTTGGCTTTTGAATTTAACTGTATTCAAATAAACAGACTCCTAGTATACGATTGCTCCTATACAGTAGAGAACGCTAAAAACCCTGGAAAAAAAATTTTCCCAGGGCATTCTGAATACAACTAGCTACTGTCCTAAAAGTCAAAAATTACAGACTCCCAGAATATTCACTATATCATTCAATGTCTTCTTTCATCCAGACTATACTGTCGGCTTCGGAATTTAACCGAATCTGCCTTGCGGCTCGTGGGCTTTACCACCGGTAGGGACTTTCACCCTGCCCTGAAGACTATTCACTTTTGTAAGTCTAAGAATAAAGAGTCAAAAATCTTTTGTCAATAACTTTTTCTTTTGTATAACTATCTCTATTTTCAAAAAAGCTAATTATTTATTAATTCTTTTTACCACTACTGTTTCTTAATATAAAACCTTCATGTCTTCTAGGTATCTTTACATGGATACTGACAAATGCGTTTCAACCCAACAAATGATGTTCAGTAATTAGGAACAATTCGTGCATTTAACGTAGTTAAATTTTAGAAAGATTTGTAAATTTCCGTACACCACAATAAATTAAAAAAATACTAATTTCTCTACCAGAAGTTACCGATAATAGGATAACTTTTATTGTAAATGGTTAGGTTTGAATCATTTCCCATAGCCTTGTGGTTGTCTTCCAATTTCTAACGGTCATTGACTGGTAAATATCTTTTTTTGCAAGTCTGCTTAATGCACTTTTAGTATAATCCGGGTGCGTTGGTCCAGGTCTACGGTAATAGATTACATTGGTTCCGCACCAAGATTGATCAATCCCACCACGTGTTTCGACTTCTTTCATAGCATCTTCAGCAGTAATGTCTATCAAGAATAAGACATCATAACGATAATCAACTGTCTGATCAACTCTTCCATAGTTTTCAGGTGCCTCCGCTATGACTGATTCATAGCTTTCTTTGTTTAACGTCAATATTTTTAATGAAGTCGTATCTAATGTGAATTTTTGGGTTAGTAGAGTCGCTACTTTTTGGGTAATCGTTTCACTAACTAGGTTAGATTCGACGACTATATTTCCACTTTGAATATAGGTTTGAACAGTATCAAATCCTTCTTTTATTAATTCAGTACGCAAGTCTGCCATCTTCACTTTATTTTTACCACCGACATTGATTCCTCGAAGTAGCACAACATACTTGTTCATCCTCTCAAATCCCTTCAACTACAAGATAGATTTATTGTACGCTTATTTATCTTCGTATGTTTAATTAATGTAATCAGTCTCTAAAAGATGTTATCTTATAAAAAACAACCGCTAACTGTTCCGTTACAGAACAAATCAGCGGTTAATTTAGTTATAAATTTTTGAAGTTTATTTAGTTTGTACTTTTTTCTGCTTAATGCGTTTTTTCGGATTCATTTTAACCATAATCCAGCCAATGACGACTGCTTCCGCCACTACATAAGAAGACCATACCCCGGTCATCCCGTAAAGATGACTCAATAATAAAACAACTGGAATAATGATAAATCCACCTCTAAGAAGGGAAAAGAATAATGCCAACCTTGGTTGATCCGTTGCACTGAAATACGTTGTCAGGATCGTATTGGCTCCTGCGAAGAAAAAACCGATAAAGTAAATCAAAAGACCAAAAACTGCCATCTCTTTAACGTGCAGATTCTGATCGCTATTAAAAGCAGAAATAATGCCGTCTCTGAATACAAAAGTCGAGACATAAATCAGCGTACTAATAGAGAGCGCTGTGGCTATAGAAAGCGTTAGTACGTGTTTCATCTTGTCTAAGTCTTTGAGCCCATAGCTATCACTTAAAAGCGGCTGTGCTCCTTGTGCGACCCCTGTAAACAACGATAATACGACAAAAGAGATATTTGCGACAATACCGTAAGCGGCTAGTCCTAGATTTCCTTCAAGTGTAAAGATAATCGTGTTAAATGAAAACATAACCACAGCGGCTGCAATTTCATTGATAAATCCAGCTGCACCCAAGTAACAGATATCTTTCATCACTTTTAGTTGAATACCTTGGAACACAAATTTCAGCTGATTCGTTGGACGTCTAAAGTGCATACTTAAAATGGCCAAACTACTGATCGGCGCAATACTCGTTGCTAGAGCTGCTCCAAACATCCCCATATCTAACGGGAAAATAAAAATATAATCCAAGACAATATTCAAAAAACTACCCAGTAACATGCCGTACATTGCTAGTGATGGATCACCGTCATTTCTAACAAAAGATTGCATAGCATTATTCAAAATAAAAAATGGAGAAAAGAACAACAGTGTTCTTAGGTAAATAGACGTATTCGCAAACGTTTCGTTGTTAGCACCAAGCATGCGTGCAATAGTATCTGCACCTACAACACCTATAATAGAAAATACGATTCCCACAATCAATCCAAATAGAAGAGATTGCGTGTAAACACTTCGTGCTTCTTTAATTTTCCGCTGTGCATTCAGTATGCTAAAGCGCGAAGCTCCACCTAGTCCCAGCATCAGTCCGATCCCGTGAATCACACCGTAAGCCGGTATACTCAAATTCAAAGAAGCGATTCCGTTGGAGCCCAGAGCTTGTGCGATAAAAAAAGTATCCGCTAGAATATATAAAGAAATTCCGATCATACCTAAAACATTTAAACTAACATATTTAAAAAACAATTTATTGGTATTCATTTAAACCCTCCGCAGCACGGTTTTCTTGCTTACAACCGGCGCTTTCCAATTATAATAAAAAGCTGCACCTTTTCCAAGATGCAACTTCTCGAGTATACTATATTTTATTTTGTTCCGCTAACTAATCTAGATCTTAGTTTGTTTGAGAATAGTTCCACTAAAAGAATCAGTACGACTAGTCCAATCAGAATAGATCCAACTTGGTTCCAACGATAAGATCTCATTGCGAAAATCAATGGTGCACCGATACCACCAGCACCAACTAATCCTAAAATCGTCGCATCACGTAAGTTCATATCGAAACGATAAATCGTTGTAGATAAGAAGCTTGAAAATAGCTGTGGTAAAATACCATAACGAATTTTCTGATACGTCGTACAGCCCATTGAAGTCATCGCTTCTAGTACACCACGGTCTAGATTTTCAATAACGTCAACATACAGTCTAGAAATCATACCAATCGAAGTGATTGACATCGTGAGTACCCCTGCGTAAGCCCCTGGACCTGTTACACGAATAAACATAATCCCGTAAACCAGCGATGGAATCGTACGAATAAAGATAACAACCAGTCTTGTGATATAAGCCACTGGTCCACTAACTACACTTGGCGCCATCAAAAATGAAATTGGAATAGCTAGTAAAGAACCAAATACTGTTCCCAGTAAAGCGATGGCAATTGTTTCGTACAATAGGTACGGTACACCTTGAGTTGAAAAGTCAAATAAAAATTCTAAATCTGGCGTTACAATCCCTCTGACAATGTTGACTGCAAGACCTGTTCCTTTTTGATCTAAGCCTGTAATATCGACACCTATAAATGACCAGATCAGAAGAGCTAATATAATAATTGATATTGTTATAAAGTACAATTTACGATTCGGGGCTTTGTTATATTGTGTTTGAATTGCTTCGTTCATTTAACTCTTCCTCTCTAAGACAATTTACGTCTAAAGTATTCACTGACGCGTTCAATAATGAACACTACGATCATTAAGACTAAAAGAACCATTCCTACACTAGGATAATCTCTCCAGCCCAGACGCTCATTAAGAACTAGCCCAATACCACCCGCACCTACATATCCTAAAATTGCCGCATATCGAACGTTTCCTTCAAATGCATACAGAGATACTGACAAGTATGTCGGCAATACTTCTGGAATAATCGCATACCTGAAAGCTTCTACTTTCGATAATCCCATCGATTCGTTTGCTTCAAAAGCGCCCATGTCCACATTTTCAATATGTTCATACATTAGTTTTCCGACGTAAGAAGAGGTAAAGATGAAAATGGATAACATCCCTGCCATTGTCCCTAATCCGAATAAAAAGGTAAAGATCAATGCCAGAACCAATGTCGGTAAAGTTCTTAGAATACTTAAGAAGAATTTGAAGAATCCATTAACGAATGCATTTTTAATAATATTACTAGATGAAAGTAAGGCTAGCGGTACAGCTACTAGAGCCCCTGCAAGCGATCCTAATAATGACATTTGAATTGTATCGAATAAAGGTCCCCAAATGTTTGAAAGAAACTCAAAGTTAGGCGGGAACATTCCAATGATAATGACAAAAAACTGGTTACCACGTTTTAATAATAAAGATAAATCTGCACCAGTCGTTCTAAACGAAGCGTACGTAGCAATCAGCACAAGCAAGAGAATCAGTGGCGTTCTAGAAGCTCTTTGTTTGACTGTTTTACCATTTTCTAATGTGTAAGTTTTCGGCTTGAAAATCTTATCGTAAACTGTTTCTTCCAATGTTTCTCCTCCTTACACTTTTGCTTCTTCGGGATCATCCATATGCGGAACTTCAGTCAAACTACCATAGATGTTGTTCAACACATCTTGTGTCACATCTTCTGATTTCCCATCATAAACGACTTCACCTTTACGAACGCCGATAACGCGGTCTGCGTATTCCAAAGCTAGTTCAACGTGATGGATATTGATCAAAATAGACATTTCCATTTCCTGATTGATACGTTTGAAATCGTCCATAACCACTTTTGCCGTTACCGGATCTAAAGAAGCTACAGGCTCATCTGCTAAGATAATCGAAGGATTTTGAGCTAGTGTACGCGCAAGCGCTACACGTTGCTGCTGCCCACCAGATAATTGATCTACACGGTTGTAAGCTTTATCTAAGATACCGACTTTATCCAATGCTTCAAGAGCTGCAATCTTTTTCTCTTTAGGAAATAATCCTAACGTTTTTCTCCAAAAAGACAATTCTGGAACAGAAGAAACCAGCACATTATTTAATACAGTCGTTCTCGTTACAAGGTTGAAAGATTGAAAAATCATACCGATTTTACGACGGAAGTCCCTAACCTGTTTTCCTCTTAAGTTGCTTACATTTACACCGTCTACATTTAAAGTACCTTCGTTGATTTCATGCATACGATTAATACAACGGATCAAAGTAGATTTACCTGCTCCAGACAAGCCGATAATCGCTACAAATTCTCCTTGTTCAATCTTCAGGTTTACGTCTTTTAATGCAGTAACCCCATTTGGATAGGTTTTATTTACATTAATAAATTCGATCATAATTCACGTTGTCCTTTCTAAGACATACTCAAAAAGAAAGCCAGGAGATTGAGTCTCCTAGCTTGATCTTTGGGTATTGAGTATTAAGTTTGATGATATCTATTGATTAGTTTGTTAGATCTCTAAGGATTTGTTGTGCTTCACGCTCAACATCATAATCTGAACTTTCAGATTTTTCGTATCCTTCGTGAGAGTAGATAGCGATAATTTCTTTACCTTCATCTGTGTTTGCAATATTGATGAATGCATCTTGTAATGCTGCTTTTAAATCGTCTGTCATAACGTCAGAGTTTTTACTTACACTAATTGTATCGTTATAGATACCAGGTGTTACGCCAATTACATCTGTAGAGTCCCAGATTGTGTCTTCTCCACCGAAAGTACCTTCCCAGTCTTCAACATAGTCACGACGAGCATCTGCATACATTACTGCAACGTCTGCTTGTTCAGTCGCAAGACGAGATACTGAAGTTCCATATGAGTCTGCTTGAGAAATTTGGCTCAAGTCAGATAAAGATTGTTCGTAATTTTCTTGCATCCATATTGTTGGATAAATGTATCCAGCTGAAGAAGAAGAACTCATCACACTCCAAGAAGCAGAGTCTAAATCTTCCCATGTTAATTCTTCGCCATTATTTACTTTGTCTGCTAATTCGCGGCCTTTTGCAGAAGGACCTGCTACTAGGATTGAACGGTAGTAAGTTACTTGTTCATCCGTTGGGTCAGTTGGTTTATTTGCATTCCATTCAGCAGGGTCTTCAGAATCATTGCTTAAGCCTGCACGAGTTGAAGTTAAGATAACATCTGCTCCGTCATCGTAAAGGACATAAGTTCCACCAGGTAAGAATCCTACATCTACAGAACCTGCAGACATTGCTTCTCCAACAGCTTCATAGTCAGTTCCGACATCGATTTTAACGTTGCCAATTTCATATCCTAAGTCAGCCATCTCGTCTTTAAGGATGTCTTCTAAGGGTGCAGTTGCAGCTACGATTTCTTCTGGATCACGTGAAGGTACGAATTGAACAGAAAGCTCTTCAATTGCTACGTTTCCATCTTCGTTTGTTTCTTCAGAAGCTGAGTTGTCGTCGCCACCATTTCCACATGCTGCTAGTACTAAAGTTGAAGCAAAAGTAATTCCTAAACCTTTTAACCATTTGTTAGACAAAATTTTTTCCTCCTAGTTTTAACTAAGTACAACTTTACAATTATTTCAAATATGCATATTTCTTGTCCACCTAAAATAGTAACATTCGATATTACAAAAGTCTACTCAATTTTGTGAACACTTTTCTAAAAACACATATTAAAACACGAACGATCAAGTCTGTTTTTCTTACAAACTACTGCAATTTGTACAAGTCCCGTTTTCTGGATGTTTAGTATACCCCGTTTCTAAAGAGGCTTTCTATCAAATTTATGTAAAAATCGCGTAAAGGGAAATAGTCAAATTTGAAAATCTTCTCATTCTTCAGTAGAATGAATAGGCGTATGCGCAATTTTATTTATAGGAAGGATTTTAATTAAATATGATCAAAGAATTCAAAGAATTTATTGCTAGAGGAAATGTATTGGAGTTAGCGGTTGGACTTGTGATGGGATCTGCTTTTACAGCTATTGTGAACTCACTTGTTGAACATATTATTACACCGATTATCGTTGCATTGACCGGACAAGCAGAAATAGCAGATTTGTACTTAGAGATTGGGACAGCAGAGCTAAAGTATGGGGAATTTCTACAAGCTGTTATCAACTTTTTCTTGGTTGCACTGGTTCTTTTCTTCATCATCAAGTTTATCAATACATTGACGCTTAGAAATAAACCTGAACCAGAAGAAACACCTGTAGAAGCACCTACAGTAGAAGAGTTATTGGAAGATATTAGAGATTTACTAGCTAAAAAAGACGTAGAATAATTAAAAGTAGAAGGTCCTCTAATCTGGTTTTAGAGGACCTTCTACTTTTATTTTTACTTTATCAGTTCTTCAAACTGACGTGCTGATTCTCCTTCAAGTCTATAAACTGTATGTGTATCTACCCAATCCATCAAAGAAAGCTGAGTTGGATCTTCTTCTTCCCACCAGATAGAATAAGTTTCTGATTCATCATCTTCCCGTTCAACAACCATTTTATAGTTCGGGTCTATCATGTCTACGATCCCATCCATCTCAGTTGCGGTAGATAATATTTCGTTTATAATCTCTAACTCCCTATCATCTGAAGAATCAAATAAGTATTTTTGATCAACATCCTTTGTTTCTGTTAGTTCTACACTAGTAATTTCACTCGTTTCTTCTGCTGGTTCAATGGTCTCATTTGATTCCTGACTGCTACATCCCATTAAAAACAAGGGCAAGATCATCCATTTGGTTAATTTCATGGCTTTCTCCTCGTCGAAACGTATTTTTAAATCTATTCGATATTCTGATTATAATGAATTCATTGACAACCATCACCATAAAAGTCAATTTAAAGCTAAAAAAGACCAACCTTCATGTTCAAAGGTTGGTCTCTAGGTATTTAATCAACATCTGTATTTCTAATAATGACAGCGGCACCCATTCCGCCACCAATACAAAGTGAAGCGATCCCGTATTTTAGTCCTTTGCGCTTCAATGTATATAACAAAGTCACTAAGATGCGGTTACCGCTTGCCCCGATCGGATGACCTAAAGCAATTGCGCCACCATGAAGATTGGTTTTTTGTTTTAATACTTCTTTGTCTACTTCAAAAGCTTCAGATAATTTCTGAATCACGGCTAAACTTTGTGAGGCAAAAGCTTCATTCAACTCAAGCAGATCGATATCCTCAAAAGATAATCCCGATTTCTTCAAAGCTTGTTTGACCGCAGGTACTGGTCCCATTCCCATAATAGAAGGATCGACGCCACCTTGACCGATCGCGACAATTTCAGCTAGTGGCTGAATGTCGTGCTGCGTCAAATATTCTTCACCCACAATGACCGTTGCACTTGCGCCATCGTTTAAACCAGAAGCATTTGCCGCGGTCACTGTTCCGTCTTTCTTGAATGCTGGTCTCAAAGACTGTATTTTTTCAAGATTCGCGTTACGGTTTGGATATTCATCTGTATCTACAGTGATCTCTTGCTTGCGTCTTGAAGTCCAACTGACAGGTACAACTTCATCATCAAAGATACCCTCATCTAGTGCAGTCAACGCTCTCTGCTGAGAATCATATGCAAAAGCATCTTGATCTTCACGAGATATTTCGTATTGTTCTGCAATATTTTCAGCTGTTATCCCCATATGGTATCCTTCGAACGCATCTGTTAGTCCGTCGTGGACCATATGATCAATTGTCTGGAAGTTTCCCATCTTGATCCCGTCACGAGTTCGTCCTGGTAACAAATAAGGTGCCTGGCTCATCGATTCCGTTCCACCTGCAACCACAACATCATATTCTTCTGCGCGAATACCGGTGAAAGCGTTCATGACTGTTTTGAGTCCACTACCGCAGACCATATTCGTACTATAAGCAGGAGTCGTTTCCGGTATCCCAGCTTTAATCGATGCTTGTCTAGCTACACCTTGACCTTGACCGGCAGACAAAACATTTCCTAAAGATACTTCATTGACTTCTGAAGGGTTGATTCCGCTTTGACTCAATACAGCTTCAATAGCCGTTTTTCCTAAATCTGAAGCAGACACGTCTTTTAAAGCACCCAAAAATGAACCGATTGGTGTACGTTTAGCACCTGCTATATATACTTTTTGCATAAAAGAAACGTCTCCTTTATTTAAAGACAACTTTAGATTTATATTGTTCAATTGTCTGGTTAGTTTTTACCGTAATGACGAATGTTCGCTTGAACACCTTTCAGTACAACCGTACCAGAAGTTGTTTCCAGAACGTCCAACTCGATGTCTGTTTCATCTTTTGGCAAAGCTTGCTGTAAAATATTTTCGTACTCTTCTATAGATAATTCACGACGATTATTGAGTAGCGCTTCGTGTTCGTCTTTTAGCATGTGTTCTTTGTATCCAGGTTTGACTTTTCCGCTGAAGAATTCCCCAACACCACCAGAACCATAGCTGAATAAACCGATACGTGCGTCTTCTGGCAGTTCAGGTCCTTGTTCTAGTAAAGATAACAGACTTAAATAAAGTGATCCTGTATAAATGTTTCCAACTGCTTTATTGTAAGAAATGCTTGGCTCATAATATCCCATCAGACGAGCAGCATCTTCTTCAGAAGCCTGTTCCGTTAAAGCTTTCAATGCCTTTTTACCCATTTTAGTGTACGGTACATGGAAGCATAATGCTTCAAAATCACTAAGGTCACGATTGTTTCTTTGTTTGTACTCACCCCAAACATCCGCTAAGAAGTTTAAGTAAGCTTGGTTCGAGAATTTACCATCCACTATGGCGTAGTCTGAGTGTAGTGGACGCCAGAAATCCGAAATATCTTCTGACATAGACACGCTATCCGTATCCAGTGCTAAAATGCGAGGATTAGCAGATAAGACCATTGCGACAGCACCCGCACCTTGTGTGGGTTCTCCACCAGTATTTAACCCATATTTCGCAATATCTGTTCCTAATACAAGTACTTTGCGTTCAGGATGCAATGAAATATGCCCCATAGCCATTGTGATAGCAGCGGTCGCGCTATAACAAGCTTGTTTCAATTCAACCGAACGTGCATACTTTTGGATACCGGTTAAACGGTGTACCCATACAGCGCCAGATTTTGAGTGATCTACTCCAGATTCTGTTCCTAGTAAAACAAAATCAATGGCTTCTCTATCTTCTTCGTCCAAAACTTCAAGCGCTGCGTTCGCAGCCATGGTTACTGCGTCTTGAGACAATGGCGCTACAGCCATTTTTTCTTGACCAATTCCGATCGTATACTTAGCTGGTTCAACACCTCTAACCTCAGCCAACTTTTCCATATCTATAAAAAATTCTGGGGTATAAAACCCCATTTTATCTATCCCGATTTCCAAACGATCGTCCTCCTATGTTTCCTTTTTATGCAACGTATTTATCATCTTGCCTCTATTATAAAGGACCTTCTTAAAAAAAGAGTTAAGAATCATAAAAGCGCATTACTTGTTACTTGGTCAACTTCTATCAGATCAATTTTCTCACTTATATCGTAACATAGGAAATACCTCTAATTAGTATTATATGCTCAAAAGCGACAATTTTTCATGCTAACTAAAGAGGTGTTTAGGATTGAAGTCTATATTCTAACTTCGTCATCTACTTATTATCATGGGTAATAAGACATGATTGATAATACCCATGAATAATGAAATCCAGGTAGCCATCATAAAAATCGACCAAATATCCCGTTTTTCTTTAGGTGTTTTAAACCATTTCCACGTAACCATCAAATCTGCAATAAAGACTGCGCAGGTTACTAGTAAGTAGGGAAATTGAACTACAAATAAATTTGTTTTAAAGAAAAACTCTAATAGAATAATCGGCAAAAGAACCAGTCCTATAAGAACATTAGAAAGTAGACGGTCTTTTCGGGTATTCTTTTTACTATAGATGCTTCTTTTTTGGATATTGAATATCATGCCTACAGCAATCACAATCCCTACAATCCGAACGACAAAGCTTATAATATCGACACTTGAATTCCCCACTGCGAAAGTGAAGAAAAAGTAGAAGCTAAATACTACTCCAAGCATTTTCCAGATCCCAATCCAGTCAAATCTTAAGGTAGCTAACAATTCATCTGCCGATGATTTTGGATCTTTTCCGAAGTAACTTTCAGCTGATACACCCTCTTTTTGAGCTTGAAGTGTATCCTCTAGTACTTGTAGTAAAAATTCTTCTATTTCTTTTTCATCTTTTAAATAGCTACCGTATCTAACGTAATCTGCTAATTTTTGATAATACTTCTGATTTTCTATGTACAATGCTTTGCTGATTTCTTCGTTGCGTTCTACTAACACTTTGACGCTTTCTGTATTTTTCATGGTTCGCCTCTTTCTGTTCAACCGTCGTTCGTAAGTTTTATTACAGGTAATTCAGTATTCCGATTATCAAAGAACCCCCTAAGAGAATGATGTTCACAAACCAGTCTGCTTTGCTCTTATTTTTGTAAACAACCATCAGAACCGTTATTGTTAGAGCTACTACAGACAGCATACCTACAAAAACAACAAAAGGAATTTCAATTATCCACGTTAAAAATCCCATCTGATCTCTCAAGATGCCTACTAGTGCGAACGCTATTCCCGCCAGTGCACCACCAGTAATGAGTCTCAACAGTGTTTCCGTTTCACTGAAAACGTCCCACTGCAGTAATTTCTTCATAATCCCCAAAAAGACAGCTGTTTGCAATGTCAGTGTAATGAGATCAACAATGTCTATTGAAAATCTGTTTAAAGCAAAATTAATTAAAAATAACACATACAGATAAATACCAATTGTTTTTAGAAGTTCTTGCGGTCTATTTTTTAACTTTGATAAAAAGTTACGTGCAAATTCTTTGGGCTGGTCGTTTACATATTCGTTAACAGTCTTACCATTTTCTTGCGCTTCAATCACTTCGTGAAGAAAACCATTCAGACTTGACTCTAATTCTATCGGATTTTTAAATGTGTTTCCGAATTGAATATAGCTTTCAATCTTAGTATATTGTTTCTTGTTTTCTTCTGTGAGTACTTTCTTGAGTTGATTATTTCTTTCGTGTATTTTTGTATGTTTCACTAAGTTTCCTCCTAAGATTATTTAGCCAGCTTCTTTTCACTACTATTTAGAGGTAATTAATTAGACCGATACATGAAGCGCCCACTAGAAATAAAAGGGGGAATACCCATGCTTTCCGTTCTTCTTTAGATAGCACAAAAAATTTCCAAATAGCGCCTATTAAACATAGAATCAAAATCCCCCAAGACACCGTTATAGGAATGTTAATAAATAACTGATAGGGTAGCATCGTTTCAACAATCATTCCTAGAACAAATACGCTTAGAATTATTACCATAAATAGAAAGTCTTTCCATTTTGAGGAGGTGTTCGTAAAGCTATCCATTTCAATCCACTTAAAGACTGCAAAAACAGCTACATAAATGAGGAACGATCTAGATAGTACCGTAACCAGATTTAAACCTGTAGCCATAGTGATGATGTTGTTCAATATACTAAGGACTAGAGTAAAACCGACAATTGAAAAGACCAATTGCAAATGATCTACCCAATTCCGTTCTAGGTTAGAAAGTATTTGATTTGCATAAGTTTGGGGATTTTTTCCAAAATACTTTTCAGCCGGTATGCTTTCTTCTTGAGCACTGACCATGTCTTGAAGGACCTGCATTAATACTTCTTCTACTTTTTCTTCATCCTTAAGCCAGCTTCTAACCCTCATATAAACAAGCATTTCTTCGTAATATGCTTTGTTCTCTTCGTTCAGTTCTTCTCTTAGTTCATTATTCTGTTGGATAACTAATTTAGTACTGTTCATGTTGTCTCCTCCTTCAATCTATCAAATGATGGACGCTACTTTCCAGTTCCTTCCAGTTTTGTACGAAGTCATCGCAATATTCTCTACCCTTTTCAGTTATCTGATAGTACTTTCGATCGGGTCCATCTGATGATGGTTTTTTGACACTAGTCGTCAAAGCGTTCTTTTCAAGTTTTTGTAAAATCGGATAAACTGTCCCACCAACAATCTCTTCAAAACCTGATTTTTTGAGTTGCTGCACGAGTTCGTATCCATAAACTTCCTTTTCTTTAATAATTAATAAAACGCATCCCTCCAGGACGCCTTTTAATAGTTGTGTCTTCTTCATTCCATCACCTTTGTCTGATCATTCCACTTCACTAAGTTGTATTACTTAGTAGTTAAGTTCATCTTACTTCATACTCACTAGTTTGTAAAGCACAGTAGTAAAATAACGAAAACTCGAGCAAAGGAATCATCCTCTTTTGCTCGAGTTTTTATGGTTACTCTATCGGTATTTCACTGTCTTGATTTTTGAATTGCACTACACAATTTAAAAGATAACTTATAGGATAAATCACAGTGTAAGTGATTAAGAAAAGATCGAGACGATTTCTTAGTAAGAACAAAAGAATCAAGAAAATCATTAAGAATACGAGTTGTTTTTGCTGATTGCACTTGTCTTCTAAAAATTTATGTTTGGTGAACTCAACATATCGGTTCATCTAGTCTAACGCCCCCATCAGTCTTAAAGAATCTCAATAATCTCTTTCTTGCTAGCAGCGTTCGCTGGTGCATAACTGAATATCAGACCAACCAGAGCAGAAACGCCAATACAGATCACAATCGTCAACACATCTATTCCTGTTGAGAAAGGTAAGAAAACTGAGGCGATTCCAGAAAAAATCCATCCTAGTAAATAGCCCACGACGCCACCAATACTCGTCATCATCACGCCTTCTAAAACGAATTGTGCTCGAATGCTTTTCTGGGAAGCACCTAATGCGCGTCGAATCCCGATTTCTTTTGTACGTTCAGATACGGAAATATACATCATGTTCATAACGCCGATTCCAGCTATAAATAGTGAAATACCAGCTACACTTGCAACAAACAGTGTAATCCCTCTCAATACTTGAGAAAGACCATCATCCAAAGCAGACATATCAAAGTACTCGTAGCTTCCCATGTTGCGCATTGTTCCATTATCTTCTAAAAGGAAAACTGTGTCATCCGCTACTTCTGAAGGAAGATAACCTCTGTCGACTGTGATACTGATTTCGTTTCCTACAGAAAACTGATCATGGTATCGTTTGTAGCTATTTAAAGGAATTTCGATTTCTTCAGACATGAAACCACCTAAGAAACCTGATGTATCAATCTCATCTCCGTGCACACCAACAATCGTGTACAATTGACCGCCTAGCGTTAATCCTTTTCCAATCGCATTTTCTTCCGTACTGTATACGTCTTGAATCAGCGAAAAAGGTACAACGGTCACTCTTTTTTCTCGATCATTATCAATAGAATCAAGCGATCTACCTGCGATCACTGGTCTTCCTTGCTCTTCTGTCAGTGTAGCCTCTGCATAGCCTTCTTCTCCATCAATCATTGTTTCTAAAGAGGCATACAAATAATCCATATTCACGACTTCTACATCATTCACCCCTGGGAGATAGCGAATGGATTGTAAATCCATGTCAGAGTATAAAGGTTCGTTTGTCTCGTACATCCACTCTGGATCAGTTGACTGAAATTGAATATTGACGGTCAACAGTTCTCCTTCATCAGGATTCAAAGAGTCCAGAACATAATTCTCGAATCCTCTACCGATAGACATGATCGTACTAACAGCTGCAATTCCGATAACAATCCCGATCATCGTTAAAAAGCTTCGTTTCTTGTTTCTAAGTAGCGCGTTCCACGCGCCTTTAAAAAATACAATAGGCTTCATTTGCTTACCTCACTTCTTCGGTCAGTACGCCATCCTGCATATGAACGACTCTATTACAGTACTCGACCGTGGAAGGATCATGCGTGACTAAAATAATGGTCACACCTTCTTCTTCATTTAATGTTTTGAATACGTTCATTATGTCACTGGATGTCTGTGTATCTAACGCGCCTGTTGGTTCATCTGCTAATATGAAATCTGGATCATTAATAATCGCGCGCGCAATCGCGGCTCTTTGTTGCTGGCCACCGGACAATTGTTTTGGATATTTCTTGCCCTTGTCTCCTATTCCCAATTTCTCTAGGAGTTCTTGCACTTTGCTTTTCGTCTGAGTGTAATTCCAGCCATCGTAAAGTAGCGGCAATTCAACATTTTCTTCAATCGTTAAGGTTTCAATCAAATTGAATTGTTGAAAAACAAATCCTACACGTTGATTTCGTAATCTAGAAAGATCTGCATCTCCTTTAGACGTTACAATTTCTCCTTCAAGATTGTAATTCCCTAAATAATGGCGGTCTACAAAACCAATCAAGTTGAGTAAAGTGGATTTCCCAGAACCAGAAGGACCCATGATCGCTAGAAAATCTTTTTCCATGACTTCTAGATCTACGTCTTTTAATACAGGAATCCAGTCGTTATCTGCTTTGTAAGCTTTACGAATTTTTTCCAATTTAATCATAGAACACACCGACTTCGTCTCCATCAGCCAGTTCCATATCCGGATCCATAATCACTTCTTCATCCATTTCAAGACCCGATTCTAGAATATACAAGCTCCCATCCTCAGTGACTTGAACCTCTCTGCGTTCTACAATACCTTCATTATGAACGAAGACAATCGTCCCTTCTTCTTCTTCAACTACGACCGACTGCGGTAAGTAAACGATTCCTTCATTCACTCCGATTTGAACAGAAAATCCATATTGAATAGACTCTTCCGGAATAACGGTAAAGGGGTATCTAGAAGAGGACGAAGCACCTTCACTACTTGCTTGCATGGGTAACGTACTCAGTTTTGTAACGGTACCACCTAAGACTCTATCTGAAGTGATCAAGCTAATTTCCACTTTATCCTCTAAAGTGATTTTATCGTAATCATATTCAGATACAGATGCATCGATTTTTTGTTCTTTAGACATCAAACGAATAACCGGTTCCTCACTTGCTTGAATACTTGAAATGTTTGGTTGATTCAACTCGATAATCCCATCAAAATTCGCTTGAACCGTTGTTGTAATATCCCCGCGTAATCGCTCGATTTCAAATTCGATATCTTCCATCTGTTCGTTCAAATCTCTTATCGACATTTGAGCAGAATCAACTGTGGCATCTGCTTCTGCTTTATCCGACTCATAACGTAAAAGATCATTTTGAGCAGTGTCCAGTTCTGTATTCACCGTAAACTGTTCACTTTCTTCGTCAAATTGATCTACTGAGCTTTGTCCGGCAGATTCTATTGCACGGTTACTTTTAGTAATATTTGCATCTGCTGTTTCCGATGCTTTACGAGCGTTGGCTAGTTCTGTTTCAGCTTCAGAACGTCTTTTTTCCAATCGACTATATTGACGATTTTGTTCATTCAACAATTGCTGGTTTTCTTCATTTGTATATGTAAATAAGTCTGTACCTTCTTCTACTTCCTGACCGTTCTCTACGAGTAGTTCGCCAATCACACCATTTGATGCATCATAGTATTCTTCCTGAACTTCAGATGCTTGAACGATCCCATCAAACAATACTGGATCTTCTTCTCTAACCGTATAGATAGAATAAAATTGTTCTGTTTCAGTCCCAATAGCAGACCCCTGAAAAGCTTGAACGATAAAAAAGATGGCAATCAATACAGCAATAATCCCTACTGTGATTAACCCTTTTTTATCACCAACTCGCTTAGAAAAAGAGCGAGTCGGTGTTGGTTTAGTAGATTTTTTCAATTTTCTGTCCTTCTTTCGATTAAAGTAAAATATTGTTTCCAATTGTTTGGAATGCAATCGTCAATACAATTCCAATAATTAACCACGCTACTTGAACAATTGTGATTGCACGTTTGATGTGGCTTTCTTTTTCTTCACCTGAAAAATAAAATAATAAGAATAACACAGTTGTTATCAAACTGACTGTAGATGTTAAAATTAGATTTTCTCCATATCCAAGCTGTCCGATCATAAAGTTGATCACCGCTCCAATTGCACCTGAATAAAATAGCGCTGACCAGATATCGTACTTGTAAACATGTTCTTCTTTTGATACCCATTGAGTTGGAAATTTTATAAAGGCATATTGGATAGCCGTAGCAATGACCAAGAAAATTGCACCAACGATTGCGCCAATAACTCCAAAAGCAGCTAGAGATTCTGTATCGATACCTTCTGGGATCATCGGATCTGTCGAAAACGCTCCATATACTGCTATTCCAAGTACAACCACTATGTATATTGCTAACGCTCCCCATGGAAAGGTCTTGCTTTGATTAACTCTTACTTCTTCATTCATTAAGTATGCTCCTCCAAATTCGATTAATTATTTTTTCCCTAACTAAACCATAAATCGTCATTCGTACCTCGACCGACACTCCTTTTTTGACCTTTTTGTACAATTGATTCTTGATGAAAAAGTATTTTAAAATAATGGAACAAAACGATCATCATGTGTTTCAACGTACAAAGTCCCGAACTATTAAAATTGTACCAAAACCTCTATAACATAACAATGTTCTTTTAAATAGAAACCGAACACATTTAACAACTAAATCTCAACTAATGTTGAACGCCATTAAATAGATTTTTTCTTGTATCTTATGTAAGTACTATACGCTATCTGGTTCAAAACAGTGAGCAACGATTCGTTGCCCCCTTGTCAAATCAACACAATCGTTATAAATTTTGATCTTGTCCTCTATCTTTACCCATTTTAAAAACAAGCTTTCGGATTGCAGCTAGCTTTGATAAACGAATTTTATTCAGTTTGGAGTAGTGTAAATTAGAAGATTTTATCTTTTTACCTTTTGCATTTTTGAATTTGTAAGTGCTTCTTGTTTGAAAGTTCGATAACATTCGCTATAATGAGGGGAAAGAACTAGTAAGGCAATTAGATATTAGGAGGAAATGACCATGAAATTTATCAAAGGAGCACTATTCGGTGCAGCAGTAGCTTTATTATTCGCACCTAAAAGCGGTAAAGAGACACGTGAAGACATTTCTAAAAAATTCAACGAGAAAAAAGAAATGGCAAATGACTACGCAAGTATGGCCAAAGGAAAATCAGAAGAAGTTTCACACGCAGCAAGTGAAGCATCTGAGAACATCAAAATCACTTTAGCTAAAACTGCACAAGATCTTAAAGAACAATTACATTCTGCATCTGAAGACATCAAATCTGAAGCTGTAAATGCTTCTGAAGATCTTAAATCAACAACAAAACAAGCTGCAAACGACGTTTCAAAAGAAGTCGATAAAGCTTCGAACAAATCAAACTCTAATAACAATACGAACCACTAATCTTTTAATATAAATAGTTGACCATCCGTTTTGGGTTCGCCCTAAATGGATGGTTTTTCTGTAACCATACTCAATTCAGGCATATTACATTGCAAAGACGCGTAACTATACAAAGGAGTAATCAAAGTGAAACAGAAAATCGTCGGTATTCTTTTATTCAACGAAGTCGAAGTACTCGATTTTGCAGGTCCTTTTGAAGTGTTTTCCGTTACAGAAGATTCCTCTAAAAACGATAAGCCATTTAAGGTTGTTACGATTTCTCAAGATGGTCAGATGATTAAAGCTAGAAACGGACTTCGCGTTCAACCAGATTTCAGCTTTGAAGACCATCCAGATTTAGATATCCTTGTCGTCCCCGGTGGATACGGAGCACGTGAACTCGAAATACATAATCAAGATTTGCATCAATGGATAAAAGAACAAGATCAAACAACAGAATATACTACCTCTGTCTGTACCGGTGCATTCTTACTAGCGAAAGCAGGATTACTTGAAGGTAAAACAGTAACAACGCATTTTAGCGCTATAGACAGGCTGGCGGAGAGCTTTCCATCACTTAACGTAAAACGAAGTACAAAGTTTGTAGACGAAGGTCATATCCTGACATCTGCAGGCATTAGTGCAGGAATCGAATTATCTCTGTATTTAGTAGGGAAACTACTGGGAAGCAACGTGAGTGAAAACACGGCTAGGCAGATGGAGTATGATATTCAATTTGGGCATCAAAAAAACAAATAAAGCGGTCGAGTTGTTTGATGACAAGTCTACCGCTTTATTTGTTTGAAACGTTTGTAGTTAAGTAAAGCTTTGAACGACTTGAGTCCCCGCTAGTAAATCTCCAAGATGCCGTTTATCTTTGCGGAACACCCCCATTCCGAATAGGATAAGCGCGAGCAAAATCCCTGCATTTGTATAAATAATCGACCCTAGCGTACTGAATTCGGTGTATATACCTTCGATTACACCGATATGGGCCAACTGCCATGGTAGGAATTTTACAGCATTTCTGAGTAGACTTCTCCAGTAATTCCGCTTTATATATATTAATTTGAGTCCTACTTTTCTTTTCCCGCATGAACCATAAGGAGCTCTGTAATCTAGTATTGAAAAAATCAGTATAACTGGAACAACGGTTTCTACTGTGGCTACGATCTGAGACGCCTGCATCGTTAACTCGGGAATTCTACCTAATATTAAAAAGTAAAAAGTTACATTTAAAAGTAACACGGCGGATAAAAAGACCAAGATTATTACATAATCAATCACTATTTCTTTGATTCTTAGGTTAAATTTAATCTGGTTTTGTTTTTTCACAACGTGTACTCCTCCCATAAGAGTCGTATTTCACGATTAGTTATAAATCTTCAAAATATCTTGTTCGCAGAATATCTATTTTCTAAAGCCATTCAATATTCCGTTAATAATATTCTCAGCTTCTTTGGTGGCTTCTTCTTTATCTTTTTGCTCCGCTACCCACAAAGATAGATCGTTTATCGCTCCTGATAAAGCACTTGTTAGAGCAGCCGAAGATGTTTTCTTAATTGTCCCATTTTTTTGTAGATATTCGATCTGTTCCTGTAATAAGCGCATAGAGTGTTTTTGATCAAGCTCACGAAAGGTTTGCCAACCTAATACTGCGGGTCCGTCTATTAATAATATTCGATAAAACGTCTCTTTGGAAACAGTCTGAACAAAAAGCAGACATCCTTGTATCAATTGTTCCCAAGGATTTTGAATCTCTTCATCTACCTTATTGATTTCTTCCGCTACTCGTTCATGAGTCTGTTCAAACACGGCATAAAATAAGCCTTTTTTGTTTTTAAAATGATGATACACTGCCCCGCGGGTTAATTGAGCGGTTTGTACAATCTCTTCCAACGAAACATCATGGTATCCATTCTCTGAAAATAATCTAGCTGCAATATCTATTAACTGTTGAATAGTTTGGTCTGTTACTTTTTTTGTTCTTTTCATACTATCGTGCCTTTCTAAAAATCATTTTAAAAAAGATTGAGCTCTACTATCTCCTTGTTTTGCCAAGGTTCTTAGTCCTCTTTTTATAACGCCCGGGTGGATTGACTGTCCTTTTTCCTGTATCCATGATAACACGATTTCTGGTTCATCTTTGGATAAATCATTTAAGTGATTTCCCACGGATTTTCTAACATACTCAGAGGAGTCGTTTTTCAAAGCATCCAGTAAAAGAAGATTTTGGTGAATATCCGACTTTAGAAACCCCATTTTTTTGGCCCACGGAAGTCTTGGTCGTGTCCCCTCGCTTACCAAACGGCGTACATGAGCATTTGAATCTTCTCTCCATTGATATAGATACGCTAGACATTGATCAGTATTCTTCAGTATAAAGGGACGAATTGCGTACTCGGAAGTATGACGTTGTGTGATTTCATAAAGAGCATCCATAGATTGCTCTAGATGTGACACTCCATATTTCTCCACATAATAAGCAACCGGCATGAGAAAATAACCATTTGTGAACATACCACTTTCTTTTAAATTTTTCGGCCCCAAAATCATCATCAAAAGTGAAAGTGCCTGCGGATAGTCTTTAGGTAGTGCAGCGTACAACTCTTCAGCAATGACTGCGACTCTCTCTTTCAATTCCTTATCTTGAACTCTGATCGAAACGGTTTCGATAAACTGTTTGCTCGGAAAGCTCTGATCTTGAGTTGTGAGCAATAAAGCCAATTTTTCGGCTAATGCTTTATCAAAATAATATTTGATCGGATAGTACGCTCCCAAGATTATCCCTCTTCTCTCGTATCCTCTTTGTAATTCTCGATATAGGTTTCATCCATAGGAATCACTTCTATAACATCTATAAGAATGTTGTTTGGATCACTAATCATAAAGTGTCGTTGACCAAAAGCTTCATCACGCAAGGATAAGTGAATCGGCAAGTGATTTTCTACGACTAATTTTTGATAAATACTGTCTACGTCATCCACTTCTATATTTAGTAGTAGCCCTTGTACTGGTTTTCTAAATTTCTCGGGTATAGTCTCGTGTTCGGAATCTAGTAAAGCTAGCTCATCCCCAGTTTTACTATTGACCAGGCTAACGTACCAATCTGCTTCAAACGATATTGAATAATTAAAATATTTTGTATAAAAATCACGGCTAGCTGCAATCTTATCCGTCATTAATACAGGGTAGAAACTATTCCAATTCACTTAAATCACTCTCCTTTAATTTATAAATACACTTTAACATACATACAGTACGTATGTAAAATAGTGCAGTCCTTTAAACTGAATTATATTGTTCTATATAAAAAGACAAGCGAAGCCTCTAATAGCCTGCTCGCTTGTCTTTTTATCTGAAGTCATTCTCTTAATGTTCTTGTTGACTCTTGCCATTCTTCTCGCAAAACACCGTAACGAATGGAGTCATAATAATGATTATTATGGAATCTGACTTCTCGAAGCCTTGCCTCAAGGGTCATCCCTAATTTATCTCCAAGCGCCATCATCCGTTTGTTTCCAGACCAAGTCGCAAAACCTACTCGCCTTAACGGTAGTGTTTGGAACAAGTGGTTCACCCATAGATTCAACGCACGTGTTCCAATCCCTTTTCCCCAGTTCTCAGATTCATAAAGAACAATCCCACACTCTAGCCACTTAGACGGTTCATGTTCCCAGTAGTACGTGACCACACCTACAAATACACCCGCAACTTCTATCGCCCATGCGTCATCTTGTCCTACCCAATGATCAGAATCGGTCAGAAATTCCTCGTACGTTTTGCTTTGATGAGGATAATAAGGCGCATCCCACTGTTTCCACTCCGGTGCTTCTTCTTTACAATCTAGCTCCCAAAACCTCAATAAATCTTTTGATTCTATTGGGCGAATCGTCAGTTCATTATCCGTATACATTTTATTCCTCTTTCCTCAGTTGTTTTTACGCTGAAAAGAAGAATACTGTTGCTTCTTACTTTTCAGTCACCAGTTCATTCATTATGTAAGTCATTTAAATCACTCCTTTAAATTATTATGTTTAGTTTAGCATACCAAACCTTTCAACAGCTAGGTTTACTTTTGTCAATAACTCAAGTAGATATACAAAAAGCCAACCCTTTACATCGATTTTCAATCTAATGTCAAAATTCTTCTCTATTATCAAAAATAACGCTTATTATTTTTCTCCTTCTTCACTTTTTACTAACGATCTTAGTCGCATTTTGAACCGGTTAGTTATTTCAAGTCCATTGTTTGGCTCTTCTCCATTCTCCAATGCCCAACAGGCTTCAAGAACACCACGGACGATTCCCCATTTTGTGATGCGTATTTGGTCTAAATTCAAATAAGAGGACATCCACCGTATTCTCCGTTCTAAAACAATATCTGAATCGCCCTGCCGATTTATGTAATTCAACAAATATTGAATGGTCTCAAAATGAGTATCTCCAAACAATCCTTTTGGATCAATAACCTTCCAGCCACCGCCTTGGTTCTTCAATATATTCCCGTGGTGCAAATCTCCATGAATCAACACAGGATTTGTAGTCGTTTGAATCAGTTCTTCTAATAACTGTTCAGCTAAGATCATCTCTTCTTCTGGAATAACGCCAGTAGTTCCCTCATTTTCTCGGTACCGCCCTAGAGCAGAGAACCATTCAACCAATGTCGGTACACCTTCACTGTTAATACTATCTTGCTTTTGATGGAGTCGATCAAAGACTTGGCAAAACTGTTCAACCTCTTTTTGATCATCTCCTATCTCTACTAGAGAATTTCCAGGGACAACTTTTTCGAGTAAGAGTGCACCAAGTTCCTCATTGTAATCCAAAACTCGAACACCCCCTCTTTCTTCAAATGCCTTTAGAACATCTTTTTCTTTTCTGAGTGATTCTTTCTCAAATGATAGTTTCAGTACAACAGGTAACCCACCAACCATGCCTTCTGCAACATAATTATAGGATAAGTCATCGAACGGTCTGAGGTGGTGAACACCAAAAATCGCTTCGCTCTTTGATAAGAGATCAGGTAGCGCACTGACCCAGTTCTCAACTTTAGAACCGTAGTTCTTTACCATTAATTCCTTAAAATTCTTAGGAATCTTCGTCATTGTTACCACCCTTTCTATTTTTTTATAATACTTGATCCACTTGTATATACAAAAACCGCTAAAGCAATCACAATTGCTTTTTAGCGGTTTGATTTGTATGGACGATTACGAACTATATTTCTCGATCTGCTCTCTTGAATACCTTATTTGATCAATAATCTTATCGTAGTTTTTTGAAGCATACGCATAAAACAAGATATCTACTAAAATAAACTGAGCGTGTAAAGAACTGGTTGCGGCACTTCTGACTGCCCCTTCTTGCGCTCTAACATGTTGAAGTGAGATGTCTGCCTTTTTCGTTAAACTATTCTTACCAAATTGGGTTAGCGCAATCGTTTGACTCCCATTTTCTTTAGCCAGTTCCATGATTTTAATGATTTCTTTTGTCTCTCCAGAATTGGAAACACCTATAAAAACCTGTCCTTTTTTTGTAGAAGACATTGCCGCAAGTAAGGCATGTGGGTCTTTGAAGCTGATACATGTTTTGCCGATTCTACTCCACTTATGCGCAATATTCTCTGCCACCAAACTTGAAGCGCCAATTCCAAATAGATAGATGATGGAAGAAGCTTTCATAGCTTCTACAGCTTCTAACAAGGGCTGTTCTTGAATAACAGAAACAGTATCTTGCATCGTTTGAAAGGCGTTTCCAAGTAACTTATCCATAATATCTTCTAGTGGTTCGTCTGGCGTAATATCTGAATAGCCAACCGGATTGGTATGCGTAACTTCTCTTGAAATCAGTACCTTGAGCTGAGTAAAACTTGAAATGTCCACTCGCTTACACAACCTGATGACGGTCGCTGCACTTGATTCAGAAGCTGTCCCTAATTTAGAAGCCGTCATGTTCACGATTTCTTCTGGTTTATCCAAGATAAACTCAGCAATTTTCTTTTCCGCTCTGGGTAATTGGTCTTTAATACTATTGATTCTTCCTAAAATGTTTTTCTCAGTCATATGATCCGTCCTTTGATGCTTTTAATGAACTGCCCTTTAGTCTCTTGATTGAATGGACTGACGCACACGACCGTTATGTTCCTCTAGCAGCGCATTAGCGTCCTCCATGGTTGTGTTAGCTAGAATCTGAACGATGGCTGTTTTGACAGAACCAGATTCTTGATAGTACTTTTCAGCTTCTTCAAATGAACACTCCGTCGCTTCCATAATAATTCTTTTAGAACGATCTACCAACTTTTCATTTGTCGCCTGAACATCTACCATCAAATTCTCGTAAGCTTTACCCAATTTTACCATAGTCACGGTAGAGATCATATTCAGTACAAATTTCTGAGCCGTCCCAGCTTTTAGTCTTGTAGATCCCGTTAAGACTTCTGGGCCAGTTGCTACTTCTACAGGGAAATTCGCCAGTTTACTGATGGCTGCATCTGCGTTATTAGAAATGGATCCAGTTTGAGCACCGACTGAACGCGCATAAAGAAGCGCTCCTTTTACATATGGTGTTCTTCCACTTGCTGCTATACCGATCACAACATCTTTTTCACTTAATTCAACATGTTTCAAATCTTCTTCAGCCAATTCCGAGGAGTCTTCTGCTCCTTCTACCGCTTCTACGACTGCTTTTTCTCCACCCGCAATGATGCCTTGCACCCATTCAGGTGAAATACCAAAAGTCGGCACACATTCAGCAGCATCTAGTATGCCTAAGCGCCCACTCGTTCCAGCGCCCATATAAAACAAGCGCCCACCTTTTTCCATACGTTCGTATACCGCTTCAATCAATTGGTTGATTGCATCCAGATTTTCTTGGATGACCGTTGGAACAGTTGCATCTTCTTCATTCATCAATCGCGTCATTTCTTTTATAGATAAACGGTCCAGCTCCATCGATTTCTGATTTCTATTTTCTGTACTCATTTACTCTGACCCCTCCATAAATTGAAATTTTACGCCTTCAATAATGTACTCGAGTAATCCAAGCGATTTCTCTTGAACACTGGCCAGTACATTGACTTTATCATCTGCTGGTAACGCCCTTTTTGTAATCTGTAGTTCTCCCTTATATCTTCTGTATAAGTCGTTGTCCAGTGTGACCGTTCCAATTGGTCGATCCTTTACAGCACGTGGCTGGATTTCTTTTGTTTTCAGTACAACGCGAGAATCTTCTGAACGAACCACATCCCTAGCCACATCTTGTCTATTTCGATGGATAGCATAAAAGTTTTCTGGCAGATCCTTCGATAGTAATTGAACAGGAAGAACCATCAGATGCTCTTTTTCCCATTTAACGATTCTATCCAGAGCATCTTCTGTCATCATGATATCTCCAATCAAAACCTCGTCTACAAGGTAGTGTTCCTTAAGTTCAAGATAAGCTAGTAAAGGGTCTGTCCCTCTGTGTGCTTCCAGTGTTGGTAGTCCCGCATAAATTGGACCTCTTTTCTTTAAATCACCTGGAATAAAAGCTTGAATAGTGAATCCTTTTTCTTTTAAAAACTGATTTCTTCTGAGAAAAAAGGCCAAGTCCAATCCTGTGTTTTCTCTAGGATAGTAATTGTGGCATACCGTAATATTGGTGAGATCCAAACCAGCTTCTATTAAGGACTGGCACGTTTCTTCAGTAATTGTACTGGCGTTCAATACAATCTCAAAAGTGTCACTGAGTTGTTTGATTTCTTTGTGAGAAAAACCATAATCCATTCTCAAACTTGTCACGCCAAGATCTGTAAAAAAAACTGTTGCTTCTTCTTTAGATAGACCGTACTGCTCAAGTGTTCCTGCTGAAACATCGACCGTAAGCGTCATATGATTCAATTGGATTTTGGATAGAATCTTTTTAAGTCCAATTAAGGTTTGTTTAGGATTCTCTTCTGGTATATGAAGAGAGGTGAATAGCTTTTTGATGCCTCTCATGTGTAAAATATCTATCATTTTAAGATTCATTTCTTCGCTCTCTGACAAATAAATCGATGCTCCCAGCATAATCGAACATCCTCTCTGCTTCGCAATAGTTCATTTCCACTTTATTATGTATGAAATGAAATAATATTTCAATTTTTACACTACTATTTTAGTGATTTATTTTAATTTTAAATGTACTTGATGATCTGTTGACATTGTTATCCGATAGGAATAGAATACATTTATGAATATTATTACGAATTAGAGATAAATTTATATGAGGTAAATATTAGGAGGGTAAAAAATGAAAAAAACAACGAGTATTCATCACGTCTCCGCAATTGTTGGTAATCCTAAAGAGACTGTCGCCTTCTATTCATCCGTTCTTGGATTACGATTAATCAAAAAAACGGTAAACTTTGACGATCCAGGAACGTATCACTTATATTTCGGAGATGAAACAGGAAGCCCTGGAACGATCATGACCTTTTTCCCATGGCCAAATGCTTATAAAGGAACTGTTGGGACTGGACAGGTTGGTACGACCTTCTTTCAAGTGGATACAAGAGCGTTGGATTTCTGGTTAGAGAGACTCCAATCTTTTAATATTGAAGTTGCTCGCGAAACAGTATTTGATGAAGAAACACTTTACTTCAGTGATCCGCACGGCTTGAGTTTAGGTTTAATTGCACGTTCGGGATCCCTCACTCATCCATGGGCATCTTCAGACATTCCCGATGATAAAAAGATTTTAGGATTCGCAGGCGCTCAATTATTATCAACGCATGTACACAAAACATCAGAATTGGTCAAACAATTTTTTGGGTTTGAACAAGTAGCAGAGTCTGCCACCTATACTAGATTCAAAGCTAGCGAACAAGTTGGGCATACGTTGGATATCAAAAAAGTAGAACCCGTTACTGGAAGTTTCGGAGTCGGTACTGTTCACCATATTGCTTTTCGCGCAAAAGATGAGGCGGATCAATTAGAATGGCAAAACTTCTTAATGGATAATGGTTACCCAACGACCGAAATCAAAGATCGTGATTATTTCAAAGCAATGTACTTCAAAGAACATGGAGATATCATTATGGAAATCGCTACAGATACACCTGGATTTTCTGTCGATGAACCTATAGAGCAGTTAGGCGAAAAGCTTCAGCTTCCTGAATGGTTAGAGTCAAAAAGAATTCTGATTGAACATCACTTACCACCATTAAGCTAACGTAATAAAAAAGTATTTGCTTCTCTTTTAGTTAGATGTCTCATTTGCTTCTCTACAAAAAAAGGCACAGAATCGATCCGCCTGGGACAGATACTGTGCCTTTTTTGTGTTATCCATTCTGTTCTACTTCCGTTTCTGCCAATTCATCGATTGCTAGATTTGCCATTGTAACGAATCGTTCATTTTGTTGAATATCGAATATAAATGCAGCTTTCTTATACGATTCGACCGCTTGGCGAACTTGATCCAAATGTTCTAAACAATACCCTTTTTGATAAAAGAAATCCCCCAGTAAAAAGAGTGTATTGTTCTGAATCAGTAACTCCAGTCCCTGTAATACTTTTTCCAGTGACTCGCGATTTTTTTCTTGCTTGGAAAGACATAAAGAATAATTCAGCAATAGCTTCGCTTTCTTTTCATGTCCCATCCATTCTGAGAAAGACTCGAATCCTTTTTGGTAGTACTCTTCAGCTTTCTTGTATTCATGGATTCTTTGATACTGGTTTCCAATACTATCAATGATTTCGACACGTAATTCCCCTTTTTTCGTGCCTTCTTCGATAGAAATCAGATGATTCAGTGCTTTTTTGTAATCTCCATCTCTGTGCGTATACAACAGCCCTTTTATCCACTCGAAAAATAGCTTATCATCCCCTACAGATCTCGCTATTAACTCATGGTTCGACTCCACTAAGTACGCCACCGAATCATATTCTCTCCGATCAAGATGTTGTCTGACCATTCTACATAACTGACTCACTTGAGAATGTCTTGTTTCCAAAGAATCTTCTCCATAAAAGAAACTCATGGGTGTATCCATTCTATCCGCGAGTTTTTCCATCAAATCTCGACTAGGTCGAACTTTTTGTTTCTCAAGTCGACTAACCATAGCTTGTGTACAGATACCTTCAGCGAGATCGATTTGTGTCATGCCAATTTCTTTTCTTCTTCTTTTGATTTTCTCCCCTAATCTCATGTCATGATGCCTCGTTCCCTTTGTAATATAAATATAATTATAATAATCTCATTATACCTAAGCTCATGTGACATTTCTATACTTTTTTTGGGAAATATATAGGATATATTGAATAGTATAGTCGGTTTCTTTGTATGGATCTTACAAAGCAATTGACTGATTATTTTTTTCACTGACTTTTTTTATAACTCATGATCTTTTAAAAGAAAAAATCTGGCCCATCAATTGAGTCAGATTTTTAGAAAATTCTTTATTTTTGAGAGGGGTCAATCATGTGCAAATCTCTTTGTGGGAAAGGAATTTCAATATCATGTTCATTGAATTTTTCAAATATCTTGAATCTTAAGTCACTCGGTACACGAAATTCTCTTTCATCCGTTTGTTGATCAATCCAAAACCAAACCTTGAAGTCCAAAGAGGAATCTCCAAAAGCTTCGAAAAACACTCTAGGTTTTGGATCGTTTAATATATTGTGCCATTTCTCTTCTTTTAACTCCACAACTGATTCTTCTAGTAATCTTTTGACTAGTTTGACGTCACTATCGTAAGATACACCAACCTGTATGGAAATTCTTAAACGAGTATCGGCGTAAGAACGGTTGATAAATTTTTCTTCCAAGAAAAATGAATTTGGAATAATCATTCGCTCATTCGCTCTTGTCCGCACAATCGTTGCACGCATTTTAATTTCTTCTACATCCGCAATCGTATCATCAATAATAATACGGTCGCCCACCTTCACGGGACGTTCAAATAAAATAATCAGACCTGAAATAAAGTTAGACATAATGTTTTGAAGTCCAAACCCAATTCCAACTCCTAATACACTGACGACAACGGTCAGACTTGTTAGGTTGAAACCTAAAGAAGAAAGAGCCACTAGAATCGCAATCGCTACGACGACGTATTGAAATAATGTATTGAATGTTGCCTGCATTCCTCTATCTAATTCATATTTTGAATACAGAGTAGGAAGCACATACCGTTTGACTGCATTTGAAAACCGGACAGCAACCACTACAACAAACAAAACAGCTAAAACCAAGAAAATGGAGACGTTCGTATCTCCGAAAACAAACAATGTATCGTAAAGCCAAGGTGTATTCGATAAATAACTCAATAGGAAAATGATGAGTATAAAAAGCGTACTCCAGTTAAGAAATGTTTTCCATAAAGCGACCAATCTTTCAGATTGAATCAATCGTTTTCCAATTTTCTTTAAAACAAACCTGATAACGAATATCCCAATAACGCCAAGGATTCCACCTAGCCAATACGATAATCCTGCGTCATTTAAATACTCGATCCAATTTTCAAAAATTGACACACACTCGCCCCTTTAACTTTGTTTATTTACCATTGTATCAAATTATGTGTTAAACCTCTAAAATCTTGCTAGTATCTAGTCTTTTCGAATTCTGTTTACTCAGACGCATTATCTTGTTGTACTGCGCTTTGAACAAGAAAAAGGCACTATAAACACTGGCAGCAGGTGCTGCTAATACAAAGACAAATAAACTCATTTCAAGGGTAGCGTATAGAATCAGTGAAACTGCTAAAAGTGAACTAATAGAATAAAAGATTTTTGCAAAAACCAGCTGATGTATCCTCTTAAGTTTCCACCAGATAGGCATATTAAAGTGTGCTTGAAAAGAGAATAGCTGGATCATCATAATCAAGATATAAAAGAGTAAAACCAAGAATAGCGTGAATACCACAAAACTCATAGACCAACTATAGAACAAACCTGTACACACACCAACAAATCCACCTGTAAACATAATACCCGTCATTAAACTTTCCTTGTAGTTGGTCCTAAAGTAAGTCCAGAAAGATTTCAACGTTAAACTTCCCTGGTCTAAGATAAGATCTCTGACAACGCAGAACAAGGCTTGTGTACTAGGATAGAAAAATACCGGGAGTGTCAGCACCAGCAATGGTCCTAAAATGTAATAACTACTCAACTGGGTCACAACCAACAGTTGCGTTACTAGTAGAATCACTGGAATATTCAACATTAGCCAGAATAAATTGAATAAAAAAAGAGTCGTTAACTTATCTGAAAGCTCATATAATGTGAAATAGAATTTTCTCTTTGCCATTCTTTTACTCCTTTACTGGCGGTTTCCTATTTGACCGCACCTTCTGCTACACCTTCAACAATTTGTTTTTGAGAAGTGAAGTAAAAAATAATTACTGGGATGATTGCAATGGTTAATCCTGCTAAAGCCAGATGCCACTGTCTTGTGTATTGTCCGAAGAAATAAAACATTCGAATCGGAATAGTTTGACTACTATTTCCGAGTACTAGTGAGGGAAGCAAGTAGTCATTCCAGATCCAGATAACATTTAAAATCGCAACCGTTACAGAGATTGGCTTAAGTAGCGGGAAAATAATGCGCCAAAAAATTTGTAACTTATTGGCGCCATCCATTCTAGCTGCCTCATCTAAGGTAACGGAAATCCCTGTCATCGCTCCGTGGTATAAAAAGATGGATAAACTACAACCAAAACCAAGATACATAATAATGAGCCCAACACGATTCAGCATACCAATTTGACCAAAGTTTGAGGTCAACGGAATCATAACGGATTGAAAAGGAATCAACATAGCAGCAACGAATAGCAGTAGGATCATACTACTCAATTTACTTTTGTTTCTTGCTAATGCATATCCAGCCATTGAAGAAAAGAGAATGATAATAACTACGCTCGCTACCGTAATCATTAATGAGTTGAAAAACGAACGCACAAACTGTAAATCTTCAAAAGCTTGTTGGTAATTCACAAAATTCAATTCTGAGGGAGGGGTCAATACATTTGAAAAGATACCTCTTGGGTCTTTGAAACTATTTACAATCATCAAATAAAATGGAGAAATCCATACGAGTCCTAGTAAAAGACCAAAAACTTCTAGTACATAAATCGACCATTTTTTCTTTTTCATTATAGGTCCACCTCTCTTTTCTTATTGTAGTAAACCTGACTTAGAGAAATGATCGCTACAATGACAAAAAACACAATGGCTTTTGACTGACCGTAAGCCATTTGATTTCCAGAAAATGCTGTATCTACAATATTCATGGCAACCATTTGAGTGGAATTATATGGTCCTCCACCTGTTAAAGATAAATTTTGATCATAAATTTTAAATGAATTGGACAACGTCAAAAACATCGTTACGGTAAACGCTGGTGCAATCAAAGGGAAAATAACGTGTCTGAATTTCTGCCCCGGTGTCGCCCCATCTATTTCTGCAGACTCCATTAATTCTTTTGGCACGCCTTGTAAGTAGGCAATGTAAATGATCATAATATAGCCAGCCATTTGCCACACTGTCAGAATCACGAGTCCCCAAAACCCTGTTGCTGGCGTCGATAACCAGCCTTTCAGAACTTCGACACCTATCACATCTCCTATTGTAGAAAAAACGCGGATAAAGATAAATTGCCAAATAAATCCTAAAATTAATCCGCCAATTAGATTCGGCATAAAAAAAATGGTTCTTAAAAGATTGCGGCTTTTCAGCTTGCTCGTTACTAGTAAAGCCAATCCCAAGCCAATAACGTTCAGTAAAATAATACTCGTTAAAGCAAATCGAACTGTAAACCAGAGAGATTGCAAGAATTGCTCGTCGCCAATCAGTCTACGGTAATGATCCATTCCCACAAATGCTGTGAAATTTAATCCATCCCAATTCGTAAAAGAATAGAAAATGCCCATAAGGACGGGTAGAATGACGACCAGTGATAAACTGAGTAGTACAGGGGTTATGAATAACCAGAATGTCATTTCTTTGTTTTTCATCTTAGGACTTCCTTTCTAACAATCATACATTCAGCTGATGCTTAAATTGAAAAGAGCCATTTTTTAATGTACCAAACGGCTCTCTTTGAGTATCCTATTATTGTCTCATCGACTCCCAAGCTTCTTTGGAAGCTTCAATGGCTTCTTCCCAAGTCATTTCTCCACCGATATAGGCTTGGAGATTTGGACCAAATTCATTTAATTGATATCCAGTCGGGAAGCCAGTAAAAACCCAACCTAATGTATCACCACTCTGAGAATAATCATAAACAATTTGAGAAAGTGGATCACTAATTTCTAGATCTTCGTATCCTTCATAAGCTGGAACAAAATTAAATTCTGATACGACAAAATCTTTTCCTTCATCTGATAAATACATCCAGTCTAAGAAGTCTTTTGCAGCTTGAACCGTTGCATCATCATTATTGTCATTCACTGCCCAGTAATTTGGAACACCTACCGGTAAACGATCTTCGTACCCTTCTAACGGAATTGGAATCATCCCTACATTAGATTCCGCAAACTCAGGATCCATTTGTTCTAGCGTAGGATAGATCCAGTTTCCTTGTTGAATCATAGCGACCTGTCCCAAAGAAAAATATTCTTCAACTTGTTGAGAGTAATCCAGACTCAATACAGGTTCAATTGAGTAGTCCACCTGTAAATCTAACATTCGTTGGAATTCATCTGCTCTTTCAAAAGCCAATGTTTCTGCGTTATAAGCTTCTAGTGGACTTTCGTTTAATTCAGGAGATAAATAAACATTCGCTAGATGGTCTCCCATAACCCAGCTTTCAGCTCCCGGCAACGCAAATACCGCTTCGATTCCGAGCGTTTCTTTTTGGCTATCAATCGTCTCTACAGCATCTCTCAACTCTTCATAAGTCGATAGTGCTTCCGGGTCAATTCCAGCTTGTTCAAATACTTCCATATTGTAGACGAATCCATACCCCTCGAGATTATACGGAATCGCATCGATTCTACCATCATCATGAGTAACATTTTCAATCGTTCCTTCTAAAGCTGCCGCTGCTGCATCTGTGTCGGACATATCAGCCATCGTATCTTGGAATTGTTCAATTTCATTTGGACCAGCAACACTGAATATATCCGGTTCATCCCCTGATGAGAACCTTGTTGTGAGTTGTGTAAAATAATCCGTCCCCCCACCTACAGAAGTGATCTCAATTTGAACGTTATCGTTCTCTGCCATATATTGATCTGCTAATTCATTGAACTGCGTATTAAACTCGACCTTCCCTTGCATGATATTCAGTTGAATCGTCTCTCCGCTTGAGTCATCGTTAGAGCCCATACCTCCAGGACCAGCGCCGTCCTCATTCCCACAAGCCCCTAAAAGTAATGCACAGGCTCCTACAAAAAATATCTTGTTACTATTATTTAAATTATTTTGTATTAACATATTGTTCTCCTTTCTTATTCTCCTAACTGCGCTTATCTGCCGATTGATATCATATAGTTAATAATATCCTATTTATTAATAATTTAACTTTAATACAACCGCTTCCATTTTTGCAATTCAAACGATTAAGCTTCTCTCTAATTTCTATGATTTTTGATTTTTAAAAATAAATAATTGAAGTTCGCATTCATCTTCATTCCTATACCTAGCATAGCTTTGGAGCAAAAAACTTTATTTTTATTACGATTTTATTTATCTGTTTATTTGTAAACCCTTTCTATTAGTGACATAATAGGTTATCATGTACCGTTTTTTCGTTTACTTTTATTAAAAACAGGAGGTTGCAAATATGCTAAAAAAAACCGTTAGAACAATTGGATTTGTGAACAGTCATAAATCCGGTGAAAAGCGCATTGCCCTATTACCCAAAGACATTGTGCAACTCAAGCATACAAGAGCCTTATTTTTTGAAGAAGGTTATGGAAGCGATTTAAACATCTCTGATGCGGAGTACTCTGATTTAGGGTGTCAAATCGTACCTAGAGAGGTTGCTTTAGCTCAAGATATCGTCTGTGATCCTAAAATTGGAGATTCTACTTTTATTAAAGACTTACTTCCAGGCCAAACCTTATTTGGATGGGTTCATGCTGTTCAAAGTGAAGATGTTACCGATACTTTAATTGATAATAAGCTCACTGCCTATGCTTGGGAAGATATGTATGAAGACAATCGACACTCTTATTGGCGTAACAATGAACTTGCAGGAGAAGCTGCCGTCATGCACGCTTATCAGTCAAATGGTGTTATGCCTTATGACACAAAAGTCGCTATTTTAGGACGCGGGAATACTGCTCGCGGAGCACAACGAATCCTGACAAGTCTTGGAGCTGATATCAAAGTTTATAATCGTAATCAAGAAAAATTATTCCAAAAAGAAATGACAGAATTCGATGTGATCGTTAATGCCATATTATGGGATACATCACGCGAAGATCATTTAATTTATCAGTCTGATTTAAACCGATTCAAGCCAGGTACAATGCTCATTGACGTCAGTTGCGACGAGCACGGTGCCATCGAAACCACTGTCCCTACTTCTCTTGAAGACCCCATCTACGAAATAGACAATGTCATCCATTACGCAGTCGACCATACACCCACTATTTTTTATCGTTCCTCATCTAGTGCTATTTCCACTGAAACCGTTAAGTATATAGATGATTTAGTCGAAAATCGTCCTAATGAGATTTTAGATAATGCTCTGATTATCGACAACGGACTAATCATAGACGAACGCATCAATCAGTACCAGAACAGAACGCTCTCTGATGAAATGAACGTACTGGATACAGAAGATTCCACTTCATTTAGCTAAAATGAACTTTCAATAGAATCGTATAAAGTATAAACGTACATCATTATTAGGTGCTTATTCCCAGAAGTTATGCTAATCTGACTATTGGGAATAGGCACCTAATGATTGTAGCGCATACTGTAAAAGACCACCGAATGTTAAATCATTACTCTAACATTCGGTGGTCTTTTTATTTGCATGTATGTTCACTTTATTTAGTGTACTTCTCCTTTGGGGAGAAAATGAAGTGGTAACGCCTGTCAGAATAAAAATAGTAGGCAACTTTATCAAACCAAACTCACCCCTCAATGCTCTCGCTTGACTGAGTGAAATACACGTAGCATAATTAATAAAACGTATGTTACTAATGATATACGGGACGGAGAGTGGATTATGGGTAAGAAAAAAGATAAAGCCAAAAAGAAAGAAGAAAAAAAAGCTAAAAAGGCTAGAAAAAAAGAAATAGAAAAAAGTAGTTCGCCATTAGAAAAAAGTCCAAAAGAATTGAAGAGCCCTTCAGAAGTAAACAAAGAAGATAACAGTCAGTCTGAAGTAACGAAACCATCGAGTTTACCCGAATTGGAAAAAGAAAAAAAAGGCTCCATGAACCTTTCAATCACGCCTACTAATAAAAAGAAATTAAAAGACATGGCTCAGTCAGTCAATATGAGCGCCTCCGAATTGATTGCTTACTGGATCAATAATCAAGAAGAATAAACTTTAGAATTTGAGAAAGAGAGTGAGCTATAATAGCTTATTCTCTTTTTTTATTTCAATCTGAAGCTAGTGTTCAATAAACTTATCCTGATTATTAAATAGTCATCCCGAATAGACGCTGTTTTTTTAAAAAATTTCAGACCAAAATTAAAAACGCAACATTCTCTAATATTGTTATGTTTATCTATATTAATAGTTCCAGTACTTTTTGTTTATCTACTATACCCAAAATTCTTAAAACCATTATGTTTATCCACATAAAAAATCCAGTACTAATCGTTTACATTTTGAACTATTGGTACTGGATTATAAAGCTTTTTAAGCATAATTAAATCAGTCTGTTCATCATTTCCCATGAAAAATGAATGTTGACCAACTCTGGAAAAGCCTTTTTTCTGGTAGAAGATAAGTGCTTTTTCATTCTTTTCCCAAACACCCAACCAAATTTTACTCTTATTCTTTTCTCTGGCAACTGCTTCCGCTTTATTTATTAAGTATGTTCCGAGACCAAGTTCTTGAAAATCCTTTTTTAAGTAAATGCGTTCAATCTCGAGCGTATCGTTACCCATTACTTCTGTTTGAGCACTATCGATGTTAACTTTTAAATATCCTGCAATTTTTAAATTTACATATAAAAAATAAAAAAATGAATAAGGATTGGATATTTCTTGTTCTAATTTTTTAGGATTATATGCATTTTCCAAGTAGTCATTCATATGTTCGGGTGTATTTTGTTCTTGAAACGTTTCTCTAAATGTCTCTATACTTATTTCTTGTAACGTATCTACATCTTTGAGTTCACATTTATTTATTTCTACCATTTCAGCTATTCGCTCCTTCAATATCGAATTTTTTTCGATATATAATATGATCTTCTATTAATAGATCTTACATATTATATAATAAAATAGTTTATTTAATTGAGCAATCATAAATGCAACAATCTCTAAAAACCTTGCACTCTGGTACTTTGTATACAGTAATCTTTGAATCTTCAAAAGAAAAATAAAAGAAGAATAAAACCAATAGATAATTTTTATCTAGTAGTTTCAGTCTTTCTAGCTTTATAATTCATATTCTATTTAGTTAATGTTATGGCGCTAAATACAAAGTATATTTTCAATAAAACCTATTGGCTATCAATTTTTCAATTCGCTTATTATCTATATCTTTATTTGTAACCATCTTGCGCCCAACGTTGTGTTTATTTTTCAGTAAGCTTTTGAAGGCTCTAACTGTTCTTTATTCTATCTGAATACTTTTTATCAGCATGAATCCCTTCCAAACCTTTGTATCCTTTAGGAAGCATATATTAGTTGTCCTAAATTATACCTGTAACTAATATCATGCTAATAAAAAAAGAAGTAGTAGATAAACAATTTCTACTACTTCTTTTGAAGTACATTATTTAAAGTCTTGCATTAAGCTGTCAACTACTTCTTTTACAGTTCTAATTTCTTTAATTGCTGTAATACCAGTACCTACGGAAACAATACCATCGTTCGTATTTCCCTCTAACATACCAAAACGCAGTGCACCTGCTAATCCCATTGCTTTAGCTATTTCTTTCGGACTAGCATTTTGTTCGTCCATTTCTACTAAATTATTCGCTAATTTAGTGGATAACGAACGATAGTAAGCTGGCCATGTACGGAATAACAATAAATCTTCTGCCGTAGCATCTACAATCATTTGCTTCACATTTTCAGCTGCTGGGTTTTCTTTTGTTGGAATAAATACACTTCCTGCAAATACCCCTTCAGCACCTAAAGCAAATGCGGCACGTACGCCTCTAACGTCCCCAACCCCACCAGCTGCCATTACTGGTATATTTACAGCATCCGCAATCATTGGGACAATCGAAAACGTTCCAATGATACGTTCTGGAACTGATCCACCTTCATCGAATCCAGTTGCTACATAAATATCTGCTCCCATCTCTTCTGCAGCTTTTGCATCTTCAATAGTAGGAGTTTGAGGTCTAAAGATAATTTTTATATTATTTTCTTTTAATGGTTTAAAAATTTTTTCATCTAGTATGCCATTTACAAGAACAACGGGAACTTTCTCATCAATAACTGTCTCTAAAATTGGCCACGTATAAGTCAAGTCACCATTTACAATCAAGGTTGATCCAAAGGGCTTATTAGTTAATGCTTTTGTTTTTTGAATTTCCGTTCTCATTCTCTCCGCAGTTTTTTCGGGTGAACGAGTAACGTCAACTTGACCGGCATTTGGACCTAAGATACCTAATCCTCCAGCATTACTTACAGCTGAAACAAATTCAGCGTTAGTAATCCAAGCCATTGGCCCCTGTACAATTGGTTTCTCTATATTTAATATTTCGGATATTCTATTTGTCATTATTATCTCCTCCTGAAATTTTCTTTAACCTAAAATATAATAATAAATCTCTTTACTACTTATACATCTCATTTTTAAACTTGGTGATGGGAAACCAATGTTTATCTACAGTCTATTGATAAAATTCTAACAAGTTAAAAGCCTGATTAATCCCTTATTTTATTATTGAGCTATAAAGATTAATAGTTGAGCATTCCGTATTGGTAAGGAACTCCCATATTCTCGCGAAGTGTTTTCCCTTCGTAATCCTTATGATATAAGCCACGTTCTTGTAAAATTGGTACCACTAGTTCTACAAAATCTGCAATTCCTTCATTAGCAACATCGGGAACAATAGAAAATCCATCGCATGCTTCAGCTAAGAACCATTCTTCTAAGAAGTCAGCAACTTGTACTGGTGTCCCCGCAACTAATGGGTGATAGTTAATTACACCGTGAGCGAGAACATTGCGAATCGATATACCTTTTTTCAATAATTCTAAGGCTTTTTCAGAACGAGGATCTCTAGGATTAGGACGAGCTCTTTTCAACAGCTTTTCTTCCAAAGGTTGATCAATGTCTATTGATTCTACTGACATCGGTACACCCACCATCATCCCCAGATAACTGACTCTGTTTGGTATTTCCTTAGGATCAAAACTCATAATTTGTCTGCGTCTTTCCAAAGCTTCTTCTTCAGTTGAACCTAATGAAAACATAAAACCTGTAAGCATCTTGATATCATCTGGGTTTCTACCAAAACGGCTCGCACTTTGGCGAATAGCAGCTCTATGCTCACGGGCTGACTCTATATCGTAAGGATTAGCATAGACCCCTGAAGCATATCGTCCAGCCAATTCCAACCCTTCCGTTCCACCACCTGCTTGAAAAATTACAGGTTGGCCTTGTTCAGAAGGAGGAATGGGTAAAGGACCTTTCGAAGCATAATATTTCCCTTGAAGATTAATTGGTTGTACTTTGCCCATATTGGCAAATTCGCCCTCTTCAGTATCCAAAGTTAATGCGTCTTTTCCCCAACTTCCCCATAGTGATTGAACAATTTGAATACTCTCGTGGGCCTTACTATATCTTATTTCGCGACTATCCACACGACTCCCAAAATTGGCTGCTGCTTCGGGAGCAGATGTTGTCACCGCATTCCACCCCACACGGCCTCTACTAATAATATCTAACGCTTTGTATTGACGTGCTATATTATACGGATAGTTAAATGTTGTTGACATTGTAGCTACTAGACCAATATATTCAGTTTCTCTAGCCACAGCCATTAAAGATAACATTGGATCCATAGGATACATCGGCGAGTGAGTGCCCAAATCGTTACTCAATGCTGGCGTGTCAGCAATGAAAATCATATGAAATTTACCTTTTTCTGCTAATTTTGCCCCTTCTACATAACTATCAATATTGATATAACTTGTCGGGTCAGCGCCAGGCATTCTCCAAGAAGTGAATTCTCCACCATAGCCAGCAACCATTTGTAGTGCTAATTGCATTTTTTTGTTTTCCATTCTATCTTCCTCCTTACTGTTTACGTTATCAAAAGTATTAATACTTAGTTTGCTAACTATTAATTTTGATTGATACTGGGATATATTTATCTGCCACATCATTCGTTATACATTTATTCCTGATTAAACATGAAATCCTAACGGTATTGAGCCAGCTATTTTACGATGATACAGTAGCGGACTTTTTCCTTCTACTCGTATATTTTTCACTGATCCTATTAAAATAGTATGATCTCCTGCCTCTACTGTTTGAACTGTTTCACATTCAAAAACAGCAATCCCGCCTTCAATAATTGGCAATTTACTAGCTGAAAGTGACCAGTTTATCTCACTAAAACGATCGGAATCTTTTTTGGAAAAAGTTCTTACTAGTTCTTTTTGGTCTTCTGCCAGTAAATGTATTACAAACTTTCCGGCTTGTTTAAACGTATGGATTGAGGAAGATTGATGATCGATAGACCAGAGTATGAGAAGATGATCCATAGATAGAGAAGTAAATGAATTGATTGTTAGTCCAACTGGATCCCCTTCACTATTTATCGTCGTAACTATAGCTACTCCTGTCGGATAATTACCTAAAGCTTCTTTAAATAACTGCTTATCAGCTTTATCTAACATCTATGAAGTCTCCTTTTACTATTATTCTAGTTTATTATGATATAAATCAATGAATTTCCCTATTGATAAACCAGAATATTTATTTAGCAAGCTAAGTTTTTGGTTGGAAGTTCTCATTATATATAAACATCTATTTATTCACAAAAAAGTTTAGTTTTTTAAACCTTTTTTGTGAATAGACGCTATGACAAGTTACTTTCCATTTGCTTTAAAAGACGTCTCAATAGCAACCGTTCTTCTGGTATAGTCGATTTAAGCAACTTATTTTGTTGCTTCGTCCATCTTTCGTCAATTGGTTCTCTCAGTTCATTTCCTTCTTTGGTTAAAAAAATTCGCATAATTCTTGAATCCTTTTGGTCACGTTCTCGATAAATAAATCCATTTTCCTCTAGTGATTTAACCATATTCGTTACAGTAGGTGGTTCACAATTTAAATAATCGCATAGTTGCTTTTGTGTAATTCCATCTCCAGACCATAAGCGATTAAGTAATTTATCTTGACCAACATACAAATTGATTTCTCTTAGACTTTCACTATAATCGCGACGCATACGGAATGAAACTTTATCTAATAGCTCACGAATTTGACAATCAAGGCTGTCTTCCATGTAGCACCTCCAATTCCCCGTTATACTTAGCTTGCTAAGCATATAATGAAATATTTAAAGTGTCAATAGTATACTATGATAAATTTTAGCAACTTTTAAAAAACTGAAGATTAACTAGTAAATATTTACTCTACTAAATTTATGAATTATAAATTTCTCTATTTAAGTTTACGATATCTGAGTGAGTAAAATCAGCTGAAAAGTTCTCCATCACTTTATCTCTTAGTAAAGGTGCTTTTTCTTTATCTGCTCTTTTTAAGGCGTCTTTCAAATCTGCTTTTATTAATTCCGTACAGTAAGCAGGGGTACCTGGTTGTTGTCTCCATGACTCACTTAAAGAACCACTATCTACTGGATCGAAACCTAAATCATTTACTAGGTCCATGACTAGTTGTTTTTGTGATTGATCATCGCCTGAAACCGTCATTGCAATACGTCCACTAGTATCTTCTGGGGTTCCTTTATTTTCCAAAGTATGAGCTAATTGATTACTAATCGCTTTAATGACAGGTCTGCCTAATTGGTTGGAAACCCAAACACTTTCGACCATACCATTCTCAATGTCTTCAATTTTACTGTCTCTAAATGGATAGTAATTTGATGTGTCTATAACGATTACATCTTTACCCGCTTGATCGATAATCGTACGAATACTTGGCATTACATGAGAAGGTAGAGAGATGATAAGACTGTCAATATTTTTTATGACATCTTCTACAATCACAGGTGTCCCCGAAATTTCTTTTCCTGCCATATTATCGAATCCAAGGGTATCTGCAATTTTTACATCATGCCCTTTATTGACCAATTTTTTAGCAATATTTGTCCCTATTGGTCCAGCACCGATTATTCCAATTTTCATTAGTGTTCCTCCTAAAATTAATTTTCTTCATTTGCGATTTAATAACTATTACAAGTGATTTATACCCTTTTGAGTGCAATCTAATATTATGAAGAGGTAATTGCTTATTATAATCACAAACACTATACTAAACACATTACTCTAACTTTTGAAGTAGGCAATAAAAAAAGACGTAGTACATTTTTTTGTACTAATGAGAAGGAATGGATATTAGTATGGCTAGAATATGTAAGGATGGATTTGAAAAAGAATTTATTAATGAACATAGAGATGTTTATGGCATTGCATATACGCAAAATATACTTTCTGGACGTTGGAAATATATTATTCTTTGGTTTTTAAAAAATAAAGAACGACGGTATAGTGAAATCAAGGTATTTTTATGGGATATATCGCAAGGATCCCTTACAAAACAGTTGAGAGAATTAGAAGCAGATGGATTAATCAAACGAGAAGTTTTTCCAGAAGTACCTCCACGTGTAGAATATTCATTAACCACCAAAGGTCAGGAGTTCATTCCTATTATTGATATTATGGAAAGTTTTGGGAAAAAATATGGTGAAAAATCAAAGTAATGGATTTTGATTTAACTAATATTAAATAGTATTTGTTGTTTATTCTTCGGACAGCAAAAATGTGATTTAGTGAAAGATTCGTAAAAACGCAACAATAAGTAAGAATGTTGTATGCAAAAAAGAGGCTGGGACATAAGTCCCCGCCTCTAAATTTTTGAGATTGATTGATTTAATTTTAATTAATGTTCTGAATTATATTTATTAATTCCCAGTTGAATTTGTGTCTGATCTTTAGGGTCATCGAAGAAAGAATTATAAAATTTAGCGCTTGAAGTTCCACTGACTAATTGATACATTCCAGCCGCGCTTTTGAGTGTAACATCAGAGAATATAGCTCTTCCTACATAACCATAGTGAAAGTTGCCAATAGCTTCACCTGACATTGATCGTCCTAAATCAGAAACATTGTAAACTTTTTTAGTACCTAAAGTTGCTTTATAATCCCAATCCCCACCGCTTTTAACTTTACCGGCAAAGTATACTCCGCCGATGATATGTTTCGTTTTAAAAGGAGCTGCGTTATAGAAGTTTAGCGTTTTTTCTAGTACTCGTCATAATTGAAATTATATTAGCTTGAATCGAAAAACCAGATTTAGTTTCTACTTCCTTTTCAATTTCTAGATCATAGGGATAAGAAAATAAAAGGTTATCATCGATCGAAAGCGCTCGATTACTTACTAAAAAATTCATTCTTTCTACAAAATCAATCAACATATTTTTATCATTCTCAGAAAAATTTTCAAAATCAGATATGTTTACATAATCAACTTCTAAAAGCCCCGCTGAGTTTAAAAAAATTTGTTCTGGATTTTTTAGCAATATTCCATACAGATCTTCATCAGCTTCTATATCTTCTACTTCCAAATTTTTAGATTCATTGTACGTATCTAAAAATATTTGATCAACATCTTCTATATTATCTAAGTTATCAGAATTTAAGTAGTTATCTTCGAACTCATCAATATCAATTTTGTCGCCATTTGAAATATTTGTACGCATATTAGCTTCAGAAGCAGATACAGTGCTCATATTGAACATCACTGGACTTAATAATAGAGTTGTACTTAATAGAATAAAACTTCTTTTTAATTTCATAAAAATCCACCTTCTTTTTATTATAAGGGCATAAAAACAGCCCACCAAAATATACTAAAAGCAAGCGCCCCCATAGAAACTAAATATCCAATAATAAGTAAAATAAAAAGTATATAATTTGCGACTGGACTTTTTTTGTATCATTAAGCATATTTTTTCCATAGAGGATAAAGAAAGTTAGACATACTACTAATAATAAAATTTGAGTAATTCCTATCGGATAATATCCAAGATAAATTGGACTAAAAAGATACACTGCATATGTTCCAATAAATAGAATATCTATAACCATTAATGCAAGTAAACTCTTTTTTGTATTCACCTAAAAAATCCCCCTCTCCTTTCGCTAATAATGTTTTGATACTTAATAATTAACCGTTGGTATGAATCGAAATTAGATCATTAAATAATCAGTTTTTCTCTAGTCAAGTCCAGACTTCTGTGTAAAATGTACGATACTTTGTTTT
>NZ_JAYXKP010000003.1:0-282081 GCF_036039175.1 Marinilactibacillus sp. XAAS-LB27 | reverse complement strand
AAATAACGTTGGTGAATTCTCACCAACGTTATTTATTATAGAACCGTTTTTTTGTACAAGTCAGTAGTAGAATCGGTATGATAGGTATACTTAAAGAAATCTAAAGAAAGACTGAACTCGGTCTTTAGTCTGAGGTTAAATAAAAAAGGAACGCGTATGCTATAGAAGGAAAAGGGGTTACTAGCTTAATGTACATAAGGAGAAGATGGAATGGCTGAAAAATCAGAATATGCAGGATTGAGTTATGCAGAAGTAGAAACACGAAAAGTACGTGGAGAAAGTAATGAAGCTTTGCCACCTATGACCCGAAGTTTCAAACAAATCTTCTTGGAAAATAGCCTAACCTTATTCAATCTTATTAATATTATTATCGCCGGATTTGTCATTTATACCGGGAGCTACAAGAACTTGCTCTTTCTTGGCGTCATCCTCGTCAATACTGCAGTAGGGGTTTTTCAAGAATTAAGGGCAAAGAAAAATATCGATGAACTGACTTTATTAAACCAAGCTAAAGCGACTGTTATTAGAAATGGTCAGCAAGAAGAGATCTTACAAGAAGAAATCGTGAAAAATGATTTACTTGTCATCAAACGTGGCCAACAGATTGTTGTAGATGGAATCGTGATTCAAACAAGCGGTATCGAATGTGACGAGTCTCAACTAACAGGAGAAGTTGATCCAATATTGAAACAAGTTGGAGATACTGTTTATTCAGGCAGTTTTGTGGTCAGTGGACAAGCCTTGGTGGAAGCGACAAAAGTCGGAAGAGAAAGCTATAGTTCTAAACTAACATTGGAAGCAAAAGGCGAAAAAAGTATCTACAGCGAATTACTCCAGACGATGAAAAAAGGGATTCGAATTCTGACTTTTGGCATTATCCCAATAGGTACAGCGTTGTTTATGTCTAGTCTACTTAGTGATATGTCTGTAAATCAAGCGATTCTGGGATCGACTGCAGCGATGATCGGAATGATTCCCGAAGGATTGATCTTGCTGACCACAGTCGCTCTAGCGGTCGGTGTGATTCGCTTATCTCGAAAAAAGGTCTTAGTGAAGACAATGGGGTCAATTGAAACTTTGGCTCGAGTAGATATTTTGTGTCTAGATAAAACGGGCACGTTGACGAGTGGAGAGTTGAAAGTCATTCAGACCAACGTGACTGGTGGACGAACTGAGAAAGCGTTCAAAGAACTGGTCGGTCGATTCGCTCATGACTTAAAAGAAGACAATGCAACGGGGCTTGCTTTGATGGAATCTTTCCTGGAAATGGATGAATCCTACCCTATTACAAAAACAATTCCCTTTTCTTCTGTTCGTAAATGGAGTGCCGTAGAGTATGATCAAAAAGGCACTGTGGTCATGGGTGCACCAGAATACTTATTTGATACCTTTACACCAGAACTGACAGAAAGTATGCGTCTAGCAACAACAGAAGGACTGCGCGTATTAGCGATTGCTTCAAGTGAAGCGCCGCTGATTGATCAATCCTTACCGAGTGGGCTTAGACTTGAAGGGATCTTATTTCTGGAAGATGAAATCCGTGCGAATGCACCACAAACCTTACAGTATTTCAGAGAACAAGACGTTGAAATCTGTATCATTTCAGGAGATCATCCACAAACCGTGGCCCAAATTGCAAAACGAGCAGGAGTGAAAGATAGCGATCAGCTAATCGATATGAGCAAGGTAGAAGATACAGCGGATTATCAGTCATTAGTAAAGGAAAACCGTATATTCGGACGTGTCAGTCCTGAACAAAAGCGTGCATTAGTAGAAGCTTTGCAGGCGAATGGAAGAACCGTTGGAATGACAGGCGACGGAGTCAATGATATCCTTGCGCTCAAAAAAGCGGATTGCAGTATCGTTATGGCAAACGGAAGCGATGCAACAAAAGGGATAGCCGATTTTGTTTTACTCGATTCTAATTTTGATTCCATGGTCGGTGTCGTTTTAGAAGGACGTAAAGTCGTAAATAATATCCAGCGAGTAGCTTCTTTATACCTAACCAAAACGATTTATTCCATTTTGTTGGCGGCGCTATTTATTTTTATCAGTTCACCTTATCCCTTTCAACCGATTCAACTTAGTCCAATCAGTACGTTGACGGTCGGGATTCCGTCATTCTTTTTAGCGTTAAGACCGAACGTCTCTCCCATTAAAGGTCGTTTTTTCCAGAATATCCTGGAGCCAGCCCTGGCGAGTGGATTGAGTGTTGTATTCTTTGCGTTAACAATACTATTTTTCGGCACTAGGCTAAACTGGACCTACGAAGAAACTTCAACCATTACCGTTTGGATGACTGGAATCGTCTGCTTCGTTGTGCTTTATCATATTGCTAAACCAAGCAACTGGAAAATTCTACTCATGATTGGTGTTCTTTCCGGAATCTTTTTGATTTTGTTCGTGTTCTTCGGTCAAATCTTTTCACTGGTTAGCTTATTCCAATGGCATTTGGCACTAGTATACATTCCGCTAATGCTCGTGGTCATACCATTATTTTACACACTGAAACAAATCATGCATCGACTGCTAGGGAATCACCGACAGGCCGAAAAAATGTAAATGATTTTTCCACTATTCAATTTTTGCAATATAGTCCTGTTAAGAAAAAATTTCAAATGTTACACTTATGACTTATCTTTCTGAGATAAGTCTTTTTTTGAGGGAAAATAAACTTGTTGAATGTCGTAATTCAGAGACTGAAAAATGCTATATAATGAAGATAGAGTATATGTAAAAAGATTTTGACATAGAAATTATGGCGACTATAAAGCTATTTGATGGCATAAATGTTCAGTTGGCGTTATCTTCATTTTATAAGGAGCGGATTAAATGAAACTGGGTAATCAAATAAAAAAATATCGGAATAAAGAGAATCTCTCTCAGGAGGAGTTAGCCGAGAGGATATATGTTTCGCGTCAGACAATCTCAAACTGGGAAAATGAACGTAGTTATCCGGATGTTCACAATTTATTGTTACTTAGTGTATTATTCTCTGTTTCCTTAGATGAACTAGTGAAAGGGGATGTTAGTAAAATGAAAGATGAAATTTCTCGTTTAAATATGGATAAGTATACTAAAGTGATGATGTTTTTTATTGCAATGTCTATGCTGTCAATTGGTCCTTCTCTTTACTTGCCAAAATACTGGTTTTTCGTTCCACCATTCATTCTGTGGGCGATAGGTATGTACGCATCAATAAAAGTTGAAAAAATGAAAAAGGCAGAGAATATTCAGACATTCAGAGAAATCATAGCATTTATGGAACACCGGGATATTGAAGAAGTAAGAAAAACCAGAAATAATGTGAAAGATGGGTTGTCAAAATTTTTTATAGTTATGGCTTTCTTATTAGTAGGGGTCATCATTGCTGTCTTATCAATATTTATCTTCAATTTCTAATAGAATAATAATGTTAAACACTAAAGGTATTGATCTTTGGACAGTAATAGACAAATTGACTTTGAAGAATCGCTAACTAGAGGATTCTTCTTATTTGTTTCAAGTACGATTAGTTCAATCTATAAAACTTATTGAATCTACTACTAAAAATATTATGAGACATTATGCATCTTTTACAATTTGTAAGTAAATTCATGATAAAATAAAGAAATCACATCTATAAGGAGATCATGAGTAAATGACATACGCACTAGAAATAAAAGACTTGAAAAAAGTCTATGGTACAGGCGTTGAAGCCCTACGTGGAATCGATCTAACCGTGGAAGAAGGCGACTTCTATGCTTTGCTAGGTCCTAACGGTGCCGGTAAATCAACTACGATTGGAATTATCACCTCACTAGTCAACAAAACATCTGGTAAAGTGAATGTTTTTGGCTACGATATTGACACAGACCTTGTTCGCGCTAAGCAACAAATCGGACTTGTTCCTCAGGAATTCAACTTTAATCCTTTTGAAACGGTTCAGCAGATTGTTGTTAACCAGGCTGGTTACTACGGTGTTTCTCGTAAAGAAGCGCTAGAACGAAGCGAAAAATACTTGAAGCAATCTGATTTATGGGAAAAACGCGATGTTCGTGCCCGTATGCTTTCAGGTGGGATGAAACGTCGATTGATGATTGCCCGTGCTTTGATGCATGAACCGCGTTTATTGATTTTAGATGAACCTACTGCTGGTGTAGATATCGAATTGCGACGCGAAATGTGGACATTCTTGAGAGAGTTAAACGAGAACGGAACGACTATCATCTTAACAACGCATTATCTAGAAGAAGCAGAGATGCTCTGCCGTAACATCGGAATTATTCAGACAGGGGCGCTGATTGAAAATACAAGCATGAAGTCACTGCTTTCGAAACTTCAGTTTGAAACCTTTATCTTCGACCTAGAGCCTTCTGACAAGAAACCGGAAATCACTGGCTACCAAAGCCAACTTGTAGACGAATCAACATTAACAGTAGAAGTTGAACGGAATCAGGGTGTGAATGACTTATTTGAACAACTCAGCAGACAAGGAATCAAAGTATTGTCTATGCGCAATAAGTCTAACCGCCTAGAAGAACTATTCCTGAAAGTTACGGAAGAAAAACATCAAGTGGAGGAAACCAATGTTTAATCTTTATTTTACAGCCTTAAAAAGTCTGGCAGTCAAAGAAACGAATCGGTATCTGCGTATCTGGATACAGACTTTAGTACCACCGGTTATTACGACGTCTTTATACTTTGTCATCTTTGGGAATCTGATTGGAGACCGCATCGGAGAGATGGAAGGATTCTCTTACATGGAGTTCATCGTTCCAGGTCTGATTATGATGTCGATCATTACAAGCTCTTATTCAAATGTCTCATCCTCTTTCTTTTCTCAGAAATTCCAGAAAAATATTGAGGAAATATTGATCGCACCTGTACCGACCCATGTAATTGTTTGGGGATTCTTAATTGGTGGACTTGGAAGAAGTATTTTAGTAGGGATACTCGTTACCGTTATTTCTCTATTCTTTGTACCACTTCAAGTGTATTCTTGGGCTATTGTCATCATTACATTATTCATGACCTCTACGCTATTTTCACTAGCAGGATTATTGAACGGGATTTTTGCTCAATCGTTTGATGATGTTTCAATCGTTCCAACATTTGTTTTACAACCATTGACTTACCTGGGTGGAGTCTTCTATTCAATCTCTATGTTGCCACCATTCTGGCAAGGAGTGTCTAAAGTGAATCCAATCGTTTATATGATTTCAGGATTCCGCTATGGATTCCTTGGCGTCATCGATGTACCAATCATGTTATCGATGGGGATTTTAGTTGCGTTTGTCGTGGTGCTTTACGCAATTTGCTGGTATCTTATTGAAAAAGGTCGCGGATTAAGAACATAAGTTAAAATAAGAAAGCTGGTTCAGGACAATTAGATGTCTTGAGTCAGCTTTTTTCGTTTATCTTTGAGTATAACCCGCTTTGAATGTTCATTTACCAGTGAGTTCTAGTACGACTGGATAGGATTTGTTTTATACTAGATATATAAATAAGGTACTGAAAAATAGAGTGATAGAGGAGACGATAGGATGAGGATAGAACACGTAGCACTATGGACCAACGATTTAGAAGCCATGAAAGAGTTTTACGAGACGTACTTCAAAGCAATGAGCGGATCGCGTTATCATAATGAAAAAACAGGATTTACTTCTTACTTTCTGTCCTTTGATTCCGGAGCGAGACTGGAAATCATGCATAAAGACGGGATGACCAAGACTCAATCTGAAAGCATAGGATATGCACATCTAGCTTTTGCAGTAGGGACAGAAAAAATAGTCGATTCTTTGACAAATAAACTAGTAAAAGATGGATTTTCATTACTGAATGGCCCAAGAGTAACAGGAGACGGCTATTATGAATCAGTGATTGCGGATCCCGAAGGAAACTTGATTGAAATCACAACGGATTAACTAAACAAAAATAGCCCAACACTCTATTATTGAAGTGTTAGGCTATTTTTTATATAGAACCTTTACTAAGCGTTGAAACCGTTCAGAAATTTACTGGCATCACTGTTAAACTTCCAAGTTACTCCAAATGAATCAATCAGCATACCAAAGCTAGCAGACCATGGCATTGAAGCTAGTGGCATGATCACTGCTCCGCCTTCAGATAAGTTGGTGAAGAGCTGCTCATTTACTGTTGGCTCTGCATCTATTACGCTGATCAATACAGTATTTCCACTGGTAACTGGACCAGTAACAGCTTGCATAGAAGGTAAAACATCAGAAAGCATCAAGACATTTCCAGAAAATTCAATCCGTGCTTCCATAACCATTTCTTGTTCTGTTTCGGATAAAGGATAATTCGGATCTTGTCCAAAAGCACCAAAGCGGACTTCTGTTACGTCAGTTGCCTGTAAAGCATTTTTGTAAAACGATAGAGCCTCTGCTGCGTTGCCGTTAAGTTGAAGATAAGCGATAGTTTTCATTTTTTATTTCCTCCTTTTGATAATTGAAGTATACTTGGGTATCGATGACAACTGTATGTCGTATATAGGAGAATGGAAATGAAAAAAATTGAACGATTGATTTCAATGGTTATGATTTTACTACAAAAAGAAAAAGTTTCCGCTACGGAATTCAGCCAGCTATTTAATGTTACAAAACGGACGATTCAAAGAGATATTGAAACGCTGGGCTATGCCAATATCCCAATTTATGCAGAACTTGGATCCAAGGGTGGTTACGCCCTGATGGAGGAGTATAAATTCGACAAGCGACTTTTGACGCACGAAGATATTGAAAATATCCTGATCGCATTAAGTGGATTTGAAGGATTGATTGCTGACAGGCAGATACAGGCAACCATTCAGAAAATTAAAGGAATGACCACAATTTCAGCATCACCAAAATTGGGTCTATCTTTTTACGAATGGGCCGGCAGAAATGAGATGCGAGAAGAAATTTCACTGATCAATCAGGCCATCGAACATCATTGGCGATTGAAAATAGCCTACGTTGACCGAGAAGGGAATAGGTCACAGCGTGCTGTAGAACCCTATGGATTACAGTTGAACGAAATGCATTGGTATCTGGTAGCCTATAGTTTGGATAGAGAAGATTATAGAACGTTCAAGTTAACGAGAATTCTATCTATTGAAAGAGAAGGATTTTTCTCACCAAGACTAGCTCCTGTTTATGAGAAACCCTCTGTTCAAAAAATGCAGCAGGAGATGACTCAAGTAAGCTTGTGTATAGCGCTTGAAGTAAGAGATCAGTTTATAGAGCGATACGGAAAAAGTGCAGTAAGCGAAGTAGTAGATGGAAACTGCATAGTCAATCTATCTTTGCCAGAGAATCAATATGCTTTTCAATTTCTAGCGGGCTTTGGAAGTAAAGTTAAAGTACTTGGACCGGATCAATATAGAAATCAATATATCCTCTTCTTAAAAAAAGCCCTTGAACTATATGAATCCTGATAAATCCCCTAAAAGAATGTATGCATAAAAGAGGCTGCGCTTAGAAATATCTAGCGAAGCCTCTTTGTGTCATCATTTAGATAATCAAAAACACTCATTCTTCTATCAAACGACCGTGATCATTCCATTGACCATAGAGTCTATGTTCTCTTGTATGTAAAAGGAATTTTTCTAATCGTTTACGAAATAAATCTGGTTGATTCTTGTAGCTTTGGATCGTATCGATTCTGATCCTTCTGTATAATTCCGGAAAACTTAGAAATATTTGATATAAATCTGGATCCGTTTTTAATGCTTGTTCAATTTCTGGATCGATTTTAAAGGCACTCGGATCCATTTCAGGCAACACTCGACGGCCGCTATCGGTCATAAGTCCCAGACGTTCTAATCTACGAACACGTTCTTTATTTAATTCTGTCCAGTTACTGTTAGGTTTTCTAGGAGATAAGCGTTGAACGAGTCTACCGTCAGCTAGCTTCTTTTTGATGCCGTCGATCCAGCCAAAGCAGAGCGCTTCTTCAACAACATCCAAGTACTGAATAACGTTATCTTGTTCTTTCATACCAACAACGATCCAGCAGAATTTTTCAGTCTCCGCATACTTTTCTAACCAGCATCTAAACGTTGCTCTCGACGTTACGGTGAGAAGTGGTTCAGTGTCCATTTTACAGGCTCCTATCAGAATCTCTTATATATTATAGAGTTCACATCCAATTAAACAGCAGTTGCTTCGCTTTCAGTGCGGTTAATCAGCGGCTGAAGTCTTTTGATGATAATGCCTAATAAAGGCGCAAAAATCAGCATACCAATAATCGTACCTTCCCTAACGGTTAGTGGAATATCTACTGTAAAAGTAAGGGATAGCGTTAAGATAACAGCAAGTATATCAACGGACTGTCGAATAACCGAGAAACGAGTCCCTACTTTCAAGGCAACAGCCATACAAAAAGCTTCTAAAGGAAAGGTCACGACATTCACGACCATCACCATACTCACGGCAAAAGCAGCTAAAAACGTACCTAGAAAGAAAAGAAGGGTGGACATCAAGTAGTTTGGTAGAACTAAGGTGTCAAAAATAGTGTAATAAAAGAAATTAACCAATACACCAATAAGGACGCTAGCAGGAATCTGAAGCAGCTGTCTGATTGGGAATTCTTTTCTCAATAGAACCAGTTGTCCAAAAACACAAGAAATATTCAGCATCATGCCAATTGTACCGACTTTAATCATTGAAATATGAGAAAGGGACTGGGCAATAGCATCCCACGGAGAAAGTCCGATGGCTGCTTTTATAGTCATTGAAGCGGATAACGATACAAGCGTCATGGATAGAATCATCAATGTAATTCTTTTAAACTTATGCACACGCAAATCTCCTATAGTTAGTAGTTAAAAATCATTTTATTTAAGGGAGTAAACAGGACTTGAATTTATTTGATTAAAAATAGTATATCAAAGATAAGCGCTAAATAAATCTTTTCTGAACAATAAATCTGTAAATACTTTAAATATTTTATAGCACCTTCAGTATTGAATAAATAATATTCCTAAAAGATTTTTACTTATTTTTGTATAGTAGGTTTACAAACAGATTCGTTTCACTTATAGTTGACTAGTCAATGATTGATAAGTCAAACGTTTGGAAGGAGGATGGAAATGGACCTTAAAGGATCTAGCAAGCTCTATTATCAGATCAAAATCGCAAATCAGGTCATGGTATCCAGGTTTGAGAAAAAAGTTGGATTTAGTCTGACCAGGTACGAATTAATGGTATTTCTTAAAGAATCCGGGAAATGCTCACAGAAAAAAATACAGTCTGAACTGTGTATAGACAGCGCCGCTGTTACGAGACATTTAAAGATTTTAGAAGAAAAAGGATACGTGATTCGTGAAAGAAACAAAGATAATAACCGCGAAGTCTTCGTAGAGGTCACTGAAAAGGCGAAAGAAGAACTGATGAACTGTGAAAAACAATTTGATGCTTCGCAAAGTGCTTTATGCCATTCACTGACTCCGGAAGAAGAAGAACAATTAGCAACGTTGCTTCAAAAAATAATTAAACAAGAAGAGGGTTAAGAATGACAATGAATAACGATTTTTCAGATATCACTTATAACAGAAAATCCATCCGAGTTTACGATGAGAATGTAAAAATTCCTCACGAAGAAATGCTTGAAATGCTCCAGAAATCAACGATTGCACCCTCATCTGTCAACATGCAGCCTTGGCGTTTTGTAGTAGTTGAGAGCGATGAAGAAAAAGCGAAATTAAAACCATTAATCCGTTTTAACACTAGACAAAATGATACATCTTCAGCAATGGTGCTTATTTTTGGGGATATGGAATGTTATGAGTACGGAGAAGAAATTTATGATCAAGCAGTAGCAGAAGGTAAAATGTCTCAAGAAGTCAGAGATGAGCAAATTTCTGCTATCATCCCTTATTACAAGAACCTTACTAGAGAAGAAATGAACGATGTTGTAAAAATCGATTCAAGTCTAGCTGCTATGCAATTTATGTTAGTTGCACGTTCTTATGGATACGACACAAACCCTATCGGTGGATTTGAAGCAGACCAGTTAGCAGAAGCATTTGGTTTAAACAAAGACCGTTATGTACCTGTTATGATTTTGTCTGTTGGTAAAGCAGTAGAAACGGGTTACAATTCTATTCGATTAGATGTAAAAGAATTCACTACTTTTAAATAAGAGAGGAAGATTATCAAATGAAAGTCATTAATGCATCGTTTTTCATTAAAGAAGATAAACGCGAAACATTTTTAGCAGATACGAAAGCACTGATTGCAGAAACAAGAAAAGAAGAAGGGTGTATTGAATACCACCTTTACGAATCAGTGGAAGAAAGAAACACATTCATCATGATGGAAATCTGGGCAGATCAAGCAGCCATCGAAATCCATAACCAAAGTCCCTTACTACAAAAATTATTTGGTAATGTAGCAGACTTTAGTGCAAAACCACCTGTCTTAAGAGTTTCTGAACTGGGAGAATAAATGATGTCGATACTGTCTACTATACTGACAACAGTGGTGGCACTTGAATTTTTCTATATCTTTTACATTCAAACGATTAAGACAACTTCTAGTACAACCAGTCGAATATTTAATATGAATCAGAATGAACTGAAACAAAAATCTCTGAACACCTTACTCAAGAACCAAGGCGTATATAATGGTTTAATTGGACTGGGACTGCTTTATAGTACCTTCTTCTCGACCGCCTCTCTTGAAATCACGAGGCTCATATTAATTTACATTATTCTTGTAGCTTTATACGGTAGCATCACAAGTAGTAGAAAAATCATTTTGACCCAAGGTGGACCCGCAATAATCGCCTTGATCTCGACTGTATTCTAATGAAGATTCAAATAACAGACTACTTCGGTTTTTAGAAGTAGTCTGTTATTCGTTTTTCTAGTGAAAGGTTACTCGAAATGAATTAGAATCTCAAAAAAAGATTCAATAAGCGAACTCTAAAAGTTAGTTCAATAAAAAACGTCTGTTAATCAGCTCGAAAATCTGTTATGATAATCTTTAAAAATATCATGAGGACAGCGAAGTCGCTGAATAGATTACCAGGAGGTAAACGATGAATAGAACGCAGATACATAAACTTCCTAAAGTTGAGTTGCATTGTCATTTAGATGGATCTGTTCCAATCAATCTGTTGAAAGAAATGGCACTTGAACAAGGGAAGGACCAAAAGATCATGGATAGCGTTAGAGCACCAGAGGATTGTGAAGATTTAGAAGATTACCTTTCTTGCTTTGATGTGATTTTATCCGTCTTACAGACTGAAAAAAACTTAGTGAGAGCCGTTTATGCCGTTATCGAAGAAGCTCACAAAGAAAATGTACGGTACTTGGAACTCCGTTTTGCACCACTCCTTCATTTAGCAAAAGATTTGACACCAAAACAAGCCATTGCAGCAGTCAGTGAAGGCGTAGTGAAAGCAAAAGAAGACTTTCCAATTCATGTCAATATTCTTGTATGCGCACTCCGAAAAGATTCGGAAGAAGAAAATATGCAACTCTTTGAAGCCGTACATGAACTGAAAGCTACATACGTAGTAGGAATCGATGTAGCAGGAGATGAAGCGAAATACCCGAATGAATGTGTTGAAAAATCTGTTCGATATGCGGACGAAAACCATTTTCAAATCACCATGCATTCGGGAGAATGTGGATGTGCTCGAAATGTGCTGACTGCTATGCACTTAGGTGCGACCCGAATCGGACACGGTGTAGCTATTCAAAACGATCCAGCAGTGTTAAAAGAAGTTAAGGACAGAAATGTTTTACTCGAGATGTGTCCTACTAGTAATGTTCAGACAAGAGCCGTAAAAAGTTGGGCAGACTATCCGCTCAGATTCTTTCTTGACCAAGGCATTCCTGTTAGTATCAATACAGATAACAGAACCGTGTCTAATACGACATTGACGGACGAATTTATGTTATGCGTAAAACATTGTCAACTGACTAAGCAGGAAATGAAAATAATCCTTTTGGACTCAGTTCAGCATTCATTTGCAACTGAACAAATAAAAAAAGAAATAACAAAACAGATAGACATTCAATTTGCACAGTGATATACTCATGTACAAATCAGCAAACAAATTAAAAGCGTTTAGAAAGAAAAGTAGTTACTCGGATTGTTTAAGAGAGCCTATGGTTGGTGAGAATAGGTACAAGAAAAGTGATGAAACAAGTCTTTTTAGCTTCTATGTGGATTCTTTTTGATACATAGACGTCAGTCCTCGTTACCGGACTAAGTATTTATTGATACTGAATGAAGAGAAAGTCATGTACTTTCAAAAATGGATGGCACCGTGATAATTTATCGCTCCTAGATTAATTTCTAGGGGCTTTTTTTGTATTCTAAAGGAGGAATTAAATAATGGAAAAGACAAATCGAACGATTACCGCTCTACTGACAAGCGTAGGGTTATCGAACATAGGCGAGTGGATTTATTTTATCGCTTTGAATATGATTATTTTGAGTAATGGAGGGAATGCATTCTCAGTAGGTTTGTTATATATTATAAGACCTATTGCAGATTTACTGACAAATATTTCATTTAATGCCTACATAGATCAATTACATAAAAAGAAATGGATGGTCTTATTAAGCTTTTTTAGAGCCTTTTTGGTAGGAATTCTCATACTCAATCAAGAACTGTGGATCATTTACATGGTTGTATTTTTCATTCAAGCATGTAGTTCAATCTATGATCCACTCAGTTTAGGCTTTGTTAAATTAGCGATCCCAAAAGACAAAATCAAAAAATTCAATTCTTGGAAAAGTGTCGTAAGTTCAGGAGGCTTTCTGATTGGACCAGCTATTGCTGGAATACTCCTGTCGGTAGGGACTCCTTTGATTGCTATTATCGTCAACGTAGTCGCATTATTCTTAGCAGGCGTTATTCAATTGTCTCTGCCTGATTATAGTGGTAGAAGAGTCAAAGAGTTAAACAAGCGTTCTTTGTTATTAGACAATAAAAAGGCTTTACTGTATTTAAAAGATTTCTACAAGAACCATCATAGAATGGTCTATCTTTACTTCTTTATATCTTCTCTGACGGTTCTAGCGGCAGGATTAGACTCTGTTGAAGCAGCGTTCTCAATCAATGTACTGATGATGAGCGAACAAGAATATGGATTATTAGTAAGCATAGCGGGAGCAGGATTTGTAACAGGTGCGATACTGAATAGTTTTATAGTAGAAAAATTGACAATCAAGCAAATGATTATTTTTGGTAGCATTGTCTATGTCTCAGGCTATCTGGTTTTCAGTACATCTTCTGGCTTTGAAGTAGCAAGAATTGGCTTCTTCTTACTTTCTTTTGCCTTAGCCTTTATCAATACAGGGTTTTTAACCTTTATTCAAATTGTCTTTCCTGAAAATAGAATTGGACAGCTGACAACGGCATTTAATACCATTAACTCCGTCCTTCAAATGATTGTCGTTGCAGCGGTCAGCGGACTCGGCAGTTTCATCAGTATAAGACTGGTGCTCATTGCGACTGAGCTTTTTATGGTCGGGATCGTCTTTCTAATCATACGCCATTCAAACATCATGGAAGTTGATCATCCTGTAATTGTAAAAGAATAAACAAAATAGCATCAAAAGCACAGAGAAAACACTGTGCTTTTGATGCTTCAAGTTAAAATCGTTTTATAGCGTTACAATAATCGGTCCGTCTTCAGACACGATGATCGTATGTTCAATTTGAGCCACTTTGCTTTGTTCAACCGCCAAAGTCCAGTCGTCATCTTTTTGATAAATTTCTTCTTCAAAAGAAGAAATAAAGGGTTCAAAAGCAATGACCATACCTTCTTTTAACTGAACGTTATCCCATTTATTTTTATAATTGAAGATGTGTTTGGGTGATTCATGTATAGAACGGCCTACGCCATGACCGGTTAGATTCATAATAACCGTCAAATCATTTTGCTTAGCTGTTTTGTGTACAGCTTCTCCAAGGTCGCTTGTCGTAGATCCAGGCATCGCTTTTTTAAGTCCTGCTTCAAAAGCAGCTTTTGCCACTTCACAGACTTTAGCGGATAACTCAGAGCCATTTCCGACTACGAAAGACAAACCAGTATCCGCAAAATAACCATTCTTTGATCCAGAGATATCGATATTCACTAAATCTCCTTCTTGGATTACGCGGTCTCCGGGAATACCGTGAGCCACTTCTTCATTAACACTGATACAAGCAAAGCCAGGAAAATCATAGACGCCTTTTGGTGCAGATACCGCGCCAGCTTCTTCAAATCGCTTACCCGCTATTTCGTCTAGTTCTTTTGTTGTAATGCCTGCTTTTGTTTGTTCGATCAGTTCATCTCGAATCGCTCCGCAGATTTTTCCGATTTCTTTTAATCCATTATAATCTTCTTCTGTTTTTGCAATCATGTTATAGCCTCATTTCTTCTATTCAAAAAGTGTAAGTAGTTATTTTACCTTAATCATACTCCCTTTTGCCACTTTAAGAAACTCCATTCCACCAATAAGTGACGAAGTTGTCTTACTAAAGGATCATTTATCCAAGCTAAAGGTAGTAAAAACACGTATTTTACTATAAAAAAAGCTTATGCTTACTATATCAAAAGAAACCGATTACATTTAAAGTGGAGTTATCATTTAAAAAAGGGGACAGTCGATGAAGTATCAAAATCCAATCATTAGTGGCTTTTATCCAGATCCAAGTATTTGTAGAGTAGGAGAAGACTTTTATTTAGTAACTAGTTCATTTGAATATTTTCCAGGGGTACCCATTTTTCACAGTACTGATTTAGTGAACTGGAAACAATTAGGACACTGCTTGACAACAACAAAGCAACTGCCATTGATTGAAACGCCTAGTTCTTGTGGAATTTATGCACCAACGATCCGCTATCATGAGGGTGTATTTTATGTAGTGACCACCAATGTATTGGATGGTGGAAATTTCTTTGTAACTGCGACAGACCCAGCTGGCCCTTGGTCAGATCCAATCTGGTTCAAAGATAGCTATGGAATTGATCCTTCTTTCTTTTTCGATGAGGACGGAACTTGTTACTTGACTGGAACAGGTGGTCACGGAGAAGAGCCAGGAATCTATCAAGTAGAGATAGATGTCAAAACTGGAGCATATCTATCTGATCGGAAATGCCTTACAGTGGGAACAGGAGGCGCTTTTCCAGAAGGTCCTCATCTTTATAGAATAGGAGAATATTATTATCTGTTGATGTCAGAAGGGGGAACGGAATATGGACATATGCTGACGGTTTTCAGAAGCAAAACGCCGTATGGTCCATTTGAAGGTTATGAAAAGAATCCGATTCTCACTCACCGTAGTAAAGATCATCCCATTCAAGCCACTGGTCACGCCGATTTTGTACAACGTAGCGATGGATCTTGGTGGGCTGTCTTTTTAGCCATCAGACCCATTGGGTATCCGAGAAAATACCACTTAGGAAGGGAAACTTTTTTAGCGCCCGTATCTTGGACGGAAGATGGATGGCCGGTAGTAGGAAACGACGGAATGGTCGACGAAGTAATCGAAAGCGAGTGGCTTATAAACGAGCAGCACAAGGAATGGAAAGAACGGGATAACTTTGACCAAGCTACATTAAATTTGAAATGGATTTATAGAAGAAATCCTATAGAAGAACATTATTCATTGAATACCAAAGAAGGGTATTTAAGTTTGACGGGCTCGTCAGTAACTTTGAATGATACTGCTGCACATACCTTTATCGGTCGTAGACAAGAGCATTTCGACTGCAAAGTGTCTACCTCACTTCGATTTGAACCCAAAGAGTCAGAAGAAGCGGGGCTGACAGTTTTTGCGAATGAACATTTTCACTATGAGATTGGCTTGAGAAGCGTTAACGGAAAAACAGAAGCCTTTTTCAGAAAAACAGTCGGTTCGTTAACGCTTATTGAAAAACGACTGGATTATGAAGAAGATCGCATTGAATTATGTATAACAGCTGATTCTCAATGGTACCACTTTGAAATCGTATCTCCATCTGGAGAAGTGACCGAGTTAGGTAAAGGAGAGTGCGGCCTGCTTGCAACGGAAGTAGCTGGAGGGTTTACTGGAAACGTCTTTGGCTTGTACGCAACGGCAAATGGAAAAAAGACTGCTAACCAAGCACGGTTTAACTGGTTTGATTACAAACGATTTGGAAAAGTATAAAGCTTTCGGAAATATCCGTTAGAAATATAAACATACACGTCCGAGAAGTAAAGATCACTGTTCTTGGTCGTGTATGTTTTATTTTATCATTAAAATATATATTCTATTATTTGATTAATTTTTGCCATATCTTGTATGGGTAATTGGTCTTTGTATTTCAATTTTCTTTTTCTAAAATCAAGAGATTTTAATTGAGATATAAGGACTTGACCTTTAATATCTATACCATCAGGTAATGTGTATCTAGTTGGATTGTTTTTGATTGTAGAAGTAATAGGGCAAATCACAGCAAACATTGTTTTACGATTGAAGTCGTATCTAGATACGACTAGACCGGGTCGTCTTTTTTGGATTTCTTTAACAATTGAAGGATCAAAATCGATCCAAACGATATCGCCTTTTTTAGGAATAAATATTTCCGTTTCTTCTACTATAACAATTCTCTCCCTACTGGTTCAATATCTGCCCACTCATCTTGATCATAATACTCACCTTCAATACCTTTAGTAAAAGGATCTTCAATTTTTGGAACCAAAGTAATCGTTCCATCTTCGGAATAAACCACAATGTATTCTTGATTAGGGTCCGGTTTTTTACCATTATCTGATGGTAAGGTAACGACTACTGAATTTCCTTGTATCCTAGATTTAGCTGTAAGCATACTATCACTCCTCAGTAATAGTATACCACCAAATACTCAATATTTTAAGTCTCATCTAATCACACTATATAGGTTTTTTATTATAAGAATCTACAAGATTTTACTATTATTGATGTGCCAACAACAAAAGACTTTTCAAGAAATACATAAAAGAGTATTTGACAAAATCTCTGTAAAAGATAAAATAGATAAAGTTAGTTTAAATGAGTTTCTAATCACTCATTTTATGCATAGGAACTGGATAGAGGACCTGATCAAGGAAGGAATTAAAGATTCAATATGGAAAATAACTTTTGGAATGAATTGCCGAAACCATTTTTCGTTTTGGCACCTATGGAAGATGTAACAGATGTTGTATTCAGACACGTTATTAGCGAAGCGGGTAGACCCGATGTTTTCTTCACAGAGTTTACAAATACAGTAAGTTATTGTCATCCAGAAGGGCGCAATAGCGTACGCGGACGTTTGACGTTTACTGAAGATGAGCAGCCAATCGTGGCACATATTTGGGGAGATCAACCGGAACATTTCCGCGAGATGAGTATCGATATGGCAAAAGAAGGCTTCAAAGGGATTGATATCAATATGGGCTGCCCCGTACCCAATGTAGCTAAAAAAGGTAAGGGAAGTGGGTTGATTCTTCGTCCAGAAGTTGCGGCTGAATTGATTGAAGCCGCTAAGGCTGGTGGATTACCGGTCAGCGTGAAGACAAGACTTGGCTACGCAAAACTAGATGAATGGCGCGACTGGCTGACACATTTATTGAAGCAAGATATCGCTAATCTATCTATTCACTTACGTACTAGAAACGAAATGAGCAAATACGACGCACACTGGGATATGATTGCAGGAATTAAAGAGTTACGTGATGAGATTGCACCCAATACGTTGCTGACGATCAATGGAGATATCCCTGACCGTAAAACCGGCTTAGAGCTTGTAGAAAAATACGGAGTCGATGGTGTCATGATCGGGCGTGGCGTATTTACAAATCCCTATGCTTTTGAAAAAGAACCAAGAGAGCATAGCGGTGCTGAATTACTGGAACTTTTAAGAATGCATTTAGATCTGTTCGATAAATATTCCGTTGGGGACGGGCGATCATTCAAACCGCTTCGTCGCTTCTTTAAAATTTATGTTCGTGGAATGAAAGGTGCAAGTGACTTGAGAGTTCAGTTGATGGAAACAACAACGACTGATCAAGTGCGTGCACTGCTGGATGCCTATGAAGCAGCAAACCAAGATGTTTTAGAAGACGAAAAAACGAGTGTCACTGTAGAACAATAAAAAATAGACTTCGCCTTAATGAACTGGCGAAGTCTATTTTTTTGCTTTCTATAACAAATCTCCTGGATACGGAAGATCAGCTAATGCCCCTTTATCAATAATCTGCTGCTTTTGTTTTAAGTTCATAAGATTTTTCTGATATTCTTTAGCATACAATACGGAAAATAACGTATCTAAAATGTATTCAAAAGCGACTTGAGAAGAAAAGGTACCGACTTTCAGAAAATCATATTCATCTTGAGTAGCGACAATCGACAAATCAACGAATGCTTGTAAAGAGGAAGTTGGATTACCTGTCAAAAGAATGGTCGGAACACCTTCTTTTGCAAAATAGTCAATGTATTGATCGTACTGAGGAATTTTTGCACTATAGGTGATAAAGACCGCGCAGTCATTTTTGGAAAGATTGGCTGCATTCCAAGCCTGATCGGCATAGTCTTCTGCAATCACTAGAAAACGGTTGAGCTTGACCATTTTATTTTGAAAGCTTCGAGCTCGGATTTGAGAATCCCCTTGTGCGAACAAAAAGATACGGTCAGCTTTCGTTAACATTTCTGCAGCGGTATCCAGTTTATCAGGCGTTAATTGCTCAGAAGCTCTTCTGATAGCTTCTATTGAAAGGTCCGCCATTTTCTGAGAGATTTGGCTTGTTGTATCCGTTGAATCAAAGGGGAAATTTGCATCGACTTTTCCCAGTTGATGCAAGTCTTTGTAAACTGTTTCAGAGAGTGCTAGTCGAAATTGTTTGTATCCCTCAAAGCCCAACTTTTTGGACAGGCGAACGATAGCAGAGTGAGAAGTATAAGTCTTTTTAGCGAGTGCCTCAATTCCAGTAGATGGAATTGAAGTAATATGTTCAAGAATATAGTTTGCAATTTGTTTATCAGTAGGGGTTAAGCCTTCTTGGCGTTTTAATTTATCAATTAGTAACATAAGTTCACCTTTTTATCAAAATGGTCTGGCTATCTTAAGTATACTATATAAGAAACAAACGCCGCATACAAAGGTGGTTTAAACAAAATGTTTAACGATTTTTTGAAACCGGCCTCTTTAATGGCAAAAGAAACCAGAATAGAAAAGAATCCTCCGAATCTAGTTTAAATCCATTATAATGAAGATAACGATTATAGAGGAGGCAAAACATGCTAACAATAGCTTATATAGGAAATGGTAAAAGTACAAACCGATACCATATACCTTTTTCTACAAAATTAAAAGACAAAATCAATATCAAAACGATTTATTCCCCTTCTGGTAAAAAAGATTGGACACCACTTGAAGGTGTTCACTATACAACCGATATCAAAGATATCTATGATGATTCTGAGATTCAATTAGTGGTCCTTTCTACCCCAGTTACGACGCATTTCAGTTTAGCTACAGAAGCTCTAGAAAATGGAAAGCATGTACTTGTTGAAAAACCATTCACTGAAACGGCTGAAGAAGCGCGTGCATTATTTATATTGGCAAAAGAAAAAGGCTTAGTGATTCAGTGCTATCAGAACAGACGATATGATTCCGATTTCCTTACAACACAAAAAGTGATTGAAAGTGGCGTACTCGGAGACATACTGGAAGTAGAGATGCATTACGATTACTACAGACCAGAAGTGCCTGAAAATACGACCTTTTCTAAAGAAGAAAGCTACCTTTACGGGCATGCGTGTCACACGTTGGATCAAGTCTTGTCCTACTTTGGTGAGCCAGAAAACGTTCATTACGACGTTCGTCAGCTTTTAGGCGAAGGCCGAATGAATGACTATTTTGATCTGGATCTTTATTATGACAAGCTGAAAGTATCTGTTAAATCTAGTTACTTCCGTCTAAAAGAACGACCAAGCTTTGTAATCTATGGGAAAAAAGGTGTGTTTGTTAAACATACAAAAGACAGGCAAGAAGAGCACCTCAAAGTCTTTTATATGCCAGACCATAAAGACTTTGGGATAGACTTACCTGAACATTATGGCGTATTGACGTATATGGATGATCAAGGACATTATCACGAGGAAAAAGTCATTTCAGAAGTTGGCGATTACAGTCAAGTTTACGCAGATCTTTATGAAACAATCGTGAATGGGAAAGAAAAGGTCATCAAAGACAGTGAGACGATTCTGCAGATGGAAATGCTAGAGGCTGGTATTCAGAAGTTAAAGTAGCCCATCAGTATAATAGATCAGAAGAAAAGTGGGAGGATTATGATGAAATTAGGTATATTAGGCTCAGGAATGATTGTGAAAGATTTTTTGAGTATGGTTGTAGATTTACCACAGATTGAGCTCAAAGGAATCCTTGGCACTGAAAGAAGTAGAGAGGTTATGGAAGAGCTCAAAGATGCCTATAAAATTGAGCATGTCTATACGGATATCGAGCAATGCTTAGCCAATGATACAATCGATACCATTTATGTTGCGCTGCCTAACCATTTGCATTATACCTTTACAAAAAAGGCGTTAGAAGCAAACAAACACGTTATCTGTGAAAAACCTTTCACATTAAGTTATGACCAGTTGGTTGAACTAGAAATGCTTGCGTCAAGTAAAAATCTGGTATTAATAGAAGCCATTACCAATCAATATTTAACGAACTACAAGAAAATAAAAGAAGAATTGAAAACACTCGGTAAAATCAAACTCGTAGAGTGTAATTATTCTCAGTATTCTTCAAGATATGATTCATTCAAAGAAGGAACCGTCCTTCCGGCATTCAATCCTAAAATGGGTGGTGGCGCCTTAATGGACATCAATATCTATAACATTCATTTTGTTGTTGGATTATTTGGGGAACCAGAAGCCGTTCATTATTTTGCAAATGTTGAACGAGACATTGATACATCGGGCACACTCGTACTCGAATATCCAGATACTAAAGTCGTTTGTATTGGAGCGAAAGATTCTACATCCGAGATTCAGTCTACGATTCAAGGAACAGATGGATCCATCATCGTTAAAGGCGCGACAAATGTTGTGGATGCTTACAAGAAGATCCTCAATAAAAAAGAAACAGAACTCGTTAATCATAATAGTCATCCACATAGAATGTATGAAGAATTTAAAGTGTTTGATGAAGTGATTAAAAATCGAGATACTGAGTTTGCAAAAAAACAACTGGCCCATAGCAAAGTAGTGATGAGCATTGTTGAAAAAGCACTACAACATGCAGGGATTTCGCTAGGTTAAACTCAAATAAATATAAAAAGTCATACTTATCTGCTCTTGATTTAGTCAAATCAGGAACGAGATTGGAATGGCTTTTTCTTTTTGTATAAAGAGAGAACAGTAGCCTAAACACTCCATTATATTCTGAAATCAGGGTATGTTATGCTAGAAAAAACGAAAGGAGACTGTGTAGTTAAATGACAATATTTGATGAAATCAAACAAGAAATTATGGAGGATCCGCTCAATAAAGTCTTCACGGAGAGAGGTGTTCCGCCTTTATTTAAAGCTTCTACAGATGCAACAATCGCAATCGTAGGTCAAGCTCCGGGCCGAAAAGCTGAAGAAACACAGTTGTTCTGGAATGATCCGAGTGGAGATCGTCTGCGTGAGTGGATGGGAATCACTAGAGAACAATTTTATACAACAGACAAAATCGCTCATCTACCAATGGACTTTTATTATCCAGGTAAAGCAAAATCTGGAGACGTACCGCCGCGCAAAGGATTTGCTGAAAAATGGCATCCCTGTTTACTAGAAGAGATGCCACAATTGGAGACAATTATTCTGATTGGAACGTATGCCCAGAAATATTATCTAGGAAAGCAACGTGGAAAAACATTGACAGAAACAGTCAGAAACTTTGAACACTATTTACCAGAATACTTACCACTCGTTCATCCTTCACCGCTGAATCATGGATGGCTAAAAAGGAACCCGTGGTTTGTGGAAGAAGTTGTGCCAGAGCTCAGAAAGCTCGTATCTATCGAATTATAAAGCTGTTAAATTCAGTTCTTTGAGTGTAGCATCAATGAATGTCCGACGCATAAGGAAGTCGCTTCCGTGTTTTTTAACAGCGGTAACCGTTCCTTCATCTGAATAGACACCGGCATAAATCTCAGGATGTTCAACAGCTGAAATCACTGACTGACTGCCTTGTTCAATCGTTACGAAAAAAGGAGCTAACAGACCAAAGACTAAATCTCCAGCTTTTTGTCCAACATTATTTTTTCCGATATTCGTTGAAACCATCCCCGGATGAACCGCCGTTACTTTAAGACCTTTCTTGGAGTACATTTCATGCAATTCTTGTGCTAGGTAAAGGGTGCCGAGTTTAGAACGACCATAACCGGTAATTGGATCAAAGTGTTTGGGATTAAAGAAGGGTTCTTTCATTGGAACAAATTTGTAGGCTCCAGATGATAAGATTATGATTTGTTTGCTTGAACTATTTTCTACTAGCGGTAACAGTTCGTGGGTCAGTAGGAATGGACCTAAATAATTTGTGGCCATCATTAGTTCATAGCCATCTACGCTTTTCTTTCTATGAGTAGAAACCATACCGGCATTATTGATGAGGCAATCAATATAAGTATAACGATCACGAATGGTTGCCGCAGCCGCTTTGACAGAAGCTAAGTCACTTAGGTCACATTCAACAAGTTCTACATATACAGAGGAGTTGGCCTCTATGAGTTCTTGTTTCAGCTGTTCTCCTTTTTCTAGATTTCGACAAAGTAGAAGTACACGATCAAATCTTGGAGCGAGAACTTTAACCGTTCCTCTACCAATCCCTGAAGTTGGACCGGTAATAGCTAAGATTGATTCAGACATACGATTCCTCCTATAGATTTATTAAAGACTTACGGTACTTGATAACTCTTCTAGTGCTTTGTAATCCAGAATCGTATAATGAGATTTATGTTTTTCTATAATCTGTGCTTCTCTAAAACTGGTAATGGTGCGCAATAAATGTCGATAGCTTACATTTAAAATGACCGCACAAGTCGTTAGTTGGTAAGAAAAGGTGAGGTCTTTTTCATGTTCCAAAATAAATTTTGCAAGACGAGTTTCTACAGGTTCCGTTAAAGAGTTTGCTAGATTCACCCCGGAATTTAGTCGATAACTTAATATTTGACAGATACTTTGAAGAAACCTGACATCGTTTTGAAGTGTCTGGCGGTATCGTTTCAGACTAATCCCCAAGCAAACACAAGACGTCATCGCTTTTACATTACTTTGAGGCGTCATCTCCCACAAAGAGGACGCTTCTCCAAGCAGGGTAGCTGGATGAGAGTAATCGATACAGATATTTTGAGTGTCAGATGAATAAGAATAAATCATTACAGTACCTTTGACTAGAAAATAGAGATAATCTGAACGACTGTCCGTTTGAATTAAGTGTTCGTCCTTATCGAACGAATAGAGTGCAGCAATCGATAAAAGATCTGTGTCCATATAGGACTGCAAGTCATGCTCTTTAATATAGTTTAGTAATTGTTCATCACGATTCAGTTTAAGCATTGAGATGAGAACTCCTCAAAATGGTTTTATTTTTATTATAAAGGATTCAGTTATGCACCACAATACGAACGAAGTTAGATTACAGGTGTTAAACGTATGTAAAAATAATGTAAATGTGACACGCGTCACTTCCAGATCAATCAACAATTGTTATGATAGAACAGTACTAGATACTAGTTCAAGCAGGAGGAGAAAAGAATGGCGTTCAAGCGATTGGCACAAGGGTTAGTTGGTTTGTCATTATTAGCGGTACTGTCAGCATGTGGAAACTCAGGGGATTCATCAGATGAAACACTCGTGGTTCAATTTGTACCAACGAATAACGATGGGACGATGGAAGCAAAGTCGGAACCATTTGCAGAGTATCTTTCCGAAAAATTGGATCGTGATATTGAAGTAACTGTCGCGACAGATTATTCTGCTATTGTAGAAGCAATGGATTCAGGTCAAGTGGATATTGGTATCATGCCACCAGCTGCTTATGTTCAAGCGAGAGAAACAGATGGCGCTGAAGCGATTTTGACGTCGCAATTAGGGGATTATGATCAAGAAACCGGTCTTCCGCTTGAAGGAGAGCTGACGAACACATTCAAAGGGGAAATATTGGTTCGTACGGATAGTGATATAGAATCTCTAGAAGATCTAAAAGGCAAGAACATTATCACCTTAAATCCGACTTCCGCAAGTGGCTATATTTATCCAATTGCAGAGATGAGAGAAGCTGGAATCGATCCAACAAATGAAGTGACCATGACGACAGTCAGTGATATTCCAAGCGAACTGTCAGCTGTGCTAAGCGAACAAGCCGATGCTGCTTTTGTATTTGAAGGCGCTCGAAACGTGTTTGCCTCTTTCTTTACGGAAGATGATTTGTTTGAGGAATTAAGAGTCCTTTATTTAACTGAAGGCGATATTCCAAATGATGCAATCGCTGTGCAACCAGAAATGGACGCAGAACTGAAAGAAGAGATCAAAGCAGCCTTCTTGAATATGAAAGATGATGAAGAAGGCTCGGAAGCCATGGCAATATGGGGGCACCAAGGGTATGAGGAAGCGGCTGATTCAGCGTATGACACCATTCGTGAGTACACTGAAAAAGCCAGTCAATAAAGTAATGATAGATAGTAGAGGATCGTTCGTTACTAGATTCAAGAAGGATCATTGAGAGGATTTTTCTTGAATGATCAGCCAGAGTAGAGGCTGGTCTGATTGTATATAAACATAAGGTAGAGTGTGCAACTAAAAAGCTTTTTGAGAGAAGCTTTTTAATTGCCATGCAAACGTAGAGTAGAATAAATACCGTCTTGATGGAGATCATGGCGGTATTTATAGTTATTTCTGGCTACGTAATTTGAGGAAAGAAAATGAGTATAGATGAATATAGTGCACATATCTGATATCCACTTCAGAAAAACCTATGAACAAAGCAGTGAAGGATACAAGGGAATGTTGGCGAAGATGCAAAGTCCTCTTATTCCGCTTAAAGAGTGTCTGGAAGAGATCCGAAACAAACAGGAAATTGATCTTCTGATCATCAGTGGAGATTTAACAGATGATGGAGAGGCAGAAGACTATCGATTCCTGAAACAAGTAATCCAAGAAATCGTCGGTGACATAAAAGTGATTGTTACATTAGGAAATCACGACATCAAAAGACAGTTTCGAGAAGGTTGGTTAAACGAAATATCGTCTGACGAACCGTATAATCTTATTGAGACTTTTGAAGACTTTCACGTTATTTCATTTGATAGCGCCATTTACGGAAACTCCAATGGACAGGTCAGTAAAAACCAAATGAAGTGGTTAGACCACGCGCTAGAACGCACACAGGACAAGCCAGTGATCGTAGTAACACATCACCATTTACTGGAACAACAAAGCTCTATCCCAAGTTTGCCAGAAGGTAAGCAAGTATTAGAAAAATTACAAGGTAATAATATATTGTGTATTCTAAGTGGACATACGCATCATGCCTATAAAACAAAAGTGGAGAATATTCCCTATTTCACGGTTGTAGGGATGTCTTTTGTAGGAGAAGATATCGGACAGTGTCAGGTACAGTTTGAAGAAAAATATGGGTACAACGTTTACCAGATTGAAAACGGTCAGTTCAAAGATGCAGAACAAAAGACGGTCTCAACAGGAAAACAGTTAAAAATAGTCGATATGAATTAATAAAGAATGAGTATTTAACAAACCTAGTCGATCAGCTTATGTAGCTGTTGGCTAGGTTATTTTTGTTTTAAATCGGGTAGCTGATTAACGGAAATATTCAGTATAAACCGCTTTATATACATTTATACAGCTTGTTTTTGTATAATAATAGAATATAATTGTGATTAAACTGTATATATGCTACGCTAATACTCGACTAAAATAGGAGGTTCCAACGAAATGGCCACTAAATTAAAATTTGTTTTGTTATCATTGCTTGGCTTTATATTTTTTCTAGTACCATTCACCATTAATGGCGAGAGTAGTATACTAATCTCCCATATCGTAACTTTTGTAAATGAACAAATTTTTGAAGGATTTATTTTGTTTACAGTAGCGTGTTCTTGGATTGTTCTGCTTGGAACAATCATCTTTACTTTTTATACTTCGAAAAGTGAGTACCTGAATTCCGTTTTCAAAGCTTCTCCGTTGAATGTTTTTCTAAGAATTGTAGGATCGTTTCTTTACTTAATGGTCATCAACGGATGGTTTGAACAATCCGCTATCGGACAAGCGATTTTAGATGGGGGAACTGGAGGAACGATGGCAGGTGACGGTGGGTTACTAACGACACTTTATATTACGTTCTTTGTCGGTATCCTAGCTCTTCCGTTACTTACGCATTTTGGTATCGTGGAATTTATGGGGGTCTTACTCGGACCGGTCATGGAGAAAGTATTCAAGGTCCCGGGATACTCTACGATTGATGCCATAGCTTCTTTTGTTGGAGACGGGACGATTGGAATTGTTGTAACGGATACCCAATACCAAAGAGGGTATTACAATCAAAGAGAAGCCTACGTCATTTCAACGAGTTTCTCGATTGTAGGAATCGCCTTTGCTGCAGCGGTCGCTCAAGAGTTAGGTTTCGGATCAATCTTTCCAGTATTTTATGGATCTATTATCATAGTGACACTCATTATTGCGTTCATTACAGCACGTTTACCACTCAAAAAATTCAAAAGAACGTATTATGAAAATCAAGAACCAAAAGCAGCGGACGTCCCCGAAGGTAAATCTACATTCAAGCATGCTTATGATTCAGCACTTGAACAAGCAGAATCTACTAAAATTTTAGAAGCAATCGTAGAAGCCTTAAAACATGTAATCAGTATATTTGTTGGGTTTTTACCCATCATCATGGCTGTTGGGACATTTTCTCTAATCTTAGCTGAATATACACCGATTTTTGATATTATCAGTGCACCGCTTGTTTACGTTTACGACTTTATTGGATATAGCACGGATGTCGCAAGACAAATGGCACCCGCTTCTCTAGCCGGTTTTGCGGATATGTACTTGCCAGCCTTATTCATTACAGATTCGCCATCAGAAGCGTCTAGATTCTTTATTGGTGTACTTGCCTTTACGCAACTCGTTTTCATGTCAGAGACGGGTATGATTCTAGTAAAAACAAAAATTGGATTAAACTTTTTCGATATTTTGAAAATTTTCTTATTCAGAACAATTATTTCATTGCCCATATTAGTCCTTTTGACTAATATTTTAGCAGCAATGAATATCATCTCATTTTAAATAAATTAAATTAAAATCAAGCATGATTGAACTGTACTTTAAGGTACAGATCAGCCATGCTTGATTTTTTATTGTCCGAGATCATCTTTTATGTTACCGTTTTTTAAGAGGAGGGATAGTATTCATAGAAATCGTAAGTTGTTTATTATAATGATTAGTATGGCTGTAGGGTTGATGATACTTAGTATTTCGGTCCACGCTTACTTAAGAATGGATTATCCATTGTTTCTGAAATATGACCGTGATGAAATTTACTACAAATCAGAAGAGGGATATAAAGAATATCGTTTTAAACTAGAATACATAACCAACGATGATATCGATACTGTCGTTGAACAAATCGAATTTCCAGAGCACCCTCAGCTTCAAGCCATTGTGTCTGAAGTGAATTATCCGGATTATTTAAATTATGATACGTATAATCGAATACATAGTGGATCAACATATGGGACATATAATGTTAGACAGCTATACATCTTACTTAGAGATTCAAGTGAAAATCGAAATGAAGAAGAACCTATTATAAGGCAAGCCAAAATCTATTTTAGTGATCGGACAGAAAGAGTTTCAGATATTGGCGAGCTTCATTTAAAAAATAATAAGGATACAAATGAATCCTTATTAGAAAAGACCATAGAGCATTATGAGGATGGTATAGGAGAAGTCCAATATCGTGTATTAAAACCGATTAAATTGAAAGAGATTGATCAAAACAGAATAGGTAATTATCAAGACAATCTTCAAGTAAAATTAGAACAGAAACCATTAGAAGAAATTGAAGGATCTACACTACAAGAAAATGAAGAGGTAGTTTTTTACACTGAATTGAAAAATGGAGAAGATCTATTGGACTCGTTTGTGTCTGTAGACTTTTCTCCAGATACTACACTAATAGATGAGGAAGGTCATGAGTCAGTTCAATCGCTATTTTCGATTAGAAAAGAGAGAACACCTTTCAATTTCAAAAATATTCATCGCTATGTGAAAAACCGGACGAGAAACGAATGAATAAGAAAGCATTTGGAATAAAGATGAAGAACTGATGACTAAGGATTTATTGTAGAAAAGGAGCGATACTATTAAAAAGAATCATATTTTATTTATTACTTTCATTAGTCTGATCAGTGGATTAGTGATATTTGGGTATACAGGACGCGCGTATTTTCGTCTGGACGAGCCACTTTTCATGAAAAACGATCAAGAAAAGTGGCCGATACAAAATGAAAACCAAGAGAGTAAATACGATATCGAGCTGTCTTACCTGACAAACGCAGACAATACCGACAAAATTAGTCAGATAGTATTTCCAGATTACCCCGATGTTCGAGTAGATTATCCAGCATTAGGAATCATTGATGAATGGGATAACACACAGGTGAGGATGAATGAAAAGCATTTTGATATTTATCATTTAAAAGAAGTTAGGTTTAGAATTTATGATGTTTCTGAAGACGTTGATGATAAAGACAAGGTACTCGAACAAGCAACGATTTATTTTACAGATGGAAGTGAAATAAATGTGGACTTGGGTGAAATTCATCTAAAGACTAGTGAGCCTAGAAAAGAACCTCTAGAAATGTACTCAACCATTTTATTTGAAGGTATTCTTGAAAATAGGTTCGAGGTACGAGAGAAAGTTACACTGACTGATGCTAGAATAGACCAAATAGACGAGTATAGGGATTTGGTAGATATTCAAATCGATGGCGTACCAATTAGTGAAGCAGAGGGAATGACGTTCCTGCCAGATTCCACAGTAGTCGTTACTTCAACATTGAAGAGTGATGAAGACAGGATGACTGAATTTACTCAAATAGACCTTGCGTTCGATATTATCCTAACCGATGAAGAAGGAAAAGAAATTCCCCAGAAAATCAGTTCAGTCATTAGTGAAGGTCACGTCTACAATTTTTGGGATGTACACGATTATGTGAAAATAAGGGAGGCGGAGTAAAATGATTTCTGGATACAAGCTTGTTTTTTGGGGACTGATTCTTGCACATGTGAATTTCACAGTCGGCTTTTTCACATTGTTTCCAGCATTTGTAGGCTATATTGTTCTTCTTTGCGGATACTATGATATAGAAGCTAATACGAAAAAGAAACGCTATTTAACCCCTAGAATATGCACTGCACTACTCGTTTTGATAACCATCATTTTACCCTATATGGAGTACTTTATGAATATGGATATTTATTCAACGCTGATCTATCAGTATTATCAGAGTGTATTGATGTTATTGGAATTGATTGTAGTCCACTATGTGTTTGAAATGGGGATCAACGAACTGGAAAGAGAACAGTTAAATGATACTGCCAGAAAATTTATCAGAAAAGATAAAATATTTTTATGGTTGATGGGTTTAGGTCTATGCGGTGTGACGATTGGTGTAACAGCTAATACAAATTACTTTCAAATCGTGGCGCTGGTAGGAAACACGCTAGCCTTCTTAGCTGGGATTGTGCTTCTTTTTACACTGAGCGATTTTAAAACGACATTTTTGGAAAACGAAGCTTAATAGTTAAATGATAAGTATCGATTTGAAGCTTTCTTGTCATTAGTTAAGAGGGTATACTAGTAGTAACATACGACAGGGTTCAGGTAATAGGAGAAATATCGTAGACAAGAGACATTGGAGGAAATGATGAATAATAATGATAGATTGGTTCGATTAAGATATGCTTTAGATATTAAAGATAACGATATGGTAGAAATTTTCAAATTAGGCGACAAAGTTGTAACGGTTAAAGAGGTCCAACAGCTGTTAACGAAAACAAAGCAAGATCAAGAAGAAGTCGAAGAAGAGCACACGGAAAATGAGTACGTCAAAGCTTGTGGCAATCAAACTTTGGAGTCTTTTCTTAATGGGTTGATCGTGTTCAAACGTGGTAAAAAAGAAGATAGCTCAGGCGAGGCGAAAAAGCATCAAAGCATGATCAAGAATGACCGTAGTGTAAATAATGTTTTACTGAAAAAAGTGAAAATTGCTCTAACACTGACAAGTGATGATATGCTAGATATTTTAGATGAAGCTGGCATTTATATTTCCAATAGCGAACTAAGTGCCGTTCTTCGAAAAGAAGGACAGCGAAACTACAAAGAATGTGGTGATCGCTACGCTAGAAACTTTTTAAAAGGTCTAGCTTTAAGATATAGAGGATAATTACTCTCCAAACAAATAGAAAACCAAGGGAACTGTAGTAAAGTACAATTTCCTTGGTTTTTTTGTTTTATTTCCACGATATTTAACAGTTACGTTCGAAAGGAATGGATAGTCAAAGGTGTTTTCGCACGTATCGGGCGCTTGCGTTCGAATTTTGTCAAAAGCAAACCGATTTTCACACGCATCCGTCACTTTCGTTCGACTTTTACAGAATAGTAGACCCTTTTTTGAACGCATCCAGCCTTTTTATGAAAAAGAGCTCCAAAGACTCCAATCAAAGTTCCCTATTCATAGCTTATGGTACTCAAAAACAATCATACTTCTCCATGAGAATCTCTTATCTCGGAAGTACATCTTTATACTGCTTACGCAGTTCATGTAGCTTATCTAGCTGGTTCAAATTAGTTTCCTTTTCATAGGAACTGATGGCAATGATCAACATTTCGATCATCAAAGTAGGGGCGACCATGGAGTGAAATTCCCAAGGTTCACCGCGGCTCCCAAACAAGGTAATATCTGCTTGATCTGAAATAGAAGAGACAAGTTGATCGGTCACAGCGATTACTTTGTAGCCAATTTTTTTAGCCTCAGAAAAGATAACAGCCTCTTCAGGAAGAACTTTTCGCCCAAAGGCTAACAGAATCACGACATCTTCTTTGTTTAAATGAATCATATCTTCGAGGAGTTCACTTCCACTATTCACCATCTTGTGTAAAGACAATCCGTAACGAGCTAATCTGAAATACAAAAGATCCTGAAGGCCAACGGAAGAACCTTGGGCGTAAATATACACTTTATTGGATTGAGTGATAAGTTTGGCTGCTTCGTCTAATGTTTCTTCTGAAAACTGTTTTGCGGTAAATTCTAGATGATTCATCACCGTATGAAAGTTTTTAGATAACCCTTCCGCTTCAGAGGACTGAGACAAAATCGTCTCGATCTTTTTGGCAGGTGTCGGCGTCATTTGTAGGTTTGTTTTCTTTTTAAAGTCTTTCATATTTTTGAAACCAGAAGAACGCCAAAAGCGCGAGATGGAAGCAATACTTAAACTCAGTGTATTTGCCAATTCTTGTTCGGTAGAGAGCAAGACCGTTTGTAAGTTACGCTCTACATACTCAGCGATTTTCTGCTGGGAAGTCGTCATTTCCAATGTGTTCCAATCAAATTTCAAATTTTTACCCTCCTGTTAAATCAGCTTGTAATGTAAGTATAACACTAGAATGTAAGAAAAGTTACATTTTATATTAAGTGATATAATTTTTACAATCAATTTACACGATTTAGGTTTTAAGTTAACAATCGAACGGTATAGTGTGGTTAGAACTTAAATTGGAGGGATAAAAAATGAGTCAATTGAAGACACGGTACGTACTGACAGAACAACAAAAAATGATGGTGTTTATTTTATCGATGTCACTATTTGGTATGGCAACGATGGTATCAGAATTACTTCCGGAACTGAAATTTGGATTAGTTGAATTCAAAGTTGAATATTTCTTGTTTATTCCATTGTCATTAGCCATCTTATTCCATCCGCTACATGCAGCTGTGGGTGCTGCACTAGGCAGAATCATCTTCGGGGAAATTATGCTTGGACAATTCGAAGCACTCGGAGAGATCGAAAGCTTTCTAGGTCTCGTGTTGGCGTTATATGTAGCCGGGATTATCGTTAGAGATCCGTCCAACAAAATCATGGTTGGATTCGCAGCACTACTCGCCGTCATCATTGACCAATTTATCAGCATGGCTGTCGATATCGGTAAAGTCTGGATTGGTGTTGAAGAACTTGAAGCCGTTCCTGGATTGATTGAAAGTATTGTAGCCATCGAAGGGTTCGCCTTCTTGAATGATGTTCTGTTTTCTGGAATCTTATTCGCGATGATCCCAACCATGTACCTCGTGCCTAAATTATATGGCAAAATTGAACCATTACTTGGAGTGAAACCGAAAACCAAAGACCTACATGTTCCAATCAGTGATATCATCACACCAAGATTTATGGTCGGCGCAGCAGTGGTTGCGGTTATCGCCTTTGTAGCTGAAGCCTTCTCCGAATCGGAATTCGCGCCTTCCTTTGAATGGGCCTTTGCCGTCGAGAACGAAATCTTGTTTATGATGATCAGCCTGATTGTCGCTTCTTTAATCTCCATCCTGATTATCTGGAAAATTATGAGTAACCGAGAAAACAGAAATACCGTAAACTAGACAATCTGCAGTAACGGATTTAGAAAGGACAGTATATGAGCTTAATCGAAATCAATCACGTGACATTTCAATATCCCGGAGCGACCCAGCCATCGCTGACAGACGTTTCCCTGAACATTGAAAAAGGAGACTTTATCGCTATCATGGGCGGGAATGGATCCGGAAAAACAACCTTGTGCAAGCTACTCAACGGCTTGATTCCCCACTATTATGTGGGCGACATCGAAGGCGAAGTGATCGTTGATGAAATGAAAACCTTAGAGAGCAAAGTGACCGATTTAAGCGGTTCTGTGGGGTATGTTTATCAGGACTTCGAGAATCAGTTAGTAAGAGCAAAAGTCATTGAAGATGCTAGTTACAGTCCACTCAATTTTGGTTATCCAGATTATCTGGAGCGCGGCAAGAAGGCGCTGGAAAAAGTGGGGCTGGTTGGAAAAGACAATGAATACATTTGGGAATTAAGTGGTGGACAAAAACACTTGCTGGCACTGGCAGGCGCTATTTCTTTGGAACCTGGGATTCTGATTGTAGATGAGCCGGTTGCACAACTAGATCCTCAGCATGCGAAGGAGTTGTATGAAGTATTAAAGTTGTTGAATGAAAAAGAAAAGACCACAGTCATTGTGATCGAACATCATACAGAATTTATTTCTGAATACTGTAAAAATGTAGTGCTGATGGCCGATAGTCGAATTCTATGGAAAAAAAGTGTGCGAGATGGACTGACGCGTATTCAGGAGTTAAGGGATAGACAAATCTTTCCACCACAAATCACGCAGGCAGCCTACGCTTTAGTTGAAAAAGAAGATACGACGCTACCAATCAACTTAAGTGAAGCTGTTGACTATTTCAGAGCATTCAACTTAACGGAACATTATCAGCCGTACTTGAATCCTGTTCCAAACCGTACAGGTGAGAAAATTGTGGACATCAGGGGCGTCGATTTCTCTTACAAAATGATTTCCAGACAGAAAAAGAAAATTTTAAATGATATCAACTTATCTATTCATAAAGGGGACCGAATCGCACTCGTTGGAAATAACGGTGCTGGAAAGTCCACATTGATGAAACTGATGACAGGCATCGACAAGCCGGAATTTGGAGACGTCATGCTCAAAGACAAGAATACAAAAAGCTTTTCTCCAGAAACTTTTGCGGATAGCGTCACTTATATCTACCAGAATCCGGAAGAGATGTTCATCGAAGACTCGATTCAAGCAGATATTGAATACTTCTTGAAAGCAAGAAAGGTCAAAGACTACCCAGAAACCGTAGAAAAGATTATCGACTTATTTCAGCTAAGGGAAATCAAAGACCGCGATGGTCGACTGTTAAGTGGTGGACAGCAAAGAAGAGCGTCTTTAGCAATTGGTGTTGCGATGCAGCCTTCTTTGATACTACTCGATGAACCGACGGCGAATCTGGATATTGGGACTAGAAAACATATCTCCAAATTTATTCAGTCCCTCAAAGATGAAGCAGAAGCAGTGATTATTGCGACGCATGATATGCAGCTCGTTTCTGAATGGGCCAATCGAATCATTGTGATGAAAGATGGCCACATTATTCATGACGGAGACCGTGCTTCCGTATTTTCAAACGCAGCACTACTGAAAAGTGCAGGTTTGACACCCCCACAAATTATGGAATTGAGCAGGATGTTAGGCACTAAATTAGCCTATTCAGTTGAAGAATTTGTAGACTACGCAAAGATCTGTAAGGAGGAAATGGCGTTCGATGGACATTACAAAGAAGCTGCAAGAGTTTATTAGTGTAGAGCAATTGAAAATTGAAGTATTGAACGCTGCTTACGGGAATACAGAAACAACGATTGCCAAACTGGATTCAAGAACAATATTTATGTGGTATTTCTTTTACGCGATTTTTCCGTGGTTAACGCATAGCTGGATCGTATTGATTGGAATGTTTTTGATGCTTGTTGCTATGATTTATCTAGCAAAAGTGAGCTACTTGTTACTTTTCTTGTTTGTATTTGGACTCGTTGGTCAAGGAAGTATGGTGCTGGGCGTTTCCTTACTCTTTGGCGGAAGTCTAGCAACCCTTTTGCCTTTGATGATGTTTGAACTTAAGCTGGCCATTATATCGCTAGCTGGACTGATTGCTTTTTCAACGATGGAACCAGAAAAACTCAGCGATGGCTTACTGAAAATTGGCGTACCGGGACAAGTATCTTTCAGTATTTCCTATGGTTACCGGATGTTGCCAACGCTGATTGAAGAGTATCACCATGTCTTTATGTCATTTAGACTAAGAGGGAAAGCACCTGAAAAACATGGTTTTCTGTACTGGAGATCGGTTGTCTACTTTATGACATTAGTTGTAAAGTCATTTTACCCACTCATGCTCAGTTCAGCGAAGCGAGCACGAACTACAGTGGAGTCACTAGAATCAAGAGGCAGCTTGTACTCTTTTAAAAACCCAGCAGTTAAAAAAGTGAAGCTAGGGTACATGAAATTTTCATATAAAGACAGCTTGTTTGGTCTATTCAACGTATTATACGTTGTGATGTTGTTTATGCTAGCAGTCACATTAAATTAAAAGGGAGTCATTAGATGAATATAGATTTTCACACGCACATCAAAATTGCCAAGATTTCTCGCTTTATGCCAGAATATTTTGAGGATATGGTGGAAGAAGCAAAAGTTGCTGGCTTAACAGCGATTTGTATCACGGAACATTTCAATACGTTTCAGTCCATGGATACGTACGACTATTTAAAGGCGCATTACACTTACGAACAAGAACACTATAATGTTAGAGGACTAAAAGTATTTACGGGTATGGAAGTGGATGTAAAAGAAGTCGGACATATCTTGATAATCGGTCAGCGAGACGAAATTGTCAGTATGAGACAACAGCTCACAGGCTTTGAACAGAAGCCGGACTTTATGCCGTTTAAAGCATTAATGGACTTGGCAGATCTGTATAACGTAATCAGAATTGGCGGACATCCTCTGAGAACTAGCACACCATTGACACATCACAACCCAGAGCAATTAAAACGTCTGGACGCACTCGATTTGAATGGAAGAGATTTGTATGCTCAAGGACAACATCCTTACAGAGAAGAACTAGAAGCATTCGCAGATTCTATAGGACTTCCAATCGTTGGGGGCAGTGACACGCATCAATACTTGCAATACGGCTCTGTCTATAACGAAAGTAAGCAAGAATGCGAAACGATTGAAGAGTTGAAAACGATGATCAAAACGGGAGACTATGAAACAAAGGTCTCAATAGAACTAGATCTCAAGGTTAAGTCTGCAAGCCTCGTGAAAAAACTGATCAAAACATCTCTAGACGAAAATGGGATCGCGACCGGTTATAGTAATGTTGCGCTGAAAAGAGATTCCACAGAAGTGATGAGTTAATCCTGATAAAGAAGCGATCTGAGCCTAGCTCAGGTCGCTTTTATGTGTTTAAATAGATAAAAAAGATTAGTGAATAATCAATAAACCGTGTATACTTCGAATAACAATAAGGTGAAGAAGAGGTGTACAATGAATAGAAAATCAATGAGTCTATTTCAAATTTTAGGTGTAATAGCATTGATTTTTCTAGCGCTATTTGCTTTGGCAGCTTGTCAGTCAAATGAATTTTTTGACGAGGAAACTATAGTAGTCAAAATTGAAGTTATCGAGGATCAGACGGAAGAACCTGTCGCAACCATTACAGATCAAGCCTTTATTACATCACTTACAGAAGAGCTAGAGTCTGCTCAGACGAGTTCAACGGACAATATGGATATAGAAGGACGAGACTACCAGCTATTGTTTTTAGACAAAACGGATAGCATTATTCAAAAAATAGGCTATTATATCGAAGAAAAGAACTTTGGAGTAATTGGTCGATACTTTTACAAAGGAGAGCTTATTGCTGTAACAACGGAATTGCCGATTTAAACTACAAAGAAGTTAGATTCAAATCATTCAATTGATCAAGCATTATATATATATGCAATAGTTTTCTTCATAAAATCGACATGGTATATTTAGAGTACTCTTAAACAATAAAACATACTATTATTAAAGCTAAGCAAAAATATATAGTATTTATAATAGAGTGAAACTTACTACAGGAGACTAATCATATGGAATACATAACATTGGTTGAAAGCACTACCGAAAAAATCAAAGCGTTGATAGAAGAACAAAATCTACAAGTTGGGGACAGACTCCCTAACGAGTTCGAACTCGCTCAACAATTAAAAGTAAGTAGAAACACCATTCGTGAATCAATCAAGATGCTAAAATCTCGTAATATACTCGAGGTTAAGCAAGGATCAGGAACGTTTATTAGCAAGAAGAAAGGACAAATGGATGATCCTTTGGGATTTTCAACACTAGAGGATAAAATAAAACTGACAAAGGATTTATTTGATATTCGATTTATTTTAGAACCCTATGTTGCCTCACTAGCAGCTCAAAATGCCACTGAGTCGGATTTAGTAGAAATCGATCATATTCGAATCGAGCTAGAAGAAGAAATAACGAAAGATGGTACCCGACATTTAGAACTTGATCAGAAGTTGCATGCTAAAATTGCGCAAGCTTCGGGGAATACGGCTTTGTATCATCTTGTTCCGCTGATAAGCGATTCTATAAACCTATACAATAATCACTTTACAAATGAAAAAATGAAAACTGAAACAGTAGCATCTCACAGAGATATCGTTGAATATATCAAAAAGAAAGATAGTTTTGGAGCACAACAAGCAATGTTGATTCATATAAGTCATAATCGAATATCATTAGAAAACGACTAAAGGTAGGACGTATTTATATAATACGTCCTTTTTTATCTTTTAATTGACAAAACGTCCTACGTATTTTAGAATACAAGCATAGATAACGAATGAATTAAGCTTCTGTCTATTGAATGCTATTCAAAACGTAGGAGGACTAAGATTGGAAAAATTATCAAGAAAGTTACCGAAAAATTTTCTGTGGGGAAATTCAGTTTCTAGTATGCAAACAGAAGGTGGATGGAATGAGGGAGGAAAAGGGGCCTCGGTTTATGATGTAAGAGAAGCAACTGAAATGCTCTCTGACTGGAAAGTAGCAAATGATAATTATCATGAATATGATACTGACTTAACTATGATGAAAGAGATCGGAATGAATTGTTATCGCTTTCAAATATCTTGGAGTAGAGTGAATCCAAATGGAAATGGTGCTTTTAATGAAGAAGGCATTCAATATTACAGTGACTTTATAGATGCTTTAATTAATAAAGGGATTGAGCCAATGATTTGTCTATATCATTTTGACATGCCGTTACATCTTGCTGAAAAGTATAATGGCTTTTTAAGTAAAGAAGTAATGAAAGCGTTTGTTGATTTTGGGATTGAAATGGTCAAACGATTTGGAGACAGAGTTAAGTACTGGATCACATTCAACGAACAGAATTTATTTCACGTCCCGGAAGTCTTCAATATTAGTGGTTATATGAAAGGTGAAAAAACGATTGAAGAACTCTATCAAATCAGCCATAACGTTATGATGGGACATGTAGGAGTTGCGAACTATATCCATGAACAGACGGACTGTCTAATTGGAGGAATGTTGGCTTATTCTGAAAGTTATCCGGCAACAAGCAAACCAGAAGATATCTTACTAGCTAGAAAGTGGGATGAATTTATAAACTATCATTTATTAGATGCTTTTGTTCATGGCCGCTATAGCAAAGAAGTTCTAACTTTTCTAAAAAATAATGGTATTAATATGCACGCTACACCAGAAGAATTAAACGAGCTAAGTAAATTAAAAAGTGATTTTCTTTCGTTCAGTTACTATGCAAGTTCAACACTAAATTCCGATTTAGTCGATTCAAAGACACCAATTAATTTTGCCATGCAAAAAGGAAAACAACCAAATCCACATTTGAAAAGTACAGAGTGGGGATGGCAAATAGATCCTTTAGGGTTTAGAGATATATTTAATAAGCTGTATCAAAGATACCAAATACCAGTTTTTCCTATTGAGAATGGTATAGGCGTTAAAGAAAACTGGGATGGTGTTAACCCGATTCATGATGACTATAGAATTAACTATCATAGAGAGCATCTCCAAGCTATGAAGGATGCAATGTTCGAAGATGGTGTTGAAGTTATAGGATATCTAGGTTGGGGTTTAATCGACATTCTAAGTTCTAAAGGAGATATGAATAAGAGATACGGTTTAGTCTATGTAAACAGAGACAATCATGATTTAAAAGATATGAAACGAGTACCTAAAAAAAGTTATGACTGGTTCAAAAAAGTTATTCAATCCAATGGTGAAGAACTAGAATAGGAGAATAAAAATGAAAGAAAATAATTCGTTTGTTGATCGTTTTACAATGTTCGCAGTGAAATTGGGTAATCAAGTACATCTTAGATCTTTAAGGGATGCTTTTGCAGTTATTATTCCGTTCTTTATACTGGCAGGCCTTGCTGTATTAATGAATAATGTCGTCTTTCCTTGGTTTTTTACCGGAGAAAGTTTAGACAGTATTAAAGTCTGGGGTACGGTTATCACCAATGGAACGTTAAATCTTGCCAGTTTATTGATTGCTCCTATGATTGCATATAGTTTGTCTAAAAATAAAGGATTTCAAAATCCTCTAGCATCAGCTGCGATAGCAATCGGAACACTCATTATTATGATGCCAACAACGGTTTCTATGAATGTTGTTGAAACTGGTGAAGCAGCACTAGTATCGGGTGGTCTGACGTTCAACAACTTAGGAACTACCGGAATGTTCTCCGGAATTATTGTTGGACTATTAGCTACTGAGATTTTTATGAAAATTTCGAGTTTGAAAAAATTACAAATTAATTTAGGCGACGGCGTTCCACCTGCAGTTAGTAGATCTTTTACAGTTATGCTACCTACATTGATAACACTAAGTTTTTTTGGAATAGTCTCCGCACTTTTAATTAGTGTATTTGATACAAACTTAATTGAACTAATAACAAATGTAATTCAAGAACCTCTACGTAAAATTAATACTAGTTTAATTGGGACTGTGATCATTTATAGTTTTTCGAATTTTTTATTTACTATAGGAATTCACGCGACAGTAGTTAATGGAGCAATACTTGATCCCTTGACACTACAAAATATGAATGAAAACATGCTTGCATTTGGAGCAGGAGAAGAAGCACCGAATATTATCACTAACTCATTTCTATCAACATTTGGGATGATTGGAGGAACTGGATCTACAGTTGCACTGATGATCTCTATATTGATTTTCGGTAAATTGAAATCATCAAGAGAGGTCACAAGTATTTCTTTAGCACCCGGTATATTTAATATTAATGAACCAATGATTTTTGGATTTCCAATTGTATTTAACCTTCCGATGATGATTCCTTTCGTATTATTGCCTGCGATAGGTATTATAGTGGCTTACTTTGCTACTGCTCTTGGTTTCATAGGGAAATCAGTGATAATGGTCCCTTGGACGACACCTCCTTTAATGAACGCTTACTTAACCACAGCAGGTGATTGGAAAGCCGTTCTTGTTCAACTAGCTATCATAGTGTTTGGAATATTCCTGTATATGCCTTTTATTAAAATCAGCGAGCGTGTGACAAGAGCACAAGCTGAAATGAGCAATGATTAGCTAGAGTGAACGGTTGAAAAAGCAAAAAATATAGATCAACGGAGGGACTATGAAACTAGGGTTTAGATGGTATGGACAAAGTGATAAAGTGAAACTAGACTACATCAGACAAATTCCTAACATGAAAGGGATTGTTAGTGCTTTATACTCTATCCCTGTAGGAGAGGTATGGCCGACCAAAGATATCAAAGAGTTAAGGAATGAAATAGAGAATAATCAGTTAACATTAGAAGTGATAGAGAGTGTACCCATTCATGAAGATATCAAATTAGGCTTGGAAACAAAAGATACTTGGATAAGAAATTATCAGCAGACTATCAAGAATTTAGCTGAACAAGGCGTTAAGGTCATTTGTTATAACTTTATGCCTATCTTTGATTGGACAAGAACAACTTTGGACTTTCTAAACAAAGATGGATCCAGTTCACTTGCGCTAGATGAAAAAGCGTTAGAGAAATTAGATCCTCTAAATCAGTCGATTTCTCTTCCCGGCTGGGATGAGTCTTACGAATATGAAGCTTTAAAAGAATTGATGGATCAATACGAATCTGTGGATGAGGAAAGACTCTGGGAAAACTTAACCTATTTTCTTCAGAACATCTTACCTGTTGCAGAAGAAGTAGGAATCAAAATGGCGATTCACCCAGATGATCCACCTTACAGCATTTTTGGATTACCAAGAATTATCAAGAATAAAGAATCATATAAACGTTTGTTTGAAATATCAACAAGTCCATCTAATGGCATCACGTTTTGCACAGGTTCACTTGGGGTTGGTAAGGAGAATAACATCTATAACATGTTGGATGAATACTTGAGTATGAAAAAAGTTCATTTTATGCATGTGCGGAATGTTCAATTGCATAAGGATACAAGCTTTGAAGAGACAGCACATGCGTCAAATTATGGCTCAATCGATATGGTTAAAGTTATGAGTTTACTGAAAAAACACCAATATAGCGGTTATATGAGACCTGATCATGGACGCATGATCTTTGGAGAGAAAGGAAAACCGGGGTACGGATTGTATGATCGATCATTAGGTGCGAGTTATCTATATGGTATATGGGAAACATTGAATTATCCTGATAGAATAAACTGAAAATAGAGGAAGCCAGATGTTGTACAGTCTGGGTTCCTCTATTTTTGATGATCAGTAAAGTTCATTTTAAAACTTCTTCTTAGGATGCTTATCTATAATTTCAGGATATTTCCCAAGCAGGGAAAGACCGATTGAGGTCAACATATAGCCACGAATGTTGAACAATGTTTCAAGTTCGTCTTCAAGATAAGCGCTTCTGACGCGGTCCATCAATTGTCCCTTAGTCAAAGTGGAATAGCCAGTTGCGTTTTTGTCTTTTAGTAAAGCTTTTAGTTGTGCAGCGTTTAGATGCGTTAAGGACTCCATTGAAGATAATTCTTTAGCATAGTGTTTTTCTAATACGTCCTCAAGAGCTTGTTCAGCATTGATTCCATATGTATATTCAAAGTATTTTGGAAAACCACTTTCGTTTGTAAATGTTGAAAAGCTGATTCTCCAAAGCAAGATTAAATGACCAGGCAGGATACCTTCTTCTAAACGAACCATATTTCTTTTCGGTACAAGTGAGGCCGAACCAATCTCAATATCTTTTAACCAAGCGTTTAAATCGCGGCCTGGAGACAGGTAAGGTGCTTCATCATGCTGGTCATATAACGATAAATAGTTCTGCACATTCTCGTCGTTTTGATCCAAATGCTGGTTTTGTAGTTCAATGTTACGTGTATTCATGATGACTCTCCCCTTTGATGAAATAACTGATTGAATTCCATCATACCAGATGAGATACATAGAGACAAAAGGTAAGCTAGTAAAATCAACGATGTCACTAGTCTATATACTGTTCGATTTTTATTTTCTATTAGTGAGTTATATTTGGAAATACAACTTCAAAATTTTGGCAAACCAAAATAATTTCGGGTGTATAGGTTAACCCATAGTCCCTAAACTCATTTATAAAAAAAATTTCATGTTCTTTATACCAATATTCGTAAGTTAAATCTCCTTCTCCTTCTGAGATAGCAAAAGCTTTACTCACTTGGTTCATAGGTATTTCTTCAATTTTTGTATATTTTATGATTGCTACAGGTTTGCTGTCACCATTCAAAATAATATCATACTGTCCAACTTTGGGAATAGCTTCTTTTTCGACTATATAACTTTCTTTTGCAGCGCACGTACCTGTCTTTTTTCCTGACAAAACTAAATTGACTAATTCGTCACCTAAGGCTTTGCTACCATCACCAAACATCCAAGAATCAGGCGTCTTTAATGTTAATCCATTAGATTCGGCATAACTATGCCAATATTTTTCTATATCTGTCATTGAAAATCCTCCTACTTTAAATATAAACTTTTGAAAATAGTCAAAAAAACAAGTCTATAACAACGCTGTTTTTTATTAATTACAACTTTTTAGGTAGATCTATCTAAAAAGTATTAGTCTTTCATATAAATAGACATGCCCACTTCAGTATCTTGAACACGGATATCTCCACCTTGTCGAGAAATCAAAAAGACCCAGTAAAAGTCTCCGACACAACTGGCTGCATGGCAGGATGCTAGAAAAATCAACGGAATAGACGTATTTAGAGAAAATAGAGCGTAACCCATGAGTGCCGAAGAAATCAAAACAAAAGGTGCCAGACAGATCAGAATAAATTGTCCTCTTGTGTAAAAGGAATTAGGACTCGTCGCATAAGCCATTCCGTTCTTGAATCCAAACTTTACCTTTCCTTCTGGATGAAACAGTTTGAAAAAAGCACCGTGAATCAGTTCGTGCACTACAATTAATAAAAAAAAGAACAATAAAAATATAACGAAATCCATTAGACCAAAATTCATGGATACACCGAAATCTTCGTTTCCATAAAAGACATATAATAAGGTTGTAAACAAAAATATAAACAAAAAAATCAAAGGAATAGAAATCACATTCAGCCAGAAAATCACTTTCTTATTTTCCATCAGGTTGTAAGCTTTTATCAAGGTCATGCAAAATCATCTCTTTTCTCTTAGTTTTATATGTACAGGTCACTTAGACCTTATACATAAAAGTATAGAGGAATGAAAAACATTGAGCAATATAGGATGTGTATGAATAAATAAAGCGAATCACTAGTAGACGTCCTATTTGATAAAGCGCTATCTATATCAAAATCCTTCTGATAAAATTGTATTAAGCAATACATAGTCTATCTAAGGGGGAAGTCTCATGTTCAAAAAGAAGTGGCTTGTGGCAGGAATAGGATTAGGCATTTTGTTAGCGGGTTGTTCAGGGGGAACGGATTATTCAGAGAGCGATATGTCTACGGAAGAAGCAGTGACGGATGATTTTTCTGGAGACATGTGGGATTCTGAAACAGAAGAAAGTACAACGAATACCGACGATGGAGGAATTTTGATTGGAGAAAAAGTCATCAGGTTCGTTTATCGAGATTATGAAACACTGGACTTTGAAGAAAGCAATACGTATATCATGAATAAGGTGACAGAGTTCAGCGGATTTGTTGAGCAGTCCAATCAGTCTACTGGAAACTATATGGATGATTCGAACCGTGTGTACCGTGATGGGTACTATACTTTGCGCATTCCAACCGAATCGCTTGAAGGCTTTTTAGGAGAGTTAGACGGTATCGATGCCGTCAAACTAAACGAAAATGTGGGTACAGAAGATGTAACGCAAAACTATACGGATACAGAATCCAGAGTCAATGTACTCAGAAACAAAGAAGAACGATTGAATACTTTGCTAGAACAAGCAGAATCGATAGAAGATATTATTCAGATTGAAAACAGTCTTTCGGAAACGATTTCAGAAAGAGAATCTTTACAGACAGTACTAGACAACTACGACAGTCTGGCCGATTATACAAGGGTTGAAGTCAGTCTGTCAGAACGTCCACGGATTTCTGGAGAAAGAGAAAATAGGCCATTCCTTGAACGCATTCAGGAAGCACTAGTTGATTCTGCATATGCCTTTTACTATGTGTTACAAAATCTGATTATCGGTTTGATCTATGCTTTGCCGTTTCTGATTGGAATTGGTCTGATTATCTGGATTGGTTACTACGTTCATAAAAAGAGAACAAAGCATGACAAATAGTTAAAGCCATAAACCGAAGGCGAGACCGCAAAAAAGCGGGACTTGTTTTCGGTTTTTCTATTTAAGAGAACGAATGAAAACAACAAAGTTGATTCGAATAGTGAATTAAAGTAGGGTAGAAGAAACGGGAGATTCATGAACGGATTACATAAATAGACGGGGTGAAGAGAGTGGCATTTGACTATGATTTGGATTTCGATAATATTGATTTCCGCGAACAACCAGAGCTCTACAGAGTCGGTCGAGGAGAACAAGGCGTATTGATGGTAGAGCCTTATAAAGGCGAGATTCTTCCCCACTGGCGCTTTAAAACGCCTGAGATCGCCAAAGAATCTTCTGAGAAAATTTATCAGATGTATTTGGATTACAAGGAAGCAGACGATTTCGTAGGGATGGATATGGCAAGAAAATTCATTCAAATGGGTTATACGCGCGCTCGTCGTTACGCGAATTATAAAGGCGGCAAGAAGTACGACAAAGATGGCGAAGTGAAAGAGCGAGATATTGATGAAGAAAAGGCCGAATCCGCTGCTATCTTTGAAAAGAAATGGATTATTGTTCGAGAAGACGAAGATTATCTGAAATTGAAAAAAGCGCATCAGAAAAAATACGGTTAAAACTCAAAAAGATACCTTCGAATCCTTATGTTATAGGAACTCGAAGGTATCTTTTTGTATCAATCATTATGTAGAGTGTCGGTCATCGTATTTATCGAGTTCCAGTTGATAAATAAACCACACGATTCGAGCAATAAATAATAGAATCAATATTGGCGCTACTTGAACAAAGAAATTTCAGAATAAATAGAGATAATACATTATATCTGCCATATTACTAGTAGAATATTCTGTGATTTCCATAGTACTGTCCGTTGCTATCATTAATAAATGATATAACTGCATCATTATTTCCCTCCATTTTTGCCAGTATAGCATAATCAGTGAAGAGAGAACTGACCTTTTTCAAAGATGCATTAGACCTGCCTTGTTCTATTAGACCGCTATTTGTATAATGAACAAAAGCCTACCAGAAATTGAATCCAACTAAGCGAAAACGAGGAGCCATATATGATAAAGATTATGATCGTAGAAGATGACCAGACCATCGCAGAATCTTTGAAATCAGAACTAGAAAAATGGCAGTATGAAGCCTTTTGCATTACGAATTTTCAGTCTATCCTAGAAACATTTATGGCCGAACAGCCGCAACTTGTTCTAATGGATATTAATTTGCCCGCCTTTAATGGCTACCACTGGACGCAGGAAATTAGAAGACGCTCCGATGTGCCCATCATCTTTATCTCATCACGAACCGATGATATGGATATGGTTATGGCCATCCAAATGGGTGCGGACGACTTTATTCAAAAACCCTTTAGCCTGACCGTTGTGATCGCCAAAGTCCAAGCTATGCTGAGACGGACCTACGACTACGCTGAAAGCGAAAACTACCTCACAGTAGAAGACGTCATCCTAAAACCGGCAGAGGCTGCCATCACATTAGGAGACCAGTCCATCGAACTCACCAAAAACGAAACGCAAATTCTAGAACTCCTTTTTAGAAACAAGGGTACCTTCGTCACCAGAGAAACGATCATCACCAGACTGTGGGAAAACGAATCCTTTATCGACGACAACACACTAGCCGTCAACATCTCCAGACTTAGAAAAAAATTCAAAGAACTAGAAAAAGAAGACCTAATCAAAACCAAGAAAGGAGCCGGCTATGGCGTCTGATAAAATAGCTTTGACACGCGGCTTCTTGAAGTATCTGCGTCCGCAGATCATACTCTTTTTTCTGCAGACACTCGTCTTTGGAGCGGTTTATTTCTTGACCCGACAAGAGTCTAGAGTGTTCACGACGGCTTTTCAAATCTGTTTGTTGTTATTCATTCTGTCAGTTGGAATCCAGTTTTATCTTTACACAGCAAGAGTTAAAAGAGCAGAATCGACCCAGTACGCAAAAACTGATGCCTTTTTGTCCAGTGACTACATCCACGAAATGTATGAAGAGAACTATATGAATCTAGAAGAAACCTTGTTGCGCAAAAAGCAAGCAGACATAGAAAAACAATCTGAATTGATGGATTATTTTTCCTTATGGATCCACCAGATCAAGACTCCTCTATCTGCGATAAGTTTGATCCTACAACAACAAAAAGACCAAACACCTCAGCAACGTAAATTGGAGCAAGAATTGATACACGTCAATGATTACATCCACCTTGCCCTAAATTATCTTAAGCTAGAAGAGACCGGTAAGGAACTGGAAATCGAACAAGTCGACATCGACCTCGTTATTCGCTCCGTTCTGAAAAAATATGCCATCCTCTTTATCTACAACAAAATCAGTCTGGACTTTGAACCAACAAATCTTATAGTCCAATCAGATAAGAAATGGGTACAAGTCCTGATTGAACAGATTCTATCTAACAGCTTAAAGTACACGGAAACTGGCACCATCAAAATCACAGCCACACCAGACCAGAAACTGATTATCGAAGATACTGGAACTGGCATCAGCAAAGAAGACTTGCCTAAAATTTTTGAAAAAGGCTACACCGGATTAAACGGTAGACTGCACGACAAATCGACGGGGATTGGTTTATTCATTTCAAGGAAAATCACAGAGAGATTGAACATCACCCTGACCATCGATTCTGAACTAGGCAAAGGGACACGAGCTATTATTGACTTCTCCAGAAAGAAAACGACCCTATTTGAATAAGCCTTGATTTTGAACCTTACAGATTTGTAAGGTTACTTGAGAAATCGTAAGAATAGATAAATGCTCCAGCTCGCAGAAGATTATATGATGGGTATAACAAAAGAGAGGGGCAAAACACAATGGGATTTTTAGAAGTAAAACATATTCGTAAAACATATACAGGCCGACTAGGCGCTAAAGAAACGACCGCATTAAAAGACGTGCATTTTTCAGTAAACGAGGGAGAATTTGTTTCAGTCATGGGGGAATCTGGTTCTGGTAAGACGACCTTGCTGAATCTACTATCGACACTCGATAAACCATCTGAAGGTGAGATTACTTTGGCGGGTACACCACTTACGACGATCAAAGAAAAAGAACTGTCTAAGTTCAGAAGAGAACAACTAGGATTCGTATTTCAGGATTTCAACTTACTGGATAACTTTTCCCTTAAAGACAACATCTTACTGCCACTTGTACTGGAACAGATGCCGGTAAAAGAAATGGAAGACAGGCTGAAACCACTTGTTGAAAAATTAGGCATCAGTCAATTGATCAACAACTATCCTTACGAGGTTTCAGGTGGACAGAAACAAAGAGCGGCAGTAGCCAGAGCACTAATCACGAAACCTAAACTGATTCTGGCTGATGAGCCAACTGGTGCACTGGATTCGAAAGCATCCGAAGTATTGATGGATCTGTTTTCAGATATTCATGCAATGAACCAGACCATTTTAATGGTGACACATAGTGCTCGAGCAGCAAGCTATTCAAACCGTGTCTTGTTCATTCGCGACGGCGAAGTCTATCACGAGATTTACCGTGGAGATCAGACTACTGAAGTATTTATGGATAGAATTTCCAAAGCCTTACTGTTTTCATTCGATAGAGGTGAGCAAGATGGAATTTAACCTTGCCTTAAAGCTGGCTACTCGAAATATGAAGTCCAACAAACAGGTTTATATTCCTTTTGTTGTATCTTCTACGCTAATTGTGTCAATGTTTTATATGATCGCTTCATTGATTACAAACTCCTTTGTCACTGAGCGAGGAGAATCTTTATTACCACTCTTTCGACTCGGAGCCATCGTCGTAGCGATCTTTTCTCTTGTATTTATTCTTTATGCGAATAGTTTCCTCATGAAAAGACGAAAAAAAGAAATCGGGCTCTTCAATATTTTAGGGCTTGAAAAAGGACATATTGCTAAGATTATTGCGATCGAAACGATTATAACTTTTGCAGTCAGCTTAATAACAGGATTGATTATAGGTTCACTACTAGGCCAGCTAATGTTTTATGCCATTGATTTCATTCTGATTTTACCGCAGAATTTTATCTTCACAGTAGGGATTTTACCGATACTATTGACGGCAGCGTTATTTGGAGTCATTTTTATCGTCGCTTACTCAATCAACGTAGTGAACATTCAATTTTCAAATCCGATTGAATTGCTGAAAGGTGGACAATCAGGAGAAAAAGAACCGAAAAGCTCGCCGATTTTATTTGTCCTTGGACTGGTTTCAATGGGCGCAGGTTACTACCTTTCTTTAACCATAAAGGATCCGGTTCAGGCTATATTATTATTTACAGTAGCTGTAGTATTAGTGATGCTTGGAACGTACCTCTTATTCAATGCAGGAACGATTATTATTCTAAAAGCTTTAAAGAAAAGAAAAAACTTTTACTATCAACCAGGTCCATTTATCTCGATTTCTGGAATGCTTTATCGTATGAAACAGCACGCGACAGGTCTGGCAAATCTTTGTCTGTTATCTGCGATGGTACTCATCACAGTCTCTACAACGACAGCACTTTATACGAGTGCTGAAAATCTGGTTAGGTTAGCTATTCCAGTAGAAAATACTTTAAATGTTTCAAATGTAGATGATCTAAGTGAATCCGAGTTTGAAGAGACCAAAGTAGAACCGTTACTAAATATCGTGAGAGAAGAAACAGAAAATAGCGCAGTGGACATCGAAGACTTGAAGTCGTACTCAAAAATGTCTTTTTATGATAATCAGATTATCGATGATGAGCTGATTTATCGCTATTCAGGCAAGGCTGTAGAAAGTGATGCTGTTGAGAACGTTAATACCGTCATGATTACGCTACAAGATTATAACGAGCTAACCGGTCAGTCTCTGACGCTTGAAAATGGCGCTATCTATGTAGATGATCCTTCAAAAATGATCTCAGGTAATACTTTAGATATTGAAGGTGTGGATTATAGAATCAATCAACTGGATGATGTACCGGATTATCTAGTTACGACAGGTCCAAATATGAATCAACTTCTAGTCGTTTTGCCAGACATGGATACCTTGATGTCTATCCGTAGTGTCATAAATGGATATTTAACGGACTTCACGGAAAGTGTCAGTAAAGAAATTATATGGTCAACGACAGGTTCACAGACAGAAGAACTGGCCTACGCTGAACATATGACAGAGGTTTTCAGAGATAGAAGCCTTGGCTTTCCTTTTTATCAAAATAGAGAACAGTTCCGAATCAATTACTACGACATCACAGGTGGCTTCTTGTTTCTTGGAATCTATTTAGGATTCTTGTTCGTTATTGGAACCGTATTGATCACATACTTCAAGCAGATCTCTGAAGGATATGAAGATAGAGCAAGAATTCAGGCCATGCAGAAAGTTGGGCTCGATAAAAAAATGACAAGAAAAGCGACTCGCTCTCAAGTAATTTGGATGTTCTTGTTGCCACTTGTGGTAGCAATTATACACACGATTGTTGCGTATCCGATTTTGTTCCAGATGCTTTCTGCTATCGGACTCATCACACACACGCTGCTAGCTGGGACAGTTGCAATTGTAGCTCTGGTATTCAGTCTGATTTATGGCATCGTCTATCTGATCACCTCGAAAATTTATTTGAAAATTGTAGAATAAGATAAAAAAGCGACACCTCCTCAAAACACCAGCTCATTTGCTGAGTGAAATGAGGCGGTGTCTTTTCGCGTTGACCATTTCATGATAGGGATTGTTCATTGTATAGGCAATTTGTATAATGAGTGAGAATGACGCATGAATATGATCGATAAAATTACGGACTTAGAGGTGACTTATGCAACTATTAATCGTTGAAGACGACACTACAATCGCTGCTGGTCTGGAATATTCTCTGCAAGGAGAAGGATTTAGTACCGTTCTCTGTCATGATGTTGCTTCTGGAAGGAGCGCCATTGAAACAACAGACTTTGATCTATGTCTGTTGGATATTACCTTACCGGATGGCACGGGCTATGAACTATGCAAACTGATTAGAAAAAAAAGTAACTGTCCGGTTATTTTTCTGACGGCTTTAGAAGAAGAAGTGAACGTAGTGATGGGGCTGGATATGGGCGCAGATGACTATATTACGAAACCATTCAGATTAAGAGAACTGATTTCCAGAATCCATTCTGTGTTAAGAAGGTATCAAAAACCACAGGAAGATTTGACGGGGTATACGATTGGTCAGATCAGAGTGAACAGGCAAGAAGCAAAAGTATACAAAAACGACCAAGAAGTTGCGTTAACAGCTCTAGAGTATAAGCTTTTACTGACCTTTATTCAAAATGAAGGGCACGTTTTATCTCGGGCGCAGTTGCTAGAAGGGATCTGGGATGTTGCCGGGGACTTCGTGAATGATAATACGTTAACAGTCTATATTAAAAGAATCCGAGATAAACTGGAAGAAGATGCCCAGAAGCCACAAGTCATTAAAACAGTCAGAGGACTGGGATACAAGTTAGGGGACTGATATGTTCAGAAACAAAGGAATAAGTAAAATGCTACTAAGTATGATGGGTGTGGCTTTGATTGGTGTGCTGATTATTGCTTTGATCAATCCACTTTCTGGGATTGTAGCTTTGCTCAGTATGAGTGGTTTGATTGGAGTCAGTCTCTATTTTGATCGTCAGCGGTATAAGGAAATTGAATCTTTGTCAGGTTACTTGAGAACAATCAGTAATGGCCAGTATTCTCTTGATGTAAGAGACAATCAAGAAGGTGAACTGAGTATCTTGAAAAACGAGATCTACAAAGTGACCTTGATGCTATCCAAACAAAGTGATTATTTGAACCAAGACAAGAAACGTCTAGCAGATGCACTGTCAGATATTTCACATCAGCTGAAAACACCACTGACTTCGATGCTTGTTATGATCGATCTCTTGAGTCAGCAAAATCTCACTGAAGAAAAACGGATAGAATTCACTGGAAACATTGAAAAACAACTGGAAAGAATGGACTGGTTACTCAGTTCTTTGCTGAAACTATCCAAAATCGATGCAGGCATTGCCATCTTCAAAAAGGAAACCATAGTTGTAGAGGATTTAGTTCTACAGTCGCTCGAACCGCTACGTATTCCAATTGAATTGAAAAATCAGGACCTCCTGATAACGGGGGAAAACAGCGTAACATTTATAGGAGATCAAGCTTGGACCAGTGAAGCCCTTATCAATATCCTGAAAAATTGTGTCGAACATACTCCAGCAGAAGGTCGCATTAGTATCCACTATAAAGAAAACCCGCTCTACACAGAGATTTTAATTGAAGATACGGGGAAAGGCATTTCAAGAGAAGATCTTCCAAATATATTCAAGCGATTTTATAGAGGCAAGAATGCATCAAAAAATAGTATCGGAATTGGATTAGCTATGGCGCATACGGTTATCGAGAGCCAGCAAGGATCGCTAGACGTGAAAAGCGAACTTGGAAAGGGCACGCAGTTCAGTATAAAGTTTCATAAACGTTAAAGTGACTAAATTGCAATAATCGAGTCACTGGAGAGTCATGTTCGACAGGTAAACTAATGTCATAGAACAAGAGGAGGACAAAAACATGGAGATTGTAAAGGTTGAAGGTCTGTCTAAGGAGTATGGCAGTGGTGAAACGATTGTGAAAGCACTGGACGACGTGTCGTTCACGATAGATAAAGGTGAATTTGTGGCAATTGTTGGTGCGTCAGGTTCGGGGAAGTCTACTTTGATGCATATGCTTGGTGGAGTGGACAAGCCAACGACTGGGAAAGTTTGGGTCGAAGATACGGATATTTATGAACTAGATGAAACGCAGCTAGCCATTTTTAGAAGAAGACAGATTGGGCTGATTTATCAGTTCTATAATCTGATCCCTGTTTTGAATGTAGAAGAAAATATTTCCCTTCCTTTGTTACTGGATGGTCACAAGATCGATCAGGAACAGTTTGAAAAGATCATAAAGTCACTTAAATTGGAAGAAAGACGGACGCATTTACCGAATCAATTATCCGGTGGTCAGCAGCAGCGCGTCTCGATTGGTCGAGCACTCGTCAGTAATCCAGCAATTATGCTAGCAGATGAGCCTACAGGAAATCTGGACAGCAAGAACAGCGAAGAAATTATGTCGTTGCTGAAACATTTCAACAAGACGTTCAGCCAGACGCTAGTAATGATCACACATGACGAGGAGATCGCTTTAATGGCTGACAGAATTATCGCCATAGAGGATGGACGTATCATCAGAGACGAGAGGATCCGCTCATGACAATCGTTCAAAAATTAGCGATAAAGCAGTTATGGTTGAATAAGAAACGCTCCTTGATCACCGTGATTGGTGTGATCATTTCGGTCGCGATGATTACAGGTGTAATTACATTAGGTCTCTCTTTTATGAATCTCCTGCAGCGTCAGGTAATTGCGAATGAAGGAGAATGGCATTTTTCTTATTCTGACATCAATGCTACTCAGCTGGAAGCAATCGAGCAAGATCCAAAGCAAAGAGATATTTTAGTCAGTCAGGACGAAGGGTACGCAGAGTTTGAGGGAAGCACGAATCCAGACCGACCTTATTTTTTAGTTCGTAATTACAATGCAACAGCTTTTGAGACATTTCCAATTCAGTTAAAAGAAGGAAGGCTACCTACAGAGTCCAATGAATTATTGATCTCTGAGTCTGCTAGTAATCAGGATGCTTTTACGTATGAAATTGGTGATACCATCGAAATGGAGTTGGGACAGAGAGTCCCCTCTGATGATCCTTCTAGAACGTTGACACAAGAAGATGAGGTCGTCAATTATGAAGGTGCTTCAGAAACACTGACTATAGAAAAATCAGCCGTTTATACGATTGTCGGTATGATGGAAACACCTTTTTTTGAAAATAGCTGGAATCCAGGCTATGTATTTTTATCCTACAAAGATATGCAGATGATTACGGATGACCAGACAACAGATGCTTATATCGTAATGGACCACTTAAATCAAGCATCTCCGGAATATATTACAGCGTTCGCAGAAACTCAAGGCATTGAATCAGTGGGGTCGCATGGTAACTTATTAAGATATTATGGGATTCTTTCTCAGGATAGAACACGAAATATGTTGATCACTTTGTCGATCATCGTTATCGTCATCATTGTGGTCGGCTCGATATCGCTGATCTATAATGCTTTTGCGATCTCCGTTTCAGAGCGGGCAAGACAACTTGGGATGTTATCCAGTATCGGTGCGACAAAACGTCAGAAACGCCAGATAGTCTTCTGGGAAGGCGCTTTGATTGGTGCGGTCAGTATCCCAATTGGAATCATAGTTGGCTATACAGGCATTGCTTTAACCTTTTTGATCTTCAATACATTAATCCAACAAGCAATTGATACGACTGAAAGCTTGCGCGTTGTCTTTTCTTACTGGACAATTCTGATTGCTTTAATTATTTCGATCAGTACGCTGTTCCTTTCCACCTATATACCGGCGAAGAAAGCGTCTGAAATTACAGCCATCGATGCAATCCGTCAGACTCAAGCGATTAAAATATCGAATAAAACGGTTCATACACCTAAAATCTTGCGTAAAATATTTGGTATTGAAGGAGAACTAGCTTCGAAGAATATCAGAAGAAACCGATCTGGTTACCGGGCAATCGTTTTTTCTTTAAGTATCAGTATCGTATTATTTCTGACAATCACTTATTTCGCAGCTAGTCTGTCAAAATCGAACCAATTGCTTGAGCAAGGAGTGAACTACGATGTTGAGGTCACTTTAGAGCAGAGAGGAAAAGATCCAATAAGCCCAGAACTGTATGCTAAACTTACAATACTTGATGAAATCGAACAAGTAGCAGCGCTTAGCTGGATTTCGGGTACATCATGGATTGAGGAAGACAAAATCGCTGAAGAACTCGCTGTATATGCGCAGCTAGAAGATGGGAAATATCCTTACGGCATAACGATTTATGGACTTGATGCCGAGACGATGGAAAACTATGCGGCTTCTAACGGTGTGGCATACGAGACGATGACCAATACAGAAGATCCAATGATGATTGTTCAGGAAACCATACAATATTTAACAGAAGATGGAGAAGAGAATATTGTTGAAACAAAAGCACTGAACGCAGAAGTTAACGATGAACTCGTACCTGAAATATATGATCTCGAAACCGACAGCAACTTCAATCTACCTGCTTTGAAAATTGCGGCTTTGTCGGATACATCACCGATAGGGATTACGAATAATGTAACGCTTGGTATGGTAAACGTATTCGTTTCAGAAGAAGTGTTCAACGCCTTGGTAGATGATCAACGAGTGGAAGCTGAACTAGTCGAAAGAGGATTTTATTACCAAAGCGATCAGGCACAATCGCTCGAAAATAAACTGCTAGATATTCAAGCAGATTCAGGAGGCGCGAGTTTCTCAATCTACAATAGACAGAGAGCCAAACAACGAGGAGAACAAATTATTCTCTTAGGATACGTCTTCTCAAATGCCTTTGTGGTATTGATTACGCTGATCTGTATCGCTACGATTTTCAACACTATTTCTACGAGTATCTCACTGAGAAAAAGAGAGTTTGCGATGCTGAGGTCAATGGGGATGACACCAAAAAGTTTCACCAAAATGATCCAACTGGAAAGTCTATTTTATGGATTGAAATCACTCTTATATGGACTGCCCATTAGTTTCCTAATGATCTATGCATTTTACCAAGTGTGGCGTACCAGATTCCAATTCGCCTTCGAAATGCCCTGGACTGCTATCTTCATAGCCGTTATCAGTGTGTTTGTGATCGTCGGACTAGCCATGATCTATTCCAGTAACAAAGTCAAAAAAGATACCATCATTGATGGATTGAAACAAGAGAATATATAATCAAAAAACAAATAGTAGATAATCTACGTCGTTCAGTCGAGTCATTTTGATTGAACGATTTTTTGTTTTGATTAAACGTTGATGCTTGTTTTGGTGAATGTTATAGTTTTATAAGAGTATGACAGAATAGAAGATATTTAATTATGGATAATCAATTAAGTTGATTAGTAATAAAAAGGAGTGTACGAATAGTGACATTATTTGGAATAAAAATGAACCCCAAACGACTTTTGATGGCTGCGGTAGGTGCCCTATTTTCGACTGAATTTATAGTTAACTACTCAGAAATTTTTGCGACTATTTACGAAACAGGACGCGATTTTGGTAGAAGCCTCGTCAGTCTGTTTATGTCTTGAAAAATAGTATATCTATTTACATAGTATTTTAGGATAAGCTTTTGCAGAGGAATATGTATGGTGGTCTTTACTTTCGACTGAATTTGCAATACATTCTAATGATTTTGAAATTTTGTAAATCAGGACACTAAAATAAATGATAATGAGAGATGTAACTAAAAGAGGTATCAATGGATAAAGATCCCAGTATCTGATGCGAAGGTGTTATAATAACCAAAACGGTGCTTTTAGATTTGAATTAGAAAAGGAGCAACTTCAACATGATGCCTACAAGAGATAATGGGTATACCAATATAGTGATGTTAGTGGCAACGGTCGTAGGCGCGATTAGCGGAACCATCATTGGACTTGTTTTGGGTCGAATGTTAATGGGGACATTCATTGGTGGCGGACTCGGTTATGCAATTGGAACATTGATTTATTTCTTGAAAGTTAAAGAAGATATCAATAAACATAAATAGAATAGATTTAAAGTTAAGGTACCATAAAAGAACTCGAAGACTTCACAGCGCGAACGTGAATGCTTCGAGTTTTTTGCATTTAGAAAATTAAACATACAGTACGATTCTGTTCACATTTCAAACAAAAAGCGGTTACGTAAAGAGGATCTTTTTTGATAGAATAGAGAAAAGATAAAATCGTACTATTTTTTTCAGCTTTTACTATAGGGGGAGAAAGTATGGAGAAACTTAAAAACGAGTTGAATATCGCAATCAGAGGAATCGTGTTTATATTTATACCAATAACAGCAATGGTCTATGTACTATACGGACTTGTATTCAAAACGGAACTCAATATCTTTACCTTTGAATTAGCCGCATCCCTATTCTTATTTTTAAACTGGATGACGGATAAATACAAACAAAATGAAATTGAAATACAACTGGAAAATCTAAGAGAACTCGAAGACGTTATTCAAGAAGGAAAGTGGGAGCTCATGGATCGACGCCAAAATAAACTCTTGATCAGACCGAGCTTCGATTTTCCGTTCAGTCTCGTCGTACCGGATCAAATCACGATTCATTATACATATAGAAGAGCCACCATCGAAGGACCGAATCATTATATTAGCCTCTTAAGCGAACACTTTAAAGGCGATCAAACAGGTTGGTCCAGAAAGTGGTCAAGGTTCAAAATCTTAGCCTCAGGATTTGTTTTATTTTTACCTCTTTTTCTGGATTCAGGCATTCTTTGGGAAAGCAAAGTCCTTTATCACAATGTCTTCGCAACAAATCACGAACCAGTCGAAGGCGTCGACGAACGTACACGAGGAAATCTAGTAGAGAATATTATCAATTCGGGTATCGGTGTAGAAAATGAGGCGTACATCTTTTACTTAGAAAATGATAATCAGATCGTTAGAACAGATAAATACTTTAAGAACAAGGAATTTTTAACGGAGATTGATTCAGGGTATTACAAAGGAGATTTGAATATCGCTGGAGACTGGCTCTATTATACAGAAGATAAAACCATCAAAAGGATTCAGTTTGATGGGACAGAAAAAGAAACAATTTTTGGTCTCGGTTATCCACGCAATCTTCAAATTCGAGGAGAGTGGATTTATTTTATCAGTGAAGATGCAGAATCAAACATTTACCGAATGAATCTAGATGGTAAAAACCTAGAACGTTTCTCGGATGTACATGCGTCTGAGTTCGCTCTGTATGATAATCATCTACTTGTAAGCTATAGCGAAGAAGAGTACGACTTTTATAAAACGATAGAAAGAATCGACTTGAATAATCATTCTAGAACGGTTTTATTTGAAGGCGATATATCCGGACTAGTTGAGTGGGACGGTTACTACTATTATACAAATGAAAATTTAGCTTTAATTAGAAGGGGAATCTCAGAACCAACAGAACCAGAAGTTCTTACAGAGCTATGGATTTCAGACTTCATCATCACGGAACAAGGAATTTTCTATGGACTCGACCGAGCCTATCAATCTGGTATGTATAGAATCGACTTAGACGGACAAAACGAAGAAAAACTCAATGTGAAATCTAACTTGATCGATGGGCTGAATAAAGTAGGCGACTCAGTGATCTTCCGAATTAATAACATAAATGATGAACCGACAATCAAAAAGTTGGATCCTGAAACGAATAAAATCACAGATATGGAAGTTTAACCTTTCGAACACATAGTCAAAGGAGTATCAAAAGATGAAAAAAACAAAAAGAAAATACTGGAATTGGCTTGATATTGCATTAAGAGGCACGCTTTTTCTATTTCTACCAGGATTCCTATTTATCTATATATTCTACCAAGTGTTATTCAATGTAGAACTAAACCTGTACTGGCTAACTATACTCATTGCATGGAGTGGTGTCGTCAAGTGGATGATTGAGAAATATGAACACCGGTCATTGAATGAACCCTTACCGACCTTTGACGGAGTAGAAAGATTACTAACCGCTGAAAACTGGGAAATTTTGGACAGAACGCCAAGCAGTATAATCATCAGACCCACCTTCGATTTCCCATTCAATCTATTATTAAGTGACAAAGTAACCGTGCAGTATGCCAGTGGCCGCGTGACTGTTGAAGGACCCATTCAGTACTTAAATGTCTTTCTCCAAGAAATACGAGGAGACCAGAAAAAAGAAAAAAAGAAAAATATAACAGTATCAAATGTCATTTTAACGATCTTCCTGGTTTCTTTGCCGATTTTACTAGATGGAGGAATGTGGCGTGAGATGAAGATCTTTTACCATAACGCCTTTGCTAGTTCAGAAGTTCAGATAGAAGTACCAGAAGAAGGGTTTTTAGGGAATTCCGCTGAAAATATCTTAAGCAGCGGTTTCGGAGTAGAAAACGAAGCATTCGTCTTTTATATTGAAAATAATGAAATCATTAAAACCAACAAAAACTTTGAAGAAAGAGAAGTTTTACTAGATTCCCAAGGCGCTACCCGAATGAATTTGAACGTCGTAGGCGATTACTTGTATTTCACAAACTACGATGAATTGAAAAGGATGCCAATTAATGGTGGAGAAACGGAAACGATTTATGATATGGAAGTTCTGACAGAAGTCCAGATCAAAGATGACTGGATCTACTTTACAAGTTACGAAGATAACAGTAACTTGTATAGAATGGATCTAAACGGTGGGCAGATAAAAAGACTGTTAAATGAATATGTCAGCAAATTCAGTGTCTATGAAGACAAAATTCTTGTCAGTTATGAAGAAAATCATGCGCTGAGAACAGATGAACTTAGTTTAGATGGCAGCGAACAAACGCGACTACTAAACGAAGATACCTTCAAGCTGCTAGAATGGGGAGACTATTACTATTATCTAGATTCCGGCAGCAAACTTTACCGCAGTAAAGTAGATGGCTCAAGCGAACCAGTACTCATTCTCTATGAGAACGTCCGAAACTATACCATCACTGACCAAGGCATCTTTTACTCCATCTACCAGTCTGACCTGACCAATACCCAAAACGGTGTTTACCTAACTGACCTAGAAGGAAAAGAACAAGAAAAGCTCTTCACCGCAACAAACGTCACGAACTTTGCCAAAACAGAAAAAGGTGTCCTATTTCAATCCAGTGACTCCTCAGGAAGACCAAGAATTTATGACTATTCAAGTGGAGAAGTTCGGGTATTGGATTAATAAAGCTATATAAATCGTAAGCGAAATAACTAAGCCTACAAAAAAAGTGTACCTGATGATTTTGAATCAATCAGGTACACTTTTTTCTCTAGTTTTATTTATACTGATACATAAACCGTTCCATGTAATAAATGAGGGTCTGGTTATAAAAGCCAGGGAAATACAAGTCACTAGCGTGTTCACCGTAAGGCGTTCGGATGGTAGCAATTTCTGAGTTATTGTTTTCAAGATAAGCAGCTTCAAAGAGTTCTGCTACTCGTGGGTTAACAATGGTGTCGTGCTGGCCTTGATAAACTAATGCAGGTGGGCTATCTTCCGTCACAAGCAAGGCGGGATCGACAAGCTCATCTTCCCCAGTAATATCTTGATATCCAGCTAATCCGTTTGCTGGATAGATAGGGATGATACCATGAACAGTCAGTCGCTCATCTAACAGATCTGTGTACTGACCACTGGATAGTCCGAGTGCCACAGCATTCGCTAAATGACCACCAGCTGAACCACCTGAAACAAATACAGAATCGATATTCGCTCCATATTCATCGTTATGATCGGCTAAAAAAGTCGTAAAGATACCTAGATGACGAACCATATCATCAATTGAGAAGTCTCCGGAAACCTCATCTGGAACGGTGGAGAATTCGACAAATTGTTCTTGATTATTTAAACCATACTGAACATCGAACACGACGTAACCCTGTGCAGCGAAATACTTATTCACTTGTGCGTAGTTATCGGATCCGTTACTACCTGTGTTCCAGCCACCACCATGGATTCGTATCAAAGTAGAGCCTTCTCCTGGAAGTTCTGCAGGGTCTGTTGTAGGCGTGTAAACATCAAATCGTAGTTCTAGTCCATCGTCGACGCCTTCTGTTCCTTCATAAAATAAAACATCTTTAGACACATTATATTCTGTCGATGGCGTACCAAAGAAGTAGTCAGGAATCGAAATTGGGCTACTCATAAATAGAGAATCGTCTTCACCAATCGTTTTCCATTCCTCACCAAAGGCTTCAGAATAGTTTTCTTCCGCTTCATGTAATACGGACTGAATCGTCGTCAACGGCAAGCTGAAAAAGGAGAATAAAGATAGGCCGAAAAAAGATAAAAGTAATCCTGGCATTGAACGGATTTTGATGCTTAAAACTTTCATCAGTAAACCTGTCAGACTAAGGAAAATGAAGCCATAAAACAAGCTATACTGAGATAGGACAACTTGTAGTAAGCCTACATCTCTGTTTGTTACCATGACGAATGCTAAAAAAGTACCGACTATTAAAAACAGTGCAATAAAAACTGTTAGAATCCATTTAAACAGTCTCTTCATTTTCTTTTTGGATTGATTTTTCAGTGAGTAAGGCCTGTGAACAGGCCGAACAGAATACAGCTGCGGGTTACTCGTGATGATCATGCCTAAAATCATCATCAGAAAAAGGATTATAATTGATACTAAACTTCTAGATGATTCATTAGTAGGAGAGATTGAAGCAACGGTGTTCAAAAGCATTACAGCAACCAAGCCAATACTGGATAATAGTAGGTAGACAATATCCAAAGGCTTGTAACGACTTCCAATCGTACTAGCAATGACATTGCTAATCAGGGTCGCAATCAATATAATCCCAAAACTATTTGAAAAAATAGGGTTCATAGGAAGAAATAGGTAAAAAATGCTAAGTAAAAACGAGACAATGTTCAAAATAAAGACTGACTTAAAAAAAGTTTTCATATACTCACTCCATGTTTCAGTGACGACTATATCATTGCCACCAATAAAATTTTCCGCTCCCCCTATTGTATGCAATAAAATGACCAGTTGCAAAGTATATGTGAGTAAAATATAGTAGTGAAAATCAATCAGTTAGGAGATATCAAATGAGTTCATATCAATTCATTGCCAGTGACAAGCCGCTACCAGAAGTGAAAAATCCTTATGAAGAATATTTATCCATCAACGACATGATCAAGCGGAAGATAAAAGTGGACAAGAACCTGTTGAAAGGAAATGCTGTCAATAGAAACGAGAAAATTGTTCTGTATTATCCTACAGAAGAATCTACAAACGAACTGGTTTTGTATAAAGATCAGGGTTATGCTCACTATGCCAAAGAATATTCTACCAAACGTTTCTTCACAGCTATTCAGTGGCAGTATACTGAAAAAAGAGCGGAACAGTTATTAGGATATCTAAAGGAACAGCTTAAGAATAATGATGAGTTGGAAGTCTGGGATATCTGGTTAGATGATCACGAAGAGGCTGTTGTAAGAACAGTTAAAGCAAACCAATTATCCATAGCTGATTTGGCTTTTTTACTTTGGGATCAAGGCTTTGAAAACCCAGAGTGTCTGATTATTAAGAAGTGATTCACAACTTAACTACTACTGACGTTGCAGGTGAACATCTACTAAGAATCAAAAGTTTTATTCTAACAAGTCCAATATCTATGATATGCTGGTAAAAGGTGTTTTTACGCAGTGATCATTTATTGGACAGGAGGGATAAAATGATTCAAAGAGGTGCGACCTTTATCCTTGAAAGAGGAAACCCATTCAAGTGGGTAAAATTTTCCATTTTGACACATACCGTATTTGCTATTATTAAGATATTGACCAGTATTGTGAGCTTTTCTATTTTTCTTTTTATTCATGCTTTTTATAATATTATGATCGTCAGAACCAAATACTTAGTCTTCAACACGCACCGAGATGAAAACCAGCAATCCTTAGATACGGAAAAAGTTTATAAGGTCATTGGCTATTCTATTGTTGCCATCAGTTTTATTTTTATGGTTTATTGTATAAGGCTGTTTCATCCGGATTATAACATGATTGCTTATCCTAAATTTGTGGGTATTTCAGTAGTGGTTTTCACTGTGGTTGAGTTGATGATTTCTATATCTGGAATCGTAACCGCTAGAATGGAACGGGATGTATTAGCAGAGGGATTAAAGTTTATTAACATGACTTCTTCGCTGATTTCTATCCACTTGTCTCAGTTGACCTTAGTTTCTTTTACCAATACTAATTATCAAGTGTCCATTTATATCGGGATTTCTGGGTACATGATTGGACTAGTTATTCTAGGCATGGGACTGTTTATGATCAAAAGAGCGGCACGATTTCAATCGAAAATAATAGTATAATTTAAAAAAGTTCGTCGAACCGATTGACTAGCTTTTGTAAGGCAGTAGAATCTGAGGATTTCTACTGTTTTTTTGCATAATCTGCTAATGTAGATTATTTTTATACTCTCTTTTTTACAAAGTGCGCTTGATAGGTCGTTGAGTCAAATGTAACAATTGTCTTTTCCAAAGGGAGATTTTCATCACTATAAGTAACGTGGGTAACTTCTAACAGTGGTTGATCAATTTCAATCTTTAGAGCCTTTTGAAGTTGCTTATTTGAAGAAATAGCATGCACAACTTGATGGCTGTAACTAATCTTATAGTGTCTTATTTCTTCAATGTAAAGCATCTTTGACTGAGTTAGATGAGCAACCGAGAAATCTGGAAAGTAGGAACAAGGCATATATCCTCTTTCGAAGCAGTAAGGGAAATCATCTCCATATAATACACGTTCATAATAAAAAACCATTGAATCTGGTTCTAAAAAGAGTTCTTCACGGAGCTGTTCAGAGGCAGGAGATAACTCGAATTTTGTAACTTTTGAAGAAGCTTTACGTCCTAAAAGATGCATCTCATCTGTAAATGATAGTACGTCAGCTGACCGATTCATGATTGTGTTTTTATTAAAATAAATGACCTCAGTACCACTACCTTGTGTTTTACGGACGAATTGACGTTCTACTAAAAGTTGTATAGCCTGTCTAATTGTAACTCTTGAGACATGATAATGATCACAGAGTTTTGCTTCGGTTGGGATTTTTGTCCCTTTTTGATAATAACCTCTAACTATATCTTTAGTTAGTTCGTCAGCAATAGTTTTATATAAAGGCTCGTTCATGATTTTTCCTCCTGAATTATAAGACAGCATTTTGTATGACCAATTCTTAATTTGTATTATACCAAAGTAATTTGTTATATCAAAAAGCGACCATTATCTTGGTATCGCTTACAGTTAGTGCTAGTATAATTTATATTCAACAGAAATGAGGTACGGATAGGAATGAATATAGTATATCTTCACACACATGATACAGGAAGAGTGATCAGTCCGTATGGTTACAAAGTCCATACACCAAATTATCAAGCATTTTGTGAAGCGGAAGGTTCTGTTCTCTTTCAAAAAGCTTTTAGCGTTGCTCCAACTTGTTCTCCCAGTAGAGCAAGTTTACTGACTGGTGTTTATCCACATCAAAATGGGATGCTAGGATTAGCACAAAGAGGGTTTGATCTAAAACAAGAAATGCACCTTGCAAATATCTTGAAGAAAAATGACTATCATACTGCTTTATGCGGTGTTCAACATGAAATTGGCTATTATACAGATCACGAGATGGCCATTGGAACATTAGGATATAAGCAAGACTTGAGTGCAGATCATCGACAATACTCTGAAAAGGAATTAGTCATATGGGATCAGGAAAACGCTGATAAAGTCGTTAATTTTCTAAAAAATTATCAAAAGGATCAACCATTTTTTGTATCTTATGGCATGCACGCCACACATCGTGCCTTTCCAGATAGTATACATGAAGATGAATCTGTAGATTTTGCCCAGCCACCTGTAAATCTTCCGAATAATGAGGTGACGAGGGAGGATTATGCGAGGTATAAGACAAGTTTGAGGATAGCTGATGAAAATATCGGGAAAGTTATCAACGTACTTAAAGAAGAAGGACTTTACGAGAATACAATCATTATCGTAACAACTGATCATGGGTTAGCATATCCTTTTGAAAAATGTACATTGAATGACGAAGGTATTGGCGTATTGCTAGCTATGAATGTACCAGGTTCAACCTATAACAAAAAAAGCTATGATGGATTGATTTCTCAAATTGATATGGTTCCAACATTATGTGACCTAATCGGTATAAGCCAGCCTGATTATATTGAAGGTAAAAGCTTTGCAGGAATTTTTACAGGAGAATACTTTGAAGAGAACAATGCTGTATATGGTCACATGAATTTCCACACATCTTATGAGCCTGTAAGGTCAGTTAGAACTAAACGATACAAATATATTCGCTTCTTCGATAAAGATTATTTAAGAGTCAACCGTTCGAATATAGACGCTTCTCCAATAAAAGAGTTTTATAAAAACCACGAACTTGTGGAAGTTACTAAAGATGAAGAATGTTTATATGATTTGTACTATGATACATTCGAACAAAATAATCTTGTAGATAATGAACGCTATCAAGAGGCGCTAGCAAATATGCGCGAAAAGTTAGCGGCTGTTATGAAAAAGACAAATGATCCACTACTTGATGGAAAAATAGAGATTCAACCTGAGTGGAAGGTGAATAAGCGCGAATCATATGCAACAGGTTCAAAAGATCCAAAAGATTACGATAGTTTCGGTCAATAAGAAACAATGAAAAGGGGATACGAGAATGAAAGCGATACCATTTGTAGGCCACGGAGAACTACCGAGTGCAATGATGCAATCTGTACAGATGATTGCCGGAGACAATGAACACCTTTATGCTGTTTCACTTGAACCAGAAGATGGAAAAGAAGAATATGCAAAAAAGCTAGCTCAGGTTAATGATCAACTGAAAAATTATGAAACCGTCACCGTATTCGCAGATCTAATGGGGGATCGCCAAACAATGCGGCTGTCGAACAGTATTTGGATCAAAATCATGTCGAAATCATTTCAGGTATGAATTTGCCAATGGTTTTAACCGCTGTGATGGGCGATTTACCCAGTCAGATGGTGATTGATGAAGGGCGAGCCGGAATCAAAGATGTGAAAGGTGAAATTTCTGGAACGAACAATACGGATGCACCTGCTCATAAAAATATAAACCAAGAAACAAAAGCACCAACTATAAATAGCGGAGAACCTTTTACGATTGAAAATGTCCGCGTTGATGCCAGGGGTGTCCATGGACAAGTAGCAACAGCTTGGATACCAAAACTGGGTGTTGACCGAATTGTTGTGATTGATGATCTGACTGTTAAAGATGATATGCAAAAAACGGCCCTTAAAATGGCTAAACCAAACCAGGTGAAATTGTCTGTCTTATCAACGAAAAAAGCAGTTGAGCGTTTAAATGAACCAACGAGTTATCCCGGTCAAAAATTATTAGTTATCATACAAAGAATCGATACACTAAAAAGCTTAATGGAGTTAGGCTATCATTTTAAAGAAATCAATATGGGCAACGTACCTAATCGACCGGATACTACCTCATACAGAAGAACCGTTCATTTAACGGAAAAGGAAAAAGAAATCATACAGCAATTGATTAATAAAGGAACTCATTTTACAGCTCAAATGGTCCCAAACGATAGTAAGGCAGATTTCGACAAAATCATTCAATCATAGAATAAAGACATAGGAGGAAAAAATCATGGCAATATGGCAAGCATTATCGATCGGTTTCTTTGCATATCTTGGTCGAAATCAGGTTCCTTGGTTATTTGGAACAACCGGTGGATGGTACGGAATTGGTAGACCATTAGTAGCAGGATTAATCTGTGGGATTATATTAGGTGACATTCAAGCAGGGGTACTTTGTGGTATAGCAGTACAAGCAATTTTTATAGGACAAATCACTCCAGGAGGAGCGGTGCCGTCAGATTTGAATCTAGCTGCCTATATTGGTATTCCTTTAGCAATCGTTGCTGGGGGAAATGCAGAAACAGCAGTTGCTTTCGCTGTTCCGCTAGGAGCTTTAGGTGTAGCTTTACACAATTTCACTATGACCGTGCAAGCAGGATTTGCGCACAGAGCAGATAAATATGCAGAAAAAGCAGATGCTAAAGGCGTAAGACAATCCAATATTCTCGGCACTTCCGTCTCATTCGTAGAACGATTCACTATTGTAGCGTTGACGTGTTATTTTGGAGCACCATTTGCACAACAGTTACTATCTGCATTGCCAGCAGGGGTATTAAGTTTTCTAGAAGTAGGGGGAAGAATGCTTCCAGCATTGGGATTTGCTATTTTATTGAAACAAATTATAGATGAAAAATGGATGATTTCGCTTTTCGTTTTCGGCTGGGTTTTTGCATCGTCATTTGATATTACAACTACAGCATTAGTCTTTATTGCAATTGCACTTTCTTTGATTTATGTATTGGCACGTTATGGAAACACACCTCCAAATGGTGGAGACGGTGGACAAATGGCATCAAGTACTGGAACAACGGTTTATGAAGACGAGGAGGGTAACTATGAAGAATGAGAATAAATTGACCAAAAAAGATATTGCGAAAGCAGCTTGGACTTGGATGTTCTTTCCTCAAAGTTCTCATAACTACGAACGAATGATGGGGACTGGATTTGCGCACACCATGTCAAAACCTTTAGAAAAATTATACAAAGATGATGATGAAGGATTAAAAGACGCTTTAAAAAGAAATTTAACATTCTTTAACACAGAACCTCAACTAGGTTCTATCATACCTGGCATTGCATTAGCACTCGAAGAAACATATGCTAATGATGAAGAATTCGATCCTGAAATCATTGCAAGTACCAAAAATGCGCTGATGGGACCAGTGGCTGGGATTGGCGATTCGATATTAGTGGGAACATTGAACCCAATTTTGTTGAGTATAGGAATAGGACTATCAGCTGGGGGTTCACCAATCGGCCCACTAGTGTTTTTGTTTTCATGGCTCGCAATTGTCGTTACGATGAAATACTGGTTATTTGTAAAAGGATATGCACTTGGCCTGGATGCCGTTAAGATATTAACTGACGAAAAGACAAAACGGATTGTAACAACGGCCTTGACTATGATTGGACTCATCGTTATCGGCGGAGTTGCTTCTTCAACAGTACAAGCTTCAATTGGATTTGAATATGTATCTGGGGATATGTCGATCAATATTCAGGAAATCTTGGATAGAATTTTACCGAATTTCATGCCGCTAATTGTTGCTTTAGTGAGTTACTATCTAGTGGATAAAAAAGGATGGTCAACTAACAAACTATTGTTAGGTATTTTAGCTTTCGCGGCAGTTATGGTGTTGCTTGGGATTATGGGATAACCAACTTTGTGAAAGTAAGATAAAATAAAAGCGCTAAAGTTAGTCGTTGTAGACTGACTTTAGCGCTTTTATTGCCACATTGAAAGTAGATTTAACAATTTCACAACTTTTAAAAAGTACATGAAGGTTGCGAAGAAATCGAATTAAATCACTGTTGCGCCAAGTGTATTTTTAAAATGTCTAAGCGCCCATTCATGCCCAAGCTGATCGAAACTAGCGACTGCATCTTGGTGAACAACGATTGAGAAGCCTTTGTTATAAGCATCAACTGCCGTGTGTAAGACACAAATATCTGTACAGACACCGACTAAGTGAACTTCCGTAATGTTGCGTTCTCTTAGTTTAGTTTCTAAATCTGTTCCATTGAATGCACTGTAACGTCTTTTATCTGTATAGTAGACTGTTTTAGCCTCTTTTATTTGTTGATAGTAAGCCTCCAAGTTACCATAAAGCAAACGACCATCAGTTCCTTCAATGTTATGCGGAGGAAACAAATCTGTTTCAGGATGATAAGGATCGTTTTCAGTATGCTTATCAATAGTAAAGGCAACGAAATCCCCTGCTTCATAGAATTCTTTTGTCAATGTTAATACTTTATCGTGAATAGCTTGCCCCGGTTTACCGGCTGTTAATGCGCCATCTTCAGCAACAAAATCATTTGTGTAATCAATATTAATCAATGCTTTCATTTAAGGGTATCCTTTCTAAAAATCCTGTTTAACTTTAGAGTATCAAAACTAGAAGATAAAGCAAGTGATTCATAAAGTAGAGTCAATTTAATTGTATATAAATTCAAAAAGAAGTGATTTCTTTCTTCATTAGTAAGAGAGGGGGATTTCTAAAGAAACGATTATTTTAAGGATTGTTTAATGCTGGAATTAGCGTATGATAAGCTTTATATAGTGGATTTTATTTTGCGAAATCAAGAGGTTTATTGAATGATATAAATAAACTGATGCATAAATATTTGGTGAAAGTGGATGGTAAAGTGTGAAGATAAGAAACTTCTTTTTTCAGTACCTTTTAGGACTGTTAACGAGCATTATGATTGTAAATTTAGTTAGAAATATAGACGATAATAGTTTGTTCAGTATATTCGTTAGTGTACTGACTATTCCTTTTATAGTCGTATCAAGTATGATGATATCAAACGAAATCAATAAGCAGACAAAACTATACATAGGTAGTTCTTTCAATGCACTCCCTTTGATTTTTGGGATCGCGTTGTCAGGAATCACACTAAGAATATTTTTTCCGCAATTAGTTTTTTAACGTTTAAAATGCTAAGCATTTACCTAACATAACAGTAAAAATACCTGTTATCCAGAAAAGAACTACAAGCAAATAAGATCTATAACAACCGATTGACAAATCTTTCTCACCCTGTTACTATTATGAAAATGAACAAATGATTAGAGTAATATTAAAATGTAGGTCACGTTGAAGAGAAGAGTACATGCTAGAGTATGATCAAAGAGAGCCTCTGTTGGTGGAATGAGGTATCAGAAAAGGAATGGAAGATGGTCTTGGAGTGAAATGGTCGAAGGTTCAATGAATTTCAGACCATTACGGGTGCGCCCGATAAAGCGCCACAGTATCAGTAAGCCTTTAAGGTTGAACGCACTGGTTAAGGCAGTTACTGTGAAGTGATTGCGAATCAAGGTGGTAACGCGAGAGAAATTTATCTTCCGCCCTTGCACAAGTTTATTTGTGCAAGGGCGGATTTTTTTGTTTTCAAAAGCTGGGAGGATATTGAAATGTCATTAGTCGTTAGAACAGGACCGCAGGAATATGAATGTCGAGTTGGGGTGCTAGAGACCCTTACAGATCGCTTAAATAGGCATCACTATAAGAAAGTCGTGTTAATTCATGGTGCAACGTCTTGGAGTGTCGCAAAACCTTATTTGAATACCTTGCTTGAAAGTGAGATTGACTGTGCGTTGAGTCTATTTACTGGAGAATGCACCTATGCAGAAGTGGATCGGATCGCAAAACTTGCTCAAGAAACAGATGCAGATATCATCATCGGAGTAGGTGGCGGGAAGCTCTGTGACACGGTCAAATACGCAGCGGCCAAGGTTTCAGGTGTGCAGTCTATTCTCGTTCCAACCTTAGCGAGTAATTGTGCACCATGGACACCGCTAAGTGTGATGTACGATGAAGAAGGGCTTTGTCTTGGTTTTGATATTCATAACGAACAAGTTGGTATTCTATTGATTGAACCTGAACTGATTTTAGATTCTCCAGTTAACTATTTTGTCGCAGGTGTAGCGGATACACTGGCGAAGTGGTATGAATCAGATGTCATCTTATCGCAGCCGGAACATCAGACCAACGCCTTCTTACTGATGGCAAGATCAGCGGCATTGAATTGTAGAGACAATATCGTTCAGAACGGACTTCAAGCTGTTTCAGATATCCAGGCACAATCACTAACACCGGTATTCACGCAGATCGTTGAGACTATCATCGCGATCAGTGGTTTAGTGGGCGGACTTGGTGACAGTTATGCCAGAACTACAATCGGGCACGCAGTCCATGATAAAATCACGATTTTCCCGGAGTCACATGCTTATCTGCACGGCGAAAAAGTCGCTTATGGCGTTATGGTCCAGCTTGCTTTTGAACAACAGTGGAGTGAAATCGACCAGCTAACAACTGTTTATAATGAACTGAAACTACCGAAATCATTAGTAGACTTGAATCTTGGTCATTTAACGGAACAACAAATCAAAACATTCGCAAATGAAATTATTCATGACGAAACACTTGTGAGCTCAGGATATCCAGTGACGCACGAAGGACTCTACCAAGCAATGGTTGCCTTAGAAGCTTATGTAAAATTAAAAGTGGAGGAATAGAGCATGGTCCAGTTTGAACAATCCAATACACTGAAACGTTTACCGAGGCAATACTTTTCTTATCTTGCGGAAAAGAAAAATAAAATCAAAGCTCAATACGAAGATGTGATTGACCTCGGCATCGGAAACCCGGATCTACCCGCGCCAGGCTTTATCATCGACGAACTCAAAGCGGCAGCCAGCGACCCAGTCAATGATCAATATGGACCGGCAAGAGGATTTGATTACTTGAAAGAAGCCGTAGCAGAGTATTACCAAAGAGAATACAACGTTACGCTTGATCCCAAAACAGAAGTCGCCATCTTACACGGATCAAAAGCCGGGATAGTTGAAATCAGTCAGTGCCTTTTGAACCCAGGGGACACCGTTCTCTTACCGAATCCGTCTTATCCAGATTATCTGTCTGGCATCGGACTCGCAGGCGCCAAGATCAAAGAACTACCTTTACTTCAGGAAAATGCGTTTCTACCAAGGTATGAATCGATAGACAAAGAGAGCGCTGAGGCAGCAAAATTGTTGTTTCTGAATTATCCCAATAACCCGACAGCTGCAGTGGCTACGGCAAATTTCTTTTCAGAGACAGTACATTTTGCCAAACAGCATGGCATCTGTGTGGCTCATGATTTTGCTTATGGAACGATCGGTTTTGATGGAGAAAGACCATTGAGCTTTTTACAGACACCGGGCGCAAAAGAAACGGGGATTGAGTTTTTCACCTTATCGAAGTCACACAATATGGCGGGCTGGCGTATGGGATTTGCTGTCGGCAATGCGTCAGTGATTGAAGGGATCAATCTTTTACAAGACCATACAGGGTGTGGCTACTACGGAGGGATCCAAAGAGCCGCAGCCAAAGCACTGACAGGAGATCAGTCTTCTGTACGGGAATTGACGGCTATTTACGAAAGACGCCGGGATTTCTTTTTAGATGCCTTAAGCGAAACTGGACTAGAACTCAATAAGCCAAAAGGTTCATTTTATATCTGGTTGAAAGTACCTGATGGTTTAACTTCGGAAGATTTCATGGAGTATCTAGCCCACAATGCACGTGTACTTGTGGCACCAGGAGACGGCTTCGGCAGTTTAGGAGAAGGTTATGTACGCATCGGCTTATCACAATCGGACGAGACCTTGAAAGAAGCAGCCAAACGTATCAGAGAACTCGCACCGTTTACCAATATCAATCAAAACAAAGAAGCAACTAAACATTAGGGGGAAGAATAAAATGAAAAAAGTATGGGGAATCTTAACAACAGTAGCTATCGGAGCCGTTTTAACAGGGTGTGGCGGTCAAGAATCAGGATCTGCAGAATCAGAAGGCTTGCTTGATGATGGTGTTCTAACAGTCGGTGTAACGGCCGGTCCACACGAAGATATTGTAAATGAAGTGAAGAAGCTGGCTGCAGAAGATGACTTTGAAATCGACATCGTCTCTTTTACAGATTTTGTAAAGCCAAACGCGGCACTAGCCGATGGGGAAATAGATTTAAACTCTTTTCAAACAGGGATCTTTTTAGATACGGTGGTAGAAGAAAGTGGTTACGACTTAGCCAAAATCGAACCGACGTTGACGATTCCAATGGGGATTTATTCGGAAAAATATGATGACGTCAGCGAGATTCAAGAAGGGGACGTGATTGGTATTCCAAATTCACCAACTCAAGAAGGACGTGCCCTGCAGTTATTTAACGCAGCGGGTCTGATCACATTACCAGAAGGATCAGGTGTTGAAGTCACAACGAGCGATATCGTAGAAAACCCGTTGAATCTAGATTTCGTCACATCAGAAGCCGCGCAACTTCCGTCCCAACTACAAGATGTTGGTGCTGCAGGAATCAATTCCAACTTTATTTTAGATGCCGGAATCGATCCACAAGAATACGGTATTTTCATGGAAGACGTTGATGACCTTGTACAAGTGAATTACATCGTTTCCCGTACAGAAGACCAAGGCGACGAAGCTCTAGCACAATTCGTTGACTACTACAAAACACCAGAAATCAAACAGTACATTGAAGAAACCTTCAAAGGCGCCTTAGTACCAGCTTGGTAGAATAGAAAATAATAACAGACTATCTCAAAGAAGATAAAACTACAAAAATCTCCAAAAAGTTGAGTGAAGACTCTAACTTTTGGAGGTTTTTATAGTTAATTTAGAAAATCGGATTTTAAAAGGTAGTATTCATTCATATCTCTATACTGATCATACATAATCATATCTTGTACCTTGACACCAACTAAGCTGAAACCAGTTTTTAAAGCGACTTTATTGCTAGCAATATTTTCGACATCAGCAAAGATGACTAATTTATTTAAATCAAGAGCCTCGAAGGCATACTCACAGATTCTATTTACCGCTTTAGACATAATATTTTGGCCAGTTTGACTTGAGTGGATCCAATATCCGATTTCTGCTTTTTTGTTAGTGAGATCCATTCGGTGTAAATCAATGGTACCAATGATTTTATTGTCTTTAAAAATAAGAAATAATTTGTCCGTTCCGTTGGCTGCGCCGGTTAGTTTGAGTTTGATATAGTCTGTCTGATTGCTTACATCAACGGTACTGTCTACAAAACTTAAGAAAGACCTGATATGTTCTCTGTCGGAATCAACTAACTGGAAAAGTTCATCCGCCATGCTCAATTCTGGAACAATTAAATCCAAGTTTTCTTCAATATTTAAACCAATATACTTTGTCATAACATTCTCCTTAAGTACTTATTCAATTTGCCTTTTATAATAGTGATAACTACTATTTAATCTTAAAGTAAGCTCAATTGCAAACGCTGTTTAACAAATGATTTTGACATTATTGATGTATCTTACTAAAACAGTTAATCTCGTTTAAACTTATTTTCGTCATTCAAGATTGAGAAGAATGGATGAATTTCAAATTTTTTTGATGCTGTTTTACTGCATTCTATTAAAAGAGAATTAGACAGAAAGATATCTGATAATAATAAATTTCAAATGTAAACGTAACCTTTTTTATTTTAGTGAAAATGCCCAACACCAACGTTCTATAATGTGGTATTATTATGAATTATAAATGAGAATGATGCTAAAGGGGACTAGGATATGGAAGGGTTTATGGAGCAGGTCATGAAGGTGAACGAGTTCGTGAACAACCTCGTTTGGGGATGGCCATTTTTACTATTAATTTTTGGGACAGGGATTTTCTTGACGGCTTTCACAGGATTTATTTCTTTTAGAAAATTTGGATATATCATCCGACAGACGTTTTTCAAAATCTTCAGTAAAGACCAAGTTGGTGAAGGGGAAATTACAGCATTTCAAGCTGTTTCAACCGCTTTAGCTGCGACAGTCGGTACGGGGAATATCGCGGGTGTCGGGACAGCCATCGCGATTGGTGGACCAGGAGCGGTTTTCTGGATGTGGATCGCTGCATTATTTGGGATGACAACAAAGTATGGGGAAGTTGTCTTGTCTATCAAGTACCGTGAAAAGACAGAAGATGGTCGCTTCGTTGGGGGACCAATGTACTACTTAACGAAAGGTGCCAATATGAAATGGCTCGCGATTGTTTTTGCGGTATTTGGAACACTTGCGACCTTTGGGATTGGAAATATGGTTCAATCGAATTCCGTTGCGGATTCATTGAATGCGACGTTTGGAATCAATCCATTGATCACAGGTGTTGTGCTCGCAGTTCTGGTAGCACTCGTTATATTGGGTGGTATTCAATCCATCGGGAAGGTTACTGAAATCATTGTGCCTTTCATGGCAGCCATCTATATTATCGGTGGTGTCAGTATCATCTTACTAAACATCACATTAGTACCAGAAGCATTTAGAGTCATTTTCCATGATGCCTTCACAGGCTCAGCAGCAACTGGTGGATTCGTTGGGTCTTCTATTATGTTATCTGTTCGTTATGGTGTAGCTAGAGGAGTCTTCACGAATGAAGCCGGACTTGGTAGTGCACCGATTGCGCATGCGGCTGCGACAACAGATCATCCTGTTAGACAAGGTCTATGGGGTGTTTTTGAAGTTTTCGCAGATACACTTGTCTTATGTACGATTACAGCACTGGTTATCGTCATGACAGGGGCTTATGATTCAGGACTAGACGGGGCGCCACTAACTACTGCGGCCTTTGAAGAAGGACTGGTGTACGGTGGATATGTTGTAACGTTTGGACTGATTTTCTTTGCTTTTTCAACACTACTAGGATGGTCATATTACGGAGAACGTTGTATGGAATTCTTGTTTGGGCCTAAATCGATTATTGTTTATCGTCTAGTTTACTTGCCATTGATTGTTGTAGGATCAGTTGGAGGACTACGTGCAGTATGGGCACTAGCGGATACTTTGAATGGTTTAATGGCTCTACCAAACTTGATAGGACTTCTCATTTTGAGTCCAGTTATTGTCAAACTCACCAAAGAGTATTTTGGTAAAGGCGGAATCTACGAAAAAGAAGAGAAATAGAAATAAGTAAAATAGAAATTGACGGAGAACCTCTAAATTAGGGGTTCTTTTTCTCTGAAGAAGTGTAAAATAAGAGTATATAAAGGAGGTTATCTTGTGTCCATCGTATTCTATCTAGTATCTGATTTTTCTTTCGAGGAGCAAGTGGAAGATACAATTTCATACTCAATAAGCGAACTCGAGAAGAAAGGGATCACTAAAAAAGACTTGAAAAAGCAGTTTGCAAATTGGGCAATTGATTTAAGTCAAATCGACCGCCATGAAAAGTTGTTTTTCCTTATCGATGATTTATTTGATGAAGGCCAACCAGCATTCAGTGTTCTTGAAGATGCTGATCCTCAAGTCATAGTTAAATACACGAAAAAAAGATATTACTACGAAATTAGAATCAATAATAAAGAACGATTTTACAGTGAATTCATAGGATACTTAGAGAATCAAAATCAATCCTTTGAACTGTGGAAAATATGGGAAGGCGAATATGAACCATACCATCTTAGAACACACACTGTAAAGAACTGGACACATGATGAACTTGAAAAAATATTTGGTGATCGACTATTTAGACAGTCTATTAAAATGATAAAACACGCATAATCAACTAATGAGAAAGATAGGATTGAAAATTTGGTCTATGTGAGTGATACTACCAAAGTAGTAGTTGTTTCAATAAAAAATCTAGGAGTGATAACTTATCGATACAAAAATAATCAGAAGCAAAGCAAATGAAATTGTGAAAAAGAACCGCTTGATTACATACGGTTCGGTCATCGTACCACCGATTCTTATATATGTAGTGATGCTTAGTGCAATTATTATCCCTATTTTATTTGAAAGTTTTATTTCGGCCTATACAATTGCAATTTTAATTGGTTTAATCGCTGGAATCGTTCCTTTTCTAGTAGCTAGTATTCATTTGAAACTTGTGCGAGACGAAGAAACATCTATTAGAGAATATGTGATTGGTGAAATCAGAAATAATGGTATACGTTATTTCGTAGGTTCTTTGCTCGTTCAAGTCTTTATCTTTCTCTGGGCATTGTTGTTTACGATACCTGGTATCATCAAGCAGTATTCCTATGCCATGACACCTTATATTATGAAAGACGATGCGTCTATTAGACCCATTGATGCGATTACAGAAAGTCGTAGAATGATGGATGGACACAAGAAATCTCTATTCTTCCTTTTTTTAACTTACGCATTACCGCCGGCCTTATTGTATATACTGGCATTGTTTGTTGCGATAGTTGGCACAGCCTTCTTGCCTGATGGCGCATATGAAGGGGGCACTGCAATTTTTATTTCCTTTGCTGCCCTAGTAATGTTCATTATTGCAGTAATAGGTCCGCTTGTCCTAGCTATTAGAAATATTCCTCGCTACAATGTCGCAGCTGCTCTTTTCTACGAAGAAGTTCGTGGAGAAAGTCATTACGTTGTTGAAGAAACGCAGCCTGAATGGGACGAAGAGTTTTAAAGTAGGTAATTAGATACATCAAAAGGAAGAATCGCTGAGTATAGCGGTTCTTCCTTTCTGTTTGAATTGACTATTTCTTAAAATCAATGATAAACACTTTCTCTCAACGATTTTTTTGCTAAATAAATTTCAGAAATCAGTAGCTTATTTTCTATAATACAGGAAAGAATAGCTGTAAGATCAACTTCGTCTTTAACTTCTAACATTATTTCTGAACTGCTCTTTAGTTGTATTTCATTCTGAAAAACATTTGAAAGAACTGCACAGATTTTCTTGGCTTCAGATGACTTCAATAGATATGAATAGTATTTAGCTGTTTCGTTACCATAAGTTATCTCAGAAACAGATCCGTGGTTCACTATCTTACCTTTATCCAAAATGTAGACGTAGTCAGATACTCTTTCTAGTTCGTCCAAGTTATGCGATGTTAATAGAATACCAGCTCCATCTGCTTTAAGTTGTTCAATGACTTCTAACATGATGATTGCTGAGGGTTCATCTACGCCAGAAGTGGGTTCGTCAAGAATATAGGTATCATATTTTCCTATACAAGCCTGGATGAAACTCAACTTCTTTTTCATCCCAAAAGAATAGCCACTGATTTTCTTTTTCAAATCTTGGGAAAGGCTCAATGTTTCAGATAATTCTAACGCTTGATCAATTGATACAGATTTTAGTGAACTTATGAATTTTAAAAATTCTTTTCCTGTAAAGTCTTCGTACATTGTATTCGCATCGGGCATGATGGAAATCGAACCTTTTTTTATTTCACCAGAATCAGGGGGATAATAACCAGCTATAGCACCGATAATTGTTGATTTACCAGCTCCATTACTTCCGACTAACGACGTGATTTGCCCGTTATGCACCTTAAGTGAAATACTCGAAACGATTATTCTTCGGTTAAATGTTTTAGTAATCGATGTGCATTCTATCATAATTATAATGATTTCCTTTCAAATAACGTTGCACCTAATATGTACACTAAGATGGCTAATAATAATAAAATAAGAATCTCCCAACCACTATTCAAATATCTAAATGGTAAAAGCCAGTTTAAAATATTTAGTAAAGTATAATCTTTGAAAAATGTGTAAGTAAAAATGATTGGAAATAAGAGGCTCAATACAATGCCGATCAGCGTGGCTGTTCTTTCATTTCTACTAACAGTAGAAATGAGTAGTACGAGCGCTAGAGTATACAAGAAAAATACTAGTATATTAGCTAAACTAGCCAAAGGAATAACGATAGCACCGCGGCTTACAAATAATATTGTTAATGAAAAAACAATCATTAAAGCGAAATAAGTGAGTGTGACGAGATACTTTGCCAAGTAAATTTTTTTTCTGGAAAGATAGGGAGATATGTAGCGAATTGTCTCCGTTTCAATTTCTCTAGAGATAATGCCTCCAAATAAAATAGATGAGAACAAAAATCCTAAGAACATGTATAGAACAAAAAGCGTATCTATGGCTGGTGAAACACCATTATTATTTATTGCAATAGTAAGTGAAGGTGAAAAATTGGCTATTAGAAAGGATAGACCAGTAAATACTAAGCTTACGACAATAGTCTTTATAGATTTTAGTTCATATTTCAAACCATATAAATAAATACTTTTCATATACTACTCCTTTTTTCTTCGTAAAAGAACATTTTATCACTTTGAACTAAGAATTGAAAATTGAATTAGACAAAGAACTTGTATCACAGTACTAAACAATTTTAGTAGTCAACGATACGATTGCTTTTCATTTTTAATGTAAGCTTGTATTTTTAATCAGTTACTTATACGATAAGACCAACCCATTAGGTGATTTTCTATTAAAAAGTACTTAAAGGAGTGAAATTATGAGAAAAAACAGTTTGGACAATAAAGTATACTTCACGATTGGGCTAACACTCGTTGCGATTAGCCTGATTTATATCGGTGCGTATGCATTTTTTCTAAAGGAATATAGTGCAATGCATTTTATATTGAGGTACTCTTTTATCTACTTTCTGATTGCTCGTCCAGTTTTTTATACCGCTCTATTCGCTGTCATAACTAGAATCATCATATTGAGGCCGTTTCTTACACTGCCCACTGGCTACATACGTTTTGCCAGATGCCTATTCGCTATTCTGATTTTGCTTTACATATTACTGATGATTCAATTCTTTTTCGTAGTTTTTCCGTTAATTCCGTTCAATATAGACTTTTATTTAACGTTTGATAGTCCTATTTTATATATATTAATCGGTATTTTTTCAAGTTTGAGTATATCTACAAGGTGAAATAATTGAGTCATTCAAGGATTGAAGACAAAAAAATACCAGAAGTTAGCCGTTAAGCTGACTTCTGGTATTTTAGTTTTTTATTGATCTTTATTTAAATCTTCTTGTTATTTCTCACTAACAGTAACGGATGATTTTCCTGATTTAGATCGCTCTTCTTCAGCTAATTTTTCAGCAACAGCTTCTACGAGTGCTTCATCTTGAACTCTCGTTTGAATAACTTCGCCAATAATATGATCATCTGTAACTCTTTGTAGTTTTTGGTTAACTGCTCGTTCAATCAAGAATTCCTGTCTTAAACCTAAATAGAGTGAATAGATCATTGCGAGCAGGATAAAGGTGAACGGCAAGCCGGTAATTACGGAAGCTGTTTGTAGGGCAGATAATCCACCCCCAACAAGTAATGTTGCTGCGATGATCCCGGAAATAGCTGTCCAAAAGATACGTTGCGGAATTGGAGAGTCCAATTTCCCACCAGAAGTTAAGTGATCGACAACTAATGAACCAGAATCTGCGGAAGTAACGAAGAACACAATAACTAGTACAACTCCGACGAATGACAAGATTTGAGAGAAAGGCAAGCTTTCAACCATTGCGAATAGGGCAAGTGACTCATCAATAGCAACAGCTGATGCTAGATCAGCGATACCGTTCATTTCTTGGAAGATAGCTGTTCCACCGAATACGCTCATCCAGATGAATGAGATGGCCGTTGGAATCAAAACAACCCCAACAATAAATTCTTTAACCGTACGTCCTTTTGAAACACGTGCGATAAACATACCAACAAATGGTGACCATGAAATCCACCATGACCAGTAGAATATCGTCCAGGTACTTTGCCAGTTACTGTCCCTGAATGTTTCGGTCCAAGTACTCATTTCGATAAAGTTCGCCGCGAAGTAGCCAATGTTTTGAGTGAACCCACTTAAGATATAAACAGTGGGACCTGTGATCAATACGAATAGCAAGAAAACACCAGCTAGAACCATATTGATTTCGCTTAGACGCTTAACACCACCATCTAATCCCATAACAACAGAGATTGTGGCAAAACCAGTAATGACAACAATTAGAATAACTTGAACGGTTGTACTGATCGTAATGCCAAACAAATTGTTTAGACCAGCATTAACTTGAGAAACACCGAGGCCAAGTGATGTTGCGAGTCCCATCAATGTAGCAAGTACTGAAAGGATATCGATGATATTTCCCCAGATTCCGTAGATTTTATTTCCAATCAACGGATAGAAAAGTGATCGAATCGTTAATGGTAAACCTTTATTGTAAGAAAAGAAGGCTAGTCCGAGTCCAACGACAGCGTAAATCGCCCAAGGGTGGACACCCCAGTGGAAGAATGTGGAAGCCATAGCTGATTGTGCAGCACCAGGCGAATTCGGAGCCACAGAGTCGAACATTGGAGAAGGGTTACCCAAGTGATTGATCGGTTCTGCAACACTCCAGAACAGTAATCCAATCCCCATACCGGCACTTAATAACATGGCGTACCAGGCAAAACGCGAAAACTCTGGTTTTGCTGTTTTTCCACCAATGACGATAGATCCGTAACGACTGAATGCAAAGTACAACCCTGCAACAATGAAAATATTAGCCGCGAAAATCATAAACCATCCAGTGGTACTGGAAATAACATCCAACGTACTTACAAAAAATGTTTCAGCCCGTTGAGGGAATAATAGCGTTATTGCAATAAAAATAGTGAGTATGATTGCTGAGGGAATTGTAACTTCAGGATGGATATCGAATCCATAGCCTTTCCAGTTTCTTTCTCCGACTTCTTCTCGACCTTCTTTATCAAATAAAGAAACAGTCGGTCTGATTTGAAGACCTTTGAATCGTTCTCTGTTCTTGATTGCATCTTTGCGCGCTTCTACTTCTTCTTTACGAAGTTTCTTGGCTAGAAGACGTTCAGATTCGAGTTTCTTTTCAAATTCTGTTTGCTCTCTTGGCGGTCTCTTCTTTCTTTCCGGTTTCTTTCTTTCAGGTTTCTTTTTCGTATCTTTTTCTTGATCCATTTCCAACCGATCCTTTCTTGATTTGCGGTGAGAGGAGATAAGTCGGTTCAATCGCTACAAGGATAGTAACCATTGATTGACAGTGACGTTCCTCTCCTCGTGAGTGATTTTCTATAAATCTTCATCTAATCTATATTAACATGCCCAACTCTATCTTTCACTAAAGAATACCCTGGATTTTTGAATTCATATTTGAAAAATAGTACGGGTTATAAAAATAAGATTGGAAATGCCTATATGTATAAACATGAAAGCTCTACCAATACTTAGGTTCGCTAAGAGTACTGGTAGAGCTTGTATAGTTGACGTATTGAACTTTTTTATTTATCGAATGATGCTTCAAGTTTTGTTCTGTTTCCTGAATAAATAAATGAAGTCATATCAAAGTTAGTAGAAGCTTTAATAGAGTATGCTTTTTCTGCAACTCTTTCTAGACCCTTATGATCATAAAAGCCGTAATTACAACTTGTATCTGTATAAAGGAAGAAATGATCAAGGTTTCGTTTTTTCATCTGATTTAGGAAACGATTGAATAGTCCAGAACCGATTCCTAAGCCTTGTGCTTTTTCTCCAACAGCAAAAAGGGTAACTTCGCCTTCAAAGGTTTCGTCTAATTGATTGAATAGCTGCTGATCTTTTGAAAGAATCTCTCTTTGAATCCTTAGGCTAGCTCGACCTTCTTTAGATAATAGTAGAGATAGGCCGTGCACCAATCCGTTGAGTAGATAAAGTCTTTTAATTAGAGGGACTCTACCAAAACTACTTGCAAGCATACCAACGACTTCTCCATCGACTTCAGCAACTTCTGTGTAAGATGATTTGGCTAGTTCGAAATTCAGGAAAAGAATACCCATATGGTACGCGTTCTTCTCAGACAAGATTTGATCAAACTTCCAGTTTTTGATCAGAATAGAAACTAGTGACGGAATATCTCCTTTTTTAAATGTTCTATAGATAACGTTTTTCATGTTAACACCTTTCTTAATCCTATTTTTTTTATTACTATAAGTATAAACGCTACAGTTACTGTAAGGTCAAGGGGGAAAAAGATGAAAAAATACAGGTTTAAAATTTCAGAGTTAGCGGATCTTTTAGGAATCAATAAGCGAACGTTGCATTACTATGATGAGATTGGACTGTTTTCTCCCGACTTCAAGGACGATAATGGTTATCGATACTATTCCGTTGAGAAGTCCATGGACCTAGCTGTAATTTTGTCATTGAAAGAACTAGAGATTCCTTTGGAGGATATCAAAAAGATTATTGATGGAGATATCTCCCATTCTAAAACGATTCTTGAAAGTAAGATTGATGAATTAGATAAGCAAATTGAATCCTTAAAGGAAATCAGACAATTAGCCACTAGAAAATTAAAACAGATCAAGATGACTGGAAGAGGCTTTTTCGATATTGAAGAAATCAAATTACAAGAAGAGTACCTGGTATTGAGTGAAGTACTGGAAACAGATGATTTTCTAACAACGGTTAATGCTGGGTTTCAGTTACTACATGATGAAGGGAAATATCTGTTTACCAATAATCGTTACGGCTATATGATTCACAGTCTTAAAAAAATGAAAGATAGTAAAGATGAACACTACGACTATCTTTATTTAGAGAAAGATCAGATAACGCAAGGAGCATTTATCAAACCTGCTGGAACTTATCTCAGTATGCTTTATAACGGCGCAGAGACAGATTTATACAAGGCGTACGATGACATCTTGAAATATGTTTCGGATAACGAGTATGAACTAACGGGCTACTTCTATGAATTTCCGATCCATCAAAGTGTTCATGAAAATCCTGAGGCGTTTATTACGGAAATACAAGTAAAGTTCACCAGAAAAGGATGAAACACAAAAAACTAGTGAGAAAGACTGCGATTCCTGCAGATTTTCTTACTAGTTTTTTTATCTATTCGCTCGTTATTTTGAGTGAACGGTTTTTTACGATCGTATTCAGTCGTTCGTTGTAGATGAACATAACAATCGTGAAGAAGCAGAGGTAAACGGGATATAATTGAATACTCAAGATTGAAGCAATCCACCCGAATAATGGTGGCATGAAGGTTGTTCCAAAATAAGCCACCGCCATTTGAATACCGATAATGGATTGAGAATACGCTTTTCCAAAGTTTGCCGGCGTACTATGAATGACCGATGGATAAATCGGAGCACAGCCGATTCCGATAATGACGAGACCTGAAAGAGCAAAGCCAGTGTAAGTTGTAGGAATGAATAGTAAAAGAATGCCAACGAATAAAATGCCTGTTCCAATTCTGATCAACTTTTTATCTCCCAAATGATTGGCTATAAATCCACAGACAAATCGACCAAAGGTGATTCCTAAAAAGAAGAACGAGGCGAATTGAGCTGCCGTTTCAGGATCAACGGATCTAGCTTCAACAAGGTAGGTACTCGCCCATAATCCTGTCGTTTGTTCAATGGCTTGATATGCAAAAAAAGCAATCAAAAGGGGGACGATGCCACTTAGTCTGAAAATTTGTTTGAAGGTCAATGATTTGGATTCTGCAATTTCAGAGTCCTCGATACTTTTGGATCCACCTTTCCACAAAGGTAAGCTAAATAGTAGAACAAGAGAAATGACAACTTGAATAACGCCCACAGTCTGATATCCGCTAGACCAGCTAGCACCTCTTGTTAAATAAAAACCCATAATATAAGGACTAACAGAAGCACCAACTCCCCAGAAACAGTGAAGCCAGTTCATATGCCTTGGCCCATAATAGAGTGCGACATAGTTGTTTAAAGCCGCATCAACAGCACCTGCACCGAGACCATAAGGGATGGCCCAAAAAATTAAAGAAATGAACGAACTTGAAATTGAAAAACCAAAAAGAGCAACCGCTGTAGTTAAAACGCTCAAAAATGTTACCAGACCAGTACCGAGTCTCTTAGTTAGTTTATCTGATAGCAAACTGGAAATAATCGTTCCGCCAGCTATCGTCATAGTAATCAGTCCAGCATAGGAGACGGGGACATTGAGATCTCCTTGCATGACTGGCCATGCTGAACCGAGTAGCGAGTCAGGTAATCCTAAACTGATGAAGGCGATATAAATAACGAGTAAAAGTAATGAATACATAAAAACTCCTATAAGAAATGTTTTGAAAGCGGATCAAATGATACTTACGAAGAAAACTGTAACACAATTTAGTTTGAATATCAGTAAGAATATCACTTTAAGTTCTATTAAAAAAGCTTCCTAGGATATAGAAAGCTTTTTTCAACAACTTAGTTTATAAAACTTTGTAATGTAATTCGACAAATTGATTGAACGTCTGCGTGCCAATTAATTTAAGGTCTGCATGATAAGAACCAGAGTTGAAGAGTGGAATACCTCTACCAATGATTTTTGGAGCGACTGTTAAATAAAGTTCGTCGACAAGTTTGTTTTCCAGAAAATAAGAAAAGAGTTGTCCGCCACCAACTAACCAGATAGTTTTACCATCTCTTTTTTTAAGCTCACTTATAAATTGTGGAATATCTTCTTTTATAAATTGAACATCATCCGTATTTTTACGAACACTTTTTGAGAAAACGAAACTTTTCTTATCTTTATAAGGATATTCGATAATTTGGTCATCATTCATAATCCAATCATAGGTCTTTTTGCCCATTAAAATGGTATCAATCTTATCGTAAAAGGCTGAATAACCATTATCGCCTTCTCCTTCAACATCAAATAACCATTCCAATGTTTCATCTTTGGTAGCGATGAACCCATCCAAACTGGTAGCGATAAATAAAACGACTTTTCTTTTTCCACTCATGGATATACCTTCTTTCAAAGCATTTTAGTCAATATTATGGAACGAATGATTCGTTCTGGCTGTTCGTGAGTTTTTGGAAGTCTTCTAATGAGTAAACTTCTCTATTATTCCACAACCATCTAGGGCGGGTGTTATGACCAAGGCGATAGTGATTGTCTTCAAAAATTGTATCTGTATTTCCTGTATATTCATGACTGATAAACAAACCAGAAGGAGAGGCTGTCAGATCATTGGACTCGATTATATTTGAATCAGAATAGTACTGAAATAAGATCTGTCCACCTTCAAGACCAATCGTATCATTATCAGTCAATGTATTTCCAGAGATCAGTGAATGGGTTGTTCCACCTCTATCCGCATCATAACCACCAATGGAAATGCCTGCATAAGTATTCTCGTAAACGTTATTGTTCAAGATTTTTATCTGATTGGCTGATCGATCCTTGTGTTCTGAAGTCGCTTCGATACCGATATCATTTTGGTAAACGGTATTGTTTTCAATTGTAATATCTTGCCCACCGTCTATATAAATTCCGCCAGCGCTATAATCGTTTTCGTAACTGGGATTATGATAACTAGAATTGTTATGAACCGTATTTTCACTGATGACACCGTTTCGAGCATAATCTTCATTACCATTATCTGCAACACCTTCATATCCGATAGCGTCGATAGCGATATTATCTGTTTCATAGATATGGTTTTCTTTAATGGAAAAGTCGCTGACGTTTCCATTAACAACGAGTGCTTCGCTCAATCCGAGTTTAAGATTGGTTAAAGTGTTTTTATGAATAGTAATCTCTTGAATAGGTACGTTGCCGTATACAGCGATCCCATGCGCGTTTCCTTCAAGTGCAGTCGTTCCGATATTTTCAATCCAATTATTAGTGAGTTCAATATATTGACTGTGTCCAGTTACTAGCATGCCTATCACCGTTTTGTCAGGAAGACCTGTGGATAGATTTTTAAGTGTCAGTCCTTTTATCGAGATATGATCATATCCATCAATTTCAACTAATGCACGATCATCAGGGGTATCTTCAAATTGTTCACCACTTAAATGAACCTTTTCGTCTGAGTATGCTTGAAATACAATCGGATCTGAGGCAGTACCATCGTGTTGAACGATAAGAGATTCAAAGTAGATGCCTCCTCGAATGGACACAGTTGTTCCGGGAACAGCTTGATCAGCGGCTGCTTCTAAAGTTCTTAGCGGTTCGCCAATTGTTCCTGGATTCTCGTCACTGCCGTCAGTAGCGACGAATAGTTCAGATGAATTGCTCGTAGACATCTGAAAATAATATCGACCAGACCATAAAAGTCCTAAAAGAATGATGGCCGATGCGGTCAGGGTTAGAAATTTTTTCAATAGTGTTACTTCCTTTCCAAGTAAAACGCTCCTTAAGAGATTATAAATTGAATGAATACAGAATCGTATCTGCTTTTATAAGAAAAGATTCCCAATATATTTGTGAAATCAGTTTCGCTATTTGTGGTTTGTAACCAAATAAATCACTATAATAAGTGTGAAGATTGTTTCTTAGATTCTACTGTTTTATATTATTGGAAATTCTAAACCTGCGTTCATCAGATCCTAATTTCTCATTTATAAAAGAGGAGCGGATAAATTTCTGAATTGGAAAAAGGCTGGTACATGAATTCATTTAAGTGCATAAGAACAACTCGTAAGTTTGATTTGTGCGCTAGTCTAGTATACCGTATTCTAATAAAAAGTGGTGTAATTGAGAGGAGAAATCTGAGATGCGTGATTCGTTTGAAGAAGAAAATGAAAAACAACTGTATAAAGGTAAAGGGTATTCCTGTTTTGGGGTGTTTTCCTTACTATTTATTTTAGTGATCATCTTGATTCTGGGATTTGTTGGCTTCTTGCTTTATAACTTTGTGAATACACCATAAATGATTGTGCATAGATTGAAGGGGGAGCAATATGAGTATTCCGGTATATGAGCCACTCAATACTTTGAAAAAAGTAGCAGAGGATATCTGGATTGTCGATGGGGAAGTGATTCATATGAATGTCTTATCAGTAGGCATTCCTTTTTCAACTAGAATGACCATCATTAAACTTGCGGATCAGTCGCTGTGGTGTCATTCACCGATTCAACCGAGCGCAGATTTGTTCAAAGAAATCGATAAAATAGGAAACGTTCGTCATCTGGTTTCACCTAATAAAATTCACTACGCTTTTATTGAAGAGTGGAAAATACAGTATCCTGAGGCCACTGCCTGGTCAAGTCCAGGCGTAGAAAAACGAGCAGCTAGCCAAAAGATAGCTATAAAATTCAACCGAGCTTTAAAAGATGATCCACCAGTAGAATGGCGTAAGGAAATCGATCAATTGATTTTCAAAGGGAGCCATGTAATAGAGGAAGTAGTCTTTTTTCATAAAACTAGCCAAACGTTGATCTTAGCAGACTTAATTGAAAACTTTGAACCAGAATACACAACAAATCCTTTCTGGAGATGTGTGCATAAACTTGCTGGAATTTCGGATCCAAATGGGCAAACACCTATAGATATGAGACTGACTTTCTTAGGACAAAAACAACAAGCCAGGGAATGTTTTCAGCGTATGTTAAGTTGGCATCCAGATAAAATCATTTTGGCACATGGCCGCTGGTATGAAAAAAATGGAACAGCTGAGTTGAGACGAGCTTTTAGCTGGTTAACAGACTGATGTCCTGTATACACAAATAGAGTACATGAGAATGGAGAAGAATTGTATGGACCCTTTTTTACATAAGCCGACATTGACCGAAGGAGATCTGGTTTTACGTCCTTTTAGAAGAGAAGATGGTGGGCGTATGCTTGAGATTCTCAAAATTCCTGAAGTGTTGTTCCTCACAGGAAGCGTAGAAAGCAGGGAAGAGGCAGAAAATCCAACGTTCGATGCCAAAGAAATTGAGCAATGGTATGGTTCTTTGTCCACTGCCAAAAATCGGCTTGATCTGGCGATTGAGTACAAGGGAGTCGTTATTGGGGAATTGGTTTTGAACGAATATGATCAAAAGAAATCTGAAGCGAATTTCAGAGTACTAATGGATACGCATCATACTTCAAAGAAAATCGGGTCTAAATCAATCGAGCTGTTTTTAGAGTATGCTTCAATCAATTTACCAATCAGAAAAATCGTACTCGGCGTATTGGAATTTAATGATAGAGCACGACATGTCTATGAAAAAGTAGGATTTACCTTTCAGTATCGAGAAGAAAAGGCGCATCGCTTTGATGGAAGAGACTATGCAATGGACCATTATGAACGGATTAACGATAACGAAAAAAACGTCTTCTCAAATGAGTGAGAAGACGTTTTTATTGATTTACTCTTTGGTTAAAGACTGGCCGTTTGTTTTAATGACTTCTTTGAACCAATGGTAACTTTTTTTAGGGACTCTCTTCATATCTTTCAGGTCGTGATTGTCACGGTTGACGTAGACGAGTCCGTAGCGTTTGCGCATATCTCCCTGCGAGCTGAGAATGTCTATCAGCCCCCAGCCAAGATAGCCCATGACTTCTACGCCATCAATGTTGATTGCATCATACATCGCAAGTAAATGCTGTTTATGATAATCGATCCGGTAGGAGTCATCAATTGGATTTTGACCATCCCATTCTTCTTTTACACCAATCCCGTTTTCTATCGGAAAGATAGGTAACTGATAACGTTGATAGAGTTTGTTCATAACATCTCTGAAGCCCAGTGGGTCGATCTGCCAGTTCCATTCTGTTTTATCCAAGTGAGGATTCTCAACGCCGCCATGATTCAGATAAAGATTGGGTACGGTATGTTCTGGAATCTTTTCTGCGCTGATTGTGGAAGAAGCGTAGTAGCTAAAGCTGATAAAATCGTTTTTTTGAGCTTTGATGGTTTCTAATTCTCCTGGTAGAATATTCATATCAATCTGATTTTGTTCAACATAATGCATCATTTCTTTTGAATAGGTACCTTTAGTATAAGCATCAAGAAGCGTGTAGTTGACGAATTCATCGTGTTTTCTCGCTACGAGAATATCTTCTGGCTTGCTAGTAGCGGGATACACTTCACTGTAGGCTAACATACCACCGATTTGAGCATCCGATTTTTCGTGTAGATAGTTAGCGATTGAAGCATGCGCAACCATCACATTGTGGAGAATCTGGTATAATTCATCGGTCGTTTCATCGCCTTCTAGATAGCCGCCGATTCTAAAAGCAGCAGGCACATGATAAAGGTTCTGTTCATTGAAGACAATCCAGTATTTAACTTTGTTTGCGAAACGGTCAATCATTTCCTTACCATAGCGAATGAAGGCACCAAGAACTTCTTTAGAAACCAGACCATTATACTTCTCGGCAAGATGCAAGGGCATATCAAAGTGATACAGACAGATCATCGGTTCAATGCCTCTTTCGATTAATCCATCAATGAATCGTTCATAATAAGCGATACCTTCTTCGTTGACAGCACCATCTCCATCTTTCATTACACGAGACCAGGAAATCTGGAATCGGTACATATTCATGCCCAAATCCTGAATCAAATCTAGATCTTCTTCAAAGTTGTGGTAATTATCGTTTGCAAATTTCCAGTCACTAGAATCTTCAGTAGCTTCGCGAATATCGTAGACAGAAGGCGATTTGCCCCCTTCGTTCCATCCACCTTCAGTCTGCATACTTGAAACGGAATTTCCCCAGAAAAACTTCGTCATACTACACGCTCCCTTTATAAAATGAAATCGCTTTTACAAGTTAACTTTAGCGGAGACCGTTTTCAATGTAAAGGACTAATGAGGAGATCTACAAGAAATCTAAAGCAAATAGTAGATAGTCGGAATCATTAAGTTGTGATTGCATCAAATTGAAATTAGTAAAAAATAAAGATTGATAAGTCTAGAACTCGGTTAAATAATCAGGTACACTAAGATTAAGAATGTACTAATAAAAGGAGAGAGTGAAAAAAATGGTTATAACCGGAATGAAAGTTTTTAAATTTGTGACGATCTTCAGTATGCTCTATCTAATCATAAAAATTGCAGTTGGAATATATAATGGAAAGGCCGAACTAATAGATACAGATGTGATGCTCATTGTTTCTACCGCTCTAATTTACTTGTCAGTCAGTCAAAGTAAGAAAAAAGTGTACCAAACAAAAAGTAGATCAAGAGAGGATGTTAATGAATAATGAATAATGAATAATGAAAGATGGAAATATTAGATGGATCAAACGCTTCAGCCCAGTGTTTTTGGGACTCTTTATTGTATTTGCCTTTATTCCAAATATTGATACAATCTTTGAGATGGGCAAAGAAGTTGGAAGAGCGCTAGCTTACTGGTTCTAAGACTTCTTGGAAATCGGTTATTTTGTCACTGTAAACAATTGACTCTACTTTTAAACTTCTTTAATCTAGAAGCAAGAGAAAGAAGGTGAATACTATGATTACGGATATGGACATGATGGAAGTGGATCCTTTTAGTAACATGCTTCAATATGCAGAAAGAACGATGATGATAAACGTTGTTTTTCAAATTGTTATGATCATCCTAGCAGTGGTTGTAATCGCTGGAGTCATTTATGGACTGGTCTTGTTGCGTCAGTTTTTGAATGTGTATAAAGCAAACAGTGAACAAACGTTTAAAAGGGACAATCAGTAGCTAGGATCAAAGAAAATAGTACATAAAGAGATAAGCACGAGTATGGCCAAAAGGCGGTATTCGTGCTTTTTTGCGAATCAAGGTTGGTAGAATAGGTGTATTTTTATAAAATTTGTTTTATAGTAGGGAATATAAAATAAATTTTGTAGTCGTCTATTAAGGGAGTCTTTAAGGTAATGAATGAATATAACCATAATTTTAGGAATGAATGCTTCAATGGCTTTATGATGCACCAATGAACATACCTGTTAAACAAACGTATAGCTATGAGAATTTCTTACATTACTCGATGTGTATGGTTGGAGGCTTTTGCGGAAGCTATGCGTTATTATTAAGAGGAAACTTCGGTTCAGCTCAGACAGCGAACCTCATCCAGATGTTTATCAGTATCAGCGAAGTGAGTGTATTAGATGCATTTGTTAGAATATCAGCACTTGGGATCTTTATGATCAGCTTATTTATTTCCTCTTTTTTAAGAGAAAAGTATACGGAAGCCTCTGTCAGAATCTGTCTTTTAGTTGAAATTGTTGGGGTCTGCATGATTGGAGTCATTCCAAGACAAGCAGATGATTTACTGGCTTTATTGCCGCTATTTGCTTTGACTGCTTTTCAATGGGGCGTCTTCAATGGAACAAAAGAATACGTCAGTCCGACGCTTTTTTCAACTGGAAATATTCGTCAGTGTATTCAGGCATGGATGGACTATCATTTGAATTCAACAGCATCTAGTAAGGTCAAAGGGACTTTTTACGGTTATACGTTATTCCATTATCATCTTGGCGTATTAGCTGGGATTGCGCTGATTCCAGTATTTGGTGTTAGGAGTATCTTATTTTGTTTGCTTCCATTGCTGGTTAACCTCAAATTGGAAAGTCAGACTAAAGGATAAGACTGCTATCATCAAATAAATAAAAAAGTCATAGAATTTTATAAAAATTTATACACATTCACGACTTTAAAAAGGTATAATCTAATAGGATGTATAAACAGGTAAGTCAAAAGGGGAACAGACTTATGGAATTTGCACGAGTAGTTAAAAGAAGAAATCTTGTCATGGTTATTTTGCTTATTGCAGGCTTTTTGCAGGGCTCTTTGTCTACAGGAGGATCGTGGGCTGAAGTCATTTTTGTAGGGGTATTTGCAGGTGTTTTTTACGCAATGATCACGTACGTAGTGTTCAGTATCTATATTTATTTTTATAAAATACTTGGAAAACCATAGAGTGAAAAGAGGCATGCAAAAGCAGGCCTCTTTTTTTAAAGATTAAAAAGGAGTGTATACATATGAAAAATGTGATATCAGGAGAAAAAATTGCCTTTACGCATTTTGAAGAAGAAGACTTTGGGATGTTAACGCAATATCAGTGGGATAATGAATTTCTGCGGAATATTAGCTGGGATACTTTTCATCCTTGGAATGAAGAATCGTGGAAGAACTTTCAGGGAGACAGTGATAGTAACGAGCGATTTTTATTTGCCATCAGAGAAAGATTTTCAAGTGAATTCTTGGGATGGGTCTCGCTGTCTGATGTACAGTTCAAGAATAGAGGAGCGGAACTAGGACTTGCAATCGTCCCAGCATCTAATAGAGGAAAAGGATATGCGACAGATGCCGTGCATACAATCTGTAAATTTGCCTTTTATGAACTAGGTCTCCATAAAATTCGTTTGAGCGTACACAGCAACAACGAACCAGCAATCAAGGTTTACGAGAATATTGGTTTCCAAAGAGAAGGCATCGACCGCGAAGGCTTGTTTCAAGACGGGAAATGGCTAGATGTTTATAATTACGGCTTATTATTCAGTGACTGGCATTCAAACTAAGCGAAAATAAGGAGTCTAACTTGAAGTCTATAACCTTCATCAAGCAACTGATAGTACAATTGGGTTTTGAAGAGATAACAAATATAAAAACGGAAACTCAGAATTCTGAATACGAAGGAACGCGTTTTAATTTGAATCAATATTCTTATAGAAGTCGCTTAGCAAAATTGACTTCAAAGAAAGCTGGATATTTTGTGGTATTCTGGGAAAAAGATGCCAACAATAAGAATCAACCTTATTCATTTCTTGAAAGCCCAGATAAAGTGATTGTATCTGTCTTAGATAATGAGAAAATTGGTCAGTTTGTTTTTCCTAAAGCTGTCTTACATAAGCAAGGCATACTGAGAAGCGAAACTTCCAAAGGGAAAATGGCAATCAGAGTTTATCCTACTTGGGAAAAAGAACTAAATCCTTCAGCAACAAAAACTCAAAAGTGGCAGTCAGCTTATTTTATTGACTTAACCCAAGATACAAATACGGATAAACTTTCCAAGCTATACAATTCATGAAACACAACAATTCAACTAAAAGCGAGCATCTTAGTTAGTTTTTACTAAGATACTCGCTTTTATGGTTGTTTGAAATGGATAAAACTCAATCGAAATCCATTCGTATGATCTCCAAATTTTTCGCCTTCTGATACAATGATCTGCTGGTCAAGTAGCGTCATTAATATCTGTTCCACTTCTTTTTTTGATTGATTTGGAAAGCGACAATACAAGTGAAAGCCACCTTTAGCAGGATCAAACTGGATTGAGTCACCAAACTGCTCACGCAGCCAGGCTTCCATTTCCTGAGCCCTTTTTGCCAGCTCGGTTCTAACAAACTGTAAATGATCTTCAAGTTCATTTCTCAAAAAAGTATCTGCCATAAATTGAGGAAGAAAACTAACCTCTGAATCAATCTGCAAGCGAATATCCGCGAGTTCCTTTAGTACAGCTTGCGGACCCACCATCCAGCCAACCCGCAAATGATGCCCAGCCAGCTTCGACATTGTCCCCAGATAAATAACCTGCTGCGCTGTATCGAGTTGTTTCAGCGGAAGGTAGTCCATACTCTCATCGAATGCCAGTCCACCATAAGCATCATCTTCAACAATTGGAATGCGTTTCAGCAAACAATAATCCAGAATTTCTGTCTTTCTCTTCGAGCTCATAACTAGTCCCGTAGGATTCTGAAAAATTGGATTCAAAAAGACCATCTTCAAAGGATGATTCAAAGAAGCCTCTTGCAGACCCTTGATCGTCATCCCTTCACTATCCATCTTGATCGGTACAATGCGAAGACCCGCAGCCTGAAATAGGCGCAGAGAGTAGAAGTAAGAAGGGGCCTCTATCCCGACGGCATCTCCCGGTTTCAGAAGTCCTTGCGTAATCAGAAATAAGGCATTTTGTGTACCAGAAGTAATTAGGATCTCTTCGAGCGGTACAGTGATTTCATAAGTACGCTTTAGATGACGCTGCACGCTTTCACGTAAGCTTTTTATACCATGGGTGACGGCTACTTGGGCTTTTTCCTGCTCAACAAGTTCTTTCCAAGATAGACTTGGTGCGTGTAATTCAGGAAGAAGATCAGAAGGTAAGCTCCCGTTTGAGAGGTCTAGAACCGTTTTGGGAAACTGAGCTTTCATGCGTTCTGCGGCTTGCTGATAAGGAGAGACTCTTTTCAGATGTTCAGTCGTCAGTGCTGAACCCCAAATGATCATTGGACGCATTTGTAAGCCCCATTTATCTGGATTCACAAATGTACCGCTCCCTTTTTTTCTTGTCAAAACGCCTTGAGCAGTTAGCTCTTCCATTGCACGGATCACTGTTGACCGGTTCACATCCAAAGTATCGGCTAATTTGCGTTCTGCGGGCAAACGTTCTCCAGGTGCTAATTGACTGGAACGAATCTTTTCTTCTATCAGTAACATAATTTCTTGGTACAGTGGTTTGGATTTCGTTTCTGGAAGTGACCAGTTTTCCATCATAGAGGCTCCTTTCTGGTTTTTGATTATTCTACCACAAAATTGGATGGATTAATTGTCGTCCAATTGGATGTAGGGAGACGTTCCTTCTTTTTGTATACTGACAATCATTAAGAACGATAAAAAATTGGGGGACATTAAACATGAGTAAAAAAGTCATCGGTAGTGAACGAGTGAAACGTGGCATGGCACAAATGCAAAAGGGTGGTGTCATTATGGATGTCATCAATGCAGAACAAGCACGCATTGCAGAAGCAGCGGGTGCGGTAGCGGTCATGGCGCTGGAACGTGTACCATCTGATATTCGTAAAGCAGGTGGGGTTGCACGTATGGCAGATCCGACAATCGTTGAAGAAGTGATGAACGCGGTCAGTATTCCAGTCATGGCGAAAGCAAGAATCGGACACATTTCGGAAGCGAGAATGCTAGAAGCGATGGGTGTCGATTATATTGACGAAAGTGAAGTACTCACGCCAGCGGATGAAGAATTCCACTTACTGAAATCAGACTATGTTGTGCCTTTCGTCTGCGGTTGTCGAGACTTAGGGGAAGCACTGAGAAGAATTGGTGAAGGCGCATCGATGCTGAGAACCAAAGGGGAACCTGGGACTGGGAATATTGTTGAAGCGGTTCGTCACATGAGACAAGTGAATAGTCAAATTCGTTTGTTATCAACAAAGTCTGATGATGAACTCATGACCTTTGCCAGAGACTTGGGTGCGCCTTATCAATTGGTAAAAGAAATCAAAACATTAGGGAAGCTCCCAGTGGTGAATTTTGCGGCAGGTGGCGTAGCGACACCAGCAGATGCGGCGCTGATGATGAGTTTAGGAGCGGACGGAGTCTTTGTTGGATCAGGTATCTTCAAATCAGAGTCACCAGAGAAATTTGCACGCGCAATCGTTCAAGCAACGACAAACTATGACGACTACGAGCTACTTGTGGAACTGTCTAAAGACTTGGGTGAACCGATGAAAGGAATTGAAATCAGTCACCTACAAGAAAGCGAACGGATGCAAGAAAGAGGAAGGTAAATATGGTGAAAAGAGTTGGGGTATTAAATTTGCAAGGCGCTGTCACAGAGCACCTTGAAGCGCTGAAAAGGTCAGAAGTTCAAGCTATATCGGTCAAAACAGAAAAAGACTTTGATCAATTGGACGGCTTGATTATTCCAGGAGGAGAATCGACCGCTATCGGACGTTTGATTCGAGAACAGGGATTGGAGAAGCGATTAAGACAGTTCTATCAAGAAGGAAAAGCGATATTTGGAACCTGCGCCGGACTGATTTTGTGTAGTACAGACAACAGTCACGAAACAACTGATCTTCGCTTAGGCTTTATCGAGATGGAAGTAGAGCGTAATGGTTTTGGTAGACAAGTGGCTAGCTTTGAAACGTTACTAGACTTCAAAGGCATCGAACAACCAGTAGAAGCCGTTTTTATTCGAGCGCCTTATATCCAGTCAGTGGGACCAGATGTTAACGTCCTAGCGAAGATAGACGACAAAATCGTTGCAGCTGAACAAGGGAATGTACTCGTAACAGCACACCATCCTGAACTAACAGAGAGCGATACGGTCTTAGCTTATTTTTTGAAAAAGTGTTAACGAACATTCGAGTTTTTAGTGAGTATGATTAAAGTTATTTGTTTATTTCGATTTCGAGACTTATACTAGAAGTAGTACGACTTTAAAACGGTATAACTCTTGAAAGGGGTCACTTATGGGACTATTAGTTAAAGGAAAATGGCACGATAAATGGGATTACAACAATGACGAAGGCGAATTTATTCGTGAGGAGTCACAATTTAGAAACTGGATCACGAAAGATGGTAGCGCAGGTCCAACGGGTGAAGCTGGATTCAAAGCAGAGCCAAATCGTTATCACTTATATGTTTCGCTCGCTTGTCCATGGGCTAGCCGCGCATTGATCATGCGTAGCCTAAAAGGACTAGAAGACATGATTTCAATATCTGTCGTGAACACTTTAATGGGAGAAAACGGGTGGACATTTGAAGAAGAAGAAGGCGTCATTCAAGATCCCGTCATCCAAGCAAATTATATGTATCAGATTTATACACATGTAGAACCAGACTATAGTGGGCGCGTAACTGTACCCGTTTTGTATGATTTAAAAGAAAATAAAATCGTCAATAACGAATCCGCAGATATCATGCGCATGTTGAATTCAGCTTTCAACGAAGTAGGCGGAAATGATAAAGACTTTCTTCCAGAAGACAAAATGGCAGAAATTGATGCAATCAATGAAAAAGTTTATGGCACAATCAATAACGGTGTCTACAAAGCGGGTTTCGCTATAACTCAAGACGTTTATGAAAAAGAAGTCACAACATTATTTGACGCTTTGGATGACATTGAAGAACGACTAGAACATAGTCGCTATTTAGTAGGAGACGAAATCACGGAAGCAGACTGGCGTCTATTTACGACATTGATCCGTTTCGATAGTGCTTATTATGGTCACTTCAAGTGTAATATCAGAAGAATCATAGACTATAAAAACTTATGGCATTATACAAGAGAGTTGTACAATGAGCCCGGTGTAAAAGAGACAGTCAACTTTGACCATATCAAGAAACATTACTACCGTAGCCATAAACAAATCAATCCAAATGGCATTGTACCAAAAGGACCAGAACTAGACTTTAGCCTAGACAAATAAAGGACCGATCAAAAAGCTGTCTTTCTTCGGAAAGAGAGCTTTTTGCGTTATACTGCTGACGAGAATAAAACAGAGAAAGAGATGGTGATTATGATCAAAGCGGTCTTATTTGATATGAACGAAACATTATTAAACTTAAGTTTATTAAAAGAAAAATTCGCCCAGCACTTCGAGGGAGACTTTGCGATGGCTTACTGGTTCAAAACGGTTCTTCATTCCTCAACCGTATTAGGAGGACTGAATGAGTACGAAGATTTCAGTAAACTAACCGAAGCAGCTCTTGAAAGTCTTTTTATGGAAAGTGGTAAAGAACTAACAGAAGAAACTAAAAAGGATATCCTTGGTGCATTTCAAGAACTGCCGGCCTACGATGATGTAGAAAAAGCGTTGAAGCTACTGCAAGATAACGAATTGACTGTTATTGCGGTCACAAACTCATCAGAAGCGATGGTCGAAAAGCAATTGACCAAAGCTGGGATCATTGACCAAGTGGATCATTACTACTCAGTAGACGCCGTAAAACGATACAAACCGTACAAAGAAATCTATGACTATGTAGTGAATGACCAATCACTGAATACGCAAGAAACAGTGATGGTAGCGACTCACGACTGGGATTTATTTGGCGCTAAAAAAGCTGGGCTCAAAACAGCTTATATTAAACGGAAAAATACTCAATTCAATCCCTATTATCCAGAGCCGGACTTTTCAAATGATGACCTCGTAAAACTTGTAGAAGATATTCTCGAAAGTAATAAATCTCATCAGTAAACAAAAAACGATTTAGATTGTTCATAAACTCAATCTAAATCGTTTTTTTTATGTTCAATTCGGTTAGCTAATAAAAGGATCGAACAAACTAAGATCTTTTTATTGAGATATCTGTGGAGAATATTTGTAGTAACAATTTCCATCTTTAAAAACGCCAAAAGGATCTTGAGAATAAGCAGGGATTTCACCGTATAAAACAAATCCCTCCGATTGGTAAAGAGCGTTTGCTGGTCCATCTTTTTCTGTATCTAATAACAATAAGGTTCTATTTTCTTCTTCGGCTATTTTTAGAACATAATTTAGGATAGCTCTAGCGACACCTTTCCGTTGTGCTTTTGGATGGGTCATCAGTTTAGCAATCTCAGCACGATGTGGAGCATTTTCTTTGTCACTCATCTGTAATTGAACAGTGCCCACAATTTCATCCTCTAGTAAAGCAACGAATAATCGAACATGTTTTGAGAGTACACCGTTCCAATACTCAATAGCAGTCTCTTCGCTCATTGGGTGTAGAAAATTCATCGCCGCACCAGAAGCCACGACTTCTTGAAACAATTCTACTAATTCTGCTTGTTCAGTTGTGATTTTCGTAATCTCTTTAATGGTTATCATGATATCCTCCTCTTATTCTTACTGATTATAAACTAAAATACGATAAAAAAATAATTATAGAAAAAATTTATGATACAAATGTTATTATACTTAATAAGAAAGTTCGTAACGTAATTATGAATGATTAGAAAGGAGAGAGACAATGAAAAATTATAATAAACTTGTACGAGACAATATTCCTCAAATTCTTAAAAATAATGGACAAAGAGGTCAGTTTAAAGTCTTGGACGAAAATGAATATAGGTTACAACTTAGACAAAAATTAAAAGAAGAAGTAAAGGAATATTTTTTAGCTGAAAATGATGATTCATCTATTGAGGAACTTTCAGATATTATAGAAGTAATTCATAGTTTGGCAAATGTACATAAGCAATCAGTAGAAAGTTTAGAAAAAAAACGGTTAGAAAAGTTAACAGAGCGTGGTGGATTCAAGAATAGAATTATACTGATTGCAACTGAGTAAATACGAAGGAGCGCATGAAATGTACATCAAAACTATTACATTTCCAGATCATGAAGCAGAAAGTTTGTACTTCATTTGCAAAGTGAAAAGGAAAGTCTATTCCTCCTATTATCCTTTTCAAGTACTCGCGAAAAGAGGATTGGAGCGTTTGGACTTTGAGCCTATTACGATTCTTTATGGTGGAAACGGTTCAGGCAAAACCACTGCATTAAATATCATTGCAGAAAAGGTAGAGGCCAAAAGAGATGCATTGTATAATAAATCTTCTTTTTTTCCAAAATACTTAGAGTTTTGTGAGACTGAAGAGACGTTTGAACAGCCAGATTTCAAAAGAATCATTACAAGTGATGACGTCTTTGATTTTGTTCTGACGCTTCGGTCTGTGAATGAAGCAGTAGATGAAAAAAGAGAGGAAATGTTTGAAGAGTATTTGGAGACTAAACGGGCTAAGTTCCATTTACGCTCTCTTGAGGACTACGATCAGTTAAAGAAAATGAACGAGACGAGAAGAAAGACGCAATCAAAATACATCCGAGATCATCTGATGAAAAATATACGAGAACAATCAAACGGTGAAAGTGCCTTTCGATATTTTATAGAAAAAATTGAAGAGAACGGACTTTATCTTCTAGATGAACCAGAGAATAGTTTGTCACCTACGAAGCAGTTAGAATTAAAACAATATATTGAAGATGCCGCACGCTTCTTTAACTGCCAATTTATTATTTCAACGCATTCTCCGTTTTTTCTCGCGATGAATCATGCTAAAATTTATGATTTAGATCAAGATCCAGTTGAAACAAGAAAATGGACAGAGTTGGAGCAAGTAAGGGTCTATCGGTCTTTTTTTAAGAAACATGAGGATGCATTCAAAGAAAATGATTAACGCTTATAAGAAGAGCTTAAGAATCATTGCGATTCTTAAGCTCTTCTAAAAAAGATTGAGCTACACTGGACAACGGATGATCTTTCTTCCAAATTACACTCAACGATGAATAAAGATTAGGATATAAGGGAATAAACTTTAAAGTAGAAGAATCTTGTAAAATGCCTTCTAAGCATAGTGCGCTGCCAATTTCTGCTTCCACCATAAGCGAAGCGTTGTATAAGAGATTATAATTACCTACGATACTAAGATAATCATTATTCCCACCAAGCCATTCAGTAATCTGATCATCAACTAGAGATTGACGAGAAACGAATAAAGGATGATCAATCAAATCATCTGAAAGAATCTTCTTCTTTTGAGAAAGTGCATGGTGTTTATGGATTAATAGACCCCATCGATCTTTCTCAGGCAAAACGATAGAATGATATAACCGTTTGTCGGTTGGATTAATGACGATTCCAAAATCAAGTACACCGTTATTTAATTTATCCATAACATCATCTGCGTTACCGCTATAGAAATGTAGCTTAATCGCTGGATGGTTTTGTAAGAGCTTTTTTAGGGTATGAGCTATAAGTTTCATTACTCTTGTTTCTCCAGCTCCAATATATAGATCTCCAGTAAGTTCTTTTCCTTGTTTCAAATTGCTAGTTGTTTTGTCGACTAAAGAAAGGATATTTTTCCCTTGGTTATACAAAAAAATTCCATCATCAGTAAGTTTGATTTCACGATTTCCTCTTTCAAAAAGAACGACCCCCAGCTCGTTTTCCAGTCCTTTTAATTGTTTAGATAAAGTTGGTTGAGACAAATGTAAACTCTTCGCAGCTTTACTAATATTTTTTTCTCTCGCCACGGCCATAAAGTAACTCAAGACGCGAAACTCCATTATATAATCCTCCTACTTTTCTATAACTATTCATCTAATTCTGTTTAGTATAACTAAATGCTATATCTATCTATTGTATATAAGTATTATACATATTTTAAAATGCAGGATACACTAAAGATAACTTATTGGAAAAGGAGACCTATAAATGGACTCATTATTAAAACAAGTATCAGGTAAGGAAATAAGAGTAAATCATGCGCTTTTTAGGACAATTGATAGAATACAGGATGAAAATCAAAAACACGTTATGGAACTCAATACACACCATCGCTCGAAAGAAAGTACAAATAGATTACTCGGGAAAATAATGGGTAAAGAAATAGATGAGTCGGTAACAGTATTACTCCCATTCTATACAGATTTTGGAAAACATATTAAATTAGGTAAAAATGTTTTTATCAATCAGAATGCAACATTTGTGGATTTAGGTGGAATTACAATAGAAGATGATGTGCTGATTGGTCCGAGAGTAAATTTATTGACGGTTAATCATATAACAGATCCTAATCATCGCAGAGGCATTATTACAGCCCCTATAAAAATAGAGAGAAACGTTTGGATAGGTGCTGCAGCAACCATTTTACCGGGTATAACGATTGGGGAGAATGCAATCATTGCTGCTAATGCAACAGTTACCAAAGATGTTCCGGCGAATACAACTGTGGGTGGTACTCCAGCTAAAATAATTAAATAGATGACATGCCTACTTGCCTTAAAGGCAACTTTAAGGTGTAAAGTATAAACGTACTTTAGAATTTTAAGGAGGTAGCCAGCTTGTTAAAACAATATCTCGTTATATTATTAACAACAAAAAATTCACCTGGGAGCAGTAAACTGAAGAGATTGTGCGAAAATTATAATCAGAACATGTATAAGAATACTATTCAATTATCTTACATTGAGTTGGAAGATCAAAATGTCTATGAACTTATTGAATCAGATATCGTACTTGCGGATTACTTTTTGATTGAATCAATCGACTATATTAAGCGTAGGATAAGTAAACATACGATTTTAGATTTCGTTAACATTGGTAGTTTGAGCTTGCAAGACGAAGAGCTGCTCGAAGACCAATTAGAGTCTATTATCAATTTAGACAAGGAACAAAAGAAACGATTGAACCAGAAAGATTGGACACTGGAAGAATATATACTAACAAGAACTTTGTGGAATAAATATTAATTATGACTAGCAAGATAGGGTATCTAACAATGAAATGATTCTTCAATACAACAGTAATAGGCAAATAACAACCAAAGTCTTTCTTTTTGCTTTAGTAGTGGGAACTTGATAGTCTTGGAGTTGATTAAATAAAACCTGTTATAGGAGTGGAAAGATGAATCAGGAACAATTGGACGTCATAGTGATTGGTGCTGGCCTAGCTGGCCTATCCGCTGCTAGAGCTTTAAAAGAAAAAGGATTATCGTATAAACTTCTTGAAGCAACTGATCGAGCTGGAGGGAAAGTGCAGTCGGAAGTTTCAGAAGATCGCTCAAGTTATGTTGAACTGGGTGCTCAGTTTGTTAATGATGATATGACTGAGATGGTTCAGCTAATCAAAGAATCGGGTATGAAACTAGACGATACGTATATAGTAGAAGACGCTATTATTATCAATGAAACAAAAGATGAAGTCGGTCATATTGATTTTGATCATCACGCAAAATTATTGGAAGATCGTTCATTCAGAAAAAAACATACTCTATCTGAAGTCGTGGATGAGGTTATCGAAGATGATGTTGAAGCGAAAGCAATGAAGAGTTTAGTGGCTTCGGAATTTACAGTAAGTAGCGATTACATTAATCCAAAAGCACTGAAGCGGTTAATTGGAAATATCACGCTGGAAGAAGATGAAGTGAAATATCAAGCTTCCGGTCCTTTGAGTCAGGTGATTGACCATCTAGTAGATATATCAAAGGCGAATCTTTTGTTTGAAGAGTCTGTCAAAGAAATTAGCGAAGTGGAAGATGGCTATGCTGTCTTATCGAAAACAGGACAGACCTTTAAAACAAAAGCTGTGATTGTCGCTGTTCCACCTACTGTAGCACGTCGTATTCAGTTTAGTGAAAGACTTAAAGAGAAATTTTATCCTGCACTGAATAGTTTTATAGATGGGGCAGTTATCAAGTTAACCTTTACCTATGAAGAGCCCTTCTGGCGTGAAATCACAATCAATGGAGAAAAGAAGAAGTTGTTTGGGGTTTTGTTTGGAGAAGAAGAAGGCGTCAATGTAATGGAATCTTCTAAGAAACTAGGAGAAAATCGCTTGACCATGTTTGTTGGTGGCGATAAAGCGATTGAACTTACGCGCGTATCACATGATGAAAGAATAGCATTTGCAGTCAATCGTTTAGCGCAAGTTTTGGGCGAGCGTGTCGAGGATTACAAGTCGATAGAAGAGAAAGTATGGGTGGATTCTCCTTACTATGGTGGAGGTTATGGTGGTATCACGCATTATGGAGGAGCTCTCGATGCAAAACATACACTGAAAGAACCCTACCAAAACGTCGTATTTGCCAGTACCGAATTAGCCCCAGCATTTCCTCAATTCATGGAAGGCGCTATTCTATCTGGAAAATATGCAGTTAGACAATTACTAAAAGAGCTTATTGAGTAAAAAATATAATAGAAGAACCCGAGTTGTGTAAATACACGCAACTCGGGTTCTTCTATTATAAATCCGATTTATCTGAAAATCGCTTTGATTTCGAAGTAGTCTTCAACGCCATAAAGGCCGTTTTCTCGACCGAAACCAGACTGTTTGTAACCACCAAATGGTGCTTTAGGTGAGCGTTCTGCGTCGTTAATTGCGATGTTACCTGTACGCAACTGACGAGCGACTTTAACAGATTCTTCTTCGGGTCCAACAACTCCACCGGATAATCCGTAGATAGAATCGTTAGCAAGCTCGATCGCTTCTTCAACGGAATCATAGGTAATCACAACGAGTACAGGTCCAAAGATTTCTTCTTGGGCAATTGTCATATCGTTGGTAACATTGACGAAGACCGTTGGTTCAACGTAATACCCTTTACGGTCCATTCTGTTGCCACCAACCAAGACTTCTGCGCCTTCTTTTTTACCTTTTTCGATATAATCCAATACCGTTTCCATTTGACCTTCTGAAACTAATGGCCCAACGATGGTATCCTCTTCTGCTGGATCTCCAATTTTGATGTCCTTATAGTAGTTTTTGATGACTTCTTTTGTACGTTCAAGTTCATCTTTAGGTACAAAAAGTCGTGTTAATGCAGAACACGTTTGACCTTGGTTATGCAGTACAGTATCTGCCGCGTTTTTAACAGCCAATTCAAGGTCTCCACCTTTAAGATAGATCATAGGTGATTTTCCACCCAATTCCAGTACGAGTTTCTTGATATTGGTTTTGGCTTTTTCGTACAAGCTCGATCCAACCTTAGTAGATCCGGTGAAAGAGATAACAGATACGTCTTTGTGACCAGTAAGATAATCTCCCGTATCACTCCCAGTTCCTGTAATCACGTTGAATACACCTTTAGGTAATCCCACATCATGTGCAATTTCTGCTAATAGTAAGGCAGTAAAAGGTGTCAAGTTTGCTGGTTTCACAACTACGGTATTCCCTGCTAATAAGGCAGGTGTGATCTTTCTTTGAATTTGGTTTAATGGGAAGTTCCATGGTGTAATACAAGCAACGACACCAAAGCCTTCTTTGATGACAGTGGCATTGTCTACATCTTCTTCAAAATCATAATTTCTGATTTCTTCAATAGTTGCTGACATTTCTGCGACAGCTAAACCAACTTGAGTGCTATCAGCAAAGACATGAGAAGTACCTAATTCTTTGATCATAATATCCATAAGATCTTGTTTACGTTCTTTTATACCATTCAACAATTTTTCTACATAATCTGCTCTAACATCAGGATTCGTCTGATTCCATTCTTTGAACGCGAATTTAGCTGAAGCAACAGCCAAATCAACGTCTTTCTGGTTAGCGTTAACGACTTTTCCAATCGTTTCTTCAGTTGTTGGGTTGATAACTTCTGTATAATCGGTTGATTGGGCTTTTTGCCAATCTCCATTATAATAAAGGGTTTGTTCTTTCACTTAAAATCAGCTCCTTAGTACTATTATGTAAAAAGTTGTCTAAAAAACCAACCCAAAGACCTTGTGAAATTAAATTGTGTACATGGAACTAGGATAGAATATTAAACGAGCGTGCTAAAAAAGGCCTAGTGAGTATGTTCACTAGGCCTTCTCGATTAAATAAGATTATTCTTCTACATATGCGGGTAATTCTTCTATAGAATCGATATCCATATAAGCAGGGACAATATAACCAACTTGAGTACCATGAAGGTTAACGCCCAAGTCATCCAATTGACCGGCATACTCTTTGATTAAAGGCGCTTGAGTCGTCGGCAACCAGACAGCGACCGTTGCATCTGTTTCTCCAGCAGCGAGAGCCTTGAACATGATCGCGGGATCAACATTCGTCGTCGTAACCTTATAACCTAATTCTTCTAGGACAGCTTCGACAACATGACTGGAAGCGCGCTCTGTATCCCAAGGGAAAGAGACAAGATTAAAAGACTCTCCATCTACATGATCGATGCCTTCAGTCCAGCTTTCCACCATGTCTCGATTCTCTTCAATCCAAGTTTCAGATGCTTCCTCAAATTCTACGTCGATAGCGTCGACCATAACAGCCTGCATATCTTCAACGGTCCAGTTGAAGTTTTCCAGAAACGCATAAGCTTCTGGTTTGTCTTCTTTTAAACCAAGGCGTGCCATCGTATGGATATCCTCGGCATCTCCAAGAACATTTTTTGGATCTTCTAAGAACTTGATGTCATAAGTTTCAAATATAAAATGTGGTGCCCATCCCGTAATAATTACAGGCTCCTTGCGTTTCGTAGCCTGATCTAATGCAATAAGCATACCTGCAGTTGAGCTTTCATGAATTTCCCAGCCCTCTAAGTTATCGTATGCTGCTAGTGCTTTTCGAGATGTTTCAGCGATACCGGATCCAGGTTCCATTCCAGTAATCGTAAAGTCCATTTGTTCTCCAAGATTCATTTCTTCTCGGGGTTTTCTATCTCCACAGGCAGCCATAAGTAAGGAAAGAGCCGTAAGAGAGAGAAACCTGAATGATGCTTTTTTCATCGTTTCCTCCAGTGAGTTGTGCTTCGTTAAACTAAGGATGTTGAATCCTCAGGAAAGTCGCTTTTTTATCGTACATCTGATAAGTGGTTACACAGATTTTACTAGCCTATCATAAATAATTACCCACATCAAAATATATTCTATGAATTCTAGTTAGAGTGAGGAGTTTCTCATACAAGTATAAAAAAAACTATGGATTTTAGAACGCTAAACTGTTCTAAGCCAATCGTTTACTGTATTCTTATAATCGAGGTGGAACAATATGAAATTGATGATCAGAAAAAGAAGTATCGGAAATGTTCCAATACTTGAAGTTGTAGAAAGAGAGAAAAGAAACCAATTACGGCCATTAATCATTTATTACCATGGATGGCAGTCATCCAAAGAATTGGTCCTAACGCAAGGACGTAAATTAGCAGAAGCGGGGTTTAGAGTATTATTGCCGGACGCAGCAAATCATGGAGAGCGGAAACAGCCTATCATTCAAGTGCCTTCGTTGACTTTTTGGCAGAGTATTCAAGCCAATCTTTTTGAATTTGGTTCACTTGTGAATCATTTCAAAAAACTAGGATTAGCAGATGATCGAATTGGGGTCGGTGGTGTTTCTATGGGGGGCATCACAACTTGTGCATTGATGACGAATCATCCAGAAATTAAGACGGCTGCCTGTATAATGGGATCACCAAAACCAGTGTATTACCGTGAGCGGATTTACGAACGCGCAACGGAATCGGGTAGATACGTACCTGAAGATTACAAAAATCTACTAGCATGGATTCCCTATTACGATTTATCTTTGAGACCCGGAACGTTAGCTGGAAGACCTATGCTTTTCTGGCACGGAATAGAAGACAAGATTGTGCCTTATAGTGATGCAGCAGAATTTGTTGCTGAGAATCCGGATGCGAATCTAACCTTTGTAGACGAGGATGAAAAGCATCTTGTCAAAGTAGCCACAATGGAAATGATCACGGCCTTTTTTGTAGATAAAATGAGTATAAGCAACTGATAAAAAATAAAGGCCTTATGTAGAGTCTAAGTGAATACTGGAGAAAATCTTTTTTCTAATAACTGGACTCTATGTTCTTACGTTAGTCTAATCCGTTCCCTATGAATGATCCACCATTTGGTGGTATACTAAAAGTAAGTAAAAAGAGAGGTTGTTTAAAAGAATGAGATTAAGTGTATTGGACCAGGCACCGATTACAGGTGGGAAAACACCACAAAACGCGCTAGAGTATGCTGTAGAACTTGCACAAGTTGCTGAAGAACTAGGTTATGACCGTATGTGGCTTGCAGAGCACCACGGGAGTGATGCGTTCGCGAGCTCAGCACCAGAAATCATAACGGCTTATATCGCAGCAAAAACAAATCGCATTCGCTTAGGTACTGGTGGAACGATGATTATGCATTATTCACCATTGAAAATGGCAGAAGTATTCAAAACCTTGAGTGCACTTGCACCGGGAAGAATTGATTTCGGGGTAGGCCGTGCACCAGGTGGAGATCAAAGATCTATTTATGCATTATCTCAAGGAAACAATCCGGACTTTGATCATTTATATGAAAAACTGGATACGACGTTAACGTTAATGAATGATGAAGTACCAGAAGAGCTATTATATAAACATACAATTGCGACGCCTCAAAAGGTCGTATTGCCAGAGTCATGGTTACTGGGATCTAGTGGGAACAGTGCCATTGAAGCAGGACGTAGAGGGATGGGGTATTCATTTGCTCAATTCTTTATGCTTGGATCCATGCGTAAAGAAATCTTTGAGTTATATAGATATCACTTCAAACCTTCTGCTTTTATGGAAAAACCTGAAATCAATGTAGCTTATCTAGTAACGGTAGCTGAAACAAAAGAAGAAGCAGAATATCAAGCAAAACCTCAAGACATTGCGCGTATCCATTTAGCACAGGGTAGAATGGAACAGTTGATGTCACCTGAAGAGGCTAAAAATTACCAATTGTCTGAAGAAGAAAAAGTTGGTATCCAAACGAATCGTCAGATTCACTTAGTTGGAACAGCGAAAGAAGTGGCAGATAAGTTACGTCAGGATGCAGAAGAATATGGATTCCAAGAAGCAATGATCTGTAGTATTGCGCATTCTCAAGAACAAAGATTAAATGCGTACCGATTGTTAGCTAAGGAAATGCTTTAAAAAAATTACAGTTGAAAAAGGAAGGAGACGTATCCAAGTCTCCTTCCTTTTTTTGATTTTCAAAAATATGTATAAAAACTGAAGCAGTAAGATTACTGCTTCAGTCAAATTTGGTTGTTTTATGGACGGTTGTTAAATCCGTCATTTTTTTCGTCTTCAACATCAACGTTTCCATCTGTGTTGATATCGACATCTTCTTTACGAACAGTTTCAGATACTTGTTTAGTATCTTCTTTTGTTTCTTTGTTGATGACGACTTCGTCTGTTACAACGGGACGTTTAGTGACTTCAATTTGTTCTTCTGTAACTGGAATTGAAATTTCTTCGCTATCATCTAAAGTGTTTTCTGCGGGTCTACCATCTGTGACAGCATGTTTTTCAACAGTAACTTCTTCATGTTTAACGGGAACTTCAATCGTTTTTGTATCTTCCGTTACGTTTTTCTGAACATGTACTTCGCCAGTTTGTACTTCGTTAGTATCAACATCTACTTGTTCTTCTTGAAGTTGAATCTTTTCTTTGCTTGAGTCAGTACTTGTAGCATCCACTTCAGGTTCGCGATCTACTGAATTTAAAGCTGCTTCATTTGTTGTATCAAGCGTTGGATCTACAGTAGGGTCTAGAGATGGGTCAGTTGTTGAACCAACAATAACATCTGAACTATCCATAGTTGGATCTACGGTAGTATCTCCAACTGGTTCAAGAGAAGCATCATCAGATACTCTATCCACATCTGGGTTTTCTTCTACTAAGACGACGATTCGACCATTATTGATCTCGTCAGTGTAACGGTTCAATACATCATTTTCAGAGTCTGTTGTATTGTTTGAAGAATCGTTTTCGTCGCCAGTGAACATATCTTTCACTTTATCCATAAATGATTCATCTTCTGATTCAGAATTAGCATATACTTTAGTATGAACGTTTGTTGAGAGGTTACTGTTTGTCGCATCGTTTGAAACTAAAGTGATATCACTACTATCATATCCTTGAGCAATTAATGAATCTACTGCCGTATTTGCTTCATCAGCTGTTACATAAGTTCCTTGAACATATTTGGTCATAATTTGTTTCCTCCTATTAATTTTATATAAATATATGATTAATTTGAGTACGCTATCAGTATATGAGGTAGATAGAATATATACAATTAAAACGCTTGTTGTTTGTTCTCTACTAAATCGTCAGTGATTAGCGGCCAGAATGATTAGGATCTTCTAAAGAAGAGGCTCCTGAAGCTTTACCTGGCTCAACAGATATATGATCTTGGCTCGGATTTCCATGATCCGGACGAGTATCAGCCTTAGGGTTGCTGCTCGTTCCAGTGTTATGAGCGGGATCTGTTGGATCAATATCTGGATGATCCGCAGGCGTGATGGAATGATTTGGAGAAGTGTGGTCATCATCATCTACAAGGATATCAGCGCCTTGATTAACTGTGTCAACTACTGGAGTATCTGATGAATTTGTTGGATTAGTTTTGTTAGAAGTTTCGCGAACCACATTGTCATTTTCTTCTACCAGTAGAATTAAACGTCCATTATTTAGTTCAGTCTCATAATTATTTAAAAGTTTCTGGTCAGCATCGTCTGTATGCTTTTCATCTGAACTAGAAAAGATATCTTTGATTTTATCCATCATAGATTCATCTTTCGAATCGTCTCCATATACGCTAACAGAGATGTCGGTATCTAAACCTTCTTTAGTTTCATGGTTAGCAACGATTGTCATATCTTTTTTATCGTATCCTTGCGTAAGCAAAGTATCGACTGTTTTTTCTAATTCTTGTATAGTTAAATAACTTCCTTCGATAAAATGACTCATTTGTAATTCCTCCTATTGATACTTGCAATATTTGGTTATATGGCAAGTATAAGGAGGATAAAGATTTTATACAAACTATATGCCTTCTAGTGAACGTTTGTTATTTTTATTACATTTTTAAGAAATTTAATAGAAATAATTTTAATATTCATTCAACAAAAGGAGTAGAAGAGGTTATATAGTTAAAGAGGGACTGTTCAATAAAGTGATGTTCTTGTTTATGGATCAGCTCCAAGTATATGTATAAAAAAGATCGAGTGAGTCCATCAAATTATTTAAAAAACATTGAAGTTTGTCGATTAACGATAATTATCTGTTGTTATTCAGTTATATGAATGATATAGTTTCAGTAAATTATTAAAGAAAGAAGATGAATTATGAAGATTAGGACGATTGTATTAAAAATTACATTAGGCATTTTGGCTATAGGAACAATTGGATTTAACTTTCTAGTCCTGCCTTGGGTTACGAATTTACTTAAGATCACTCTGCCAGACATGACGGTTTTACACCCATTGACGCAAGGCGCTTTGATTATTACGGGTGTTTGTTTTTTGTTCATGCTCGCTCAATCGTTCAAATTGATTGTACATATAGATGAAAACGAAGCATTTTCTGTGAGTACCATTAGTTGCTTGAAGAATATAAGAAATGCGGCCTCTATTATGACAGGCATTTATTTACTATTACTGCCAATCGTGTATTTAGTAGCGGATCGAGACGATGCACCGGGGCTTATTCTAATAGGATTGTTCTTCTTGTTTTTTTCTGCAGTTATCGTAGCGTTTGCGGACGTTTTGAATATCTTGTTTTCCAATGCAAGAGCATATAAATTAGAAAATGACTTAACGATATGAGGGGATTATAATGGGAATTATCGTAAACTTAGATGTAGTATTAGCAAAAAGGAAAATGTCCGTCACAGAGCTTTCAGAAAAAGTGGGCATCACCATGGCGAATATCTCAAACTTAAAAAATGGGAAAGCAAAAGCTATTCGGTTTTCTACTCTGGAAAAGCTCTGTGAAGTACTAGAATGCCAGCCAGGAGATATACTTGAGTACGGCCTGACGAGTATTAAATGAAGCAGCGATAACAGGAGACGGAAAGAATAAAGAACGTACACGCAAGTTCACTGGGAACTGTGTGTACGTTCTTTTAAATAATCAATTAAAGTCCGTTTGTTAGATCATGATCTTCATCAACAGAAACGCTTCCGGGAGCATCGTCATTATCTCCAACTGGAACATCACCTGGTGTAGGGTTATCACGCATTGTGTCTGAGTTTGTACCTGTAGTTAGTTTGGAATTCGGGTTAGGATCTTCTGCCGGACTATCCGCCTCATCATTCGTAGCGCCTGTTTTCTGATCGTTATCAATACTTGGATCTTCTTTTACTAACGCAACAAGATGCCCCTGTTCAATGTCTTCCTTGTAAGAAGCTAAAGCTTCGTGTGACGCATCCGTTGAAATATCGATGTCCAAATCTGAAGGAAGTTCCGACTTTTTGGATTCACTTGTCACAAAAGTGATATCTTCTCTTGAGTAACCACGAGTCACCATGGCATTTGTAGCTTGAACCGCTTCTTTCATAGAGGCGTAACTGCCTTCTACAAAATGAGTCATAATATAGTCCTCCTAAAATTTATATTTATTTCTAGTATTATGGTCGATGAAATAAATCGCTATTATCAATATAGATATCCTGGTCTTGATCTTTCTTAAATCCGTCAGTTGTTTGAGGGATAGGGTTAATATCCGGATCTTTTATTGAGCTGTGGTTATCATATCCGCTCGTTGGATCCGTTGTAGGGTCTCGATCCACATCAGAATTGAGCTCTGCCAAAACGATGGTGTTGCCTCGTTCAATGTCTGTTTCGTGATCAGCTAACAAATCAGATACTTTTTTTCCTTCTGAATGATCGTGATCAGAATGAGGCGTTAAGGTATCTTTGATCTTATCCATCGTTGACTGCTCTGCGTTATTCTCGTCTTGCATCAGTAAGGATTTGGTTGTCACTTTGACTTCTGTTTTTGAAGATAGTTCTTCTTTTTTGGAATCATGGGTGACAAGTAATAAGTCTTCCTTTGCATAACCTTGAGTATAAAGTGCATTTACTGCTTGAACGGCTTCATCAATTGTTGCGTAACTACCATCAACAAATTTATCCATTGAACAAGGTTCCCCCTTTATATACGAAGCGAAAATTCAAACTAATCGTTTAGTTGTTAGTCAATTTTTCTAGGCTATTTAGATTATTGTAGAGGTCTACCAGCGCCGATATCATGATCGTCGATTTTGACGGTATCACTTGAAGAATCTTGATCCTCTTCTGTTGAAACGTGCTCCGAGTTCTCATTGCCAATCTCATCAGTTGAAGAAGCCGTAGAATCCAAATCCGGGTCTGGCGCATGGTCTTTAACTGAGCGGTTTGGTTCGTCAGTATGGTCACCAGCGACTAAGTCATCATTAATGCTTGAATCTTCGTCGTACAGTAAAACCAGTTTCCCTGAATCAATTTCACCTTTGTGGTCACTTAATAGCTCTTTGTAAGCAGTAGAGGCATAATCTTCAATATTCACCGCAACTTCTTCCGCATGATTTTCTTTGAGTGTTGAAGTGTTACCAACTAAAACCATACCTTCTTTTGAATACCCATCTGTGACAAGTCCATTGATTGCTATGATCGCTTCTTTCATTGATGAATACGTTCCGTCTACATATTTGCTCATTAAAAATTCCTCCTTAAAGCGATATAATGCTTCTTTGATTTTCAGTATATAAACCATAAAAAAGATTTACAATTCATATGCACTCAATAGAGTTTAGGAGTGACTATATTTGATAAATATTTGGATTATGTAAAAAAATCATGTTTAAAATATAGTATTTCAATAGAGACGAATAAATTTAAATTCCTAAAAATTAGGATTCCGAGAATACTGAAGAAGAAGTTGAAGAATGGATACTAACCTAAAAAAGGTGTCGGCTTTAAATAGCCGACACCTTTTATTAAGCTAGTTAATCTTCCTGATTGCGAATAGCACCTTTTAGTAATTCTGAAGATGCTGGTGGGTTATCGATCAGCTCACGAACTTTATCAAGATCCGGTTCAACATTCCATGTAAGAATTCCGACTGGTTTGTCATCTTTAAGGTAATAAACGACTTTTCCACCGTCTACCTCATCAATAAGTAAATCTAATGATAAGTCGAGTGTTCCGATTGCTTTCCAAGAAATATCAAAGATCATAGAATAGAAGTATGGGGTATGTTTGTACGGTTCATTGATACCAGCCATAATTTCACCTACAGCAGTCCCTGAATTTCTAGCATGGTCCACATGTTCGATACGTTGTCTTCCAAGAATCGGATCTGGATAAGAAGCGATGTCGCCTGCTGAATAGATATCTGGATCAGATGTACGAAGGTACTCGTCAACAATAACGCCATCATCTACGTCAAGGCCAGCTTCTTTTGCCAGGTCCAGTACAGGAGTTACGCCTAATCCTAGAACAATAGAATCAGCTTCCACAGTGGTTCCATCATTTAGGTGAAGAACAAAAGTATCGCCTTCTTTGGTATATTTTTCTGCACGTGTCTTACTGATCATTTCGATACCGTGATCTACATATGTTAATTCATATTCTTTGGCGATCTCTTCTGGGAAACGATTGTCGCCCAATATGGTTTGCGGGTAGATCATTGTAACTTTGGTATTGTTCAAAGCTAGATTTGCTGCAAGCTCTGTCCCAATATAGCTACCGCCTACAACGGCAACGTGCTGATTTTTTCCAGAAAGACTGCGAAGATTAGTGTAATCTTCAAATGATCTGAATGCGAAAACTTTGTCATCTTCAGGACCATCGATTACTTGAGGTTTCCCCCCCGTAACCAGTAATAATTTTTTATATTTAACTACATCACCAGTATGTGTCGTGACGGTGTGAGCTTCTTTATCAATAGAAGTCACTTCTGTTTCAAGCATGAGTGTCGCTTGATGCTCTTCACGAACATTATAGAAAATCTGATCTGTTGTGAAAGAATCATCAGTCCATAACTTTTTAGATAACGCAGGACGCTCGTATGGTCTGTCAGAATCAGCAGAAATAACGCCAATTGTTCCAGCTTTGTCGACTTCACGGATTCCAGCTACAGCGTTCCCAGCTGCAATTCCACCACCGACGATTACATAATCAAAATATTGTTGTTCTTTATCCATAAATAACTCTCTCCTTAGTTAATTGTAGCTACTGAACCAGCATCTACTCTATAATTTGAACCATTGACGAATGAAGCTCTATCTGAACATAAAAATGAAATCACTGCTGCGACTTCTTCGGCTTTACCACGACGTTTCAATTCAAGATGCGGTCTTTCTTCGTCTAAGAAAGTTTCCACAGCTTCGTCAAATGAAACACCCATTTTTTCTGAGCGTTTTTCCATCATTTCATCCGTCATTGGAGTTTCAATAAAGGCAGGAGACACGACATTTACTAGTAAGCCTTCTTTTGCGTAAGAACGAGATAACCCCTTGGCAAAAGAAAGAACGCCAGCTTTTGCGGAGTCATAAGGTAGTTCGTCTTTATAAGGTTGTACAGCATTTTCAGAAGCTAAGTAAACGATACGACCCCATCCACCATTTCTCAGGTCAGGCAAGAATTCTCTGGTTACACGAACGGGTCCAAGCAAGTCGACCTCAATGGTTTCTACCCAGCCAGCATCGTCGATCTCGTGGAACATACCTTGAACGCCAGAAGTTCCAGCGTTTTGAACTAGAATATCAATTTCTCCAACGGTTTCTTTCGTATAGTCGTGCAGTGCTTTTATACTATCAACTTCCGTAATATCTGCCGGATAAGCGTAAACAGTTCCTAAATGTTTTAGTTCTTCAGCGACTTTTTTTAGCTGATCTTCTTGCTTATCCGTCAAAATAACGACTGCCCCTTCGGACAACAATTGTTTTGCTGTTGCTTTTCCAATACCTGAATCAGATCCCGTGATTAGTGCGATTTTACCTTTGATGCCTAAATCCATTAAGAACGCCTCCGTTTATAATTTGCATTAAAAAGTTAAATAGAACTTGTTACCTTTCAGATTACTATTAAAAAAATAAAACTGCAATTAATCGGCTTGTAAGGTAATAGACAAAAAACAGGTATCTCCCAAGAATAGATAGGGAAGATACCTGTTTGTAATTAAATACATTAAGTGAACTGTATATAAATGTCGACATCGTAAGGTTCAAATGCCTCGACAACTTCTTCTTTTGTAGTATCGTACTCTTTGTAGTAGCCGCCAACCACATATGCATAGGCTGTCAGCATAAACTGATTGTAATATCCGCTAAGCTTACCACTGATTGATTCGGGGAGTGTACCTATAGAAATGCCTTCTACGGAAACGGTGAAGGTCTCATTTTGAGGAACTAAATTTACATTTACTGTCGTAATCGCATCATATTTATAAACACGTTTTGACATTGGTGTAAAATCAGCATCTTTTTTACCTGTATAAAAGTTCTTAAAGGGATCTTCTTTGACCATTTTCGAAACGATCATTTCAATCACTTCTTGGCTACTTGTGATTTTTTTTGCAGGGATTTTAGTTTCGTACTGGATTTTCTGACATTTATTGTCTTGAGTTTTTTCGGGTCTACAAGAGGAGGTGGAGGCTTTTGACTTTGATTTGAAAATATTTAATAGTCTCATAATTACGCCTTTCTATATAAGCTTTGTTCCATTCGAATAGTGGTCAGATCTAATATATCTACCTTATACTAGAATACTTAAACTATAAAATTTTGTCAAACAATACCTTGTAGTTTTGTAAAAATATTAATATAATAAAGATGTAAGATGGTATATTTGAAATAGAATTACCATGATGAGACACTAGATGAAACGATGGAAAAGGGGATAGTGAAATGATGCAACAAATCCTTCTTGAAGAAAATAAACCTTATCCTAATAATGGTCTGCCAGTATTAGTTTATCCTGAAGGCTTCAAAGATTTAGTCAATCAAAATCATCCAGCACAGGCTGTAATAGACCAGTTGGCGGAACATCAGTATACAAATGCATGGGTAAACGGTATTTTTGATTACCATCACTTTCATTCAAATACCCATGAAGTATTAGTCTGTCTTTCAGGAGAAGCAACTGTCCAACTCGGAGGTCTTAGTAGCAAAACCATTACGTTTACTCAAGGAGACGTGATTCTTTTGCCAGCTGGTACAGCTCATAAAAGACTGAAAGCTTCCAAAGATTTTAGTATTGTAGGTGCCTATCCAAATGGCAAAGAGTTCGATACGTACAAAGAGAAAGACGTTCAATCAGAAGAACAGTTTTGGAAAATCAAAAGAGAAGTGAAAAAAGTTGATTTACCTCAAAGAGATCCCGTTCAAGGTAAGAACGGTGCTGTTCAAAAATACTGGGGATAGAAAAAAAGACTATTCCTTCTTGTCAGTTTAACTATTAAACCAAACAAAGCGGTCGTAACTCCTACAAAGGAATTACGACCGCTTTTTCTACTAGTTATTAAAAGTCTAAATCATCATCTTCTTTTTTCGTTTTATAGCTTTCATCTGGTTGTGCCGCTTCTTTGTCTTTCTTCAAAATATTTCTCCACCAGACGAATAGAAGACCTACAAGAACTGCACCACCGGCAATGATAGCTGGCGTTATCCAAGGACTTTGCGTTGTTGTCATCATTCGATCTGCAGTTTCTTGGAAGCTTTTAGCAAAGAACTCATCTTCTTCTAAACGATCATCATAATAATATCGTCCCAGATAATCATAAAAGATATCCTGTGCTTCTCGGTCCATAACGCTTCTGGCCTGAGAGCCGATTTCAGTACCGACATAGTAATCACCTAAAGAAAAATTGTCACTTTCAAAGAACAGAACAAGCATATGTGCTTCATCTGTGAACAATTCATCATAGAGATCACTTTTGAATGCATCTAATTCAGCTTCGGTAGGGTTCGTACCACCATTAATTTCTTCTGTGATATAAAGATAAGGTTGAATCCCTGTCTCATTATAAAAATGGCGCATACCATTTTCTAGTGTCGTTGCATTACCGATCCAGCTCGCATTGTCAGTATAGTAATCTGTCTCGTTCACTAGTCCTGATTCTAAAGGTATTCGTTCTCTTGAAGAGGTTTGAATCGAACCACTGTTAGAATTAGAATTAGAGTAGTTAGATCCTCCAAACATACCGACACCACCAATAAAGTTGATCATGATGATGAAGAATATAAATGGACCAAGACAACCTAAAAGACCACAGCCACCACCAGGACCGCCACCATAGTATCTTCTTCGACCCCAGCCACGACCGTAACCCCAGCCGCCACCATAGCCATATCCTCTGTTAAAACCGCCGCCGCCGAAGCCACCACCGCCAAAGCCCCCACCAGATCTTCCGCTTGAGCCACCACGACGTCCACTGGAACCGCCTATACGACTAGAGCCGCCACGGCTACCTCCAAATGAGCCGCCACCAGAACGGCCACCGCCGCCTCCACCTCGTCTACCCATAACATTCACTCCCTCATTTGTTTTATGATAGTTTTATCGTATCACACTTACTAATTGACAAACATCGTACTAGAGTAGGATGTTTGAATGTGAATATCAGTCAGCTACTAGAATTAATACTTCTCTTGGATTGATAATCAATTCTTGTCCAACTTGTACTCCTAAAGATTCTGTTCCAGCGGTATGTCTGTTCGCAATGATCGTCCATTCTTCTGGTAAGGGAAGAGAAGAATGGAGTTGAATGGTTTCAGGCGATAAGCTCGTATTCATAATAACGGCCATTTGTGACCATTTAGGTTGCTCTTCTAACGTATTTGGAATGGTATAAGCAATCAGATTTTCTCTAAGTTCTGTGAAATGCATTTTCTCAGCAGTCTGATTTGTCTGATCTCTTAATGGAGCGTAAGCCTTTCTGATCTGAATCATCCCTCTGTAGTAATCCAGTAAATCTTTGTTTTCGACTACCTGTGACCAGTTCAGTTGATTCGTCTCAATAGAAGAGCTGAAGCTATTCTCGTCACCAAATTTCGTACGTCCAAACTCTTCACCGGCTTGCATGAAGATACCACCCTGAGCTGTAAATAGTAAAGCCGCATTCAGTTTATTTACTTGAATCACTTCTTCGTGGCGATCAAAGTTCTCATCATCTCTCAGTGTCAGTACGAGTTTATCATACAAAGGTAAATTATCATGGGCAGAAGAATAGTTAACGACCTGAGTCGGATTTTTAGCCCAGGCTTTTTCTTCTGGAAGAGAAAAATCACCTACGACACTTTGAGTATTTGCTAGTAAGCTACCAATCAAGTCACCGTTCATATAAGCACTATCTTCATATCCATTAGCGCCTTGAAGAAATGCGCCTTTATGCTCATCAAATACAGGTCCTTTGATAGAGTCACGAAAATCATCATTGAATATCGCAATGCCATCAGCAAGTTGCTGGACATGAAATTTATCAGCAGGCACATTAGGTTCATGAATTTCTACGCTTCCAGCATTCCAAGGTTCCCCGTATAGAAGGAGATCTTCCATACCTGCATCATTAAATGCTTGTCGAATCTGGTTCATTGTATCCACATCGTGTAAGCCCATAAGATCAAATCTAAATCCATCTAAATGATATTCTTTGGCCCAAAAGAGTAGTGAATCAATCATATATTTACGCATCATTTTTCGTTCACTAGCTGTTTCGTTTCCACAACCAGATCCATTCGTAATGTTTCCTTGTTCATCTTGACGGTAGTAATAATTAGGAACAGTGGATTGGAAACAAGAGTCATCATAGGTAAAGGTGTGATTATAAACGACATCTAGTACAACCCCAATATTTTGATTATGCAAGCTCTGAACCATTTGTTTAAATTCATTGATGCGAGAAGCTGGATCGCTAGGGTTTAAGCTGTATTTACCTTCGGGAACCATATAATTCTTTGGATCGTAACCCCAGTTGTACTGAGAACCCATCTCATCATTATCAAAATCGAAAGCGGGAAGGAGATGCACATAATTCACGCCAAGAGATTTCAGATACTGAATACCTGTTGGAGATTCTGAAGATGGGTCGCTGTTCAAATAAGTGTCTGTTTCAGTAAAGGCTAAATACTTTCCTCGATATTCTTCTGAAAACCCAGCATGTTCGTAACTGGAAAAATCTTCCACATGTACTTCCCAAATCATAGCTTCTGTGATCGAAGGTTGCTTAACAAAATGGTCTTCAGACCAACCTGCGGGATCAGTAGTAGATAAATCCAGAATTGCGGATCGATTGCCATGAAGGCCGACTGCTTTACTATAGACATCTTGAGTCTCAGTCTGCGTTCCTGAACTATGCTGGAATTGATAAGTGTAAAATTGGCCAGCTAGATCTCGATTAATCGTGACTGTCCATACCTTATCTTTTTCAACCATTTCAATCTGTTCGATCAAGGTTTCTTCATCAAGATTCCCAGTTTGATATAGGTTCAAGGTAACAGATCCTGCAAGTGGAGACCATACTTTAAAAGTAGATTGTTCTTTAGAATACGTCAATCCAAGATCAGCTTTGTCATATGCCTGTTCTTCTAAGTAGACAATTTTCTGTTGAATAGAATCAAATGTTTTGTTCAAGTGTTTTTCCTCCGTTAAATACCAATATAATCGGTCAAAAAAGTAAAAATGACCGTGAATAGGATGATCAATACCGTAACTGGCATTGAATTTCCTTTCATTAACTATAGCAATCTTGAAAAGTAAAAGCTTGTAAAAACATTTGAAAATTGATCTAGAGCCCATAGACGCAAAAGCTCTTAAGTAAAAAAAGATACAAAAAAAGTGAGTGTCATAAAGACCGCTCACTAATGATAAGGTTAAGATTAGGATACTATTTTTACGAGTATTTTAAAGGCTGCCTTGTGACTGATGAGCGTTTCTAGACCTTCAGTAGACTGCAAGGTCAATGGACCCTCGTATGGCTCAATTTCTTTTAAAACATATTCGTTTCCTAGTTGGACATTTTTATGCAGTAGATATTCTAGAAACTCTTGCTGATCATTTACTTCTTTGATGATAAAGTGGGTGCCCGTCTTGAGTTCGACAAGTGGTGTATGATCTAGCTTTTCAGTCGTTCCATCTTTATTTGGAATCACGCCACCGTGAGGATCGTATTGTGGTTCACCTAAAAAGAGATCGAGCCTTTCAATCAAAGCATCAGATGAAGCATGTTCCAGTAAATCGGCATCTGCATGGACTTCATTCCAGTCGTAGCCCAATTTTTCTGACAAGAAAACTTCCCAGAGACGGTGCTTACGAATGAGTTTATGGGCGATCTGTAGACCTTTAGGAGTGAGTCGCACGCCTTGGTAGGGTGTATGAGTCAGCAAACCCTCTTTTAAGAGCCGACCGTTCATCTCAGTAACAGAAGCAGCTGAGACCGAGAGAGCCTTTACAAGGCTTTTATTTGTGACGACATCATTTTCGCCGCCATGCTCATAGATTGCTTTAATATAGTCTTCTTTGTTTGGTGTCATGGATGTTACTCCTTATATAAGCTTTATTATAGGTATGATCGACTGCATCTTGTACAGAGAATCGAGAGATTACGTGTTGCAAAAGATTCATTTTACATTCTTTTACGCTAATTGACAAGAAACCGAGTAGCATTTTTGTCTAATGACAGTATAACGTATGAAGAGGGAAACAGACAAACGCAATTTAAAAGAGTAAACAATCATTTAAGAAATTATTCAGTTGACTATAAAATATTTTTAGGGTAAGCTAAAAATTGTAAATTAAGCATAGTCTAAAATTAGAAAGAGTGCAAATAGAGATGAAAAAACTAATCGGGTTTATGATGTTCATGAGCATGTTGCTACTGACAGCATGTTCGAGTGAGCAAGAAGTACAAAAAACAGGGGAAGAGCCAATCAATGTGGTCGCTACGACAACGATGATAGCAGACTTGGTTCGAAATATCGGTGGAGAATATGTAGATGTTACGGGTCTGATGGGGCCGGGAGTTGATCCACATACTTATCAACCATCCGCTTCAGATGTTTATACAATGGATGAAGCAGATATGATCGTGTACAACGGATTACATCTTGAAGCGCAATTCATTGAAATGTTTGAACAGTTTGAGTCTAGAGGCGTGCCTACAGCCGTTATTTCCGAAGGGATTCCAAGTAGCGAGTATCAAACGGTTGGTGGTGAAGGTAGCACAGAATACGATCCGCATATTTGGTTCAGTGTAAATAATTGGATCGATGCTTCAGAATATGTTGCGGAGCAACTTGCTGAATATGATCCAGAACACGCTTCCACTTATAAAGCGAATGCTGAAGACTATGTCAGTGAGCTAACAGAGCTATCGGACTATATCAAGACAAGAATTGAAGAAGTTCCAGAACAGTCTCGCTATCTGGTTACTGCGCATGACGCTTTTCAGTACTTTGGTCGAGAATTCCATTTTGAAGTCGTTGGACTGCAAGGTGTGAATACCCAGACCGAAGCAGGGACTGGCGATATCAGTGGCTTAGCAGACTTCATTGCAGAGCATCAAATTAGTGCTGTGTTCGTGGAGAGTTCTGTTTCTTCTAGAAACATTGAAGCGTTGATTGAAGCAGTTAGTAGTAGAGGGCAAGAACTGCATAACGCAGGAGAACTGTATTCGGATGCTTTAGGTGATAAGCAACATGATACAGAAACGTATATTAAAATGTACCGCTCAAATATTGATACAATCGTAGATGCCTTAAATGGCTCAGGAAATTAAAGTTTAAAAGATGATGAAAGAAGGACAAAGAAATGAAACAGCAGAACGCTATCGAAATTAGTCAATTGACCGTTGCGTATGATGCAAAACCAGTACTTTGGAATACATCGGTTGGGTTCAGAACGGGAAAACTAACGGCTATCGTAGGTCCAAACGGTGCCGGCAAATCGACATTAATCAAATCGATGCTCGACTTTATCAAGCCCGTTACCGGAAAAGTTGATTATTCTATAGAAGAACAGACGCATACCTATAAAGAAGTTAAAAATCATATTGCCTATGTTCCGCAGAACAGTTCCGTAGACTGGGATTTTCCCGCCACTGTTTTAGATGTTGTCTTGATGGGAAGATACGGCAAACTCGGATGGTTCAAACGTCCAGGTAAAAAAGACAAAGCGATCGCCAAAGATATGCTGAACAAAGTTGGGATGCCGACTTTTGCGAACAGACAAATCAGTCAACTTTCAGGTGGCCAGCGTCAAAGAGTCTTTTTAGCCCGAGCACTTGCTCAGGAAGCGGAAATCTACATGCTAGATGAGCCACTTGCAGGAGTCGATATCAAAACTGAACGCATTATTATGGATCTTTTACGTGAACTGTCCAAACAAAATAAAACGGTCATCGTTGTCCATCATGATTTACAAACTGTGGAAGAATACTTTGACGATGTTGTGTTTATTAACCAAGAAGTGTTGAATAGTGGACCAATTGACCAAGTCTTCTCAAAAGAGACGATTGAAGAAACCTATCGTCAGGATCGGAACCTTGGAGAAGGGGATGAAGTGTGATGTGGAACCAGATCATCGCCTTATTCAGTGACTACACATTTCAAATAGTGGCACTCGGAACAGGCTTTCTTGGACTGTTGAGCGGAGTGGTCGGAACATTCGTAACATTGAAAAAAGAAAGTCTCCTGGGAGACGCCTTGAGTCATTCCGCTCTACCGGGGATTGGGATCGGATTTCTTCTGATTCAAAGCAAGGAACTGATTGTGTTACTACTAGGAGCCGCAGTTTCAGGACTACTTGCTACAGGTCTGATTCATCTGATGAGCAAAAAGACAACCGTTAAATTTGACAGTGCGCTGTCTTTAGTTCTGTCGAGCTTTTTCGGCTTAGGGCTTGTCATTATGACCTATATTCAAGGAAGCCCAAACGCGCAACAAGCTGGGCTAGACAATTTTATATTTGGACAAGCTAGCGCTATGCTGATTCGCGATGTTCGTCTAATAGCCATCGTAGGAATCATCATTTTACTGCTAGTTGGTCTATTCTGGAAAGAGTTCAAACTATTCACATTCGACAGCGACTTTGGCAAGACAATGGGCTATTCAGAACGATTCGTTGAAATGCTTCTGTCTACAATGGTTGTTTTAACGATTATTTTAGGGTTAGAATCGGTTGGTGTGATTCTAGTGAGTGCCTTACTAATCGGTCCAGCAGTAGCAGCTAGACAGTGGTCAGATAGATTGAATATCGTCGTTATCCTAGCAGGAATCGTTGGATTCGTATCTGGGATTTCAGGAACATTGATCAGTTCAATCGGAAATCGAATTCCCACCGGACCTTCGATTGTGGTCGTACTGAGTGTATTCGTGTTAAGCAGTTTATTTTTCTCTCCTAAAAGAGGGATTATCGCAAAACGTTCCTCTTATCGTAAGCAGAAAAGAACGATTGAACAAAAGTTACAAGCATTGAAAGAAGGTCAGATTAAATGAGTATTATAACGGAAATCACACTCATCGCAGTGGTTGTATCTATTGCCTGCGCTCTGCCAGGCGTTTTTTTGGTTTTAAGAGGGACAACAATGGTGTCGGATGCCATTACTCATACGGTTCTTTTGGGAATCGTCATCGCTTTTTTCATCACTAGAGATTTGAATTCACCCTTACTACTCATTGGTGCAACGTTAACTGGAGTATTTACTGTATGGGCAATAGAAGCTTTGCAGAGAACCAAGTTACTTGGAGATGATGCAGCAATCGGTGTCGTCTTTCCATTATTCTTTAGTATTGCGATTATTTTGATCACACGCTTTACCGGAGATATTCATCTGGATCAAGATACTGTATTAATGGGTGAACTTGCTTTTGCGCCCTTTAGAAGATTAACCGTATTTGGAATTGACATTGGAGCTAGAGCATTCGTAACCATGCTCGTCATCTTATTGATTAACACTGGGTTCGTCGCTTTGTTTTATAAAGAATTGAAAGTGACCACCTTTGACGCTGCTTTTGCAGCTGCGCTTGGCTTTTCACCAGCACTGATCTATTATGGTCTGATGACATTAGTTTCGTTGACAGCTGTTGGTGCATATGACTCAGTAGGATCCATTCTTGTGGTTGGCTTTATGGTAGGGCCTGGGCTAACAGCTTACTTGCTGACACACGAATTAAAGAAAATGATTGGACTCGCTGTAGTATTCGCAGTGATCAATAGTGTGATAGGAGTGAGACTGGCTTTTGCAATGGATAGTTCAATTGCCGGGATGATTGCTGTTGTAACAGGAGTAACTTGCTTGATTGCATTTATCTTCTCACCTAAAAAAGGTCTAATCAAAAGCACCATCACAAGAAAACGAGAACAAAAGATTTTCGACGATAAAATTAAAAACATTGGATGATCATGATGCATAAAAAGAACGTTTCAAATTAGTCGACTAATTTGAAACGTTCTTTTACGTATATATGGTTTTATGTGGTTTCACGTTTGATTAACTTGAATTCTAGCGGATAAAGATCCACAGATTCTTTTTTTAGACCGTTCAGTAATAATCTGCAGGCATTTTTGCCTTGTTCATCAATGGCATAATCAATCGTCGTAATGTTCATAAAGTCGCTGATTTCCAGATTATCAAATCCAATGATCGCAACATCTTCAGGAATACGGTAACCGAGAGATTTTAGTCTAGACACCATAACAGCTGCTATTGTGTCGGAATGGGCAACGATCGCATCCGGTTTGTCGGAGGACGTATGGTACCAAGATACAATTTTTTCAGCCTGTTCCGTTCTTAAAATATCCAAAAACGGTTCAACAGGGTGGGGCGTGATGTCGTGTGCACGACAGAAATCTTGATAAGCCTGAATTCTACGCTTCGTATTGAGGCCATATGCGGTACTGTATAAATTTAAAATGTTTCGGTACCCTTCATTCCAGAGGTACTCCAAAGTTTTCATATATCCATCATAATGATCAATAAAGACAGAAGGGATGGTTGCAGAGTCTATATTATGCAAGGTAACGATTGGACCGTAATGCGCGTACTCTTCTAGTACATCCCATTCGTTTGCACGATAAACCAAAAAGATACCGTCCAGCTGTTTAGACTTTAGCATATCAAAAGCTTCCAGTTCACGTTTGCGGTCGCTTTTAGTAATAAACAAGGTAGAAGTATACCCAGACTCATGGGCAAGTTCCATAAACGGATTGATACGAGCAATGGCGGTATCATTGAACTGCGTACTGATAATTCCAAGGTTTTTAGTAGCACCTTTTCTTAAATACTGAGCATTTCGATTTGGCGTATATCTAAGCTCTTTTACAGCTTTTTCCACTTTGATTCTAGTTTCTTTTCCTACGTAACCACTTGAGTTCATCACTCGAGAAACCGTTGCAGAAGAAACGCCTGCAAGCTTGGCAATATCTTGAATAGTCGTCAATCTGATTCCTCCTTCAGCACTACCAGTATAGCAGATTTTTACCAAAGGTAGTATAAAATCAAGAGGCTTATGCTGGTCTTAAAAATAATGCATGAGTCGATTTTGAGAACTGATGGCTTTTTCACCTTCAGGAGTTCTTTTAATATAAGTAGCATCTGGACCAAGAACCCAAGCTTTTGTATTGTCATACAAGTACAGTTTCATGATGTTAATCACGTGTTGTTTCCATTTTTTATCGAGAATCGGAAAAGCGAGTTCGATCCTTTTTGTCATATTACGTGTCATCATATCGGCAGAAGAAAGATAAAGTTTATGGTCGCCATTATTGTTAAAAAAGTAAACGCGACTGTGTTCAAGGAAACGTCCGACAATACTATGGACACGGATATGTTCACTCACACCTTCAATGCCAGGGATCAGGCAACAGATTCCTCTTATAATTAAATCTACTTGTACGCCAGCTTGACTTGCTTCAAAGAGTTTCATGATCATCTTTTTATCGGTCAGTGAGTTCATTTTAGCGACGATATGACCATTACCATAGTGTTTGTGCAAGTCAATTTCATTATCAATCCTATCAATAAAGGTGTCTCTCATTTCAAAAGGAGAGACGTGTAGATACTGATAATCGGCTTGATCGGAGTAACCGCTCAGGTAGTTAAAGAAATCTGCTACATCTTGAGTTAATATCGGGTTGGTCGTGATGATACCCATATCTGTATAGAATTTAGCTGTCTGTTCGTTGTAATTTCCTGTTCCTAGATGAGCGTAACGCTTGAAGCCATTGTGATCTTTTTTGACAATAAGTGTAGCCTTACTATGGGTTTTAAGATTTTTCATTCCATAAATAATATGAGCACCGGCTTCTTCCAATTCTTTGGCCCAGTGTACATTATTGGCCTCATCAAAGCGTGCTTTTAGTTCAACCAGAACCGTTACTTGGATGTCTCGCTTAGCGGCTCTTTTCAGTGCTTCAATAAAAGGAGAAGCACTACTGACTCGATACAAAGTCTGCTTGATGGCAATTGTATTAGGATCTTCAACAGCGTTTCGAACCAGGTCAATAACCGGTTTAAAAGAATCGAATGGATGATGAAGAAAGAAGTCTTGTTTTTCAGCTGTCTTAACAATATTGTTGTTTTTTAAGATGCTTGGATAATCAGGTGTGAAGCGCGGAAAAACTTCATTAGGCAATACATTCTGTAGATTTGAAGCGATGGAAGACAACACAGTCAGATCTAAGGGACCTTCAACGTTGTAAACATCGCGTTCCAATATATCTAGTTCATCCATCAAATAAGCCACATCTTCTTTAAATGTAGCCGTAATTGAACGGGCATCAATTTCTAGTCTTACGACCATTCCAGCTTTACGTTTTTCAAGATAGTCTTCAATAACAGATAGTAAATCTTCCGCGCCGCTTTCCTGAATTTCCAGATCAGCATTACGAGTAATTCGGAAAGTGAAAGAATAATCGAGATCGTATCCTATAAATAGCTCATCAAGAAAATAGAACAGAATGTCTTCAGTGAAAAGTACAACTTGACGGTCTTCGCATTCTAGAACGTGGTATCTTTCGATCAGAGGTGGAACCGGTAAAATGGCGATAAAAGGACCTTCTTTTGTTTTTAGTCGCACAAAAAGATGGACAACTCCGTCATTTAAATGAGGAAAAGGGCGATAAGCGTCCACTCCAAAAGGTGTGATAGCCGGCTTGATATGATTTCGGAAAATCTCTGCAGCTTCTTCCAGTTGTGGTGGAGTCAGCTCAGTTGGCAACTTGAAGTCGACCTTGTTGTCCTCTAGCTCAACTTTTAGCTGATCAAATAATTTGTATTGATCAGCCACCAACGTTCTGTTTTTCTTTGCAATTTCTATTAATTGTTTTTCAGGACCCCATTGTTTTTTTGAGTCTGGTTCAAGAAAACCTAGCTTTAACTGGTCTTGAAGGCCGGCCACACGTACTTTGAAGAATTCGTCCAGATTAGAGCTACTAATAGAAATAAATTTAAGCTTTTCTAGTAGGGGGTTGGTAGGATCGACTGCTTCTGCAAGAACACGAGCATTAAAATCTAACCAAGATAATTCTCTATTTTGATAGTAAGTCGGATTTTGTAAATCAATTGACGAGTGCTGCATGAGATTCCCTCCGAATAACTTGATTAATGATCATTATTTTCCTGTTTCACTCTTAAATGTAATATGAACAGTGTCACCCAGAACACGTTCAAAATGATTTTTGTGCTTGTTGGCACGGTACTTCTCTGCGATGACTTCACCATTGTAGGTTACGGTCAATTCATATTTATCTTCTGAGTCTTTGTTTTTATTTTTAGATAACTGAATATCCTTGACCATATTGACATGAGAATCGTTCAGAGCTTCTGCAAATTTAATCACACTTCCAAGACTAAGCAGTAAATCTGCTTCCTCGTCACTGAACCATCCTTCTACATTATGGATATATTGATTGAATAAAGAACGGTTTTTATAGCTTGCTAGCAAAGCCAAACGAACGCGATCATAGTGATTGAATCCGTGAAGATTACTATTAGAGATAATATAAAACGTATGTTGCGACTTGGAATCGTCTTCGATATAACTTCCTAAGTTGTAAAGAGAAGCTGCGTAATGAACAAGGATGAGATGTTCTTCATCTATATCAACAATTTCTTTATCTTTTAGCAAATTCAACAGACGATCGGAAAGTAAAATGCGCTGGTAAGCCCCAATTGTACGAATATTATATCGTTTGCTCATACGTTCAACCGTTTGACGCTTGATGTCATATAGCTCGTAAGGCTGGTTATCTGTACGATTAATATAATCGATTACCAAGCCTTCTCGTAAACCACGACTACTAATTGCGAAGTCCGTCGAATCCATGAAATCAAATAATTCAAGAAAGACTAGACCAGCAGGTATGATAATATCTTTACGATCTTCGCTTAAGCCATCTAGTTTAGATAATTGTTGAAAAGAGGTATCTGCAATCAGATCAAAGGTTTCCTCTAATTCGTCTCCGGTCATCATATAACCATGGATGCCCGCGATAGGATAATCGTGTTGACGCTGGTGAATATCTGCAAGATTTCGTGCAGATCCTCCAATTCCAATCAAAGCTACTTTGACATCTGGTAACCACTTCAAAGAAGTGAACTGTTCTTTAACCCATTTCCGCGCTTTCTCAATGGCTTTTTTATCGTTATGATCTTTACCATCAAAAAACTGTCTTTTCAAGCTGACGACACCGAACGGAAAACTATGAGAATCGACGACCTGTTTATCTTTAAATAAGGTCAGCTCGGTACTACCCCCACCGATATCTATGGTTACACCGTTTTTAAGATCCATGGTATGCCTAACAGCGTAATTTCCATAAAATGCTTCTTCTTCCTCTGTTAAAATCCGCAACTTAATTCCAGTTTTTTCTTTTACAGTCTTTAATATTGCTTTAGCGTTTTTTGACTGTCTAATAGCCGCGGTTGCTACTGGAATCATTGTTTCTATATGATATCTCTCAGCAATCTCAGTGAAACTTTCAAGAGCTGTAACCAGTACAGAGATTCCTCTTTTGCTCATCGATCCGTCTTTTTCCAGATACTGAACAAGCCTAGCAGGTGTTTTAATATTTTGTAATTCAGTGATTGTTTGATTCTGATCGATTTCAAAAATGACTAATCTGATTGTATTCGATCCGACATCAATTAGTCCGATTCTTTGATTTGCCATGTAAGCGGTCTCCCTTATACTATATAATCTTACTTTCTCTATTATCATACAGAAAAAAAGAGGTGTTTGTCGAAAAAAACACGATATATTACAAAAACATTACATTAAAGGCGGAAAGCGCTACTATCTACTCTTAGGTTACAGAAATCGCGTGAGATCACTTGTTCTGAATTAGAAATAAGAAAGGTTTGTAATAAATTGTAAGACAATCGAAATGTTCAGGAGAAGTATTCTATGTATAATTGCAAAGCAAAGTGCAATTATACGGAAATAATTATTCATAACAAATTTAATTAGGAAAGGTTGTTCTTACACGCCATGAAAAAATGGATAACAGGATTTGCTGTATTAGCAATAGGGTTCACGCAATTATTAACGACTCAAGTTGTATCAGCTGATTCATTAGATGACATCCGTCAGCAGCAAGAACAGAAAAAAAGTGATATCAGTACAATACAACGAGATATTGCCAAAGCGTTAGAAGAAACAAGTACATTAAGCGAAGAAATCGAAAAACTGAATGAAGACATTTCTGAAAAAGAAGGAACGATTCAGAACAAAGAAGTCGAAATCGACGAACAAGAGAAGCTTGTAGAAGCAAGATTAGAACAAGCAGGTGCAAGACTACAATCTCTTCAAAAAAGTGAATCTACTAATAACGTTGTTAAAGCAATACTAGAAGCAGAAAGCTTAACAGATTTGTTTAACCGCACGTTAGTTGTTATGCAATTAACAGATGCTGGTAACCAGCAAATTGAAGAAGCACAATTAGAAGCCGACACGTTAGCAGAAATGCAAGCGCAACTGGTGACAGAAAAAGAATCATTGAATGAAGATTTAGCACTAGTATCAGAACAGAAATCTTCTTACGATGAAAAATTATCTTCTTTAGAGACAATGGTTAAAGATAATCAGTCGCAATTAACTCAATTAGACGATAAAGAAGCTGATGAACTTGCTAAAATCGAAGAAGCACGTCAAGCTGCTCGAGAAGAAGCAATGAAAGCAGCTGAAGAACTTGCAGCGAAAGAAGCGGAAGCTGAGGAAGAAGCGCTTGTTTCTACTTCTTCAAGCGAACCAGAAACTACACAAGAAGAAACTGTAGAAGCTGCTGAAGTTAAACCAGAAGTTAAACCAGAAGTAAAAGAAGAAGCGAAAACAGAAAAACCAGCTGAAACTAAAAAAGCTGAAAACGCAAGCTCAAATGGACGTACTATTCAAGTTAGTGCGACAGGATATTCTACACAACAAGCCAACTTGAGTACACATACAGCTACTGGAATTGACTTGAGAGTGAACCCGAGAGTCATAGCAGTAGATCCATCAGTTATTCCACTAGGTTCGACAGTAGAAATTCCTGGAAAAGGTATTTATATTGCTGGAGATACAGGTGGCGCAATTAAAGGTAACAAAATTGATATCCACTTCTCAACCGTTTCAGAAGCATTCGCATGGGGAAGAAAAACTATTACAGTTAAGATCTTGAACTAATTCAGCATTATAATTAGAAAAAGCAGCTGCTATCATAGTAGCTGCTTTTTTGATCGCTAAATTTTTAGAATGTAGCGCTTAGGATGAATTGACAAACTCGTGACAGAAGAAATAGAGACGCATCTGATCCTGTTTCATATACCTGACAAACGTTCCCATTTCTGCTAAAATAACAGTATTGACTTCAAAAATTAGATGAAACTCAACCTGAAAAGAGGAAACAATATGCCATCCAACGAAATCGAGTTTTACAAAGGAAAAGATGAAGAATTATTTTTAGCCGCTTGGGAGAAAAAGCATGGCGTACTATCAGATGATGCTCAAGAAAAATTGTATTTAGCAATTGGAGACGAAATAGACCGTCAGATTAAAGAGGGCGAACACAAATTTGGTGAAGTATTTAGTTACAAAGGTATTGAACTTGGGAAATCTGACTACAATCATTTTTACGAACTCTATCTGTTTGACGAAAAGTAGTCAGTGTTTTCGCAAAAGGAGGTGTTTCTTTGTCCAAGGAACTGATTGACAACAAATTGAGTCTGCTCCCAGACCTACCTGGTTGTTATATTATGAAAGACAAAAATGAAAAGATTATATATATCGGTAAAGCGAAAAACTTGAAGAACCGCGTCCGTTCCTACTTTAGAGGCACTCATGAAGGTAAAACAGAACGTCTCGTTCAAGATATCGAAGATTTCGAGACAATCATCACTGGGTCAGATAAAGAAGCACTGCTTCTGGAAGTTACACTGATTCAAAAACATCAGCCTAAGTACAATATTCGGTTAAAAAGAGGAACGAGCTATCCTTATCTTAAGATTACAAATGAAAAAGATCCCAAACTCATCATCACTTCAGATGTTCTAAAAGATGGAGCCCATTACTTTGGACCATATCCAGATGTCTATGCTGCTTCTGAGACGCAGCAGCTGATTATGAAAATTTATCCTCTGAGAAAATGTAACGGACACCAGAAAAGAGCTTGTCTCTATTATCACATTGGCCAATGTATTGGGCCTTGTGATCACGAGGTTCCTAAAGAAGAGTATGATCAGCAAATTCGCAAGATTCGTTCATTCTTAAATGGAAATGTGCATGATATTAAAAGAGATTTAAAGCAGAAAATGGATGAAGCGGCTGAAGAAATGAATTATGAGCGTGCTGCAGAATTTAGAGACCAGATTGCGTATATCGAAAAGACTGTAGAAAAACAGTCCATTATTTCAAATAACTTTATGCCACGTGACTTTTTCAATTATTACATGGATAAAGGCTGGATTTCTATTCAAGTATTTTTTGTTAGACAAGCGACATTGATCAAAAGAGACGCTACAATGTTTCCTTGTTACGGCCCACCTGAAGAAGAACTGATGAGCTTTATCTTACAGTATTACAATAATGGGAATAATATTATGCCAAGTGAGATTTACGTTCCTGAGGCGGTAGATACTGATATGCTATCTCAAGCTATTGAGGCTAAAGTGTTGAATCCAAAACAAGGACGTAAAAAAGAACTACTAGATCTTACGGGAAAAAATAGTGAGATGGCATTAAAGGATAAATTTAGACTGATTGAGATGAATCAGGCCAAAACAACCGGAGCTATTCAAGAATTATCCGAAGCAATGGGACTACCTTACATTGAAAGAATTGAGTCTTTTGACCATTCCAACATTCAAGGGTCAAATCCCGTATCAGCCATGGTTTCTTTTAAAGATGGTAAACCGGATAAAAATAACTACCGTAAATATAAAATTAAAACGGTTGTGGGTAGTAATGAGGCTGCGACCACACAGGAAGTTATTAGAAGAAGATACAGCCGCCTACTGAAGGAAGATAAACCTTTGCCAGATCTGATTCTAATGGATGGTGGGAAAGTCCAAGTGAATGCTGCTGTGGACGTACTCGTAAACGAGCTCGGTTTGGATATTCCTGTAGCGGGTATGGTTAAAGATAACAAACACCGTACGGCCAGTTTGATATTTGGGGAAGTATTGGAAACCGTCGTGTTGAATCCTCGGAGCCAGGCTTTCCATCTCGTCCAGAGAATCCAAGAAGAAGTGCATAGATTTGCGATCACTTTCCACCGAAATGTTCGTAGTAAAAATAGCTTCACATCAAGACTAGATGATGTAGAGGGCGTTGGACCAAAAACTCGGACCAAGATATTAAGACATTTTAAATCGATGAAAAGATTAAAAGAAGCAGACCTTGTAGAAATCACCAAACTAGGCATATCAGAAACAGTTGCAGAACGAATCAAAGAAACCCTAGCGAATTACCAAGGCTGATATTTTTAAATTCTCAAAATAATCGATTAAGTTTCGATAGATAGCTATAGATAAACGTGTATTGAAAAAGCGGTACGCAGAAGAGTTTCCTTCTGTGTGCCGCTTTTGCTTTGCTTATTGAAATCAGGTTAAAAGTTAAAAGCTATATATAATTACACCCAAAACACCAGTAGTTAGCATGATTTGAATAGGACTTAGTTTGTACTTAGTAATTAAAAATAGTCCTAATGAGAATAAGGCTACAGAGATCCAGTTGAGATTTGCAAAATCGATCCCACTTGTTTCTCCAAAGAATGCCGTCAGTAAAATAGTAAGACCTGCGGAAGCAATCAGAGCAACAACTGCTGGGCGTAACCCCATGATGACACCTTGCACCATCTTGATATTGCGAAATTTGAAGTAGATGTAGGCTAAAGTGAGTACGATAATAATAGAGGGTGCTGTTACACCAATTGTAGCGACAAGTCCTCCGAATATACCGCCAACTTGGTTTCCTACGAAGGTAGCTGCGTTAATGGCAATAGATCCAGGAGTCATTTCGGATATCGTCAATACATCTATAAACTCTTGAGTGGTCATCCAACCTCTATTGTCAATGATCTGCTGTTCAATCAAAGGTAAAGCGGCATAACCGCCACCAAAACTGAAAAGGCCGATCTGAAAGAAGCTAATAAATAATTCAATATAAAGCATCTAGTTAGCTCCTTTCTTTTCTGAACGAATTTGGTAGTAAGTTGTTAGTCCACCTATGATTGCGCTGAACGATAAAAGGTATAGGATATTGACATTAAAAATGATTCCGGCAATTAAAGCAATGATCATAACGATTACAGGAATCACTTCTTTTCTCTTGATGATCCTCATGGCCATACTATAAACGACATGCACAATGATTGCAGCGACACCAGCTTGCATGCCAAGTAGCAAGTTTGCGACAAGGGGATTATCTCTAACGATATTGTAAACATAAGAGAGTAACGTAATAATAGTAAGAGGAGCAAGGATAGTTCCGAGAACAGTAGTCAATGCTCCTAGAAAACCAGCCATTCGGTAGCCAATTAATATAGAGGCATTGACGGCAAGAGAGCCAGGAGAGGATTGACTAATAGAAATTAAGTCTAGCATTTCATCTTCGTCGATCCAATTGAGTTCTTGAACAAATTTCTTTTCCATTAGGGGGACAATGACATACCCACCACCGAATGTAAAAGAGCTTAGGTATAAAGTGGATGTAAATAATTTCCAATAAACGTTTGATTTTTTCATAATGCCTCCTACAAGTACTTAAACTATTCTAATTTGACTTTTTAACGATATCTTTAGCACATCTGAATCCCATATTTCCTGTAGAAGAATCAATTGTATTTGATGTTCTAGCAGCTACTCTATACCGATTGCAATAGCTATCGTGACAAAGGTAGCTACCTCCTTTAACAGTTTTACTGTTATCATCTATATTACTCAGATCCCAGTCGAAATTGTTAGCGCACCATTCCCATACATTTCCAGCCATTCCATATAGTCCGAAATGATTTTTAGGAAAAGCTTTAACCGGACTAGTTCCAACATAGCCATCTTCAGCACTATTTTCACTTGGAAACGATCCTTGCCATATATTGCACATATGACGCTGGTCTGGATAGAGCTCATTTCCCCATGAATAACGTTTCTGTATCAAACCACCTCTGGCAGCATATTCCCACTCTTTTTCATTCAGCAATCTTTTTCCGCTCCAAACACAATAGGCCATCGCATCATTCCATGATACGTGAACAACGGGATGATCCATACGATTCTTAATGGAAGATCCCGGGCCTTCGGGTTGGGACCAATTTGCTCCCGCTACTACACACCACCAAGGCGTTTGTGCAGGAACATTTTGTACTTGTGACTTTACTTCTTTAGATAAGAGTAGGTGGAATACAAAGGACCAACCATAGATTTCAGCTTCTGTCTGGTAGCCAGTTTTATCTACAAATTTTTTGAATGATTCGTTGGTTACTGCTGTTTGATCAATGAAAAAGGATTCGACAATTTCTTCTCTGATAGGACCTTCACGATCTTCTATATGAGCATCATCGTCTTCGCTTCCCATCAAAAATGATCCACCTTCGATGAAAATCATTGGATCATCATTAGCAGTTTCCGTATTTATCATTTTCGAAAATTCTAGATTTCGGGATTCGTTCGATTGGTTTAATTCAATATGATTTTTCTTTGAATGGTTTGGATTACAACAACTCATGAGTTCACCTTCCACTGAATAGATTACACTAAAAAGTTATAGAAGACGAAAAATTCATCCGTTTTCTATAACCGTTCAACAAGTCTGTAGAACATTTTGAAACGTATAAATTTCTAGAATCGACTATCTCTTACGTGAGGGACGACATCGCTTGTCTCAACAAAATAATTCAACATTCGACCTTGAAGGTCTTTTATAACTGTTTCGAATTTTTCTGATTCAATAATATTCTTACGTTCGTTAGGGTCTTGTTTTAAATCATAAAACTCATCTTGTTCATATAAACGATAAACATATTTATAATCTTGATTACGAATCATAATAGCTTTCGTGTGCTGAGGCATTTTTTCTTGTTCAGTTGTTCTTGCCCAATAGGGATTAGATGGATCATGTCCTGCATCCATCGCATATGCACCCTCTGATTCTAAGCGTCCACCTTCAGCAAATACAACATCTCTATGCTCGTTAGATCCTTCTAGTACAGACTTCAAAGATTGTCCGAATTGAGTATGTTCAGGTTGAATCCCTACTAAGTCCATTATAGTTGCTTGTATGTCTATCAGTTCCACTAATGCATCTGTGTTTCTAGGTACTACTTCCATATTTTTGGATGGTTTAATAACCAAAGGTACATTTGTCAAAATATCTTCGAACGTATTCTGATTTTTCTCAGCTATTTCGAAATCACCAGTATAGTCACCATGGTCACTAAAGAAAATAAAGATTGTATCATCATATAGATCTTTTTCTTTAAGTGTCTGTACCAGTTTACCAATATGATGATCTAATTTCATTCCCATAGCATAATAAACTTGTTTGATTTTTTTTAAGTCTTCATCTGACCAATCGTATAACTCCATGTGTTTTCTAATTCCACGAAGGATACTAGGTTTATCTTTCCATTCCTCTTCACTTAATCTAACAGCATCTGGAACAAGGTCAGGATCAACTTTGTCGAACCATTCCTGATCTATTTCGTAAGGAGGGTGGGGAAGGCTTAAAGCAAGATATACGCAGAATGGATCTTCATTGAAAGTATCGTTCTCCAAGAATTCTATTGCATTTTGAATTTGATCTTGGTCGACATGATGAACAGATTCTTTAACGCCATGGTAGTGAGTGTAATCTGGTTTGACCTCTGTATCTGTAGATTTAGTATTGTCCTTTTTGCCTTTGAAAAGTTTTGCCATAGATTCATAAAATTGATCATTGATTGTATCTGCATACTTAGTACGATCTCCGTCTGCTTTGATCGTATCGTTTCTTCCACCCCAGTAAACATGATAATCATTGTTTTTCAATGTTTTCAAAATGTTTGGTTCAGAGTCATCCATTAGATAATGCATTGTTCTAAATCCTTTAGTATGAGGATACCAACCTGTTAAAAAGGAATTTCTACTTGGAACGCAAACAGGATTTTGACAGTAGGCATTAGTAAAGCCAACACCTTCAGAAGCTAAAGCATCTATGTTAGGTGTTTTAATGGCGTTATTACCAGTGTATCCAAGCGAATCAGCACGCCATTGATCTGCAACGACCATGACAATATTTGGTTTTTTCTGTGTAGTCATAATTTATCCCCTTTTTTATATGTGACTGTTCTTGTATACTAGTTATACATCATTTAGAAATAAAGTTCAAACTATTTTGGAAAAAAGTCCAAAAACGAATGTGTCTATTCCAATCAAAAAAAGATATACTATCTGAGAGGTGTTTTGATGAATCCAATAAGTGTAATAGAATCTAATTTAGAAACATTTACGAATTCAGAAAAGAGGATTGCTGATTTTATTTTAAAAGATCCTATTCGAATCGTTCAATACTCAGCAGAAGAAATTGCGAAAGCAGCTGGCTCGTCAAAATCAGCTTTTATACGTCTCTGCCAAAAATTAGGATATCAGGGTTACTCTGAGTTCAGATTTTCTTTATCTAAGTATTTAATTTCTCATAGGTTGGAAGATGGAGAAGAATCGTCGATTAGCCAATCTATAACATCCGCTTATAGTGACCATATTAAAGAAATAGCACAAAACTTGAGTGATAAAGACATGCTAGAATTGTGTCAACTGATTACAAGTGCAAATAAAATTAAGATTTTTGGGAATAATCGTACAGGTTTAGCTGCGCAACAATTGAGAATGCGAATGGCTAAAATTGGTATGGATAGTGAATTTGTTAATGATACGATGCTTATGCATGATATTACAAGCTCGTTAGCCAATGAAGACCTCGTAATCATTTTTTCGATTAAAGGAATGTCTTATTACGAAGATGTTATAAAACAAGTCAAAACGAATCAAACAAAAAGTATATTGATCACAATGACTCAAAATAGTCCAATCAATAAGTATTTTGATACTGTTGTTACTTTGCCATTAGTTTCGAGGGCTACTAGTCGGTTTTTAGATGATCAGGCCATCTTCTTTGTCTTCATTGAAATATTACTGGCTGAATTAGCTGAATATGAGGACTAGAATAATGTATAAAAAAGAAAACGTTTAAAAACGCTTGCATAAATAAAATGAATCAGTTACTATTAAGTCAATCGAGTGGGTAGTTACTGGTTAAGCAGGCTATACCTTATTGTATATGTGCTTAGTTTTGCATATAAAATAAGGTATAGCCTGTTTTTATTTTTTCAGTGAGAAAGGAGGAGGAAATGTGGCTTGAAAATCAAAAAAATTCTAAATAACAATTCCGTTCTAGTTAAAAAGGAAGGAAAAGATTATATTTGGATAGGTACTGGTCTAGGATTTGGGAAAAAACCTGGGGATGAAGCTGATCAAACGAAAATTGAGAAGGTCTTCATTTTACATCAGAAGTCCTCAGATCGATTAACACAACTATTACAAGATATCCCCATTCAATACGCTTCCTTGGCAGATGATATTATTCGATATGCAAAACAAACCATAGCATACGAGATTAGTGATTCGATTTATATATCATTAACAGACCATCTTTATAATTTAGTTAAATTAAAAAGAGAAGGTATTTTTATTAATAACAAATTGTCTTGGGAAATCAGAAAGTTTTATCCCAAAGAGTTTAAAGTAGGAACTCGCGCGGTAGAACTGATTGAAAAGAAAATGGACATAAACTTAGATGAATCAGAAATCAGTAATATTGCGATGCATTTCATTAATGCTCAGATTAATAGTAATACTGAGGAATTTGATGACATTCAATCAGTTACGAAAAAAACACGAGATATTATTTCGCTACTGAGAATTCACAACAAAATATCTATTGATCAAAATAGTATTGCATATGAACGATTTGTAACGCATCTTCGTTTTTTCTTTAAAAGGTTGAAAAACCTTGAGAAAAGAGAACACCCAGATAATCCTCTTCTTGTACATGTAGTTGAAAAGTATCCAGAAGCTTATGAATCTACTCGTTTAATCGAAAAATATCTTAAAGTAACTTTATATGACGATGAGCAATTATATTTAACATTACACATTCAGAAATTAATTGAAAATGATAATAGTTAAGGTGTTACTGGTAAAGCAGGCAAGACTTAACTGAACCGTCTCCTATAGTTAGGAAAAGGTTTAGTTGGTCTTGTCTTTTTTTAAAAAATAAAAAGTGAAAGAAGGAAGAATAATGGAATTTCAAGAATTGAATCAAAATATATTAGATAATATTGGCGGAAAAGACAACATTAACGGTCTGACACACTGCATAACTCGTTTAAGGTTCAAATTAAAAGATGAATCTAAAGCAAATACAGAAGTACTCAAAAATGTAAGCGGCGTCGTAACTGTTGTGCAAAGTGGTGGACAGTATCAGGTAGTAATAGGTAACCACGTAGGAGAGGTTTATAAAGAGTTTGTTGAACAAGCTGGTTTGCAAACAGATTCAAACGATCAGAGTGAAGATAAGCCTAAAGGTCTATTAAATAATTTTATTGATGTGATCTCAGGTGTATTTACACCAGTTATTAGTGTACTGATGGCTTCAGGTATGATTAAAGGGCTATTAGCCATTTTATCAGCTTTTAGTTTAATTGATCCTGCTTCTGGATTATACTTAATATTAAATGCTACAGGTGATGGACTCTTTTATTTCTTTCCTTTGTTCTTAGGTTATACTGCATCTAAAAAGTTCGGTGGTAAGCCTTTTATTGGTATGGCTATTGGTGCAGCACTCGTTTATCCAACGATCGCAGCAGCGACGGTGGATGTCGAGCCGCTTTATATATTGTTTTCAGGAACTGCAATTGAGTCTCCTGTCTACGTAACATTGTTTGGAATCCCAGTTATACTGATGTCATACACTTCAAGTGTTATACCGGTAATTGCAGCTGCATATATGGCAGCGAAAGTTGAGAAGACATTAGAAAGAATGATTCCAAGAGCAATTAGAAGCTTCTTTGTAACCTTCGCGACTTTATTGATAACTGTTCCTGTTACCTTTTTACTTGTTGGTCCAATAACAACTTGGGTTGGACTATTAATTGGTCAGGGATTATCTTCAGCATATGAGTTTAGCCCCGTTATTGCAGGGACTATCATTGGTGGATTCTGGCAAGTATTTATTATGTTTGGTCTACACTGGGGATTTGTACCAATTGCATTAAACAATTATGCTACTTTAGGTTTTGATGTTGTTATGATGGCGGGATTGGCAACGCCGCTCGCAATGGCTGGTGTTACTTTGGCAATTTTCTTCAAAACAAAAGACAAAAAATTAAAAGAAATATCATTCCCAGCATTTATGTCGGCACTCTTTGGGATAACTGAGCCAGCACTATACGGTGTAACTTTAGCTAGAAAAAAAGCTTTCTACACTACTTCAGTAGCAACTGCTGTAGCAGGTTTTATTATGGGATTATTTAGAACGAGAGTATATATTAATGGAGGAACTGGAATATTTGCGATACCAAGATTTATCAATCCAGAAATAGGATTTGATAATAGTGTAATAGGATTTACAATCGCTAGTGCAGTAGCATTTGTTCTAGGATTTATGATCACGTATTTTTACGCATACAAAGTTTCAGACGATCAAAATATGGCTACAGAAAAATTAGACAAACAATTAGGAAAAGAAGAATCTATTAATGGGGAACTTGGACAAAATATGTTTTATGATTTGATTACTCCGATAAACGGTGTGATTGTACCTTTAAATGAAGTTGAGGACGAGGCATTTTCATCAGGTCTATTAGGAAAAGGGATAGCTATTATTCCAGAAGAAGGAAAAGTATATGCTCCTGCAGACGGTGTAGTAACAACACTATTCCCTACCAAACATGCTATTGGTATAACGACTACGGATGGAGTAGAAGTTCTGATCCACGTAGGAATGGATACCGTAAACTTGGAAGGTAGATACTTCGATTCTAAAGTGAAACAAGGAGATGAAGTGAAAAAAGGAGAACTGATTCTCTTATTTGATAAAGATGCCATTGTTAAAGAAGGCTACCCAATTATTACACCCGTAATTATTTCTAATACAAATCAGTATATGGATATTGTACAAACTGATAAGACAGATGTTGATAGTAAAACAAATGATACTTTACTGACAGTTATAGCATAAATTACAAAAGTAAGAGCCCACACAAACTAAGGTATTTCTTAGTTTGTGTGGGCTCTATTTATATACGTAAAGATTTTAAGTTGTCACAACACGTAAATTATCTACTAGTAATCCAGAACGACCTTTAAGTTGGAAAGTATTCATTTCTTCTCTGTAGTCAATAGAGGGATCCTCGTCTAAAAATTGTTTGTTTTCTGGCTCTACATAAATAGGTCCTAAGGGAGTATCTAATGATTCAGCAGATTCTGAAATGCTTTCAGTTATTTTAAGCTGAAATACACCTCGAATACTACAAGCATATGAACCTTGAAAGTCTTCATTATAGTGAAGAGACAATTTACCTGAGTGATTCTCTAAAATATTTGTAAGTTTTTTCTGTGCAGATGGTGTAATAACTAATTCCATTGATTTAGCCTCCTAAAGATTTTCTACTATTATGTTCTCATAAATGGAATAATCAAGCAAAAATCTAGTTTCGTTTACTTATTTGAAAAAGGTGAAGGGGTGCATGAAACCTAGGCTATATTTTTCTTTTTTGTATTGTTTCCAAGGAGTATCTCTTTTAGCAGAATAGTGATCGATGATGACAGCGAGTACGCAGCAAAGTGGAGCGTACTCTTCTTTTTCAATCGTTAGTGCATAAAAATCTCCTTGAAATGAATAGTTCTTTTCAAGACGCATGATGACTCCAGATGCACCTCTGACAACATATTTTTGCTCAACGAAATCACCTGTAATAACCCAGTTCAGCTGGCTAACAACATAATAAGGTTTTTTTAGGCCTTGAATGCCTGGAATTTTTTTAACAGTAGCTTTTTTCTGATCCTCTATATAAAAATCGAATTTTGGAAATAGAGATAGCAAAGTTTGTTTTGCCTCTACTAGCCGGTCACCACTCATAGAATAAAGAGAGAGTGCATCTTTTGCACGACCCCATTTTCCTACAATCAAATAGGTGTTTTGTCCAGATGCAGATTTGACGATCATACGATTCTGCATAGACATGTAAGCATGATTAATGAATAGACGAACCATTTTTTTCACCTCTGTGTTCGTTTGGCTTTTACTGCTAGTGATTACTCATATTATACCACCGATACTATAAAAATCGAATAGGCTATAAATAAGGAATTTTTTCGAAGATAAACCTTTCTTTACAAAAAAAGCCACAATCTTATGATTGTGACTTTTACAAGTTTAATGGTTCTTTTGAGTGAGTACAGCCGTTAGTTGATTAACAGCTTGCACGACCGCATTCAGTTTCGCTTCCATACGGTGCAGTAGAAATAATGAGATGAAAATTGGGAATCCAACATTTTCGATCATTTCTATGATCGTAATGAAGATATCTGCCCTTGGTTCCATTGATTCGTCCTTTCCGCTATCCCTTAACTATAATAACGTTTTGAAAGAATAATCTGTTACCTTCGATTGTTTTTTGAATAAAAAACAGCGACGCTTTCCTAAGAAAGAGTCGCTAAAATTTATTAGGATATTAAATTCCTTTTTGCTGATCAAGTCTGTATCCACTGTGGAAAACAGAACCAACAAATTGATTGTATTCGAATCCATTTTTGATTGCAGCAGTTACAAAGTCTTTGGCTTTAAGAACAGCCTCTTTAGGCTCAAGACCTTGTGCAAGACCTGAAGTGATGGCTGCAGCAAATGTACAGCCTGCACCGTGATTGGTCGCTTTTTCTATTTTATCTGCTTCTAATATTAAAAAGTCAGAGCCATCATAGAAGATGTCGATCGCTTTGTCACCATCTAGTGCTTTTCCGCCTTTAACGACGACATATTGAGCGCCTTTTTGATGGATCAGTTCAGCGGCTTTTTTCATATCATCTAATGTTTTAAGCGTGCCTAAACCAGATAGCTGACCAGCTTCAAATAAATTAGGTGTAACAATTGTTGCAAGTGGTACGAGCAAATCTCTTAAGGCTTCTGCATTTTCTGGATTCAGAACTTCTGTTTCTCCTTTGCAGACCATAACTGGATCAACGACTAAATTTTCAAGTTTCTTTTCTTTGATGGTTTCGGCAATAACTTTGATAACAGGGACATTTGGAAGCATACCTGTTTTTAAAGCGTCTATTTTGGGTCCGGCTGTTGCAGTAACCAGTTGAGTTCTGACGATTTCAGCATCAATAGGTGTTACGCCATGGCTCCAGTTATTTTCAGGATCCATTGTAGCAATAACGGTTAAAGCAGCAATACCATACGTTCCGTATTCTGCAAAAGTTTTTAAATCGGCACCAATACCAGCACCGCCGCTAGCATCGTTACCTGCGATCGTTAGTGTAATCTTAGGTTGAGTCAATTTGGTTTCCTCCAGTAAACAGATAAGATTAAAACTCTTTATTCTTTTCATTTTATCATATGTCACAAAAAAAGAAACCATTAAGCGAATAATCGGAAACAGAGATTTCAAATTAAACTTAGAAAAAAAGCTTACAAAACAAAGAAACTGTTCGGTAAGCTTTATACATTATTCTTTATAGATTTTTCCACTTAAAACTCTTGATATTGCTTCTGCGACACCATTTTGAGAGTTGTTAGATGTAGAATAATGAGCAGATTCTTTGGCTTCCGATACCGCGTTTTCAACGGCAGTACCATACTTAGCCCATTCCAGCATAGATAAATCATTGATATTGTCTCCAATTGTCATGACCTCGTCAGCTTTGATGCCTAGCTTTTTAGCGTATTTTGCAACGGCAATTCCTTTTTGAGCAGACTCGTGGTTGATTTCAATATTCTTTTTGCTAGAAGCCGTAATGGCTAATTTTGGAACTTCATTCATTAATTGTTCTTTAAGAGGCTTAAGTATAGATGCGCCTTCTTCTGTATGAGCAGATAGTTTTAAAATAATAATACTATCATCTTCTAAAAGGGCATCAAAACTTTTCACAAATTTTACGTTATTTTCTTCGGCGTGACTAATCGCGTTTTGCATTGCTTCTTCATAAGAAATATCAGGATTTAAATCAGCTAGCATAGAAGCAATTGTATCTAACCTTTTTTCTTGATTATTAGAGTAAATGCCTTCGTTTGTCATCAATTCTTCGTGAAGATCCGGATACTGTGCCAGTATGTTTCTGATTTTCTTAACAGTACTTTTTTCAAGACCTTTGTTGTATAGATTGTGACCGTCTACATCAAAAAGCTGAGCGCCATTCAAGGCGATGATCGGACATTCGATATCGTGAGCTTTCAAAGGATGAGCAGCCATCGGGTAGTCTCGACCAGTAGCGATAACGAAGTGAATGCCTTGCGATTGTGCACGTTTAATAGCTTGAGCATTTGACAGTGAAACATCCATATGGTCGTTTAATAAAGTCCCGTCCATATCTGAAGCAATCAGTTTAATCATAATAGTTTTCCTCCAATAATAGATTCCTCTCTAAGTCTAACAGATTGGTGTAAAAAATAAATAGATTTACAGTGTTTACTTAGAAAAGATCCTGTAAGGTTTGTTACAATCAATGTAGAGAATTTATGATATTCTAGTAAAAAGGAGTGGTTCTATTGCCTATACCGGTAAAGAATGACTGGAAACCCATTTTAGAAAAAGTAGAGAAAACAGAAACCTACCAGCAACTTAGAGAATTTCTAGTTGAAGAGTACAACACAGAAACGATTTATCCAAAAAAAGAAGCCATCTGGCAAGCCTTTGAATGGACGCCTTATCACGAAGTTAAAGCAGTCATTCTTGGGCAAGATCCTTACCACGGTGCGCATCAAGCGCATGGACTAGCCTTTTCTGTTCAGCCTCAAGTCAAGTTACCACCGTCTTTGAGGAATATTTATAAGGAGTTACAGAGTGATCTAGGCATTGAGCCAGTGACGCATGGGTATCTTGAAAGTTGGGCCAAGCAAGGTGTCCTACTTTTGAATACAGTTTTAACCGTTCGAGCAAAAGAAGCACATTCTCACAAAAATAAAGGATGGGAATTGCTGACAGACGAAGTCATCAAATCTTTAAATGAAAGAGAAGAGCCAATCGTCTTTATCTTATGGGGATCGCCAGCGCAGAAAAAAAGAACGCTGATCGATGAAAGTAAGCACCATGTGTTAACAGCTGTGCACCCAAGCCCATTAGCTGCATACAGAGGATTCTTCGGGTCGAAGCCTTTTTCGAAAACCAACGAACTTCTGATAGAGAGCGGGCAAGCACCAATAGACTGGAAACTTCCAGAGAACCCTACGATGGAATAAGACTTTTCTGTAATAAAATGAGAATAAGTGTTATGATAAAGAGCGTAAAAACAAACCTTGGAGGGAATTAGAAGTGGAATTATTTGAAAGTTTGAAAGAGAAGATTCAAGGAAAAGAATTGAAGATCGTCTTTCCAGAAGCGAATGACGAACGTATCTTAGGCGCAGCGGTTCGCTTACAGGCAGAAAAGATTTTGAACCCGGTCTTATTAGGAAACAAGGAAGAAGTAGCGAAATCAGCTAAAGATCACGGATTTGATTTAGGCACAATCGAAATTGTCGATCCTCAAAATTATGAAAAATACGATGAAATGGTTGCTGCGTTCGTCGAACGTCGTAAAGGTAAAGCAACAGAAGAACAAGCACGTGAGCAGTTAAGAAATGTAAACTATTTTGGAACAATGCTTGTCTATATGGATTTAGCAGATGGTCTTGTTAGTGGAGCGATTCATTCAACAGGAGACACTGTTCGTCCTGCTCTTCAAATTATCAAAACACGTCCTGGTGTGAGCCGTACTTCTGGTGCGTTCATTATGTTACGTGGTAGAGAACAAGAAAAATACTTGTTTGCAGATTGCGCGATCAATCCGAATCCAGATGAGCAAGTACTTGCTGAAATCGCAGTTGAAAGTGCTCGTACAGCTAAGATGTTCGGTATCGAACCAAAAGTTGCAATGTTAAGCTTTTCTTCTAAAGGTTCAGCTAATGCACCTGAAGTAGAAAAAGTTCAAAGAGCAACGAAACTTGCACAAGAAATGGCACCTGAATTTGAAATCGACGGTGAATTACAATTTGATTCTGCATTCGTACCAGCAGTAGCACAACAAAAAGCGCCTGGTTCTAATGTTGCTGGAGCAGCGACTGTATTTGTCTTCCCGGAACTACAATCAGGAAATATTGGTTATAAAATGGCACAACGTTTAGGTGGGTTTGAAGCCGTTGGACCGATTTTACAAGGTTTGAACAAACCGGTTTCCGATTTATCTCGTGGATGTGTTGAAGAAGATGTCTATAAGACAGCCATCATCACTGCCAACCAATCTATTATGGGTTAATTAAAAAATATGATGAAATAAGCATATGAAATCTTCTTCCTTTACTATTTTGTAGTAAAAGGAAGAAGATTTTTTTGTATCAGTTAATCAATATTATTAAAGTTTAAGTGAATGATTGCACTTATCATTAATAAGTGCTCCCGTTAGAATCTTTAAATCATGAATGTTATAATATATTTGGTGAGAGTAAGCCTTTTCAATAAAACGCAGAGGAGAATGCAAATATGGCTAAGTATATTTTATCAATTGATCAGGGAACGACAAGTACACGAGCGATTATCTTTGACGAAAAAGGAGACCCAACATGGAGTTCTCAAAAAGAAATTGAGCAGTATTTTCCAGAACCGGGTTGGGTAGAGCATGATGCAAATGAAATCTGGCTAAAAACCTTACAAGTTATTGCGAATGTCATGATTGAATCGGGTCTTGAACCGGAAGATCTGGACAGTATCGGAATTACAAATCAGCGCGAAACAACCGTTGTATGGGATAAAGAAACTGGAAGACCTATCTATCATGCTGTTGTGTGGCAGTCCAAGCAAACTTCTGGAATCGCCGATCAACTGATTAACGATGGTCATAAAGAAAGCATCCATAAGAAGACCGGTTTAATCATCGACTCTTACTTCTCTGCAACTAAAGTTAAATGGATACTCGATAAAGTAGAAGGATCAAGAGAACGTGCTGAAAATGGTGAACTTTTATTTGGGACAATCGATACTTGGTTATTATGGAAATTAACAGGTGGAGAAGTTCACGCAACGGATTACTCGAATGCAAGCCGTACGATGTTGTATAATATATATGACTTGGAATGGGATAAAGACATTCTTGAGTTACTAGATATTCCAGAATCTATGCTACCAGAAGTTTTACCTTCATCGGGCATTTTCGGTGAAACAATGGAAGCTGTATTCCACGGTACAAAGGTTCCAGTTGCTGGTATTGCGGGTGACCAACAAGCTGCATTATTCGGCCAGACTGCCTTTGAAAAAGGTATGGTTAAAAACACTTATGGTACCGGAGCCTTTATTATCATGAACACGGGGAAAGAACCGATCCAATCGACCAACGGACTTCTAACGACGTTAGCTTATGGACTAAATGGCGAAGTTTATTATGCCTTAGAAGGTTCAATATTTGTTGCCGGTTCTGCGCTTCAATGGTTGCGTGACGGGATGGATATGTTCAGAGAGTCACCCGAATCAGAGGAAATTGCTAAAAAAGTCGATACGACTGATGGTGTGTATGTTGTGCCTGCCTTTACAGGTCTTGGCGCTCCTTACTGGGATCAAGAGGTTAGAGGTTCTGTGTTTGGATTGACCAGAGGAACAACGAAAAGCCACTTTGTACGGGCAACTCTTGAGTCACTTGCGTATCAAACCAGAGATGTTGTGGATGCGATGAATGAAGATGCAGGTCTGAAAACAGAAACCATGCGGGTTGATGGTGGTGCTAGTATGAACGATTTCTTGATGCAATTTCAGTCAGATATTTCAGATGTGAAAATTGAACGTTCTAAAGTCATGGAAACAACGGCTTTAGGTGCTGCTTACCTTGCTGGTCTTGCAACTGGATTCTTTAAAGATCAGGAAGAAATTAAGGCGAAATGGGAAAAAGCTAGTTCATTTGAACCTAAGATGGATGAAGAAAAAAGAGAAGATTTATATGCAGGTTGGCAAGCTGCCGTAACAGCAGCGCAATCATTTAAATTTAAACCGAAACGTGTCAACAGAGAAGAGTAACTTATACTAGAAAGGGCTGAGTGCAGTATGACTTTTTCGGCTCAAACGCGAAAAGATAATATTGACAAACTGAAACAAACAAAACTAGATTTATTAATCATCGGTGGAGGCATTACTGGTGCTGGTCTTGCGCTTCAAGCAGGAGCAAGAGAAATGAAAGCTGGTCTAGTTGAAATGCAGGATTTTGCGGCTGGAACATCTAGTCGTTCAACTAAACTAGTTCACGGAGGACTGCGTTACTTAAAGCAGTTCGATGTTGAACTAGTCTCAGACGTAGCGCAAGAACGTGCGGTAATTGGCAAAAATGTTCCTCACGTTGTGCAACCAAGCTATATGCTTATGCCAGTCTATGATGAGCCAGGAGCTTCATTCAACGAATTTTCTGCAGAGGTCGTATTACATTTATACGATTATCTTGCACATGTGGAGGATGAGTGGGCACACTATATGGTCGACAAGGAAGCGGTCATAGAAGAAGAGTCGGGTCTAAGAACTGAAGGGTTGCTCGGTGGAGGTTATTATCTCGATTATACAAACGACGATTCGAGATTAACGACTGAAATCATTAAAAAAGCACATGACTTAGGAACTTTGATCACCAACTACGTTAAAGCTATTGATTTTATCTATGATGATGCAGATAAAATCGTTGGGATTAAAGCTGAAGATATCCTAAGTGGAGAAGTGTTTGACATTCACGCTTCTGTTGTCGTTAATGCGGCTGGTCCATGGTCGGATGAAGTACGTAAGCAATCGAAATTCGATACAAAGAAAAAACTGTTCCCGACAAAAGGTGTTCATTTTGTTGTTGATCATAGTAGACTGCCAGTAGGCCGGACTATTTATGCAGACACGGGAATGGATGACAACCGTATGATGTTCTTTGTTCCTCGTAGTGGGAAAACGTACTTTGGAACAACAGATACACCATTTGAAGGTGAGTATCAAGAGCCTGATATTACTCAAGAAGATATTGATTATCTCTTGGAAGCTGCGAATTATCGTTTTCCAGATGCAAATATTACTCTGGATGATATTGAAGCAAGCTGGGCAGGTTTGAGACCTCTTATTCAAGATGAAGACAATTCAGATCCTTCAGGCATATCAAGGGGACACGATGTCTTTGTTTCGGAAGGTGGACTCGTCACTGTTGCAGGCGGGAAACTTACGGATTATAGAAGAATGGCAAATGATACATTTAAAACGATCGATAAAGAGTTCGAACAGTTAGGTCAATCATTCAAGCAAGTAGATACAGCAGATATTCGTTTATCTGGTGGAGATCTTCCAGATGGCATGTCCTTTAGCGACTATGCAGATCAGCAGACATCAAAAGGGATGGAAATCGGCCTGAAAGAAGACGAAGCAAGAGCTTTAGTAAATTGGTATGGAGCAAACGTAGAAATTGTCTACGGATTGAAAGACCAAGTTACAAATAGCGAGTTACCACTAAAAGATGCACTTCAGTTAGAATATGCAATTCAATACGAAATGACTTTACTACCAGAAGACTTTTTATCACGTCGTACGGAAACATTGTTGTTTGATGTTCCTCGTATAGAAGAATTGAAGCAGCCATTAGTAAATCATTTTGCTGAACAATTCAATTGGACGGATGAAGAAAAACACAAACGTGCTGGAGAAATTGATCAGCGTGTATCAGAAACAACGTTAAGTCAGTTTAGATAAAGTGAGATAACAAGAGTAGGAAGGGAAGAGACAGTCTTTCCTTTCTCACTTATTGTTAAAGTGATTTTTTAAAGTTTCAGAAGCAAAAATACACTTTACTCTATGTATGATTTAGTACATAATATTTAATTGAAATAAGTGTATAAGTTATCTCAAATGAATCAGGCATTTATTCAGATAGATTATATAAAAAATGAGAGGGGAAATGATTTTGGACACAACTTTATGGCAACAATTAATTGGAGAATTTTTAGGAACGATGGTTCTTGTTCTTTTAGGAGACGGTGTTGTAGCGGGGAACGTTTTGAAAAAGACTAAATCTACTGATACAGGTTGGTTACTAATTACACTTGGATGGGGGCTTGCGGTAACAATAGCTGTCTATTCTGTAGGTTGGTTATCACCCGCACACCTTAATCCAGCCGTAACGGTTGGGATGGCAATTACGGGTAATGTAGGATGGGGTGTAGTTGTACCATATATTATTGCTCAAGTAGCCGGTGGTTTTGCTGGAGCAACATTGGTATGGATTCATTACATGCCACACTTTGGAGCTACAGATGATCAAGAAGCAATTTTAGCTGTATTCTCTACAGGTCCTGCTATCCGTCGTAGTGCTTATAACTTGATTTCCGAAGCCATCGCAACAGCTGTTTTGGTTTACGGATTACTTGCCTTTACCCAAGGAGAATTCACAGATGGGTTGAATCCTGTTGTTGTCGGTTTCCTGATCGCTTCAATTGGTATCTCTCTAGGAGGAACGACTGGATATGCAATCAACCCAGCTCGTGACTTAGGACCAAGAATCGCTCACCAGATTCTTCCAATCGAAAACAAGGGAACTTCTGACTGGGGTTATGCATGGATCCCAATCGTTGGACCGTTTATCGGTGGTATTGTTGGAGCCTTGTTGTTTGTACTCGTTACAAGTTAAACCTTAGAATATAAAGTTTGAAGAGCAATGAACCGTGTTCATAACGGATCATTGCTCTTTTTTGTAGGAATATTTTGAAATTACAAAATAAGTGATGTGTTTGAATATAATGTGTAATAAAATAGTTGAAATACTTTTTTATTTAAAAATTCTAATAAAGCGGAGAGTGAGATATGAATATTAAAAAAGTGAACTTAGGCCTTGTTCCTAAGCTACTTCTAGCAATTCTATTAGGTGTTATCGTTGGGCAATTATCTTTTATTCCTACAGTGTTAATGAGAATACCCGTAACCTTTTCTAATTTATTCAGTAGTTTATTAGCATTCATTATTCCATTGATGATTATTGGGTTCATCGTTAAAGGGATATCAGACTTAACAGAGGGCGCGGGGAAATTACTGGGATTAGCTACAGTGATTTCATACGGCTCAACGATTCTTGGGGGACTCGTTGCGTATTTCGTAGCCTCTGCAATTTTCCCACTATTTATAAGCGCTCAAGGCCAAACAGATGTACAAGAAGCAGGAGCTGGATTGACTACGCTTTTTGAAATTCCATTGGAACCGATGTTAGATGTGACAGCTGCGATTGCTTTTTCCTTCATTATGGGTATGAGTATTTCATGGTTAAAATCTCAGAACAAAGGTGAAACCTTGTATCATGTATTCGATGAATTCAATTTAATCATCGTAAAGGTATTGAACACAGCTATTATTCCATTATTACCATTTTTTATCTTCGGAAATTTCGTTAGTCTAAGTTATTCAGGGGAAGTATTTGAAATTCTATCAATCTTTTGGAGAGTTTTCCTAATTGTTATTGTACTTCATTTAACTTTGATTACGCTTTGGTTTACGGTCGCAGGTCTATATCGTAGAAAAAATCCAATAGAGCTTTTGAAAAATCAAATTCCTGGATACTTTACGGCCATCGGAACACAATCTTCTGCAGCTACAATTCCAATTAATTTAGAATGTGCGCGAAAGAATGGTGTATCTAGAAAGATTCGCGAATTCATGATTCCACTTTGCGCAACGATTCATCTACTGGGGAGTATGGTCACAATCGTTTCCTGTGTGTACGCCGTACTGACACTTTACGGTATGCCAGTCAATTTAGGGATGATGACAAGCTTTATCGCGACATTGGGTATCGCTATGGTTGCAGCACCAGGAGCACCGGGGGGCGCAATCATGTCAGCATTACCGTTCTTAACTATCGTGGGAATTGACCCTACAGGAATATTGGGTAATTTGCTGATCACACTTTATCTGACTCAAGACAGCTTTGGAACAGCAGCGAATGTATCTTGTGATAATGCCATCACGCTAGTCGTTGAGAAACTTTACTTTAAGTATATTGCAAAAGAAGAAGCAAGTGAACTTGTCGAAGAAGGATAAGTAAGAGGCGAAAAGCTGGATAACGGATGGAAAAGTCCGCTTATTCAGCTTTTTATCTGAATTGAACGATAGGTTAGAAAAAGAGACTTAACGGACTAGGAAATTGTGCTAAAATAATGAAATACGAATAAGTTCAAAGGAGATAATATTTTGGAAAACTGGCAGCATCGCGTGCAATATTACGAAACGGATCAAATGGGCATCGTACACCACTCTAATTCCATTCGCTGGTTTGAAGAAGCGAGGACTTGGATGCTAGATGAAATGAACTTTCCATATAAAGAAATGGAAGCTAAAGGGATACTGATTCCTGTGTTAGAAGCTTCCGCAAAATATATCAGTATGGTCAAGTTTGGAGAAACGGTTGAAATTTCTACTAAAATGGCACAATTCACTGGAGTCAAAATGTTAATTGATTACGAAATTAGAGATATCGTTACAAAAGAACTCAGAACAACTGGACAGACAAAACATGCTTTCTTAGACAAAGAGACGTATCGACCGATATCACTTAAAAGAAACCACAAGGAATTATATGAGATGTTTCAAAATTCTTTTGAAATTAAATGAGCGAGAGTAGGGATAATATGGATCTGATTCTACTTGTAGGTCCACAAGCTGTTGGTAAGATGACAGTAGGAAAAGCTTTGGAAAATAAAATCGACGCTAAACTATTGTTCAATCACGAAACGTTGGATATATTCGCTAGATTTCTAGGTTATACCAGAGAAACATTCGAGTTATCTGACTGGATGCGTAAGCAACTATTCAAAGCATTTGTAGAAAACGAAGAAACCAATCAGACAAAAGGTATCATTTTTACCGTTGTTGTAGGATTTGACGTAGAAGAAGATTTTGATTTCTTGAGAGAAATAACAGATATGTTCACCAATCAAAACGGACAAGTCTATTTCGTGGAATTAGAAGCAAATATAGAAGAAAGACTGGAAAGAAATAAAACAGACTTTAGACTTCAAGAAAAACCATCTAAAAGAGATCTCGTCTTCTCAGAGAACGAGTTGAAGTCGAGTCTGGAAAAGCATCGATTGAATTCTTTTGATGGGGAAATAGAAGCGCAATTAAAACATGTCCATTATCTGAAGATCGACAATTCAACTCTATCTCCAGAAGTTGTAGCAAGAAATATACAACAATGGATATCAAATAAAAAAGCACAAAAATAAGCCATCCGAACTTTTGGATGGCTTATTTTCTAGTTATTCTTTAATTTTTAATTCGTCAAGTTGTGCAACAATTGCATCTTCTCCAACATCAGCTTGAATCAATGAAGCAGCTGTGTAGGCACTTTCGATGAAGGCTGTATCAAATAGCCTGACTTCTTTATCAGATGATTCCATAGCCATTTCAAGATTCATCTTGGCGCTGCCTAAATCGTAGAATGCCCAAACTTTATCTTCTTCAAATGAATCCATCGCTTCTTGAATACGAGCGTAGTCTGTTCCGACTTCTCCATCATTTCCACCGACTGCTTTAATGGTCACACCTTTAGCGACTTGATCCAGTAATGTGGTTAAACCAGTTGCAATTTCATTGACGTGTGAAACGACTAACATACCAATTTCTTTACCCATTTACAACACCCGCTTCCAATAGAGTTTCGAATAGATAAGCACTAGATTGAGCGCCTGCGTCTATATGACCAATAGAGCGATCACCGAGATAAGAAGCTCTACCTTTAGTAGCTTTCATATCTTTTGTTTTCTGTAGACTATCTTGGATCACTTCTGAAGTTAAAGCGTCTCCTTTTATGGCATCAAGAACGGGTACCCATTCATCGATCATTGTTTTTTCACCAGGTTCAGCTTTACCACGTTTTTGGATTCCTTCAAGACCTGCTTCAATAAGTTCTGCTAAGTCGTCAGAATCTTTTGCAACTTTTGCCATAGAGATAAAGGCAGATCCATATAATGGTCCTGAAGCTCCACCAACTTTACTGACTAATGTCATTCCAACGTCTTTGAAAAAATCAGATAAGTTATCATACTCAGATCCGTCAATTTTTTCTTTTACAGCAGTAACCCCACGGACCATATTACTACCGTGATCACCGTCACCAATATCAGAATCTAGCTTATTCAGCGTTTCTTTATTTTCTGTTACTTTGTCTGCAAATAATTCTATCCATTTTTTTAGTGTAGTTACTTCAACCATATTTTTCTTCCTTTCTTGTGTTTGATCTTACCAACCGATAACATTTACGGGTGCATCTAAATAGTCTACCCACTTAGGATCTTCTAATTTCAATACTGTTAAAGAAACACCTTCCATATCGATTGCTGTCATGTAGTCTCCAACCTTACGAAACTCTAAGTTCAGACTTTCTTGATCAACTAGTAATTGTTTCACATCATTCATAAATACAAATTGTTCCATTAATGGTGTCGCGCCCATACCGTTCACTAAAACAGCATATGAATCTCCAGGAGACCAGTCGCACGTCTTTTTGAGTTGCGTCACTAATTCTTTTGCTAAATCTTTAGAAGGTTGCAATTTTTCACGACGATAACCTGGTTCTCCGTGTATACCGATACCAAATTCAATTTCGTCAGCCGCTAGTTCAAAACCAGGGTTTCCGACTTCTGGATTTGTAGCTGGATTTAATGCCAGTCCAATTGAAGCAATATTTGGAACGACTTTGTCAGCTAGCTCTTTGATTTCTTTTAAAGACATCCCTTGTTCAGCGGCAGCTCCTAAAATTTTATGCACAAGAACCGTTCCGGCTACACCACGTTTACCAGCTGTGAAGGTACTATCTTCTACTGCGATATCGTCATCTACAACAATTGATTCTACTTCAATGTCTTCTAACTCAGCCAAATCTTTCGCCATGTCGAAGTTCATAACGTCACCAGTATAGTTTTTAATAACTAAAAAGACGCCTTCGCCTTCGTCAGCGGCTTTAATACCTTCTAATACTTGGTCTGGTGTAGGAGATGTAAAGACTTGTCCAGCCACTGCTGAAGACAGCATTCCTTGTCCTACAAAACCAGCATGTGCAGGTTCGTGACCGCTACCGCCACCACTGACGAGACCAACCTTACCACTTTTTTCATGTTTCCGATGGACGACCATCGTTTCTGGAATCCGCTCTACAATTGAATCATACGCAAAGACTAAACCATTTAGCATTTCGTCTACTATCTGATCTGGATTATTGATGATTTTCTTCATTGTCATTTTTTACTTCCTCCTTCTTCATGATCATTTTCATTGTAATTCATTTATACTATAAGTTCTAATAATAAGGTGTTATAAAAATGAATTTGTTATACTATTAATGGAAAGATTATCAAATAAAAGAGAGTGATCAACTATTTAAAGGAGCATATAAGTGAAAACATTAGTCATTATTTCACATCCAGAATTAGATGAATCGAGTAGTCAACAGTTTCTGGTCCAATCATTTCCAGAGTCAGAAAATGTTACCTTACATCATCTAGAAAAAACCTATCCAGAAGGCAAAATTGATAAAAAAAGAGAACAAGCCTTGCTAAAAGCACATGACAGAATCTTATTTCAATTCCCATTTTACTGGTATTCTTCACCGCCGCTGCTGAAACACTGGCAAGATGAAGTATTAGAAGAACACTTTGCATTTGGTCATAGAGGTCATCATTTAAAAGGGAAAGAATTTGGCTTAGTACTGGTTATTGGGGTAGGAGAAAAAGAATATCAGACAGGTGGCCAGGAAGGCTTCAGCATCAGTGAATTGACTAAGCCTTATCAAGCCGTTGCTAAAAAAACAGGCATGAATTACTTGAAGCCGCTGGAGATTTTTCAATTTCCCTATATGACAGAAGACGAAAAAATGAAACTCTTGATCAGGTATCAGCAGTGGTTGACGATTGACCGACCAGATTCTTTGCGGTCACGAGAAGAATGGATGATTCAGGAACTGGAAGCCATTGATCATCAACTGCTTAACTCTGCTGACAGTGCTTTTGTAGTCGAGAAAGCCATTGAATTATTAGAAGATAATCGAATGGAATTAGATGAGCTTGCGATGCATATCGATCAGACACATCAGTGAAAAAATGAGAAAACGTAAAGGAGACTCAACGTATGGAAGAACAAGAATGGCTACTTAACAAGTTGACGGACTTATTCAGAAGTAGTAGAGATTATAAGCAGAAAGCACTCATTCAAGCGACGATTGAGACAATAGAAGAGCAAGAAAAACGAAAAACACAATTACAGGGAGAACTTGACGGAACGTTGTGGAGTCCTGGAAACTGGAATGGGTCATAATCGTAAAAACGGTACAAAAAACATTAGATATTGGTTAAGATGATCCGAAAAATCAGTCTTAGGTCCGTATGAATGGGATATTTCTTTTGGTAAGATGAAATCAGAAAACAAAAGAAAGGAAAAAAAGATGAAGAAACTAGCGGGTTGTTTAATTGGGTTAGGTATGGTTGTTGGAGGACAAACTGTACATGCAGCAGAAGAAGAAGTGAACACAATGCCATCCATAGACATTGAAGTTGATCTTCAAGAAGATGGCTCAGGTATTATAACTGAGCATAGAAAAATGAATATGGTTGAAGGAACAGAGTTATTCATCAATATGGAAAACCTTAATGATTCAGAGGTCGAAGACTTTTATGTGGAAGGATATACGTACAATCCGGATTGGGACTTTGATAATAGTCGTGAGGAAAAAGCAGGCACCTACGGAATGAGTACAGAAAATGGGTTAGAACTCATTTGGGGAATCGGAGAATACGGCTTAAATGAATATGAATTAACCTATACAGTGACTGATCTGGTTCGTCAACTAGACGACGGACAAGCACTGAATTGGGATTTCAATACGTTTGGTGATATCCCGCCAGAAGCAGTCAGCATAACGATTGATGGACCATTTGAATTCAATCAGGAGAATACGCTGATTTGGGGGTTTGGTTATGATGGCCTTGTGGAATTAGATAACGGCCAACTGGTGTCTTCAGCTAGAACGGCTCTGGACTCAAGTTCTTCGCTTGTCGTCTTGATGCAGTTCCCTGAATCTCCATTCATGGTAGATTTAACAATGGACCAGACGCTTGAAGAACAACTGGAACGTTCGCAAGACGGTGCAACATATAACGAAGCTGAGAGTATCAATACAGGAGCGCTGATTGCGATTTTCGGATTTGTGGGAGCGATTGTTGCTGCAATCGGAGGATCGTTATTCGCTGTAGAATCTCGTAAGAAAAAAGCAGGAAAAATCGTTACAGGCTATGCACGTAAAAGTCAGAATAAGGGTCAAACATATGCAGATATTCCATACGAAGATGGAGACATTTTTGATATAGCCTATTTTTTAAATGAACTTCAACACGGGTCTTTCGAAGATTACTTTTTTGCTTATCTATTGAAATGGTCAAAAGAAGAAAAAATTAAGATCCATAATGTACAAAAAAACAATTGGATCAGTAAAGAAATGACCGTCATTGAATTGGTAGAACAATATACAGAAGACATGGCGCCGTTTGAAAAAAGAGTTTGGGAAATTCTGGAATCAGCATCAGATCTTAGTGGTAAGATTACAGAAGACGATATGAAAAACTGGTCTAAAAAGCATGCTAGGAAGCTAGGTAATCTTGCGGAAGACATTAAAGAAGATTCCAAACAAATTTTGATTGAAAAAGGTTACCTCGAAATGGATTCCATTCAATTTATGGGAGCCGATTCCTCTTTTATAAAAGCAAGTAGAGAAGGCGACCAACTATTTGATCGAATCACTCAGTTTGGAAATCATCTAGATGATCTAGAGTCGGATGATTCATTGGCCTACAGACAAACCTTACCTTGGGTAGACTTTATTATTTGGGCTACATTGTACGGTAAAGGATCAGATATTGTAGAAAGTCTGGAAGAACTTTATCCAGAACAATTCCAAGAATGGGTAGCACACTATCCTGTCTTTTATGGTGGTTATCATAGAATGTATGGATTCTCCAACAGTATGTCATCAGGTATGCAAAGTGGTGGCTATAATGCTTCTGGAGGGGCTGGAGGCTCTACTTCTATCGGTGGCGGAGGCGGCGCTATGGGTGGAGGTGGAGGCGGTGCGAGATAATCGCATCCTCAGCCTATAGTTTTATAAAGGGTTCGACGTGATTGATTAAGCGTCGAACCTTTTTTGTGCTTTACTTTAACAATGTTAAAGAATATAATGATTTTATTAAATAAAAAGTAAATGAAAATTAAATATTGTTAAAGGAGTGAATGGTTATGGACATCATCCCGAAATGGATCAGTAAACTGGACGATGAAGATATTCAGTTTATCAGACGATTTCTGCTTGCGTCAGGATCCCTAAAACGAGTCGCAGCGGAATATAGTGTGACCTATCCGACAGTCAGGTTAAGGCTAGACCGATTGATTCAAAAAATCAAACTGAATGAAGAACAGCAGGCAGATACTTATATTTCTACAATAAAGCAACTGGCATTAGAAGATAAACTAGATTTCAATACAGCTAAACTATTGATTTCAGAATATCGTAAAACAAAGGAGGAAAATGACCATGCTTAATTCTATTGTGGTATTACTTTTATTAGCAGGAGGTATCTGATTACAGATATTTTTATCGAAATCAGAGAAAAAATGGCCAGGATTAGTGATTCCTGCTATATTTTTCATATGCTCACTTTTACCTATTTCATCTATGGGTGGCTACTCTATAGAAGAATCGAGTGTAACTTATATAGATGACGAGGGGAACGAAGTAACTGAAGTATTCGAAAGCGAACCGATCTACGACGACACATCTACAGGAGAATACATAGTTATGGGGGTATCTTCTCTCCTTATTTTTAATGTTCCAACAGCGATATGTCTAGCCATCTATTATAGTGTGAGAGATAAAACGAAGAAATCTGATCAAATGAATAAAACAAAAATTCAGGATTTATAGACTACATAAAGGGGAAATGATTATGGCGATTATAGGAGCGATTTTACCTATTCTATTGATGCTGATTTTAGTAGGTATGATTATTATGTTACAAGTATATCTGTCCAAAACGGACAGTAAATTTCCGGGACTGATCTTACCTTTCATTAGTTTTTTATTCGCTTTGATGACTACTGTAGGTATTGCTAGCTATCTTACCGTTACACCATCATATGAAGAAACAACTTCTATTGAAGTGATGGAAGTAAACGAGTACGATGATTCAGAGGAAGCGGTCGAGTTATCGGAAGGTGAAACAGGGGTCACCTTATTCGGGGAAGAGGATGGAGGAATGGAATCGGGTGGTACAACAACATCTATGATATTAAGCGCTTTAGGTATCTTCCTTCTCTCAAATATCCTGACACTGATACTTATTGTGATTTATATCCTCACGCGTAAACGAATGAATAAAGAAAGATCTGTAAACCGGACGAGAATCCAGGATTTATAATTAAAAAGAGGCCTATTATGACAGTTTCGAATTGTCATAATAGGCCTCTTTTAGTTAACTAATTTAATGATCTGTATTTTCTAGCTCGTCAACAGCATCTAAGTCGAATTTGACGAAATCCTCTTCAGTACTCTCAGCTTCTTTGTCATCTGGAAACAGAACTTCTTCTTCAACGTGTCGATCATGTAGAGCTTTTTCGCTAGCGACTTCAATAGGCGTGTTTGAACCACCTTCAGTCATGTTCGTTGTTGTTTCGTTTGGGATTAAATCTTCGTCTAATGGCATAATATCAGTCCTTTGTTAGTTTATCCGTATCTTATCCTTTTACTGATCCAACTAGTGCACCTTTTACAAAGTACTTCTGTACGAATGGATACACGAGTAACATGGGAACGGTTGCGACCACAATAACGGCCATTTTGATACTCTGGGCTGGTGGAATAACATCTACCGCAACACCCTCTCCTTGCATCCCACTTGATACGATAACGATCTGGCGCAGCAGAATTTGTATTGGCCATTTAGCAGAATCGTTGATATAAAGAATCGCATTCATATAGGTATTCCAATAAGCAACAGCATAGAAGAGAGAAATCGTAGCGACAGATGGCATAGCTAGAGGAAGCATAATTTTTCTGAAAATTAAGAAGTCACTTGCTCCGTCCATTTTTGCTGACTCTTCCAAACTCATCGGTAAACCTTGGAAAAAGTTTCTCATGATAATCATGTTGAAGGCATTGACAGCGATTGGTAGAATCATTGACCATAATGAATCAATGAGTCCCAAACTGTTTACAACAAGGAAAGTAGGGATCATACCTCCACTGAACAACATAGTGAAGACGACTAAGAAATTCATCATACGACGGCCAGGTAAATATTTTCGAGATAAACCATAAGCCATCATTGCAGTTAAAATCATACTTGTAATGGTGCCGGCAACTGTAACAAAGATTGTTACCCAGAGGGAATTAAATATTGTAGGGGTAGACAAGATGTAACGGTAAGCATCAAGTGAAAAGGTCTCAGGAATAATCACGAATGGTTTTGATACGATTTCTTCAGTAGTTGCAAGGGAACTTGCAATAATATTGATAAAAGGGACTAAACAAATCAAAGCAATTAATACAAGAAAGGTTGTATTAAATACGCTGAAGATTTTTGAACTTAATGGTTCTTGTCGTTTAGACAATACGGGTGTAGCTTTTGCCATAAAAATCCTCCTATAATAAAGAAATAAGTTGCTTGTTGTTTTGGTAGATTTGCTAAGTTGTTTGGTATGACACAACAGTATCAAGAATAATGAGTACCGTATATAATCTTTTTGTATGATAAATAAATAAAATGGAAAGTAGCTATAGATCAAAGTCAGAAAAATAATAGTGGTTTATAATCATTAAATCTGATAATTGCAAACATTATTATAAAACGCTTTCATATAAACTTTTTTCAACTACAGAAATGATTATTTATCTAGCAAAGAATCTCATATAAGATAAACTAAACAATAAAGAAGGAGCAAATCATTTTGGTAGAAAATAATATAACGGTTTTTATTGCAGGAGATTCTACAGCAGCAGATAAGTCTTCAACTGAAAAACCGATGAGTGGTTGGGGAGAATTTATTGCAGATTATTTCAATGAGACTATTCAATTTAGTAACCAAGCTATTAATGGTAGAAGTACCAAATCTTTTCTGGAACAAAACAGATTAGAACCTATTCTTTCAAAAGGGAAAGCTGGAGACTATCTATTGATACAATTTGGTCATAATGATCAAAAAATAGATGATCCGGAAAGGTTTACAGATCCATTCGGAAACTATATGGATAACTTGAAGTACTATATTGATAAAACAACAAAGAATGGTATGATTCCTATCCTAATGACTTCCATTAGTAGGAGACAATTCAAAGAGGGCAGACTAGATCCAATGTCGCTAGGATCATATCCAGAGGCGATGAGAAAGGTTGCTACTGAAAAATCTGTATCAATTATTGATATGCACCGAATTACTTCAGCTTATATAGATAAACTGGGAGAAGCTTCCTCGAAAGAGCTTTTCCTGCATCTGGAACCGAACATGTATAGTAATTATCCTGAGGGGTTAACAGATAACACCCACTTTTCAGAAGAAGGTGCGAAAATGGTTGCTTCCCTAATAGCTGAGGAACTTACAAAAACGGTTCCTGCATTCCACAAGAGACAACGGATGACGGAAAGAGCGGGTGAAAGATGAACTTTCCGCTTAATTTAGGGATTAGAGCGCATGATCTCGGACTAATAGAGATGAATCAACTAATTGAAAAACTGAACTGTTATAATTTAAAGCATGTTCAGTTTGCGATTAAAAAGTCTTTTCCAGAAGTTATGGATACTTATGACAAACTAACACCAGGTTTAGCTACTTACTATGCTGAGCAATTCAATAAAGCAGGAATCAAAATCTCCATACTGGGGTGTTACGTCAATATTATTGATAGAAATGTGGAAAAGAGAGAAATTGCTTTAAATGATTTTATAAAGCACTTAAGTTTATCACAGTCATTTAATGCGAGTATGGTTGCAACAGAAACGGGTAGTGTGGGAAAAGGATATACAGAAGAAAACTTCACAACAAAAGCTTTTAATGAAGTGGTGTCTTCTGTAAGAAAGCTGACTACGGTAGCTGAGAAATTTGGAACAATTGTGGCAATAGAGGCTGGAATGAATCATCCTCTGCATTCGGCTAAGTTAGCTTATCAAATGATACAAGAAATTCAATCACCAAATTTGAAGATTATACTCGATTGTGCGAACTTGATCAGTATCGATAACTACGAGCGGCAAAGTGCCGTTATAGAGGAGGCTCTGGATCTTTTAGATGAGCATATCGTAGCTATGCATATCAAGGATTACGTCATCAAAGAAAATAAGGTTGAAATCGTACCGGTCGGAACAGGCGAAATGCAATACGAGAAGATTTTAAGTTTTATAAAATACAAAAAACCAAATTTATTTGTGTCACTGGAAGCAACAAGAGAACCAGCATTAGAAAAGAGTCTCCAACTGCTCAAAGAATGTTACGAGAACGTATAAAAAGCTTAGACACTGACTGAAATTAATTGTCAGATGTCTAAGCTTTTTATGCTATTACTGTAGTTTAACTTGCTTACGATATTGACCAGGTGTTAATTGTTCCCGTTTTTTGAATGAACGTATAAAATTTTGGGAGTTACCGTACTTAAGTTTTTCTGCAATTTCTTTTACGGTTAGTTCTGTTTCACTTAACCAGTCTTTTGCTTTAGTTAATCTGTAATCAATCAGGTAATCACTGAAAGTGATGCCTGTTTCTTTTTTAAAAATACTACTTAGATAATTGGGATTATAGTTTAGTTCTTCGCTGATTGTATCTAAAGAAATATCTTCATCATAGGCTTCGTGAATTTTTTCTTTGATTCGGTGAGAAACCTGTTTGAATTGTTCTGTCGTTCGCTCAAGTATTTTTTTGGACATAGGAACAACCATCTGTGTGACAAGCTTTTCTTCGATGTCGACTAGATTATGGTGAAAGAGTACTGTCTGGTAATAGTCTTCAATCAAATTACGATCAATCACATTGGATTCTAGAGATTGATCAAGTCTGGATAAGTTCATAAAAAAGCGTAATAGAGCAAATTCTATAGATATTGGATCTGGATTATGTTTAAATAAATCTGCTAGAAATGGATAAAGATGTTTTTTTGCATCTTCAACATTTCCTAATTGAATAGACTGGAATATAGGTTTCTCCAGATCTGTAGCATACTGTCCAGAATAAGCATTCGCAGTGATTTCTTGAATATCTTCATAAGCAATAATAGACTGATTTCCCAAAAGGATTTTGTAAGATAAAGCTGCTTTAGTTTGCTTGAAAGCTGACCTAGTAAGATTGAAGTCTGTATAAGGATTACTGATACCAACACTGACAAGTAAGCTCGCTTCTGATTTAGCATTTTTCACGATAGCCTCACTGTATTCAATTATAGTTTTATTGATATCTTCAGTATCAGCATTAAAAACTAGAATAGTTGCTACATGCTCATCGGATAAAACAACTGGTGAGAATAGGTTCAATGAAGGAATGTTTTCTTCTAGAATATGCAGTAGTGTAAATAGGCGTACAGTATCATCTTTGAACTTACGATTGTCTAATTGAGTGATTAGGACGTAATAAATAGGGTGCTTGTAAGTTGGAAAATTATATACAGCTTGTTTCTCGTCAAGGTTTTCTAATGTATTTTTACCAAGCAGAGCATTTAATACAAACTGCCGTTTCAATGCAGGCTTTTCAACATCAAAAACAAGCTCCAATGTATCATTTTTTGTCCTGATCGATTCAAAAGAAGATTTAATGAAATCAAATTCGTTGGTCACAGTACCAATCGGTTCTAAGTTCAGCGCATTCTTTAATTGTTTTAAAGGACGAGAAAGAACCGTAGCGAGTATCCAAGAAAGTCCGATTGAAAATATTATTAGTAACCCGCCTAAAACCAAGAAAGCATTTTGGGTAGGAGAAAGCGTTTCATGAATTTCGTAATCATAAAGCGCAGTCACATAAACAAGATTATTGAATGGAGAACTGTTTGCAAGTAAGGTGAGCGGTTCTTCGCCGGCAATATGTATCGGTAATTCAGTAACTGTTTCTCCTTGCGCTAATAGATTTTCTGTGGAAATTTCAGGAATAACCGTTGTCAAAGTAGAATCTTTGTAGTCAGAATCATATAATAGGTCGCCATCATTATTCATGATCAAAATAGGAAAGTGCATTTCCTGATTATTAATCAGCTGATCAATGTCATTGTCAGCTACATGAGCAATCCCAATACCATTTTTATCGGTGGAGTGCGTTGGTAGAGTAGTCACTACAGACATCCCGCCAGCATCTTTATCCCAATATAGGTTTGAAGCTGTGCTTCCTGTGTAGTAAGTTGTAATATCTTCTAATTCTGAATCGGTTAATTGCAGCAATCGCCCTTCAGAAATAGCCCATCCTTCTCTTAAGCTAATCAAAGTATAAGTCGTATTAGATAAGCTCGGAGTTGAAAAGTAATTCAACTGTGTATTGACGTCTCTATACTGGCTGAAATCACTAGAAGCCAACGGATTTTCTATCACAGATTGATACGAACTTGTCGTACTGTAGGCATTAAAAGCATATTCCACATTTTGTAGTTCTACTTCTAAAGAGTGAGCCATTTGTTCGAGATTATGTCTTCTATTAATCAGAAATTCATTCTCAATATTAGCACGTGTTGATAAATAAAAGGAAGAAACAAAAATAATAATTAGTAAAGAGGTTAAGACAGATAAAAGTAGGAAAAGCGTATGAAATAAACTTCCTTTGTATTTCATTTTTTATCTCCTTTCGTCACACGAATAAATTATAACGCTTACATTAGGCTTATTCAAGGCATTTCTAAAATAAAATCATAATGGAATTTTTAATTGAAAAATCAAGCGATATTTATAATTTACTAGTAATCATCATCTGTGATTACGTGATTAAAGGTAATCATTAAGTGTGTTTTAAAAGGAAAGGCGTTATTGGAAGCGTTATCAATAAAATGATTATAGAAGTTATGTGGGTTGTCCCTTAAAGTGAACTCGTAAGTTGTTTTGGTAGATGCCTTACACGTTTTAAAATGAGTTTCATGAAACAGTATCGATTGATACAACTCAAATCAACGCATTCAAATAAAAGAGTAAAGATTGCTACTTTAAAAGAGTGTTGGATTTGAGGATAAGAAGAAAGGAGCTTTCTATTGGAAGAACAAATTTTAGAGTCTAGTGTAGTGAAGCCGAAAAAAAGGACTTCTGACTGGTGGCAGCATAAGTATCTTTATATGATGATTTTACCGGGTTTATTGTATTTTATTATTTTTAAGTATTTACCTATGGGTGGTCTAATCATAGCCTTTCAGGATTATCAACCGTTTCTAGGGATATTCGGAAGTCCGTGGGTCGGGCTTAAGCATTTCTCCAGATTATTTACTGATGACGTATTCTTTATGTTACTTCGAAATACTTTGAATTTATTCGCACTGAATATTTTTGTGTTTTTCCCAATGCCAATTGTCTTGTCACTTATGATGAATGAAATTGTTAATAAACGATTCAAGTCGATTATTCAGACAATCATCTACATTCCGCATTTCATGTCTTGGGTTATCATCGTTTCCATTTCGTTTGTTCTGTTATCTCTAGATGGTGGACTCGTTAATGAGCTAATTGCTTATCTAGGTGGAGAGAAAATTAGTTTCTTGACTTCTCCAACATGGTTACCAAGAATCTATATTCTTCAAGTTATGTGGAAAGAGCTTGGCTGGTCTACAATAATCTATCTTGCAGCTATTACAAGTGTAGACACACAGTTGTATGAAGCAGCTGATATGGATGGCGCAGGACGTTTAAGAAAAATATGGCATGTTACATTGCCGGCTATCAGAGGAACTATTATTACACTGATGATCCTTAAGATTGGTAATGTATTGAATCTTGGATTTGAGCATCTACATTTACTACTAAATTCTATGAACCGTTCAGTCGCTGAGATTTTTGATACGTATATCTATACTGCAGGACTGCAAAACGGTCAATTAAGTTTTAGTACGGCAGTAGGTATGTTTAAAGGTGTTGTTGGCTTTATATTAGTATGGGCAACAAATAAATTAGCGAAGAAAATAGGAGAAGACGGCGTATATTAGAGGAACAAAATTGAAGTAAGGAATGGTTTGTATGAAAAATGTCGAAAAATTGAATATGATTCTGACTCGAGTTTTAAAGTTAACTTGTTTGAATTTCTTATGGATGATTGGAACAATGATGGGATTAGGGATTTTAGGTATAGGACCTTCAACTGCTGCAACATTCAGTGTTATAAGAGAATGGTTAAGAGGAAATGATGATCTTCCGCTTATAAAAACTTTTATTGCGGAGTATAAGCGTTATTTCAAAAAAAGTAACCTTTTAAGTTTAATCTACATGGTTGCTGGAATCATCTTGATCATGGATTATATCTATGCTAGTCGCTGGGAATTAAGAGTCGTCTTCGGTGTATTGATTTTTCTTTATACAATCTCTGTAACTTACATCTTTCCTGTCCTCGTTCACTACGAGCTGAAATCTTTAAAGGAGATGATTCGGTACTCATTTTTAATTGGATTTTCTTACTTGCAATATACATTGGTTTTGTTTGTCAGCATTCTGGCAATTTACTCCATAGTAGCGAGAGTGTATCCTGCCTTAGTCACCTTTTTTGGAACAAGTTTTCTAATTTTCATTGTTATGAAGATGGCTTATATGGTTTTCGCTAGAATAGAACGAAGTGTGAACGAATCAGAAGCAGTAAAAAATTAGAACATAGAGGAGTATCACAATGAATAGAAAATGGAAACGATATGCAGCTTTAACGATTTTTGGTAGCGCTTTACTAGTTGGTTGCGGTAGCGGTGGTTCAAGTTCAGGTTCCCAAAGTGGAACAAACGCTTCAGGGGAGCCCGAACAAACAACAATTTCATGGATGAATATGTTGCACTCTGCTTCTCCTCCAACAGATACCATCACAAATGCAGTTGAAGAGTATACGAATACCCAACTTGAATTCCAATGGATTCCTGACGCATCTAAAGAAGAACGACTGAATACCGCATTGGCTTCAGGTAATCTGGCAGATATCGTTACGCTTACGATTATGGAAAACTCATCTGTCCGTAATGCACTAAAAGCTGGTCAATTCTGGGACGTAGAGCCGTACTTAGATGACTTCGAAAATCTTGCTGAAATCTCTGAAGAAACTAGACGTTCTGCTTCTATTGAAGGCGTACTTTACGGTATACCTTTCCAGAAACCATTGGCACGTAATGGTGTCATTTTAAGAAGAGACTGGTTGGAGAATTTGGGAATGGAAGAACCGACTACAGTTGAAGAACTCTTTGAAGTAGCGCGTGCCTTCACTGAAGATGATCCAAACGGTAGTGGTCAAAATGATACGACTGGTTTTATGGATCGTGCTGATCTTAAATATGGCGCGTTCAAAACGCTTGCTACTTATCATGGGGTACCAAATGAGTGGAAAGAAGAAAATGGTGCTTTCACACCTCAGTTTGATACACCGGAGTATATCGAAGCAATGGATTACATGAGAGCTCTTTATGCAGGAGGCATGATTAATCAGGATTTTGCTGTTACAGCTAAAACCGATCAACAAGAAAGCTTTGCACAAGGACGTGCTGGAATATATGTTGGAGGACTGATGGATGCAGTAAACCTGTATACACTTGCTGAAGGTATTCAAGATGATATGGATTTAGCACAATTAAACAAAATCAATAAAGATGGCAGCGATGAGTATGCAATCTGGTCAGATAACAATGGTATCGGTGGATTACTCGCATTCCCAAGAAGTGAAGTTGCTGATGAAGACGAATTAAGAGCGGTACTTCAATTTGTAAATGATCTACATGATGAAGAAGTTTACACCTTGATGTCTTCTGGTATTGAAGGTGTTCACCATGAAATGGATGGCAATGTTTCAACACGTTTAGATGAAGACTTATGGCAACAAGAAGTACAACCATTTTCTTCTTCAAGACCAAAAGAAATTGGTTATGACATTGTTACAGGAAATGAACTGAAGTTGTATTCTGATGGATTAATTTTAGAAAATGAGGAAATTGCTGTATTGAATCCAGCTTATTCTCTTGAATCCAATACCTTTACTTCACAAGGTTCTGAATTATCTGTCGCTATCGATGATGCAACTTATCAATATATTCTTGGAGATATTGATTTGGATGATTTTGAAGCAGTGGTAGAAAGATGGTACAGCTCAGGTGGTCAACAAATCATAGAAGAATACGAAGCTGCTTTTGCAGAAATTCAAGAATAGATTCACGTACAGGCTTATCCCCTTTTCCTTTAGAGAAGGGGACAAGCTTATACTTAGGAAAAAAAGAATGTATAGGAGTGGGCGGATGTACATGTTAAAAGAAACGATCAGCTGGTCAACTGAAATGGCAGACACTGTCATTGAGCGTTATCCAGAACTGTATGCATTAAGACCCTATCGTGGGAAATGGTCTTACGATTACGGCGTCGTGTTAAAAGGATTGGAAAAAGTCTACAAAGAAACAAATGAGCAGAAATATTTCGATTATATCCAGAAAACAATGGATTATTTCATCGGAGAAGATGGGAGTATCAAAGATTATGAAAAAGAAAAATTCAACATAGACTTCATTAACAATGGAAAAGTTCTTCTGTTCCTTTATAAAGAAACAAAACAAGAAAAATATAAAAAAGCAGCTGAACGTCTTAGAGATCAACTAGCAGATCATCCCCGAACTTCAGAAGGAGCTTTCTGGCATAAGAAAATATACCCTTATCAAATTTGGCTCGACGGACTTTACATGAGTTCACCTTTTTATCTTGAATATATCAAGATGTTCGAAGATCAGGACTACTCAGACGTGATCAAACAGTTTGAACTCTGTGACGAGCATACTCGTTCGGCGGTTACTCAATTGAGACATCATGCATGGGATGAAAAAGCGGTACAACCATGGTGTGATCCAGAAACTGGTTTATCCAGACATTATTGGTCTCGGTCACTCGGTTGGTATCTGATGGCGCTAGCAGATGTCATTGAATTACTGGATGAAGACAGTGAAGATAAAGAAAAACTAATCTGGATTTTCAGAGATACGCTTGAAGGTGTCATTCGTTACCAAGATCAATCAGGGACATGGTATCAAATTATCGATAAGGGCGGCCGTAAGCCGAATTATCTTGAATCTTCTGGTTCGTGCATGTTTTTATATGCCTTAGCAAAAGGGAGAAGACTTGGTCTACTTGAAGAAGAAAAATGGTTTCATTCAATGGAAAAAGCTTACGAAGGTATTCTAGACGAATTTGTTCTTACAACAAAAGAAGGTTGGCTGAACTTAAACAAATGCTGTGAAGTGGCAGGGCTAGGTGGCGCTGATCAAAGAGACGGTTCCTTTGCATACTATATGAGTGAAGCTGTTATTATGAATGATTTCAAAGCTGTAGGTGCTTTTATTCAAGCGATGAATGAATATGAAAAAGTTACAAAATCTAACTAGAAGGTGAATGAAAATCATGTATTCAATTAAAGATTTCGGCGCAAAAGATGATGGAACTTTAGTAACAGAAGCAATAGATCAGGCAATCCAAGCTGCCAAAGAAGACGGAGGCGGTACGATACTGATTCCTAGTGGAACATATGTAACAGGGTCCATCAGATTGTATAGTCATATGACGCTTCATCTTTCCCCAGGAGCGGTACTTAAATTCAGTACAAATCAAGAAGACTATCCTGTTGTTAAATCAAGATGGGAGGGTGTTTCACGAGAAGTGTATATGTCTTGTGTTTACGGAGATAACGTAGAGAATGTTACGATTTCCGGCAGTGGAACGCTTGATGGAAACGGAGCAGACTGGTGGGACGTATTCAGAAACCGAAGAGAAGAGCTACTGTATCCAAGACCGAAACTGATCAGTTTTGAAGAATCTTCTCGTATTACGATCAAAGATGTCATGATGATAGATTCTCCAAGCTGGACGATCAACCCTATCAGAAGCTCAAATATCACAATCGATAATGTATCCATTCTGAACCCTGCTGATTCGCCCAATACAGATGGCATTGATCCTGAATCTTGTAGTAACGTTAGAATCAGTAATTGTAATATCGATGTTGGAGATGATTGCATTGCGATCAAATCAGGGACAGAAGAAGCTGCTGAAAAGATTGCCTGCGAAAATATTACAATCACAAATTGTACGATGAGTCATGGACATGGTGGTGTAGTCCTCGGCAGTGAAATGAGTGGAGACATTCGTAATGTAGTGATCACTAACTGTGTATTCAAAGAAACAGATCGTGGCATCAGATTGAAATCTCGTCGCGGTAGAGGCGGTACGATTGAGGATATTCGAGTCAGTAACATTGTAATGGAAAGTGTCTTGTCTCCGTTCATTTTGAACCTGTATTACTTCTGTGGACCAAAAGGAAAAGAAAAATACGTCTGGGATAAAAATTCTTATCCCGTTACAGAAGAAACGCCAAAATTCAGACGGATTCATTTTGCAAATATTACAGCTAGAAATGTTCGAGCGTCCGCTGGTTTCCTATATGGTTTAGCAGAACAGTATCTATCAGAAATAACTTTTGAAAACATTGATATTAGCATGACCGATGATGCAGAACCAGGAGTTCCCGCCATGATGACTGGAATTGAACCCGTCACGCATCAAGGTTTTTATATCGGTAATGTGAAAGATGCTTCCTTCAGAAATATTACCATCGAAAATCATAAAGGTCCTGCCTTTTATATGGAGAATTGTCAAGATATTGAAATCCATCGTGCTTATAGCAAAAATACAAAAAAAGAAGAAGAGCTCGTTGTCACTACCCAGTCAAGCGGGAATACAAATGAGTAGGGAGAAGTTATTTTCACTACTTGGTCAACGACCGGAATCAGCTATCAGTCAGTCCATTCAAGTGAACGAAGAGGTTACTCCGGATTATGTGATTGAAACGCTTCTTTTGGAGTTGAACGGGATAGAAAGTGTTCCGGCTTACTTTATCAAACCGATAGAAGTAAACGGAAAACTACCCGTGGTCATTTACAATCATTCTCACGGTGGGAATTATGCACTGGGGAAAGAAGAGGTGATCAAAGGGAACGGTTATCTCCAAGAACGCCCTTTTGCTGAGGAACTCACTAGGATGGGCTACGGGGTGCTGGCCATTGACGCATGGGGTTTTGGTGAACGAAGTGGGAAAAAAGAAAGTGAACTGTTCAAAGAAATGCTGATTAGAGGCAGAGTTTTATGGGGAATGATGCTTTACGATACTATTCATGCCCTTGATTATTTGGAGACACGCTCTGATGTAGATACCCAAAGGCTTGCCACGATAGGCATGTCAATGGGCGGTTTAATGTCTTGGTGGCTAAGTGCAATGGATGAAAGAATCAAGGTAACTGTTGATATCGCCGCACAAGTTGATTTAGAAACTTTAATTGAACAAAGACTACTAGACAAGCACGGCTTCTACAGTTATGTACCAAACTTGCTTTCAACCTTTTCGACTTCAACCGTTCAACAGCTGATATTACCTAGAAATAGGCTATCGCTTGTTGGCAAAGATGATCCGCTATGTCCAATTCAAGGAGTGGAAAAATTGAGAGATGGTATTGAAAAAGTGTGTTTCGAACAAAACATCACAGGAAGTTTTGAACAGATTGTTTCCACTGGTGGTCACCAGGAAACGGCCCACATGAGATCGAGATGGGTGCCATATATACAGAAACATTTATAGGATGTGAGTGGAGTGATAATAGGAAAGCAAGATTTCTGTGACTTTCAAACAATCCAGTCAGCCGTTGAATACCTAGAAAAATTACCAAAAACGGATAGCTGGACTACGATGTATATTCTTGACGGAGTATATGAAGAGCGAGTCACTATGACTCTTTCAAAAATCAGATTGATCGGAATTGGACATGTCGTAATCAAATACAATGCTTATGCAAGGCAAAAAGATTCAAGTGGAATGGAAATCGGGACTTTTGAAACGGCCACAGTGCATCTCGAAGGAACAGATATCCATCTGGAAAATCTTACGCTAGAAAACACAGCAGGGCAAGGTGAAGTCGTAGGCCAAGCACTTGCCCTGTATGCAAATTGTGACACAAGTACCTTCAAAAATTGTCAGTTAAAAGCTCATCAAGACACTTTGTTTTGTCCGCATCTTCCCAGTGCTAGAAAAGATGGTTCTGCCTTTCAAGGGAAAAGAATTGCCTATGAACAGTATAGACAAGTCTTTTCTCAGTGTGAAATTGAAGGCACCGTTGATTTCATCTTTGGAGGGGCAACAGCCTATTTTGATCGATGCGTGATTAAAAGTAAGAACAGAGATTCAGGCAAAGAGAGCTATATTACAGCTGCATCCACACCAGAGAAGCAAGCCTTTGGTTTTGTATTCAATGAGTGCTTTCTTATTGCAGAAGCGGGTAGTTCCCAAGTTTATCTAGGACGTCCGTGGCGACCGCATGCTCACGTCCGCTTCCAGCAATGCTATATGTCTGGTCACATCCACATAGACAGGTGGCATGACTGGGGAAAACCAGAAAATAGAGAAACGGCTAGATTTGAAGAATACGGAACAATCCAGAATCAAACAAAGATAAAGAAGAAAGACAGTTGGTATACAGCGTCGGAATCGGTGGATCATGTACTAAAACTGTCGGATCTATTCGATCATACATTTTATAAAAGAGTAGAAGAGAAAGGGATTTGAAGATGAGGAGAAAAGCGGAAGCGATTATCGGGATGATTGGTGGAGTCCTTTCAATCATTATATTTGGAGGATTTTCAGCAACGATGCTCTCCACAGATAGAGATGTTTTTGAACAGACGTTATTTCCATTATTACCAGATGTTGAGCGTTTTAGTGGAGTCGATGAAGCGTATGAATTGATGACGCAGTTTTCAAACTGGATGGGGATTTTTTTGTTCTTGATGGCAGCAAGCCTTGCGGCAGCTACGGTACTAATCATCAAAAATAAAAAGCCTAAATTGGCCGGTTCTTTTTACGCTGTCTCTGGAATATGCCTCCTAATTGGAACACAAGGACTGGGTTTTATGTTCGCTTTTCTCTTATTTACTTCAGCGCTTTTATCTTTTATCAGAAAACACTTATCAAATGAACCAGAGAGCGTAACACAATCTTAGTGGAGGTTAGCATGAAACAGACCATACAAAATCCAATCCTAAAAGGATTCAACCCGGATCCTAGTGTCACAGAAGCGAATGGTAAGTACTACATAGCTGTCTCGTCTTTCGAATGGCTACCAGGCGTTCGTGTCTATTGTTCAGAAGATTTAGTGAACTGGACACATGAAACAGATATTTTGACAAATCAGTGCGATCTGAGAGGAAATCCATTGAATTGTAGTATTTGGGCACCACAAATCAGTTTCTCAGAAGGTACGTTTTACCTTGTTTATACGGATGTTAAAAGTACGAACCGACCGTTCAAAGATTGTCGAAATTATTTGATTACAGCAACGGACATCAATGGACCTTGGAGTGAGCCGATTTATTTGAACGGATCTGGTTTTGATCCTTCACTTTATCATGATGAAGACGGACGCAAGTGGATACTCAATGCTTTGTGGGATTACCGAATGACAACTTCCAACAAATCAAGTGGTATTGTTTTGCAAGAATATGATCCTGTGAAAAAACACCTGACAGGAGATTTTAAGAAAATATTTGACTGTACCCATCTAAAGAAAACAGAAGCACCTCATATCTACAAATTAGGAGCCTATTACTATCTGATAACGGCCGAAGGAGGGACAGGTATCAATCATTCGGTTACAGTAGCTCGATCAAAAAACATCGAAGGACCTTATGAAGTGGATCCGCATTTCCCGATGATGACATCGAGTGACCATCCAGACTGGCCACTTCAGCAGTCAGGACATGGCAGTCTGATCAAAACAAAAGAAGATGAGTGGTATATGGTTCATCTGGCAACAAGACTAATTGACGGGAAATATCCTATTTTAGGAAGAGAAACGTCTATACAAAAAGTTTACTGGGATAATTCGGACTGGTTGCGTTTAGAACACGGAGGAAAACTTCCAGCTGTTCAAGTACCTGTTCCAGAAAAATATACTGGAGAAGTTGAGCAGAGTACTTCTAGACTATTCAAAGACGTCTTTGATTCCGAAAAATTGAATAAAGAATGGAACACACTTCGAATTCCAGCTGATGAATCTTGGTTATCACAGAAGGTTCATTCAGGGAAATTGCATATGAAATCTGGAGAATCTCTTCAAAGTTTGTTTGATCAGCATATGATCGGAAAAAGACAGGAAAATTTCGAATTCACAGCGGAGACAAGTATGGATTTTGAACCAAAACATTATATGCAAATGGCGGGCATGGCGCTCTACTTAAGTGCGGAGACATACTTGTATGCTTATGTGACTTATGACGAACACTCCGGAAAAGTCTTGCGGATGATGCAATCAGTTGAAGGAAGTTTTCAATTGCTGGAAGACATTGTGGAGTTACCAGAAAACGAATCGGTAAAACTCAGAGTTGAAGTGGATCAGGTACGTGCACAATTTTATTATCAAACAGCAGATGATTCCGAGCCACAAGCATTCAGTTCCGATAAAGACATTTCCTTCCTGTCAGGAGGCTACACCGGAAACTTTATTACCTTATCTTGTCAGGATATGAATCAATTCCAAGGATGTTCAGCGGACTTTGATTATTTTGTTTATGAAGGCAAAGACTAAAAGAGAGGGTGAAGAGTTGTGAGTGAGCAAGTTCAGAAACAGACTTTAATGCTTACGGGTGCAACAGGACAAATCGGAAAAGTACTAACCCCACATTTAGCTGATACCTATCACTTGGTCGTTGTGGATAAAGATTTATCTGAATTAGACAAAGACCTAAGCAATAAGGTGAAAAAGGTTGAGTGTAATCTTTCTGATCCAAAACAAACAAAAGATTTATTGAAAGACATCGACTATGTTGTGCATTTAGCTGGAGATCCAAGGCCGGATGCAGACTTTTATGATTCTCTGTTGGATGCAAACTTTAAAGTGACATTCAATCTTTTCAAAGAAGCAGTAGAAACAAAGAGCGTTGAGCGAGTCATTTTCGCGAGTTCCATTCATGCGGTCGGAGGGTATCCTCTAGACACACAAGTTAACGTAGATATGATCCCAAGACCGGCAGATTTATATGGTGTATCCAAAGTCTATGCGGAAGTGCTGGCGAGTCATTTTGCCTTTAAGCATCAAAAGACATTTATTGGAATAAGGATCGGTGGTTTTGATGGTATAGAAGGGGAAAGTGAAACGCTAGAAAATTTGATCAAGTATCTATCGCCTAGAGATATGTGTCATCTAGTAGATCGATGTCTGAATGCTTCCTTGAAAAAACCATTTTTACTAGTGAACGGTGTTTCAGATAATACCTATAAACGACTAGATATTCAGGAAGCGCGTGAAACGATTCAATATGAACCTCAAGACAATGCTTTTGAACAATATGGTTTGTTTGAAAAAATTACAGATAATATAGGAAACATCAAATAAAACATTGGAGGTAAAAGATGAAGATCAAAGAAGGAACGCTCAGAGAACTTTTGAATACGAAACCAGCATATACACTTTACGAACGCTCGTTTAAACAATTAGAAGACAGTGAATGGGCAATGGTAAAAGAGGGGTTAGAGAAAAAACTACTGGTGTCAGGAAAGCAATCTGTATTGGACCAGCTTGAAGGCGAAATGATTTCAGAACAGATCAAACTGTGTCCGACAAACTACCAAAACCGTTTAGTTCTGAACAAGTACTTCGACTGGACAGTACCGAAAGCCTTTGGCAACAAAGTAACCACAATTGGATTAGGGGATCGCCTGGGATTAGCTTCTCCAGGACATATCTCAGCAATCAGAGACAAAAAAGCGAAGCCGATTCTTGCACAACAAAGTATACGAGAACTGACACTGATGGACCGAACGATTGATGATATCGTAGATGCAGCAAGTTACGCAGTATTTCAAGAAGATTATCAAGATGGATTTGGTGCAGATGGGGATCATCTGAAAGAAGAAGCCGATATCAAGCGTGCACTGGATGCGGGTATGACGATGCTGACGCTGGACTGTTCCGATCACATTGAAAATGCAGTAGCCAATTATACAAAAGAAGAAGTTCAAGCACATTACGATGAACTTCCAGAAGATGAGCGTACAGGATACGAAAAACGTTATTTAGATCAAACGTTCCATATCCATAGCTTTGACCTCTCTTTTTCAAAAGAAGCCTTGATGTTCAATGTACTATTGTATAAAAAAGCCTTGGATTTCACAGTGTTTGTTTTCGATGAATATGTACAGAAAGCAAATCAGGAAATTGATTTTGAATTATCGATCGATGAGACAGAGACAGTAACGAGCCCAGCTTCGCATTTCTTCGTAGCCAATGAACTGGCAGAGCGAGGCGTGAAAGTGAATAGCTTGGCACCAAGGTTTATAGGAGAATTTCAAAAGGGTGTTGACTACATGGGAGAGCTGGATCAATTTGAAGCGGACTTCAAACAACACGCTGAAATTGCCAAGACATTAGACTATAAAATCAGTATTCATTCAGGTAGTGATAAATTCTCTGTATTCCCAATTATCGGTAACCATACTGAAGGACTGTTCCATTTGAAAACAGCAGGAACGAACTGGTTGGAAGCTATGCGGGTACTGGCGCAAACTGAACCTGAACTGTACCGAAAAATGCACAGCTATGCTTTTGAACATTTCCCAGAAGCTCAGAAATATTATCATATTACGCCAGATCTGTCAGGCATTCCTGGATTAGATAAAGTGAATGATGCAGAACTTCCAGAATATTTGAACGACCGTAATGCCAGACAAGTTCTACATGTGACTTACGGCGTATTACTGACAGCAGAAACGAATGAAGGACAGCCACTATTCAAGAACATCTTCTTTGAGAAAATGAAAGAACGTGAAGAAGAATATAGACGAACACTGACTGAACATATTGGAAAACATTTAGAAACCTTAAGGATTCCAAACCAATAAGATAGAAGGACTGATTAGATGTCATTTATAGATAAAGACTTTATGCTGCTGAATGAAACAGGAAAACATCTCTATCATGATTATGCTGAATCTATGCCGATTTTTGACTATCATTGTCATTTGAGTCCACAACTAATAGCTCACAATCATGAGTTTGAAACAATCACAGAAATCTGGCTGGCTGGCGACCACTATAAATGGAGAGCCATGCGCGCTAATGGCATACCGGAAGAAAAAATCACAGGCAATGCTTCCCCAGAAGAGAAATTCAAAGCTTGGGCGGAAACGACTGAAGCAACCATCGGAAACCCTCTTTATCACTGGACGCATCTTGAATTAAAAACCTACTTTGGAATAGAAGAAACCTTGAACAGCCAGAACTGGAAAGAAATCTATGACAAGATGAATCAAGTGATTCGAGAAGAAAAATTAACTACTCAGAAATTGATCCAAAATTCGAATGTGACCTTTGTAGGCACAACGGATAGTCCAACAGATTCTCTGAAATACCATGACCAGATCGAGCAAGATACTGCATTTTCAGTAACAGTTGCCCCTTCTTTCCGACCTGATGAAGCTTTTCATATTCAGGACGAAAGATTCAGTGGGTTCTTGGAACGAATGGAAGTTATTTTTGGAGAGAAGCCAGCAACGTACAATCAACTAATGGAACAATTAAGTGAACGTGTAGACTATTTTGATAAAAGAGGCACCTTAGCTTCAGACCATGCGCTCGATAAAATGATCTTTGAAGAAGCAAGTGAAGCAGAGATAGAAACAATTTTTCAAAAAGCCGTTAAGCAAGAAGCTATTACAGAACTTGAAAAAGATCAGTATCTGACTAGAATTTTAATTGACTTAGCGCATCTTTATCACGAAAAAGGTTGGGCGATGCAGATTCACTTTGGGGCTCTGCGTAATGCGAATCGTTACTGGTATGATCGTTTAGGTCCGGATACGGGATTTGATTCAATCATGGATTCAGTTGGAGAAGCTAAAGCGCTGAATCAATTACTCGACGAGATGGCCTATACAGATTCACTGCCTAAAGTGATTTTGTATAATTTGAACCCGACTCAAAATCATATTGTAGCGAGCGCAGCCAGTAATTTCCAGACTAATGACGAAGGCATCAAGAGTAAAGTGCAATTTGGTGCTGGCTGGTGGTTCAATGATACGGAAGCGGGTATGTTGAAACAGATGGAGGCACTGGCAGATCATGGTCTACTGATGAATTTTGTAGGTATGCTGACGGATTCCCGTAGTTTCTTATCTTATCCGCGCCATGATTACTTTAGAAGGATTTTGTGCGACTTTATTGGAAAACAAGTAGAAGAAGGCAAGTACCCTAAAGATGAAAACTTATTAAAACAAATGATTGAAAATATCTGTTACAACAATGCCATAAATTATTTTAGAAAATCAGGAGGACAAGTATGATGGAAATGACATTTCGCTGGTACGGCAAGGAAGACCCAATCTCACTAGATTACATTAGACAAATACCGAACATGAAAGGGATCGTATCTGCCATTTACGATGTACCTGTAGGAGAAGTATGGTCACCAGGAAAAATACAAGATCTAAAAGAGACGGTTCAAGCAGCCGGTCTGGAACTTTCCGTTATTGAAAGTGTTCCTGTTCATGAAGACATCAAGCTAGGAAAATCAACTAGAGATCAATATATTGAAAACTACAAACAAACGATTCGAAATCTAGGAAAAGCTAATATTCCGGTTATTTGTTATAATTTTATGCCTGTATTTGACTGGACACGCTCTGATTTAGCGTTTGAATTAGAAGATGGCTCAAAAGCTTTAATATTCGATGAGGCAGAAGTCAATAAAATGGATCCACGCGAATTATCTCTTCCTGGCTGGGATGAAAGTTATACAAAAGAAGAACTTAATCAATTATTGGATGACTATAAAAAAGTAGATGAGAATCAGTTATGGGAAAATTTAGCTTACTTTATTAAAGAGATTATACCGGTTGCTGAAAAAGCAAATGTGAAAATGGCCATCCATCCAGATGATCCTCCTTACAGTATCTTTGGATTGCCTAGAATCATTACAGATAAAGAGGCTTTAAATAGATTTGTAGACTTATATGATAGTCCAAGTAACGGCGTGACTTTATGTGTCGGTTCATTTGCTTCTGACCCTAAAAATGATGCAGTGGATATTCTAAAAACGATGCTGGATAAAGACCGCGTTAACTTTATGCATACGAGAAATGTAAAATTAGTCGGTGGTAAGTCTTTCCAAGAATCAGCCCACCTTTCTTCAAAAGGCTCTATTGATATGTATGAAGTGATGAAAGCCTTAGTTGAACACGACTATGCCGGTCCGCTTCGTCCCGATCACGGAAGAATGATTTGGGGAGAAGAAGGCAAGCCAGGATATGGATTATTTGATCGGGCACTGGGTGCGACTTACTTGAATGGACTGTACGAAGCTTGCGTGAAAGTCAAAGGAGGACAAACGTCATGAGCCAAAACAAACATGATTTCACAGACAAAATCGTTGTTTTAACAGGTGCGGGAGGCGTGCTAGTCTCTCAATTCGCTAAAGCTTATGCTGCTGCTGGAGCAAAAGTGGCGCTACTGGATTTAAATAAAGAAGCTGCTCAGGTGAATGCAGACGAAATCAACAGTATGGGTGGGAAAGCATTCGCTTATGAATGTAATGTATTGAAGAAAGAATCGATTGAAGTTGCGCGAAAAGCCATCGAACAAGATCTAGGAAAAGCAGATATTCTCATCAATGGCGCGGGTGGAAACAACCCACGAGCAACAACAGAAAATGAGTTTCACGAAACAGAGGGTCTTGAAGGAGTCAAAACATTTTTTGACTTGGACGAAGATGGAATTTCTTTTGTATTCAATCTGAATTTTCTGGGTACTTTACTTCCAACACAGGTATTCGCAAAAGATATGTTAGAAAAAGAACATGCAAGTATATTAAATATTTCGAGTATGAATGGTTTTACACCATTAACGAAAATCCCGGCTTACTCGGGAGCGAAAGCAGCCATTTCAAATTTCACAGAATGGCTTGCGGTTCATTTCGCACACGTTGGCATCCGAGTCAACGCGATTGCGCCTGGCTTTCTTGTAAGTAATCAAAATCGATCTTTGCTTTTCGATGATTTGGGAGAACCAACTGCGCGCGCAAACAAAATTTTAACTAACACACCTATGGGAAGATTTGGGGAAGCAGAAGAACTCATCGGGGGCGTACTTTACTTAACGGATGAAAAAGCAGCAAGTTTCGTTAATGGCGTCGTTTTACCTATTGACGGTGGGTTTAATGCTTATTCTGGTGTTTAACCTCAACGCTATACAAATTTCTGATGGATTATCCAAAGAACCAATAGATTAATCGATTTAGAAAAAGGAGTTTCATCTCGGCGTAAAAATCGGTCGATTGGAAACTTCTTTTTTTGAAGTGTTATAATGAACCAGACTAAATGAATCTATAAAAAAGGCTGGTATGATATGAGAGAAAACAAGTACTTAGAATTATTAAATGAAAAATTCGAACACCCAGAAGCCATTTATACTGAACTGATCAATCTGGAAGCGATACAGAACTTACCTAAAGGAACGGAGCTCTATTTGTCTGATGTCCATGGCGCAGATCAAGCTTTTAATCACATTTTAAAAACAGGCGCCGGAAACTTAAGAGAGAAAATCGGGAGCTTTTTTAATGAAGACTGGACCGTAGAAAAAATGGACTGGTTTAACTTATTTATCAGTTATCCTGAAGAAGCTTTGAAAAATAGCGAACACGCGCAGCAAAAAGATAAAGATTGGTACATGCAGATGATCAGAGACTTGATCGACTTCATGCAGTTCTGTGCGGTCAAATATACGCGCTCCAAACTTAGAAAAGCTTTACCGGAAGAATACAGTTATGTAATTGAAGAATTACTTTACACGGATTTATCCCAAAATGAAAAAGACCTTTACTACAATAATATCCTTTATAGACTGATCAGCTTAGGACAAGCAGAAACCTTTATGACCAAGCTTTGCCAAGTAATTCAAAGACTGGTCATCGATCATTTGCATCTTGTCGGAGACATCTTTGACCGAGCAAGCGGAGAAAAAGTTGTTATGGAGAGACTAATGACCCATCATTCTATTGATATCCAGTGGGGGAACCACGATATTCTCTGGATGGGCGCGATGTACGGGTCTAAGGCGAACTTAATCACAATGCTTCGAATTGCTGCAAGATACGGTTATTTATTCGAATTAGAAAAGACTTACGGGCTGAATCTTAGACCGCTTTTCCTCTTTGCGGAAGAACAGTATGGGATTCACGAAAACTTCAAGCCAAAAGTCGTCGAACCGACCAATACGTTCCAAGAAGAAAGCGAAGAACTGTTGACTAAAGTACATCAAGCACTTGCTATCATTCAATTCAAACTTGAAGGACAAATCATCAAACGAAGACCGGATTTTGATATGAATGATCGATTGTTATTAGACAAGATTGATTTTGATAAAGAAGCCATCACACTTGACGGTAAAGAGTATACTTTGAATCATTTTCCAGTAAACCAAATTCAAGAAGATGATCCTTATCAATTGAACCTGGAAGAAGAACATATTGTTCAAACGCTACTGGAAAGTTTTCAACAGTCCGAAAAATTAGTGAGATACATGAAATTTCTTCTAAAAAAAGGCAGTATGTATTTAGTCTATAATGGACAGTTACTTTACCATGGCTGTATTCCTTTGACAGAGTCAGGAGAGTTAGACTCATTTACTTTTGAAGGGGTGTCTTTGAAAGGGAAAGACATGCTCGATAAGTTTGAAGAATATATTCGAACAGCTGCTTCATCCAGATCCGAAACAGAAGATTACGCTACAGATCTTCTTTGGTATTCGTGGACAGGGAAAAAATCGCCTTTGTATGGAAGGGACCGTATGACCACTTTTGAAAGATACTACATCGATGATGACTCGGTTGCACAGGAAAACCGTAACCCATATTTCAAACTTCGAGATAATGAAAAGGTCATGACAAACATTTTAAATACATTTGATCTTGATTCAGCGGATGCAAAAGTGATTAATGGACATACACCTGTCAAAGCTAAAAAAGGAGAGTTACCTGTCAAAGCAAACGGAAGACTTGTTGTAATTGATGGAGGGATGAGTGCGGCTTATCAGGAATCAACAGGTATTGCAGGATATTCCTTAATCAATAATTCTTATGGATTTCAGATTGTAACACATCAGCCATTTGAATCGGTTCAGGCACTATTTGAAAAACAAAAAGACGAAACGAGTCTAAAGCATATTATTGACGGTAAACTTGAAAGAAAACTCATCAAGGATACGACAATTGGAGAAAGCCTCCAAGAACAAATCAATGATCTTCAAAAACTGCTTTATTATCTGAAACGCAAATCTTCTAGTAGTGTATAAAGTAATGCGCATGTCTAAATGAAAAAATGCCTTTAACCTATTAGATCAGCAAAACGATCGAATAGTTAAAGGCATTTTTTTACAGTAATACGTATTGATGTTTTTTTTACAATTTAAACTGTTCAATTATAAACTTTTAAAAAATGAGAGCGTTTTATATACTTGGTTTATAGATATCTATGAGCAAGCAAAACCGGCTCCAAGAAGAGGTGAAATAAATAATGAGAGAAAAAATACTAGTTGATCTCTTATTGAACTGCAAGGAACCAATTAGTTTAGCCGATATAGCAAAAAATCTCAGTTATTCTGAAAGTACAATCAGAAAACTAATCAAAGATACAATAATTACCAGTGAAAAAAATGGATTTATCATTGAGCTGAGAAAAGGAAAGGGGTATACCCTTTCGGTACAAGATGAAAAACAATTTACACAGTATCAAGATGAACTAAGTAGCGAAATTGACGTACTAAATTCTGATCAACGTTTAGAGGCGATTTTGTTTCATATTCTTCAAGCAGATGGATATATCACACTAGAGGAACTAGCTGAACGTATACTTGTAAGCCGTTCCACAATTACGAAAGATTTGGTATTTGCAAAGAAAAAATTAGCAGAATACCAGTTGGAACTAATTAAAAGACCACACTATGGTCTGAAAATAAAGGGAAAAGAATTAAATACAAGAAAAGCTTTTTCCAGATATGTCTTGCACTCAACGATTTACTTAGAGCCTACTGCTCAGTACAAAAACTTTTTAAAAAATTGTGAAACAGGAAAATTAAGTGAATTTTTGAGAAATTTGATTGATCGAAAACAAATTTCAGTAAGTGAAGTCATTTTTGAGAATTTATGTACTCATTTGAAGATCATTTTGTTTAGAGCTATGCAGAACAATTATATCAAAGAAGAACAAATCAAAATTAAACAAGTAGATGAGATTTTTGAAGAAACAGCTTTTGAACTAGCAGATTGGATTGAGAGAGAGTTTGGCTTGAAATTACCAAAAGCAGAAGTCGACTTTTTAGCGGCTCATCTTAGTGCTAAATCCAAGACAAAGGAAATCAAAGTTAGAAGTCAAGATCGATTATTTAAAGATCTGAAAGAGATTTTAAATGCATTGGATGAAGAGTTTTTAACCAATTTTTCTAATGATCCAGAACTCATTTTGGGACTTTCACTTCATATATATCCTTTGCTGGAAAGACTATATTATAATCTGCAATTAGAAAATCCATTAGTAGATGAAATGAAATTGAAGTACACAAACGTGCTAGTTGTTTCATTTAGATTTGGTGAATTGATTGAAGAAAAGTATGGTTACACGCTGACTCGTGATGAAATCGGTTATATTGCTCTTCACTTGGCAGCTCATTTTGAAGGAGAAAAGCAAAATCTTCTCGATAAAGTTAAGCGAATCGTTGTCATTTGTTCAACCGGTGGCGGTAGTGCACATCTAATTAGACTTAAGCTGGAAAAATTATTTTCAAGTGCTTTGATTATGACTGTTTCAAATAAAAATATAGCAGCTTTTAAGGAAGACTTACCAGACCTATTTTTATCGACCATTCCGATGGAAAAAGAATTCCAAGGTGTTCCAATTATTCAGATAAAGAATTTTCTTGATGATATGGAAATCAAGCATATAAAAGATTTAACAACACAACAAATTTCCGCTAGAAAGATGAATTCAAGAGTTGTCGGATTAAGAGATTTGTTTTCTAAGGAGTATCTCAACATCCAAAAAAATGGACAATATCTAGATATGATTCGAGAACAATCAGATAAAATGGTTCAGAATAAAATTGCTTCTAAAGATTTTACAGAGCTGGTCATGGAAAGAGAGCAACGATTCTCGACAATATATGATAAAGGAGTCGCAGGTCCACATCCTATTAGTTTAGGCGCAGGTCATAATGTAGTGGGTGTAACAATTCTAAAAGAACCTATCAAATGGCAGCAAAGAGAAGTTCGAATCATATTTTTAATTAATTTAAAAAAAGGACACTTATTCTTGCATAAAGAAATCAGTCGTTTTCTAGCAGTGTTAATGGATGACGAAAAATGGATCGCAAGAATTACCCAGATTCAGTCATTTGGAGAATTTATAACAATCATAGATGAAATGATAACGGAGGATCAGTAATGAATAACGAGCAGGAAATCATGCAAATCATTGTTCACGGCGGAAATGCAAGGTCGAAAGCATTGATGGCAGTGAGAAGTAGTAGAGAACAGGATTTTGAATTAGCAGATGAACAAATAGCGGAAGCAAAAGAAGCAATGGGGATAGCACATAAGGTGCAAACAAAATTGATTCAAGCTGAAACTAGAGGAGAAAAAATAGAGATTAACTTATTGATGGTTCATGCACAAGATCACTTGATGAATGCGATGACGGTGGTTGATTTAGCAGTAGAAATGATAGCAGACAAAAAAGAGAGAGTGGGAAAATAAAATGACTAAAAGTATATTATTAGCGTGTTCAGGTGGATATTCAACAAGTATGTTAGTGGAAAGAATGAAAAAGGTAGCCAGTGAAAAAGGTGTAGATGTAGTGATTGAAGCTACTGCTGAAAGTAGTATTGATACATTTGCGGATAGTATCGATGTTATTATGTTAGGACCACAAATGGCCCATGCAGAAAAAGATTTGAAAGCGAAATATGATCTTCCGATAGCAACAATCGACATGATGGATTATGGAATGATGAATGGTGAAAAAGTTCTGAATACGGCATTGAAATTAATCGAAGGAAACCAATAATCGATTTCTAAGGAGAAGAGAAAACATGAAAGAAAGATCAGAAGGATTTTTAGATAAAACTAGAGGTTTAACAGAGAAAATATCAAGAAATATCTATTTACAAGCTGTTTCTGAGTCAATGATGTCCATTTTAGGGTTGATGATATTTGGTTCAATCATTATCATTTTCCAAGCTTTTCCAATTGCTAGTGTAGCAGAATTTTTTGCCAACGTAGGCTTAACACCAATTTTTGCAACCATCAATACCTTTACAATTGGTTCGATATCTCTTTACCTAGTTTTTTTAATCACACGGAATCTGGTTAAAAAATTACTTAAAGAAGATGGTGTGGCAGCCGGTATTATGGGATTGATGTTCTTTCTGATTCTTACACCACTAGGCGACATCGTACTCGAAGAATCATCTGTTAGAGCCCTCCCAGTAACTTGGATTGGGACATCTGGAATGTTTACAGCAATTATCGTAGGACTTTTCGTCGGAAGAGGGTACACGTTTGTTAAAGAAAAAAACTGGACGATTAAAATGCCTGAAGGTGTACCGCCGATGGTATCCCAAACTTTCGAAGCTTTAATTCCTACATTTTTACTTGGAACAATTGCTGGAATGATTGCATGGGCATTCAGTTTGACTGGGTTAGAAACATTTCATCAAATGATTTTCCAATTTATCCAGACACCACTTCAAAGTGTTGGTAGTTCGATCTGGGCAGTAGCAGCAATCATTGCATTCCAACAATTACTTTGGTTCCTGGGAATGCACGGAACAAATATTATTGCACCAGTCGTAACACCGCTTTGGTTGTCCTTGAATTTACAAAACTTGGAAGCGTTCCAAGCAGGTCAGCCGTTACCACATATCGTAACAGCTTCTTTTGTAAATATCATTTGCTGGAGTGGTTCAGTATTTGGACTAGCATTACTGATGAACTTTGCTAAAAGTAAGCGATACAAAGAGATGGGTAGATTAGCAATAGTCCCAGCTGCTTTCGGAATTACAGAACCAGTTATTTTTGGTACACCATTAGTATTGAACTTCAAAATGGCGATTCCATTTATTACAAATAACAGTATTGCATTATTACTTGCTTATTTTGTAACGAACATTGGTCTTGTAGAAAGAGTAATTGGAGCACAAGCGATTTTCGGCTTACCATTAGGATTCCACGCTTCTGTTGGTGGACACTGGACAATTATTGTTATGCAGATTGTGATTCATGCAGTATTATCTCCAATCTTATGGTACCCGTGGTTTAAACGTATTGATAATGAAGCTTACGCATTAGAAGCTAATTTAGAAAACAACAAATAAAAATTAATGGAGGAATTGCATGCTATTTCCAATTCAAACAACAACCAGAACATTGATCGATCTTTCAGGAACTTGGGATTTCCTACTTCCTGAAAAAGGGCAAGTAGTGGATCCAAATAAGAAATTACCAAATAGTATCACGATGGCTGTTCCGGCATCATTCAATGACCAGATTACAGAATCAAAGTTAAGAGATTATGCTGGGGACATTTGGTACGAAAAAAATCTATTGATTCCTCAGACTCTTGAAGATCAGCGCTTAGTCTTACGTTTTGGTTCAGTATCCCATACTGCAAAAGTCTATTTCAATGGAAAACTTATTGTAGAGCATATTGGAGGGTTTACGCCTTTTGAGATTGAATTAGATAAAGCCTTAATGCAAGAAAACAATGACCTTAAAGTTTGTGTTTCCAGTATTCTGGATTCTTCAACATTACCGAATGCGGTTCACATAAAAAATGAAAAAGAAGAAAAAGTACTTCCTTTATTCGACTTCTTCAACTACAGCGGAATTCATCGCCCGGTCAAGTTATATTCTACACCGCAAACTTATATAGAAGATATTATTGTGAAATATAACGTGGAAGGTAAATCCACAATAATCGAACCAGAAGTTTCAATAACCGGTGACTACAAAGAACTGGAACTGGAATTATTTGATGAAGAAGATGCGCTTTTACTTCAAACGACTAGTGGTCAGATGACTTTGGAAAATACACGTTTTTGGGCACCATTGGATGCTTATTTATACAAATTGAAAGTCAAAGTAAAAGATGAACAAGGAAAAACAATTGATACGTACACGGAAGAGTTTGGAATCCGTACATTCAAAGTTGAGAATGACCAATTTTTGATCAATGGTAAACCATTTTACTTCCAAGGCTTTGGTAAACATGAAGACTTCCCAGTACTTGGTAAAGGAATGAATGAAGCGGCTTATAACTATGATTTCAACTTAATGAAATGGATGGGAGCAAATTCACTTCGTACTGCTCACTATCCATATGCTGAAGAATTTATGAGAATGGCCGATAGAGCGGGTATTGTTGTAATCGATGAAGTTCCTGGAGTAGGGTTGTTCTCCAGATTTAATCCAGATGTAACTAAAAACCAAGGTGCTGCTGGTAATACTTGGGAAATCGTAAAATCGTTTGATAATCACAAAAAAGTGATACAAGAATTGATTGAAAGAGATAAAAACCATGCGTGTGTGGTTATGTGGGCTGTAGGAAATGAACCTGCTGCACATCAGGATGGCGCTAGAGAATACTTTGAGCCATTAATCAATCTTGCTAGAGAATTGGATTGGAATGACCGACCTGTCATTATTCCAAATATTGTTAATGCAACTCCGGATACAGATCTTCTAGCAGACCTGGTGGATGTTATTTGCTTGAATCGTTACTACGGGTGGTATATTGATCATGGAGATCTGGATGCTGCCAAAGTTCACTTAAAAGAAGAAATAGAAAAATGGCGTGAAAAGTATCCTGATAAACCAATCATGTTTACAGAATTTGGAGTAGATACGATTCAAGGATTGAGAAGTATTCATGACATTCCTTATACAGAAGAATATCAAGTCAACTTCTTTAAAGCGCAGTTTGAAGTGATTGATCAGCTACCTTACTTTATAGGAGAGCACATCTGGAACTTTGCAGACTTTGAAACACTACCATTTATTAGAAGAATTGATGGAAATAAAAAAGGTGTCTTTACAAGAGAAAGAAAGCCTAAAATGATTGCACACAGCTTGAAAGATCGCTGGACAAGTACAGATTATTTTGGAATGAAATAGTTGCATCAGAATAAGAGTGCGTATCAGTAATATGCGCTAGTGATAAGAGGTGTGATGGAATAACCGGCTAAACAATGCGGTCATGAACATCACACCTTTTATTGATTAAAAGCTAATGTTAGATTTAACGGATTGTAATAATAATAACCATAATAGGAGGAAAAAAGTATGAAGATGAGTTTTAGATGGTATGGAACAGAAGATGCCATATCTTTGGAGTATATACGCCAAATACCCAATATGAAAGGAATCGTTTCTGCAATTTATGATATCCCAGTTGGAGAAGTGTGGCCGCTTGAGAAAATTGAATCTTTAAAACAGACAATTGAATCTGCAGGTCTAGAGTTATCTGTGATTGAAAGTGTTCCAGTTCATGAAGACATTAAACTTGGGAAACCAACTAGAGATCAATATATCGATAACTATAAAGAGACCATTCGTAATCTAGGAAAAGCGGGTATTCCGGTAGTATGCTATAACTTTATGCCTGTATTTGACTGGACACGTTCCAATTTAGCCTATCCTCTTGAAGATGGTTCTACAGCCTTGATTTTTGAAGAAGAAGAAGTCAATAAGATGGATCCTAGAAAACTTTCACTTCCAGGATGGGATGAAAGTTATACAGAAGAAGGCATCAATCAACTGATGGATGAATACAAAGAAGTAGATGAAGAACAATTATGGAGTCATTTAGAGTACTTTATTCAAGAAATTATACCCGTAGCAGAAGTAGCTAACGTAAAAATGGCCATTCATCCAGATGATCCTCCATACAGTATATTTGGATTACCCAGAATCATTACAGGAAAAGAAGCATTGAACCGTTTCATTAAAATGTACGATAGCAAATATAATGGCGTAACGTTATGTGTCGGTTCATTTGCCTCTGATCCTAAAAATAATGCCGTAGAAATTTTAAGAGACATGTTAGAGAAAAACCGAGTCAACTTTGTACACGCTAGAAACGTGAAATTAACCGGAGGTAAGTCATTCCAAGAGTCAGCTCATCTGTCCGAAAAAGGATCAATAGATATGTTTGAAGTTGTTAAAGCTTTGGTAGAACATGGCTTTGAAGAGTCGATCCGTCCAGACCATGGCAGAATGATCTGGGGAGAAGAAGGAAAACCAGGGTATGGACTTTATGACCGTGCACTAGGTGCGACTTATCTAAATGGATTATACGAAGCAAATGTGAAAATTTTAGATCAGAATCGATAAAAAGGGGCGTAAACAAAATGATAAAGCACGATTTTAAAGATAAGATAGTAGTATTGACAGGTGCTGGGGGCGTTTTGATTTCTCAGTTTGCTAAAGCCTACGCAGATGCAGGTGCCAAAGTAGCTTTATTGGATTTAAATAGAGAAGCTGCTAAAAGAAATGCAGATGAAATCAAAGCATCAGGTGGAATAGCCTTTGCCTACGAGTGTAATGTATTAAAAAAACAAAGTATTACAGATGCTCGAAATCAAATTGAAAAAGATTTGGGAACGGCGGATATCCTTATCAACGGAGCGGGTGGAAACAGTCCTAAAGCTACAACAGATAATGAATTCCATGAAGAAACTGGTTTAGAAGATGTCAAAACCTTTTTTGATTTAGATGAAGAAGGGATATCTTTTGTATTTAATTTGAACTTCCTAGGTACACTTTTACCTACACAAGTATTTGCTAAAGACATGATTGGAAAAAAAGGCGCTAGTATTTTGAATGTTTCAAGTATGAATGGATTCACACCGTTAACGAAGATTCCTGCTTATTCAGGTGCTAAGGCAGCTATTTCTAATTTCACAGAGTGGCTAGCCGTACATTTTTCTCATGTAAATATTAGAGTGAATGCTATTGCACCAGGATTTTTAGTAAGCAATCAGAACCGTGGGCTTTTATTTAATGAAGATGGAACACCTACAGCTAGAGCAAATAAAATTTTATCAAATACACCTATGGGGCGATTTGGAGAAGCTGAAGAACTGTTAGGAGGCGTGCTCTACCTTACTGATGAGACGGCTTCAAGTTTCGTAAATGGTGTAGTTCTGCCAATTGATGGAGGATTCAACGCTTATTCAGGTGTTTAATATACTTTAATAGTGTAAAAAGTAGATCAGGAAGGAAGCATCTAGAATGAATTTCATACACGCAGATTTTATGTTGAATAATAAAACAGCTAAGCACTTATTTCATGACTACGCTAGAGATTTGCCTATATTTGATTACCACTGTCACTTGTCGCCAGAAGAAATTGCAAAAGACCATGCATTCGAAAATATCACTGAGTTATGGCTTTCAGGTGATCACTACAAATGGAGAGCGATGCGTGCAAATGGTGTTTCTGAAGAAAAAGTGACCGGATCAGCTAGTCCAAAAGAAAAGTTTCTAGCTTGGGCAAATACGGCAGAGAATGCGATTGGCAATCCTTTGTTTCACTGGACGCAACTGGAACTGAAAAAGTATTTTGGCATTGAAGAGTTACTTAATAGTGACAACGCGGAACAAGTTTATGAAAAAATCAATAAAAAAATCGAACGTGAGTCTTTGACAGCACGTAAATTTATTCAAGAATCTAATGTAGAGTTTATCGGAACAACAGATTCACCTTTGGATTCACTTGAGTTTCATGAACAGATTGCTGAGGATGATTCATTTGATATCACTGTAGTTCCTGCATTTAGACCAGATGAATTTTTCCTGCTGAAAAAGAGCACAGTGAAAAAATTAGAAGAAATTTGTGGACAGAAAGCTTACTCCTATAAATTATTTATTGAAATGCTCGAAACTAGAGTAGAGCACTTCGACAAACATGGATCAGTCCTGTCAGATCATGGATTGAATGAATTAATCTATAACGAAACAACTTCTGAAGAAATTGAGCATATCTATCAAAAAGTATTAGAGGGACAAACGCTAACAGCGATTGAGTGTAATCAATGGACCACTAGACTTCTTATTGATTTAGCTCAGATGTATGCAAAAAGAGATTGGGTCATGCAAATTCATTTTGGGGCAATTCGCAATGCGCATAGTCAGTTGTTTACTGAATATGGCCCAGATGCTGGAGCGGATTCCATTGCCGACCAGCCTTATCTCGCCGAGAACTTGAATGCTTTATTAGATGCCATGAATAAAAAAGAGGCTTTACCTAAGATGGTTCTTTATAACTTGAATCCAGAATATAATGCAATTGTAGCTAGTACAGCTGCTAATTTTCAGTCCAATGAGCAAGAAATAAAGAGTAAGGTACAGTTTGGATCGGGCTGGTGGTTCAACGATACAGAAAAAGGGATTCTTAGACAATTAGAAACTTTATCGGATCATGGTATGCTTATGCATTTCGTTGGGATGATCACTGATTCTAGAAGTTTTATCTCGTACACAAGACATGAATATTTTAGAAGGATTTTATGTAACTATGTGGGTGAACAAGTAGAGCTAGGTAAGTTTCCTGAAGAAGAAAGCTTATTGAAAAAGCTCATTCAGAATATCTGTTATTTCAATGCTAAAGCTTATTTTAAACCAAGAAGCTCCTAATAATTATGGAAAGTAGTGCTAGCGATGTCTAGGGCTACTTTTTTTGAAATTATAAAGCAAGAAGAATTGGATTGGTTTTTTGTTCCTTTAAGAGACCAATCTCTATTGAGTCAGTATACCGAGTAAGGTATACTAGATATTAAGAAAACGCTAACTATTAGGAGGCAATCATGACTAAGAAACAAGCTATTTTGTCAAAACTGAAAGAGAATTACTTATTTGCCGTAATTAGAGGGAACGCTGCTACTGAAGCAACAGAAATTTCTGAGGCTGTATATGAAGGTGGCATCAAGAATATCGAAGTAACGTTTACGACACCTCAGGCGGACGAATCTATCAGAGACCTTTCGAAAAAATATGAAGGAACAGATATGGTTGTTGGAGCAGGAACCGTTATGGATGACATTACAGCGCGTATCGCTATTATTGCTGGTGCGGAATTCATTGTTAGTCCTAATTTCGTCCCTGAAATCTCTAAAGTTTGTAATACTTATGCCGTACCTTACTTACCGGGATGCGCGTCTGTAACGGAGATCACAAGTGCTATGGCAACTGGTGTTGAAGTCGTCAAAGTCTTCCCAGGAGGAATCTTAGGACCCGCGTTTATTAAAAATGTTCATGGACCGATTCCTCAAGTAGAAATGATGCCTTCAGGCGGCGTTAGTCTAGATAATATGCATGAATGGGCTGCGAATGGTGCTTGGGCAGTAGGTATTGGTAGTGCACTAACACAAAACCTTGCAAGCGATGGCTATACAAGTGTTACTGAAATGTCTAAGAAGTTCGTAGACAAATATAATGAAATCAAATAAGGTGGTGGACTGAATGACAGACGTACTATTACTAGGAGAACCGATGGGGTTGTTTTCTGCAACAGAATACGGGTCATTGAAAGAAGCCACTTCTTTTAACAAATCAGTTGCTGGTGCAGAGATCAATGTAGGAATCGGTCTTTCAAGATTGGGACACACAGTCCAATATATTTCAAAACTGGGCAAAGATCCAATTGGTGAGTATATCTACGAAGCACTTGAAAAAGAAAAAATCGGCACCGATTATGTCACATTTGATGAAGACCATCAAACAGGGTTAATGTTGAAAAATAAAGTCAAAGATGATGATCCTGACACAGCTTACTATAGAAAAGGGAGTGCCTTTTCTACCTTGTCAGTTGAGGACATAGATCAGATTGATTTCGACCAAATCAAAGTACTTCATGTAACCGGTATTCCGCCGGCATTGAGTGCATCTGTCAGAGAAGTGACCGAGCACTTGATGATTAAAGCAAGAGAAGCAGGCACTTTTATCACATTTGATCCAAATTTAAGACCTGCACTCTGGGCGTCAACAGATGAAATGCTAGAAGTTTTGAACACTCTCGCAACGTACGCAGATGTTGTTCTACCCGGTATTTCTGAAGGAGAAACATTGATGGGGTCTTCAGAAATTGAAGATATTGCACGTTTCTACCATGAAAAAGGTGCTAAAGTTGTGATTACTAAGAGTGGAAGCCAAGGCGCTTTCGTCTCTGAAAAAGGACACGAAACAGTCAATGTACCAGGATTTAAAGTGAAAGAAGTTATTGATACAGTTGGAGCTGGAGATGGTTTCGCAGTAGGCATTCTTCATGCTTATCTAGAAGGCTTGAGCTGGAAAGAAGCTGCAAAGCATGCGAATGCAATCGGTTCTCTGCAAGTTCAACATGCTGGAGATAATGAGGGCTTACCTACAAAAGAGGCTTTAACAACATATTTAAATGACCATTGTTAACATAGAAAAAGCTTAGCTGTCCCAACAATGTGGGTAGCTAAGCTTTTTTTACGATAAAAAATATACGCCCTTTTTACTCTCAATTAAAAAGGACGCATATTTGTGAATCGATTATTTAGATGTTTCAGTTGTTTTGGGTACGAGCATATAAGTGATCGCAAACGAAACGGACAGTGCGATGATCATACCGATAATGATAAAGATAAAATATTCTCCAACGTAAGCTGGTAAGCTGAATACACTGGATAAAATATAACCGTAGATTCTCACTCCGAAGAAGCTGATGAAAGCAGAAGCAATAGAACTACCTATCGTAGCTGCAATAAAGGCTTTAGCATTTTTAGTTAGAATACCGAACAATGCTGGTTCTGTAATTCCCAAGAATCCAGAAACGACTGCTGACAGTGCAATACTTTTTTCTTCTTTGGTATTTAGTTTCACGTACATCGCAGCAGTTGCTCCGGTGATAGACATGTTCGCCATGAACATCATTGGCATAAGCATGTCGTATCCTTGGTTGGCGAAGTTTTGAAGTGCGATAGGCGTCATTGCATGATGTAAACCTGTAAAGACTGCAATTGGTCGAATACCACCAACGACGATTCCTGCTAAGATTGGAGAAACACCAAACAGCCATTCAACACCAGCTGCTAGCCAGTTCCCTAAATAAATACCTGCTGGACCGATAACGACAAGTGTTAATATACCTGCTACAAATAGAGATAAAGTCGGTGTAAAGACCGTTCTGAGAACTTCTGGAAGGATCTTATCAATGAATCGGTGGATATGACTCAACGCCCAGATTGCAATAATGATTGGAATAACCGTTCCTGCGTAACTAAAGACTGGAACAGGCAAAAATCCAAACAAGTTGAACTGATCAATAACACCTTCAGCTACAGCGTTCGTCATAGCCGGTACTTGTAAACTTGCTGCTATAGCAATTGCCAAGTATTGATTCGTTTTGAAAATTCTTGCAGCAGATGCTGCTACAAAGAATGGTAAGAAGGTGAAGACACCTTTTGAAATCATATCAATAACAATATAAGTGTGAGATTCATTGCTGATAATATTGAGCGCACTCAACCCTGACATCAATCCCATAATCATACCGGCACCAGCAATAGCAGGAACGATTGGTCCAAATACGCCTGAAACGATATCCATAAAAGTAGAAATCAATCCTTTGCGTTCTGTAGGCTCATTTGAATCAGCACCAGCTGAGGATTCTTCTGTATCCATTCCTAAAAGTGATGCGACCGTCTCGTAGTACTCGGTTACATTTGTTCCGATGACAACTTGCAGCTGCTCGTTTTTATGATTTGTACCAACAACGGCTTGTTCTTTTAGTAAGGCGTCATGGTCTACGATATCGTAGTTCTTTAGTTTGAACCTCAATCTCGTCATACAGTGCCAGACGTTTTGGATATTTTCTTTTCCCCCTACATTTTCAATGATGCGTTTCGCAACATCATGATGTTTCATATACCTCTTCCTTTCCCTATTGGATGTGTCCGTTTACAGTTAGAATCATAACAAATAAAAAACCATCCGTAAACCAGTCCTAAACTGAATAGATTTCTTTAAAAACGTTGATACGTTAAGGTTTTTAAAGAAGCAGAGCTTCAATTGGAATGGTATTAATGGTGTAATGGGCTGTTTATCAGTCCAAATTGACAGCGTTCTATCCTTCGTGTTCTAATACTAGTAGATCAAAGATTAGCAGGAGAGGAAGTAGTGATTTGAAACCCACTATTATTACCGATATCAAAAGTTACGGTATTAGACCGGACAGACACAATCTCGTTATTGTAAAAGTTGAAACTGACAAAGGTGTTTCTGGTTTTGGATGCGCAACTTTCCAATTTAGACCAAAAGCCGTTCAATCAATCGTGGACGACTATTTGAAACCTCTACTAGTAGGAAAAGATGCCAATGAAATTGAAGATATCTGGCAGTTGATGTATGTGAATGCATACTGGCGCAATGGACCCGTTTTAAATAATGCAATCTCTGGAGTGGATATGGCACTTTGGGATATTAAAGGAAAACTGGCTGATATGCCTCTTTACCAATTACTTGGAGGACGCTCTAGAACAGCAATTCCGGCATATACACACGCAGTGGCAGATACAATGGAAGATTTAACAGAACAAATCGACCAGTATATGTCAGAAGGCTACCGTTATATTCGGTGTCAATTAGGATTTTATGGCGGAACAGCAGAAAGTATTCAAGCACCAGATCAAGCCATCGAAGGTAGTTACTTTGACCAGCAAGACTATATGGATACAACCCTTAAGATGTTCGAAGAAGTTTATGAAAAGTATGGACATTCGTTCCAAATGCTACATGATGTCCATGAAAGATTACACCCAAACCAAGCTGTTCAATTCGCTAAGAAATCTGAACCGTATAACCTTTATTTCTTGGAAGACATTTTACCTCCCGACCAGACAGATTGGTTAAGTCAGGTAAGAAGTCAGACAGCTACACCAATCGCAATTGGTGAATTGTTTAATAATCCAATGGAATGGAAATCCATTATTCAAAATCATCAGTTGGATTACTTGAGAGTTCATATCTCGCAAATCGGTGGGATCACACCAGCGCTTAAACTTGCACATTTATGTGATGCATATGGAATTAGAGTGGCTTGGCACACACCATCTGACATTTCTCCTATTGGACTGGCAGTGAATACACACTTGAATATTCATTTACACAATGCAGCAATCCAAGAAAATATTGAATTAAAAGAAAACACAAAAGCTTTATTTAAAGATGCTCCAGAACCGGTTAAAGGGTATTTCTATCCAATTGATCGTCCAGGAATTGGTGTTGGATTTGACGAGGAACTAGCAGAGTCATTCCCCGTCGTTTACCGTCCGCATGAATGGACTCAAAGCCGTATACCTGATGGGACATTGTTCACACCGTAAATCAGATGTTTGTTCTACGAGCTTGATGCCCTTTTTTATCAAATGGCGTAATATAAGTACACGTATAATCGATTGCGGTGAGCTCGCTGTACTCATAAACTTTTCCATCGTTCAGCAGGCACCTGTTCTCGATTTTCATAGCTGGGGTATTGCGTTTGCACATCAGTAACTCAGATTGGTTTTTGGAGAGAGTCACTGGACTGTAACTGGTAATGTAATGGGAAATAGCAAATTTTTTGCTTAAGACATATTCTTGAATCGACTGTTCAATAATCTCTTCCGTCAAATCAGGGAACATTGAAGCCGGCATTTTAGAGCGCTCGATTTGTTCGATTTTGTAATCAACAATTCTAACCCGTTCAAATGTCCAAATTTCTTCAGAATCCGTTAGTTGAAAAATCTGCTCCTCTTCAGGAGTGGATTTTTTCTTTTGGAGTGAAATGACACGTGAAGTAATTCTTTCGTAGGGCGTTCTAGTTAATGTGTTAAAGATCAATGGATTCATCTGAAACTGCTTTTTCACATACATACCTGATCCTTGAATCGTCTGAACGATTCCAATTTCTTCTAATGTTTTGATGGCCTCTTGTATCGTGTATCTTGAAACTTGATAAGTTTCGGCCATCGTACGCTGATTCGGTAATTTCCCGTCTTTGAATTGTTCCTGATAGATCTTGCTTAATAAATCCTGAATCACGAATTCTCTTTTTTTCATTTTAGCACCTCTTTATATGGTTTTAGGTTCAATTGGTTCAGAAAAAAGACTGGTGCTTTTTTTCAGCTCTCCAACAGATTATATAAGCAGTTTTAAAAAAAAGAAAGATGTATCGAGATATAAGGTTGTGAAAGCCTTACGTATATCTTGACACTACAACTTGTGAATGCTATAACTAAGTTGCAAGTGATAATCATTCTCACTATAGACTGATTTAGAAAAAGGAGCGTTGAATCATGACTGTTAAGGACATAACGATTATTGGCGGAGGTCCAGCTGGATTATACGCAGCTTTTTATGCAGGCATGCGTGATTTAACGGTGCGTCTTATCGATACTCAAAAATCTCTTGGTGGGAAAGTACATTTTTATCCTGAAAAGTTGATCTGGGATGTTGGTGCGTTACCAGCAGTTACTGGTGCTAAGCTTATTGATCAAATGGTTGAACAAGGTCTGACGTTTGACCCAGAAGTTGTGTTAAACACAAAAATCACCACATTTGAAAAAACAGAAGATCATTTGTTTGAAACAGTTAGTGATTCAGGAGACACTTTTCTAAGTAAGCAAATCATTGTTGCTACAGGTGGAGGATTGTTCAATCCTAAAAGATTACCTCTACAGTATGCTAGTCATTTTGAAGAAGCTAATTTACATCACAATGTATACAGATTAAATCATTTCAAAGATAAAAAAGTGGTGATTGTTGGTGGAGGGAATTCAGCAGTGGACTGGGCAAACGATTTGCTTGAGGTAGCTGGGGAGGTCCATCTGATTCACAGAAGTGAAACCTTCAAAGCACATGAATTCAATACTAGAAAGCTTTGGAATTCTGATGCGATCATACATACACATACACTGGTCAAAGAATTGATTCCAGACTCCTCGGGGCAATATATTCAATCTATACGAGTCAGAAACAATCAAGCCGATCATGATGAACTGATTGAGTTGGATGAACTGATTGTAAATATTGGATTCGACAATGAATTGAATTTTCATCATAATCCTGCTTTGAAGTTCAATCTGAAAGATGATTACTATATCGAGGGTTCTTCCAGAGCTGAGACGGCTGTTGAAGGGGTTTATGCCATTGGTGATATATTAGATTTTGAGGGGAAAGTTCGTTTGATAGCTGGTGCATACAATGATGCTGCGAATGCCGTTAACCAGATCAAGCTTGCCTTGGATCCAACGGCGGAAGAAAAAGCGCCAGTCTCTTCTCATAATGATAAATTTAATGATAAAAATCAGGAAAAGAAAGAACGTTACTATTTATAAATTGTCTACATCACAGAAAAGGAATGACTATGGAACAAATTAGAAAAAGACAATTGAACAAGAAAGCAACAAAACAACGAATTCTTAAACGATTTCAATCTAGATCTGCTGCTACGTATTTTGTGATCAGTCTTGCGATACTATTGGTTACGATGATTCTTTCTGTCTCTTATGGAGCGGCACAGATTAACTGGACAGTGATCAGAGAATCGCTGATGCATTTTGACGTACAAAACACGCAGCATTTGATTCTATATGATTTAAGATTTCCTAGAGTACTGGCAGCTGCTTTGATTGGTGCGTTTCTTGCGATATCTGGGGTTATTATGCAAGGGCTAACCCGTAATCCTTTAGCCTCGCCTTCAATAATGGGTGTTAGTTCAGGTGCGGGCTTTATGATGGCTCTTGCTTTAGCATTTTTTCCTCACACTAGTCAATTCGGTTTGATCTTATGGGCATTTACCGGTGCCGGTATAGGAGCAAGTATGGTTTTCTCTGTAGGTTTATTTTCTAAAAGAGGACTGACACCTGTTAAATTGGCGTTAGCTGGCGCTGCTGTCAGTGCATTGTTGCAGTCTGCCTCTACGATGCTTGCAATGTACTTTAATGTAACCCGTGATATCAGCTTTTGGTATGCAGGAAATATAGCAGGGATACCAGCGAGTAGTGTGCGTCTCGCACTAATCATTGCTGTAATCGGGTTTGTATCTGCTGGTTTGCTATCTCGTTCCTTGACACTGATGAGTCTAGGGGATGAAGTCGCGAAAGGTCTTGGACAAAGAACCGGACTCGTCAGAGTTTGCGGCATTTTGATTGTTCTATTACTAACAGGGACGGCTGTATCCATCTCCGGTACAATTGGATTTATAGGATTAATCATTCCACACATAACTAAAAAAATGATAGGAATGGATTACCGCTGGTTGATACCCTTCTCAGCAGTTATTGGAGCCTGGTTACTAGTGACAGCAGATATTGCTGCACGTATGGTTAACCCACCATATGAAACACCTGTTGGCGCTTTGACCGCGTTGATTGGCGTACCATTCTTCCTTTTCTTGGCCAGAAGAGAAGGAGGTGGACTCATCTGAATACACACAAAATGATCTTTAAAAATATTCACTACTTAATACTAGCTCTGATCTTTATCATTATCCTGATGGGGATACTTAGTTTAGCTACGGGGCACTTGGCCATCTCACCCAGCGAATTAGTGGAAACGGCTCTTGGAGAGGGGAGTAGGCGTAATGAACTATTACTTTTTGAATTCAGGCTGCCACGCCTCTTTATCGCCATTTTGGCAGGAGCTGCACTAGGCGTCGCGGGGACCTTGCTTCAAGGAATCACTCAAAACGAGCTAGCAGATCCAGGAATCCTTGGTATCAATGCCGGAGCCGGGTTGTCTGTTGTTCTTTATTTGACGTATGTTTCTAACCGAGAAACTACTTCACCGTTAGGACAAATGATGACGCTACCGTTTGCTGCGTTTTTAGGCGGACTATTAGCGGCTTGTTGTATTTATATCGTTGCTTGGAAAAATGGTGTCACTCCAATTCGGTTGATTCTAGTAGGAATCGGTGTAAATGCTGGGTTTGGTGCTGTACTAACGCTGTTTCAGTTGAGAATGAACCAGAGTGCCTTTAATCAGGTCACTGTCTGGCTATCTGGATCGATCTGGAACGCCCATTGGTCAGCTGTAATCAGTTTACTGCCTTGGGTATTCATTTTGATTCCTTTAAGTTTGTATAAATCTAGAACTTTGAATTTACTACAGCTAGGAGATGAAATGGCAACAGGGCTTGGTATAAATACAGAACGGGAAAGAATTAAGTTGGTTGCGATAGCTGTTGCACTTACTGGTGCAAGTGTATCGGTAGCAGGTGGGATTTCATTTCTTGGCTTAGGGGCGCCACACATTGCAAGAAAACTGGTTGGGAACAAACACCAGCGACTTGTACCAACGGCGGCCTGCATAGGAGCCCTAATCTTACTTATTTCCGATATGATTGCCAGAAATCTCTTTGCGCCTTCTGAATTGCCGGTCGGATTGATTGTAGCTTTTCTAGGAGCGCCTTATTTTATCTATCTTTTAATCACAACAGAAGCATAAAAATGGAGGAATTTAAAATGAAACATTTATGGACAACGAGTGTCATGCTTAGTGCCAGCTTTATGTTAGCGGCATGCGGAAACAGTCAGGTTGAAGCACCAGAAGAAGAGACAACCGAAATACCAGAAGAAGCTGCAGAAGGCCCGAAAACACTTATAGATGGATTAGGAAACGAAGTCGAGATTCCAAGTAATCCTGAAAAGGTTCTTGGCTCGTACCTTGAAGATTATCTTGTTTCTTTGGATGTAACCCCCGTAGCTCAGTGGTCTGTTTCCGACGGTGAAAGCATTCAGGATTATCTTCAAGAAGATTTATCTGGCGTACCGTTGATTCCGCATGATTTACCTTACGAGTCTGTATTGGAGTATGAACCTGACTTGATGATTATACGTGATGCTGTTGAGCAAGATATGTATGAACAGTATGCACAGATTGCACCAACTTATGTATTGAAGTCCAGCCCAACTGAATGGCGCGAGACATTGACTGAAGTTGGAGAAGTACTGGGAATGGAAGGCAAAGCAGAGTCCGTTCTAGAAACTTACGATGCAAAAGCACAAGAGAAAGCAGAAGAGCTATCAGCTGTTGCAGATAGTGAATCAGCAGCTGCGGTGTGGATGGTCAATAATAGTTTGTTTGTTGTGCATCCTGAGCGTTCTAGTGGCGCTGTCATGTATGGAGATCTTGGTCTAGAAATTCCAGAAGTTGTATCCAATTTATCCAGCGACGCTGACTGGGCCGCGATTTCGCTTGAAGAACTGGCGCAAATGGATGTAGATCATTTATTCTTTGTAAACAGTGATGGACCTGAAGCCGAACTGTTTGAAGATAGACTATGGCAAAATATTCCAGCAGTCCAACAGGATCAAGTTTATCAGTATGGACCAGAAACTTCTTGGCTTTATTATGGTCCGATTGCAAGTGAACAAGTTCTAGACAATGTAGTCGATAGTATTACAAAATAAAAAGCAATATGAAGAGGAGAGGAGGATAGAGCATGTCAGAAATCCGGACAAAAGCAATGACCGTAGGGTACGGTAAACAAGAGATTATTTCAGAGCTTTCAGTTACGATACCTAAATCTAAAATTACTTGTATTATCGGGCCAAATGGTTGCGGGAAGTCCACGTTGTTGAAGACCGTTGCTCGCCTCCTTAAACCATCAAGTGGAACAGCTATGATAGATGGGAAAAGTATCCACAAGGAATCCACTAAAGCAATCGCTCAGGAGATTGCGATATTGACACAAGCGCCCCAGACCCCAGAAGATATCACAGTTAAAGAACTCGTATCTTATGGCCGCGCGCCTTATCAAAAAGGATTTGGACAATTAAAAGCACATGACTGGGAAAAGATCCATTGGGCACTAGATCAGACGCAGCTTTTAAATCAAGCGGATCGTTCAGTCAGTTCTCTTTCAGGTGGACAAAAACAACGCGTTTGGATTGCAATGGCACTAGCGCAAGATACCGATTGCCTTCTGTTGGATGAACCAACCACTTATCTGGATATGGCTCATCAGCTGGAAGTTCTTCAAGTACTGGAGTCATTGAATCAAACACTCAATCGGACAATTGTAATGGTCTTGCATGACTTGAACCACGCAGCTAGATTCGCAGATCATTTGATTGCAATCAGAAAAGGGAAAATTATTCAGACAGGCTCGCCTGAAGAAGTCATGAAAACGGAAGTGCTTCGTGAAGTTTTTGATATTGAAGCCAGTATCGTCACAGATCCACACACAGGGAAACCAACACTATTGAGTTATCAATTAAGTCACTAAAAACAGTCCCCTTAAGGAATGCTCTGATGTTAAAGATCGGAAGCAACCTTTAAGAGGTCTGTTTTTTTCTATATGGATATAACTTGTGGACAAAGAAGAAGACCTCTATAATTGATATTGAGAATCATTATCAATTAGGGGTGGGTGTTGCGAATGATGGAAACAACAAATCAATCAACTGAAATGAAAGATATTACGATTATAGGCGGAGGATCAGCAGGACTTTACGCAGCATTTTATGCAGGGATGCGTGATTTATCTGTTCAAATTATAGAGTTAAGAGATCGCTTAGGTGGGAAGATTAATTTTTATCCACAGAAACTGATCTGGGATGTGGGCGGTATTACGCCAATTGGTGGTGGAGAGTTGATTGATCAATTGGTGGAACAGGGGAAAACGTTCGATCCAACAGTGTACTTAAATGAACAGATTGTAAAATTAGAGAAAATAGATGATTTATTTGTCGCAACGGGTTCTTCAGGGGAAACCTTTCTTAGTCGTAAAGTGATACTGGCGACGGGAACTGGAATAGCACAACCTAAAAAACTGCCATTAGAAGATGCCATAAAATTTGAACGTACAAACGTACATTATCAGATCAAAGAACTAGAATACTTCAAGGGAAAACGAGTCTTAATGATTGGTGGAGGGAATTCTTCAATCGATTGGGCTAATGAGATTGAACCTCTAGCAAAAGAGATGACCTTGATTCATAGAAACGATCAGTTTAAAGCGCACGAAGCACAATTGAGCAAACTGGAGAAGTCTTCTACCACTATCAAAACACATACAGAAATAAAAAAGCTTATTCCAGATCATACACAGACAAAAGTCGCCGCAGTTACTTTATTTCATAATCAGACTGGTATTGAAGAACAGATTTCTGTCGATGAAGTCATCGTAAACATTGGGATTGATCGACAAGCGAATTTCTTTCACGATAATGAAAAATTAGATCTTGAGCTTGTAGATAATGGATATTTAATTAAAGGTGACTCTAAAGGAATTACCAATATAGAAGGACTCTATGCTTGTGGGGATACAATGGACTTCGACGGTAAACTTAGACTGATTGCTGGAGCTTTCAATGATGCGGGGAATGCAGTCAACCATATAAAATTAAATCTAGATCCGGATGCAAAACCAAAAGCAAAAGTTTCTTCTCACAACAAACGCTTTGATGAGAAAAATCAAAAACTTCGCGCACATTTATACGGAGATAAGTTGTAATCATTGGTTTTTATTTCTAACTTTGTTAAAGTAAGTATAGACAAAAATTGAAGGAGCGATCATTGATGCAAGTATTAGTTGTTGGAGCAAACGGACAGATTGGAACGCACCTCGTTGAACAGTTAAAAGAAGAGGGAAACCATACACCGATTGCATTCGTTAGAAAACAAGAACAAGTAGATAAATTCAAAGAAAAAGGAATCGAAGCACGTCTGGGTAACTTGGAGAGTTCAGTACAAGATATCAAGAAACAAATGGACAATATTGACGCTATTGTATTCGCAGCTGGATCTGGCGGAAGCACCGGTATAGATAAAACCGTTATGATTGATTTAGACGGGGCAGTGAAAGTGATGGAAGCTGCAGAAGATATGAATATCAAACGGTTCATCATGATTAGTGCTTTCCAGGCAGATGTTAGAGATAACTGGAATGAAGATATGAAACCTTATTATGCTGCTAAGCATTATGCAGACAAATTTTTATTAAACAGTGACTTGAACTATACAATTGTTCGTCCAGGTATGCTTGAAAATGAACCTGCAATTGGTAAAGTTTCGTTAACTAGAGCTATGAACGAATTTACGGATCCAGTAACGATTCCAAGAAAAGATGTGGCGGATCTGATTGCTCAATCATTAGATCACGAACGCACGTATCGTCAATCATTTGACGTAACAACAGGAGATCAAAGTATTGAAGAAGCGTTGAATCAACTGTAAGATTATCCTTTGTTTAAACGCTATTGAAAAGTTGAAGAGTCCTTCCAAGTATGTTTTGGAAAGGGCTCTTTTTTTATATTGATTGGGATAAAAGAATCATTTAAGTGAGTGGAAACTTTAAGAAACGTTATAGATTTGCCTAAATCAGTGCAAACAGACTACAGAGTCGATATAATGAGAATAGAGTAATTCAATTAAAGTGATTTTGAAAGGAAGCTTAATAGATGAAACAGTTAAAAAGAACTTTTCTAAAAGCGATAGCAGTATTAACGACGATGACTTCTGTTGCGGCTTTTAACACGGCTCAACCCGTGGAAGCAGCTGGAATCGATACGAGTGTAGTAAACGAAGCGTGGGGATTACCAACTTTTGTTTACGGTGGTGGGCTGAATCAGGACCAAGTTCAGGAAACAGCTGATATCTTGAGAATAGATAATATGGATAATGTGGCTAGCGTGGATGTTACGGGAGCTGATTTGCAGCAATACTTAGGAACTGGATCAGGAAATACAGCAAGTATGATTTCTTCTGTGCTCGTTCAAAGAGAAAATGAAGGTTCGGGTGTAGAGGTACTAATTGAAACGCCGGATGATATCACTCAAATTACACAAGAACAGTATGCGAATGCAGCCATCACTGCTGGGGTAGAGGATGTGACGATCATGGTAGCGAGTATTCGTCCTGTAACTGGTGAAAGTGCCTTGACTGGGATTTACAAAGCCTTCGACGTGAATGGTGAAGAATTAGATCAGGACCGTATGGAAGTAGCGCAAGAGGAGCTTGAAACAACTAATCAGATTGCACAGGAAAACAACGCTGAATCTGACTTCGATACCTCTCGCTTTGATCAGGCAATTGTTGAAATCAAACAGCAACTAGCAGATTTAAAAGAACGCCAAGGAGAACTGGCTACAAGAGAAGATATTGAGCAAATCATCAACGATGCATTAGAAAACAACAATCTGCAAAATGTGATTTCACAAGACCAGTTGGATCGTTTGCTGGCTTTCTTTGAAAAATATCAACAGACAGGCGCAATTGATTCGGCGCAAGTAAAAGAACAACTAGAACAATTATCTAGTAACATCCGTGACCGATTCGGAGATGCGTTCCAGCAAGCTGAAGAAAGTGGATTATTTGATCAAATCGGGAATTTCTTCCGTTCGATCTGGGAAGCTATAACAGGATTCTTTAACTAAAAGAAAAACGACTGACTCGATAACAATAGACGAGTCAGTCGTTTTTTTTAATCTTCCAGATTCACTAAGAAGTATTTTTTCTTACCTCGTCGAACGATTACAAATTGGTTCTCGAAGCTATCTTTTTCAGATAACTCGTAATCAACATCTTGAATTTTTTCTCCTTTAATTGTGATGGCACCATTTTTAATATCTTCACGAGCTTGACGACGAGAAGGTTCGATTCCTGTAATATCTACTAGGAACTCAACTAAATTATGCGTGCCTTTTTTGGCTTGAGAAGAAGGTACATCCTTAAAGGTTGTCGCAATTTGATCTGCTGTAAGATCTTGAATTTCTCCAGAAAATAGGGCTTTTGAAATTTTAAGAGCCTCGTCTAGCGCTCCTTGTCCATGAACAAATGTCGTCATTTCTTCAGCTAACGCTTTTTGAGCAGCCCGTTTATGTGGTTCAGTTTCTACCTGTTCCGCTAGCGCATCAATGTCTTCTTTAGATAAGAAAGTAAAGTATTTCAGGTATTTCACAATATCACGGTCATCTTGGTTGAACCAGAATTGGTAAAATTCGTAAGGTGTTGTTTTTTCAGGATCTAGCCAGATGGCACCTTCTGCTGATTTGCCAAATTTAGTGCCGTCCGCTTTGAGTAGTAGTGGAATCGTTAGGCCAAAGGCTTTCGCTTCAGAGCCTTCTTTTTTACGAATCAAGTCGAGACCGGCAGTAATATTTCCCCATTGGTCAGATCCACCAATCTGTAGTTTAACCTCTTCATTCTGAAATAAGTGTAGAAAGTCGACGGACTGGATGATTTGGTAGCTAAATTCAGTAAATGAAATACCCGTATCCATACGGTTCGCTACAACATCTTTTGCCAGCATCGTATTGATATTGAATTCTTTACCAAAATCTCTCAGGAAATCAAGAAAGCTCAAACCACTCAACCAATCGTAATTGTTCACGAGTTTAATACCTGAGTGCTCAGATCCAGCTTCAAATAGTTGACGCATTTGTCCACTAAGTTTTTCTGCATTGGCAACAATTTGGTCCATTGTTTGAAGGACACGTTCAGAGTTACGCCCACTTGGATCACCGATTGATCCAGTACCACCGCCAATTAAAATGACGGGTTTATGTCCAGCAAGCTGAAATCTTTTCAAGATCATAAAGGGAATCAAATGCCCAACATGCATGCTATCTCCAGAAGGGTCAATTCCGCAGTATAAAGCAATACTTTCTTCATCCGTTAATTTCTTTAGACCTTCTTCATCTGTTTGCTGGTTAATAGCTCCGCGCCATTCCAGTTCTTCTAATATATTCATTCTTCATCTCCTATAGTCAGTTGTTTTGTCTTCAAAAGCTGTACGAACATTCCAATTACTGAAATGCATTTTATCCAATAAAAAGGGTCCTTTTCTTTGTTCTTCAAGGGCTTTTAAAATCAGTGGAGAAGCGTTTTCTGTCGTCAATTCTTCTAAAGGAATCCAACAGGCACCTTCTGAATCATTCAAACCATCTACCACAAATTTTGGTAAGTCTTCAACTGTTTCGCTAAGCAATACCGTATATAATGCGAAAACATGATGTGTAGGGAAATTTAGTTTTTCGGAGTGAATAAACGCATCATATATCCTGGGGGAGTCATACTGTAAAACTTTACGCCCAGTTTCTTCAAGTACTTCTCTTACAAGGGTCTCCGTTAGCCCTTCGCCAGATTCTTGACTACCACCAGGTAAATCATAACGATACTGGTAAGGACCAGAGTTTTTTAGAATACAGAGCAACGCATTCTGTTTTATACAGACGCCGTAAACGCCGAAATGTGTTTTATATGCATAGTCATTCAGTACAATCACCCCCTTAATAAAAAAATCAAAATCTGAACACAAAAAAATCCCCATAAAAAGTCTATACTTTTTACCGGGACGAACATAGCCGTGGTACCACCCTGATTGAAATAAGCCATTCCACTTATTTCCACTCATACCCATAACGCTGGGTAGCGCCCGCAAAGGTTCGCTCCAAGGTGTAATTCATTCGATCTGTGTGTGCGAATTTTCAGCATCCATTCGCTTCCTGAGACAGTGACAGTCAAACTACTTTGCCTATTCATAGCAATTTGTATTCTATATAGCGTTCAGTATAATTTATAGAAAATCATTAGTCAACAAGTTTCAGTTTGATAAGCTTATATGTCAGTGAAATAGATAGTTTCATCATTCAATAAAAGAATCACTTCAATTCTACTGAAAAAAGACAAAGCAGTTCTATCACACTTTTAGATATGATAAACTGAACTACAACAGTTATTAGCAGAAAGGAAGACGATCATTTGGTAACCAAAAGAAAAGAAACATTTAAAATCGAAGTAGAACCAGTGGCTCCCGAGGAATCTCAAATTATTTGGGGGAATTATCGCTTTTCTGTATTAACATCAGCGATGATTCGAGTAGAATATGATCCGAGCGCAGACTTTGAAGATTCTGCTACTCAGACAGTATTGAACCGAAATTTTGAAACACCTGAATTTAAGTTAAAAGAAACAGACGATTATATTGAAATTATCACGTCTCATGTTCATTTGAATTTTCATAAGGAGCGAGGCGGTTTCACTAAAAATAATTTACACATTGAAGCCTTAGGTAATTACAGTCTATACCATAGTAGTTGGTATTTCGGAGATCAACCAGATACACTAAAAGGAACAGCTAGAACCTTAGATTTTTCAGATGGTGAAATTGAACTTGAAGAAGGTTTGATGAGCAAGAATGGTTATTCTATCATTGATGATAGTAGCTCAATGCGTCTTACAGATGATGGTTGGGTTGAAAAGAGACCCGGAGATATCGTGGATATCTATTTCTTAGGGTATGGGCGAGATTATTTAGGAACACTAAGAGATTATCACCAATTGACAGGACACACACCTATGCTACCTAGATATGCTTTAGGAAACTGGTGGAGTCGTTACTATGCCTACTCAGAGTCTGGTTATAAAAAACTCGTTCGAAAATTTGAAGAAAAGAAAATTCCATTTTCTGTAGCGGTGCTTGATATGGACTGGCACGTAACAGATATTCCACCAGAATATGGATCGGGATGGACTGGTTACACTTGGAACAAAGAATTATTCCCGGAACCGGAAGAATTTTTGAACTGGCTCCATAAACATGGAATGAGAACAACTTTGAATTTACATCCGGCAAACGGTGTTCAGCCATTTGAAGAAATGTACGAACCAATGGCTAAAGAACTCAACGTGGATGTCGAAAACAATGAGCCAATAAGCTTTGACATTGCAGACACAGAATTTTTAAATGCTTATTTTGAATATCTTCATCATCCCCACGAAGAAATCGGTGTTGATTTCTGGTGGATAGATTGGCAGCAGGGAAGCGTCACAAAAGTGGAAGGGTTGGATCCGCTTTGGATGCTAAATCATTATCATTTTCTTGATCATGGAAGAGGAAACGATCGTCCACTAATCTTTTCACGCTATGCAGGGCTAGGTTCTCACCGTTATCCAATCGGGTTTTCTGGAGACACGGCTTCAACATGGGATGCACTAGATTTTCAGCCTTACTTTACATCCACTGCATCAAATGTAGGATACAATTGGTGGAGTCACGATATCGGTGGGCATCTCGGCGGTGTCAAAGATAGTGAATTATTTATCCGATGGGTTCAGTTTGGCGTCTTTTCACCTATTAACAGACTTCACAGTCAGGATGGTGAATTCAGCGGGAAAGAACCTTGGAGATACGGTGCGAAAGCCGAAAAAATCGTTACGGATTTCATGCAGTTAAGACATAAAATGATCCCTTATTTGTATACGATGAATGTCTTAACCAATAAAGATAACTTCCCATTGATACGTCCAATGTACTATCACCACCCATGGGAAAATGAGGCATATGATGTGCCAAACCAATACTACTTTGGTACGCAATTGCTGGTTGCACCGATCACGTCACCGAATAAAGGAGACTTAAGGTTAGCCCGTGTCAAAACATGGTTGCCGGAAGGTATGTGGATTGATTTCTTTAACGGTAGAGTATACGAAGGTGGAAGAGTTCTTGATGTATATAGACCTTCTTCAACTATGCCAGTATTTGCTAAAGCCGGCGGAATCGTTCCAATGGATCAAAGATGTGAAAATGGGACAGATAATCCTAAAAACATGGATATCAAAATTTTTGCAGGAGCAGATGGTAGTTTTTCTATGTACGAAGATGATGGGTTTGCAAAAGATACAGAATACGGTACAACGAAGATGTCGTTGAAATGGCATGAAAAAGATACCGACTGGTCCATATTCCAGATCCAGCAGCCAGAAGGTAATCTACATTGTCTACCGGAAAAAAGACAATTCAATTTAACTTTCGTAGGATTCTCATATGATGACGAACCAGAAGTATACGTAAAAGATCAAAAAGTGGATGTGAAGGTCACGAAAAAAGGTCGATTCACGACAATTGAGATTCCGGAACAAGATATCGATGCTTGGTACTTTGTGAGATTCAAAGGCGTTTCAGCCAAGAAAAACGATATGCTTGGAGAAGTATTCAGTTTTCTAGACCGAGCACAGTTATCAACGAATTTAAAAGAGAAAATTTATACAACAGTACGTAAAAGTAGAAATAGTGCCAGAGTGATCAGTGGTTTACTAGCACTAGATATCGATCCTGATTTACTTGAAGCTTTGAGTGAACTCATCTGGGCAAATCCAGGAGATACAGATTAATAGAAAGAATAAACGAATAGTAAGTGGTAAAAAGGGGCTAGAAAATATTCTAGCCCCTTTTTCATTTAGTATGATTAAAGTGAAGAGAATGGTATAATAGAGACTAGAAAAGTTCTACAAATAAACCCTTACGAGCCATTTGAAGGATTATAAAAATAGAGTATTACAAATTTTTTTAGGGAAGCGAGTTTGTCTATGAAGAAAGTTGTATTTTTTGATATCGACGGTACACTGGTATCAAGTCAGAATCACGTTCCTGATTCCACTAAGAGAGCTATAAAAGCTCTAAAACAACAAGGTATTTTACCGGTTATTGCAACAGGTAGAGCAACAGTCTTGTTAGAAGAAGTTAGAAAAGAACTGGAAATCGACAGCTATATCGCCATGAATGGCCAGTTGGTTGTCTTAGAAGGGGTACCAATATTTACAAATCCTTTACCTCAGGACGTGTTGAGTCGTCTAATGGAAAAGGCTGCACAAGATCGGAAAGGGATTGTGCTATGTGGAACAGAAGATATTTATAGTAACTCCTTCATTTCTCTAGTCAAAAGGAGCTCTGTGTTGAGCGTCTTGAAACATATAGGCAAGCTGATTCCAAATCGTATCCAGATGTCTTTGTTTAGTCGTTTGATTCGAAAACCACCGAAACCAGAAGACTTTGAAGGTAAAGATATTTGTCAGGTTCTTTTAGAATTAAATAAAAAAGAAGAAACTGCCTACAAAAATCAGTTCAAGGAACTTCACTTTACAAGGTCAAATGATTATACTGCTGATGTGATTAGTGCGGGGATTTCTAAAGCTACAGGAATTGATCGGATCATTCAGGAACTAGGAATTGATATCCAAGATACGTATGCTTTTGGCGATAGTTTGAATGATCTCGAAATGATTCAGCATGTTGGAACAGGCGTTTCAATGGGAAATGGTTGGAAAGAACTAAAACAAGTTGCAGATATGATCACAGAAGATGTTTCTGAAGACGGTATTGAAATTGCACTAAAAAAACTGAACTTGATTCCTTAAATCTAGCATAACTGCCTCGTTTATGGGGGCAGTTATTTTGTTATCCAATGGTTTTGTTTGAAAAATGGTTAGTCAACTACATCAAGCCTGAATGTTTTGTCGTCGATTTTGATACAATACAGCTTGGAAAGAGGATGTATTGTAAGTTAAACGCATATGCTAACCAGCCTAAGGCAGGCTTCTGGTTCTCGTCTTCAAACTATTGTTGTTGTATGCTATACTATTCAAGTATTCAATTAAAGAATGATAGACGATCGAATAAGATGTGCGCATCTTTATAAATAAGTATCAATTATCTAGGAGGACACGAATTTGTCTGGAGAAAATTCATTTTACATTACTACACCAATTTATTATCCGAGTGGAAAGTTGCATATCGGTAATGCTTATACAACGATTGCATGTGACGTTGTAGCGCGTTATAAGAGACTACAAGGATTCGACACGTTTTATTTAACCGGAACAGATGAACATGGACAAAAAATCGAAACAAAAGCAAAAGATCTAGGTCAAACACCGCAAGAATATGTAGATGGTATGGCAGAAGGTATCCAGGATTTATGGAAAACACTTCAGATCTCAAACGATCAGTTTATTCGTACAACAGATAAACAGCACAAAGAAGTAGTTGCGAAGATTTTTGAAAAACTTCTTGCACAAGGCGATATCTATTTAGGAGATTACGCTGGATGGTACTCTGTTTCTGATGAAGAATTCTTTACAGAAACACAGCTCGAAGAAGTATATCGCGATGAAGTAGGAAATGTAACAGGCGGAATTGCACCAAGTGGACACGAAGTAGAATGGGTAAAAGAAGAATCGTATTTCTTTAAGATGAGTAAATACGCGGATCGATTACTGGATTACTACGAAAATCACCCCGAATTTATTCTTCCAGAATCTAGAAAAAATGAAATGATCAATAATTTTATCAAGCCAGGTTTAGAGGATCTAGCTGTATCTCGTACAACATTTGATTGGGGCGTTCCAATCAAATCGAATCCTGAACATGTGATTTATGTATGGATCGATGCACTATCTAATTATATTACAGCTCTGGGGTATGATCCCGATTTAGGTGGGTTTGAAAATCAACCTGAACAATTCAGAAAATACTGGCCAGCAGACGTGCATATGGTCGGTAAGGAAATCGTTCGTTTCCATACCATTTATTGGCCAATCATGTTGATGGCTCTTGACTTGCCATTACCGAAACAAATCTTCGCACACGGCTGGTTATTGATGAAAGATGGAAAAATGTCCAAATCTAAAGGAAATGTCGTTTATCCGGAATTCCTTGTTGAACGTTATGGTTTGGATGCTTTGAGATATTATCTAATGCGTGAAGTCACGTTCGGAAGTGACGGCATTTTCACTCCAGAAGAATTCGTTAACCGTATGAACTTTGACTTGGCGAATGACCTTGGGAATCTATTGAACCGTACGGTAGCGATGATCAACAAATATTTTGACGGTCAAGTTCCTGAATATAAAGGCGATGTAACAGTATTTGATGAAACATTACGTCAGACTGCTACCGAATCGATAAAAGCATACAATGAACACATGAATACGATGCAATTTAGTTCGGCATTATCTTCAGTGTGGACTTTGATTTCTCGTACAAATAAATATATTGATGAGACACAGCCGTGGGTACTTGCAAAAGAAGAATCCAGTAGAGAAGATTTAGCTAGTGTGATGGTTCATTTGGCTGAAAGCCTAAGAATCGTTGGTATTTTACTTCAGCCGGTGCTCGTTGAAACACCTGCTAGAATCTTTGAACAATTAGGTATCACTGAGCAAAGTACTGCTTGGGAAACAGTTGTATTCGGGCAATTCCCTGAAAATACTTCTGTTGTTAAAAAAGGCGAACCAATTTTTCCAAGACTAGACAAAGAGGAAGAAATTGCAGCTATACAAGAGGCAATGACTTCTACAAGCCCAGTTCAAGAGGAAGAAGACGACTGGAATCCAGAAGAGGTTCAACTATCTTCAGTCAAAGAAAAAGAAATCAAATACGATGTGTTTGATAAAGTGGAACTAAAAGTAGCTGAAATCATTTCTTGTGAAAGAGTTGAGAATGCAGACAAATTACTGAAGTTCCGACTAGATGCAAATGATGAAGGTGGACACCGCCAGATTCTTTCAGGTATTGCAGAATATTATCCAGAATTCGATCAATTGATTGGCAAAAAAGTTGTGATTGTTGCGAATCTTAAACCACGCAAAATGCGTGGAGAAATTAGTCAGGGTATGATTCTTTCTGCAGAAGATGAAAAAGGGAATTTGACGATTGTTGAAGCACCTGCTCATATGCCTAATGGATCAATCGTAGCATAAGGTGAAAAAACGATTAAATGTAATCAGTAAAGAGCTGGGGATCGTCCTGGCTCTTTCGTTTTGACTGGTTATAGAATAAGAAAAGAAAGGAAACTGGTTTATATGTTTTTTGATACACATACACATCTGAATGTCGACAAGTTCAAAGGCGAAGAAGCTGAACTGATTGAAGAAGCTAGAAAACAGAATGTTAAAAAGATGGCTATCGTAGGATTTGATACGCCAACAATTGAAAAAGCATTACAGCTTAGCCGGGATCACGAAGGGGTTTATTCAATCGTTGGCTGGCATCCGACAGACTCCGAAACGTATACAGATCAAGTTGAAGAAAAACTGATTGAGCAGTTGCAGCTTCCGAAAGTCGTTGCGATGGGTGAGATGGGACTGGATTATTACTGGGATACCGCTTCAAAAAAATCTCAACACGAAGCCTTTAAGAGACAAATCAAAGTCGCTAAAGAATTAAATTTACCCATTAGTATTCATAATCGTGATGCGACGGAAGATACCTATAACATTTTAAAAGAAGCACAGATTCAGGATATTGGTGGAATCATGCATAGTTTTAACGTCGATACGTATTGGATGGAAAAATTCCTTGATTTAGGGATGCACATTTCCTTAAGTGGGGTTGTAACGTTTAAGAATGCGCCTGAAGTAAAAGAGGTTGCTCAAGCAGTGCCGTTTGATCGATTACTGATTGAGACAGATGCGCCTTATCTAACGCCGATGCCTCATCGCGGAAAGCGAAATGAACCGAGTTACGTAAGGTTCGTTGCAGAAGAAATTGCGCGCTTGAGAGACTGTTCGATTGAAGAAGTTGCTACTCAAACCACGAAGAATGCTGATAAGCTGTTCAGACTGACTTAAGACAGGAGTCGTGAGTTGAAAAAAATAAAAGAAATGATCGTCGTTGAAGGAAGAGATGATACGAAAAGAATTCAACTAGCCGTTAATGCGGATACGATCGAAACGAATGGGTCTGCTATAAATGAAGAAATCTTGGAGAGGATCGCGCTTGCACAAGAGACGCGAGGCGTCATTGTCTTTACAGATCCTGACGTGCCAGGAGAAAAAATTCGCAAGATCATTTCTAGGAAAATACCTGGCGTAAAGCATGCTTTTTTGAACCGGGATGAAGCTCGGCCAAACAAAAAAGGTAGCTTGGGCATTGAGCATGCGTCCGTTGAAACCATCCAAAAAGCACTAGATGGATTATATGGTGAACGTATAGATAAGCTCCCAGCTATTGATAAGAAATTTCTTTTAAGCGAAGGTCTGATTGGAAAACCAAACTCCAAAGAGCTCAGAATTAAATTGGGCAACGAATTAAGAATTGGGTATACTAATGGTAAACAGCTAGAAAAAAGGTTGAACATGTTTGGTATTACTCAGGAAGAAGTCGAAAAAACACTGATGAAAATACGAAAGGAGGAAGCAAATGGAGGAATATAAAGAAATTGCCACACCCGCTAGAACAAAGGCGATACTGGATAAATACCGTTTAGCTGCCAAGAAAAGTCTCGGACAAAACTTTATTGTTGATACGAATATTTTGGAAAAAATTGTCCACGCTGGTGAAGTTGATGAACGTACAACTGTAATAGAGATAGGACCTGGGATTGGCGCTCTGACTGAACAAATTGCTAAGCAAGCAAAAGAAGTCATCGCTTTTGAGATTGATCATCGTCTGCTTCCAGTTCTGAAAGATACGTTGTCTCCATATTCAAATATCAAAGTGATTAATCAAGATATTTTGAAAGTAGATTTGAAAATCTTTCAAGAAGAATATTTAAAAGATGCAGAAAAAGTGGTCGTAATTGCTAATTTACCTTATTACATCACTACACCGATTATCATGAATTTTTTAGAATCATCATTGCCAATCGATGGTCTAGTCCTGATGATGCAAAAAGAAGTAGCAAATCGTTTATCCGCAAGTCCAGGAACAAAAGCTTATGGCTCGCTTTCAATTGCTGTTCAATATTATATGGATGCAGAAGTAGCGCTTATCGTACCTAAAACAGTGTTTACTCCTCAGCCAAATGTAGAGTCAGCAGTCATTAAACTGACGCGCAAAAAAGATGCAGAAGTTATTGTGAAAGACGAAACCGTCTTTTTCCAAGTAGCTCGTTCCGCTTTTGTTCAAAGAAGAAAAACCTTATGGAATAATCTTCAAGTAGCTTACGGGAAAGAACCGGAAATAAAGGAAAAACTTCAAGTCGCGTTGGACCAAGCTGGAATTGATCCTAAAAGAAGAGGAGAAACATTATCATTAAAAGAATTTGGAAAGCTTGCTGATGCGCTCGTTGAACAGAATCTAGTTATGCAAAACAATCAAAAGAATTAATCACATATACTCATCTCACTATCTAGGCAGCGTTGTCTAATAGCGGGGTGGGTATTTTTTGTTGATTATATACGAACGAACGGAACGAAAGGGTTTTTCGTATGATTTGAATAAAGAATGTTCGGATTTCTTGATTTCAATCGAAATAAATAAGAAGTTGAATAGAAGCTTAGTACGAAAATCAAAGCTTAGTATAATAAAAAAGTCAAATAATAAGAAGTAAAGACTACTAAATTTAAACCGACCATATTAACTAGAGAACGTTATAAAGGTAACTGTAAAGTTTAAGTAAAGAGTATAAGATTATCGTAAATTGTCTATATAACAAGGAAATAGATCGTTTATGAAATGAAGAAAAGAAATATATAGTAATAGTCCATGCTAAAATAATACGGAATAATTGGAGGGGAAAAAGAGATTAGACATAGTCAAAATGACAAGGTAGTTAGATTATTAAAGATTTGTCATTTTGTAACGTATAATTTGAATTTGGTCTTTATTTTCAAATGTTCTTTTAATTTTCGTGTTTATGTGGTATACTACGTTTATAACTTTGTGAGGTGAGTCGATTATGCCAATTACTATAGCAAGTATAAAGCAAAATCTTGACGGTCAATTAGGGAAAGAAATTAAATTGACAGCTCAAGCCGGACGGAAAAAGACGACGGAACGCAAAGGAATACTGACAGACACATTTCCTGCCGTGTTCATTGTTGAATTAAACAAAGAAGAAAATGCTTATGAACGTGTTTCATATAGTTATGCCGATGTTTTAACACAGACAGTTGAACTAGAATTTTTAGGTAGCGAACTTTAAAGTGAATTAGTTTGATGAAAGTAAGTCTCATTTTTGACTTGCTTTTTTTATAAGCTAAGCTGCAACTCGTACATATCTCAACTAACATAAAGCCATCCGATTTCAGGGGATTATCCTGAAATCGGATGGCTTTTCTTTATGGTGCTACAAGTTCAACTTTTATTCTATCGGGATCTTCAAAATAAACAGCGTAATGTGATTCCCCTCCTGCGAATGGGTGTGTTTTCGAATAAAGAACAGGTATCTGCTTTTCTTTTAATTTTTGTGTAAGTTGATCAACATGTTCTGTTGATTGAGCATGAAAAGCTAAGTGGTTTAGTCCTACTCGGCACCTATGGTAAGGAACATCTAAAAACCGTTCTTCTACTTGTATAAAAACGAGATAAGTATCTGCTAGCTTCCAGCTTTGTCCTTGTGCCCATTTCTGATAGGGTGAATACCCCAAATCCTCTAGTAGCCAGCCCCAAAATTGAACGGATTGTTCCAAGTTCGATACATACAGTTCCAGGTGATGTAATAGACCACGATTCATATCATCCAGCTCCTTCATCTTCTTAGTTTCTAGTTTATCAGAAACAAATGGTATTGAGAACGAATGGATACAAAGAGAGTCTTTAATAAAATTTCATTGGAAAGAATCATTTAGCATGCGCAATCTGTGTCACAGCAAGACAGGTCTTCCAAAAACATTTGATAATCTTTGTAAAGTTGTAAAGCTAAAGGATTAACAGGAAGAGAAGCTCTGCGAGCAATCTCGTTGGCGATATAGGCAAATCGCTGGCGATACTTGTAGATGAAACAAAGGATAACGCCATCGTGTTCAACCTGAGAACCGACCATGAATAAGTTTTTAGAAATCGTTGACTCATCATATAAATTTAACACTGCACGGTCCTCATCGATATCAAACAAGTTTTCAATCAAGGGTGATTGAACGTTTGAAAAACCTGTGGCGATGATGGGCTTACTTGGAATAGAGAAAGTTTCATCTTCTTCAGATATTAAAATATACTGATTTTTAACAGTAGTAATCTCTTTAATTCGAATGTCAGTATAGATAGTAATGAAGTCAGCTACTTCTCGGTAACGTTCTCTCGTGTAAAGAGACAGAGATTGGCTTGGATCTGAAGACTCGGAATCAATTCCTGCATTGCTTGTGTAAATAGTTGATTTAATATTCATTTTAGCCAATTGAATTGCAGCATCAAAACCAGATTCATTTCCTCCGATAATAGCAACCTCTTCTTGGTCAGCAAAACGAGTATAGTCTCCTAGTTCTGTGTACCGTAATCCATATTCATACCCAGATATATTTTTTTGATCAGGGTAAGAAACATCCCCTAACGCTGTAATCAGATAAGTAGAATGGTAGGTGTTAAATTCGCCGTAAACGATGTAACCATTCTCTTGTTTCTCAATTTTTTCTATCATTTCATTTGTCGAAACTGGGACGTTAAAGTATTGAGCAACTTCTGTAAGGTATTCCGCATAAGATTCTCCAGAAAGATGTTCTGAATCTGCATAGTAACCTGGAGAAGTATCTGGAGTAATGGCATTCATATCGGGGAACCCAAACCCATTTGTGTTGAACGATGGAGATATAAATCTTGTTTTCGTATTCCAATCTAAGAATGATTGACCAATTTCACCTTTATCAATAACTTGAATGTCTTCAATGCCTAGTCTCAACAAAGCAGTAGCGGTGCCGATACCAGCGGGGCCGGCACCGATAATAGTCACGAGTTTATTGATTTTCATAAATTACGACCTTCTTTCTTGAATAAATGAGATTTGTTAGCGTAACAGAAATTTGTGCTCCGATAGTAGCTAAAGCGAAAATGATTAGAAGAGCGAACACTTGGCTCAGGGCAAAGGTGAAGTGACCACCAAGTAGTAATCCTGTTTGGCCAGCAGGAGTAAATAATGGATTAGCAAAAAGAATTAGTCCTAAAGTGCCGATGATTCCACCTATTCCATTTAAAACAAATGAATCAACCGGATCATTAAAATAAGTTAGCTTTCGTAAATGACAAGTCACGACTCCACTAATGAGCGGCACGATAAACAACATAATAGGAGAAGCGTATCCAACCAGTGCAGTGCTAGTCACCAATCCCACAATCATTCCAGTAAGGACATCTTCGCTAGTTAGCGAGGATTTTTGTATGATTAAGTAGCCAAGAATTCCACCTGAAATAGCTAAGATAGTGTTTAGAATAATAAGCCCAGAAAAAGTACTTGCTGAACCTAAAGGACCAAGATTGAAGCCGAACCAGCCGAAACAGATTAGGGTAGTCGCGATGTAGTTGATAATCATATTCGAATGTCTATCCGGTACTTCTAAAACACCCTCTTTAAATGTTCTAGATAAAATTAAGCTAGTTGTACCGGCTGTAAGATGAACAACTAGTCCTCCTGAGAAATCTAAAGCACCTATCTGGTTTAAAAACCCTTGTTCATTCCATAGCAAGAATGCCGAGGGAACATAGACAACAAGCAACCATATAGGAATAAACAAAGCAAAAAACTTCCATTCCACTTTATGAATTAGGGTACCAATGAACATTCCAGCTGCATATAAGAAAAAACATCCTTGCAACACAACTTCAAGTATTAATTCGTTGTCTCCTCTTTGTAAAGCCATAACATAAGAAAAAAATCCTTCGAATAAAGACGAACTTAAATTAAACACTAAAAAATATCCAAATGATACCCAAGCAAGAAAAGCTACGAATAAACCAATTGAAGTCATAATCAATGTATCGCTAGTTTTTTCTTTCTTAGAACTACTACCATATAAAACAGGAACACTAAACAACATGGGCCACATGATCAAAATACAAACGATGATAAATATAGTATCCAAAAACTCACTCCTAATCTTTAAAACGTAATTATTACGATTTGTGTTTAGTATAGCATAGTTGTCAAGTGTCGTTAGAATTTTAGATAAAGATTCAAATATGTTGAAGTAAAATTTTTTAAATTCTAGAGCATATCCTTTAAGATAGAGATAATTAGATTTTTCGTGATATTAAAAAGGAGGGAGAACTTGGAAATCAATGAAAAAGCGCCTGCGAAAATAAATTTAACTTTAAATGTGATCGACAGAAGGAAAGACGGCTTTCATGAAATGAGACTGATCATGACATCGATTGATTTATCCGATAGACTGACATTCACTCAATTGAATGAAGACATTATTTCTTTATCTTCCAATTCGGCCTATATGCCTTTAAACAAAAAGAATATAGTTTATAAAGCTGTAAATTTACTAAAAGAACGCTATGGAATTAAAAGAGGCGTCCATATTGTAATCGAAAAAAACATACCTATTGCAGCGGGGTTAGGCGGTGGAAGTAGCGATGCGGCAGCTACTTTAAGGGGGCTAAATAGACTCTGGAATTTGAGGCTGTCTTTAGAAGAGTTATCAGACATTGGGAAAGAGCTAGGATCAGATGTACCTTTTTGTATCTACGGTAAGACAGCCTACGCGACTGGTAAAGGAGAAGTAATTCAGCTTATCGGTGATTTCCCTCAATGCTGGGTTATCGTGGTTAAGCCACCTAAAGGAATTTCAAGTTGGACGGTTTTTGAAGAACTGGATTTTTCCGCAATTCCAACTTACGACCATCATAAAATGATTGAAGCAATCAATTCTCATCGTTATCAAGAAGTCGTGCAGCTTGCCGGTAACGCTCTAGAAGAAGTCTCTGCTAAAAAATATCCGATGATTAAAAGAATAAAAGAAAAAATGGAGTCTTTTGGGGCTGACGTAGCAGTAATGAGCGGAACAGGACCTACAGTATACGGATTAACACAGCAACGCTCAAAAGCGCAAAGAATTGTAAACGGACTCAATGGGTTCTGTAAGGAAGTCTATTTAGTCAGAACCTTAAAGTGACAGAACTTACAAATTGAACTTCAAATAGAGGTTCAATTTTTTTGTCTAAAAAATGTTGACAAGATTTGAAAAATAATATAGTGTTATACATCGTAATGGTTACGATTTAAAAAATAGAAAAGGATGAGTACATAAATGAATAAGATTTTGAAAATGTCTGGTATCGTGTCTTTAGGAATGCTAATGGCGGCATGCCAGGATAGCACAAGTGCAGATTCTACAGAAGAACCTGCGGAAGAACAAACAGAAGAGAATGCAACTACACCTAGTTCAGTTGCTATCGAAGGATTAGCGCATCACTATCATACAGGGGATGAAATAGAATTAACGGCTGTAACGGATACGGAAACAAATGAAAACAATTGGCAATGGTATATGAAAGATGCTGAAGCGAGTGATTGGTCACCTATAGCTGGACTGAATTCAGATACTTTTTCAAGAGAAGCAACAGAATCAGGTGTACAGATTAAAGCTGAACTTTTGGATTCTAATGATGAGTTACTAGTTGAATCGGAAGCAGTAGAAGTTGAGATTGATGATCACGGTGCTAATGACGAAGTGGGTAGAAGAATTTATAATGGTTTCTTCTATAATGCTGAAGTCGGAGATCGTCCGTTATCAGATTGGGCAGGAGACTGGCAATCCGTTTATCCTTATTTAGAATCAGGCGCTTTGGATGAAGTATTTGAAGCTAAAGCAGATAAGAGTGATTCAATGAATGCTCAAGAATATAAAGAGTATTACACAGAAGGGTATATTACAGATGTAGATCGCATGGTCATTGACGAAGATAGCTTTACGTTCTATCAAGAAGACGGAACAGAAATGACTGCAGACTATGATTATGATGGTTATGAAATCTTAACATACGAAAAAGGTAACCGAGGCGTACGATTCGTTTTTAATAAAGTGAATGGTTCTGACGAAATGCCTGAATATATTCAATTCAGTGACCACGATATTTCTTCTGAAAAAGCACATCACTATCATTTATACTGGGGAGATGACCGTTCAGAATTGTTAGAAGAGATGGAACACTGGCCAACGTACTACCCTTCAGAGTTAGATGAAGCAGGTATTGTTCAAGATATGTTGGCACACTAAAAAGAGTTCAATATAAAATTGACTTAGGGTGCCTATCTATGATATCTTTTAAATCGTAATGTGTACGATTATTAAAACTAGTAGATAAAAATTCAGCTGCTTTCAATAAGGTTTTGAAAGTGGCTTTCTATTTGAACAAAAAGGAATTTTAACGATAACGGTCAAAGGAGACTTTTATATGAAACATAAACGTTTAGCTTCGGCAATGATTGGGCTGACAGCAGCAACTACGCTTTTTGCCTGCGCGCCGCAAGGATCTGGTCAGAATTCAGATGCAGATACAAATGAAGAAGCAGAAGTATCTATCGTTACATCTTTTTATCCAATGTATGAGTTCACTAAACAAGTAGCAGGAGATCGTGCAGACATTCGTCTAATGGTTGGTGGTGGAGATGACGCACATCATTACGAGCCAAGTGCTCAAGATGTCGCAGCAGTAAATGAAGCAGATTTATTTGTTTACAGTAGTGATAGTATGGAAAGTTGGACAGAAAGTTTATTTGATACGATTGACAATGATGACCTGATGATTCTAAGTGCATCTGATGGGGCTGTTTTAGATACTGAAGACCAGAACAGTAAAGGTACTGAGGAATCCGGAAATGTAACGATTGAAGGTGCTTCTGGACATTATCATACTGGAGATAGTATTGAGTTGACAGCAACTGTAGAAGAAGAGACTACTTTAGATCATTGGCACTGGTATACACGTGAAGATGAAAACGCAGAATGGGAAACAATTTCTGATGAATTCGGTTCAGAATTGACTTACGAAGTGCCAGGAGAGAGTTTTGAAGTTCAAGCAGTATTGTTTGGAGACGACCATGATGTGTTTGCTGAATCTGAACCTCTTATGATAGAAGTAGATAATCATGGCGAAGATCACAGTGAAGGTGAAGCACACGACCACGAACATGGTGAAGAAGATGCGGACGACCACGAACACAATGAGGGTGAAGTACACGACCACGAACATGGAGAAGACGATGCGGACGACCACGAACACAATGAAAGCGAAGCACACGACCATGAACACGGCGAAGTGAGTGGTGGTTCAGAAGGTCTTGAAGTTGCTGGATTAGCTGGACATTATCACACTGGAGATGCGGTTACCTTAAAAGTAGAAACACAAGAAGATATTGCAGAATGGCAATGGTCAACACGTCAAGACGAATCAGCAGAGTGGGCAGTTGACGCAACCCAAACAACAGAAGCATTTGATGCGACTGTTGAAAGTGAAAACTTTGAAATCCAAGGCGTTGGACTTGATGACGAAGGTAACGAAGTTGCAAACACAGGAACGATTAGTGTAATGGTAGATAACCACGAAAATGAAGATCCACATAGCTGGTTAGATCCAGTATTTGTACAAGAACAAGTTAACGGAATCAGAGACGCATTGATTGAAATCGATCCTGAGGGCGAATCAGTGTACACTGAAAATGCAGCGAGTTTTAATTCGGAACTTCAAGCTTTAGACCAAGAATTTCAAGAGGCGTTTGAAGGTGCTGAAAACCGCGTGTTTGTAGTTCAACATCAAGCATTCGGATATATTGCTGAAAGATACGACTTGGAACAGGTAGCCATTGGTGGGCTGTCTACAGAAGTAGAACCAAGTCCAGCAAGAATTGCTGAAATTGGTGATTTGGTTCAGGAAAACAATGTACCAGTCATTTATTATCAACAAGGTGCAAAGTCTTCTATTGCTCAAACAGTAGCAACAGAAACAGGAACAGAAACAGCTGTACTGCATGACTTGGAAAGTTTATCCGAAGAACTACAATCTGAAGATCTAGGATATATTGATGCTATGAGAGAAAATATTGAATCTCTAAAATTAAGTATAAACTAATAAAAACGAGACAAAACAGGGCAACGCTTTGGGTCAACTGACTTTAAGGCGTTTGTCCTTTTGTTCCGTTTAGATTAGTATTGTATTGCATTGACACGAGTATTAAAGTAGAATACCGAAGAGAACTTAGGCGTTTGTAGAGAGGGTGTAAAGATGCATTATATAGAAGTAGATAATCTTGCTTTCCATTATGAAAATGAACCAGTATTAGATAATATTTCATTTCAAGTAAACTCTGGCGAATTTGTTATGCTGACAGGAGAAAATGGTGCAGCAAAAACGACATTGCTCAGAAATATTTTGGGTTTACTGAAACCAACGAAAGGGAGCGTACAGTTATCTAAAAAAAATAGATGGGGGACAAAACTTGTCGTTGGGTACGTTCCACAACAAGTTGCGTCCTTCAATGCAGGGTTTCCTAGTACAGTTCTTGAACTAGTACAATCTGGTCGTTATCCAAGAGGAAGATGGTTCAAGAAATTAGACAAAGAAGACAAAGAACATGTTCGTCGCTCCCTTGAATCTGTTGGAATGTGGGATATGAGACATAAAAAAATTGGAGAATTATCGGGTGGTCAAAAGCAGAGAATTTCTATTGCACGCATATTTGCAACCGATCCAGACTTATTCGTACTGGATGAACCGACTACTGGAATGGATGTAGAGTCTAGAGAAGAATTCTACAAACTCTTAAAACATAATAGTGAAGTTCATGGTAAAGGTGTCCTTATGGTTACGCACGATCACGAAGAACTTAAACAGTACGTGGACAAACACATTGAGTTGATTAGAAAGGAGGATTCACCTTGGAGATGTTTTTCTATGGATTCATGCAAAGAGCCTTCCAAGCATCATTCCTTATCTCACTGATTGCTCCGATTCTAGGTCTGTTTTTAATCTTACGTAGACAATCACTGATGGCAGATACCTTATCACACGTGTCCCTTGCAGGTGTGGCATTAGGAATGCTTATGGGAGTGAATCCAACAATTACAAATCTATTAGTCGTAGTAGGAGTTGCAATTCTTTTAGAATACTTGAGAATTATTTATCGATCTTATTCAGAAATCTCAATTGCAATTTTAATGTCGGGTGGTATGGCCGTTGCGCTTGTCCTAATGGGACTCAATAATGGTGGTGGGACTGTGAGTATTGATCAGTTTCTCTTTGGATCCATCGTAACGATTAGTCAGCAACAGATTTGGATGCTTTTAATTTTAACGATCGTCATATTAATTTTATACATCGTGTTTCGTAAACCGATGTACATTCTGACTTTTGATGAAGAGACGGCCTTCACTGCCGGCCTGCCGATTAAAGTCATGTCTATTTTGTTTAATGTATTAACAGGAATCACGATAGCGATCATCATGCCGATTGTTGGAGCATTGCTCGTATCCGCAATTATCGTTTTGCCGGCAGCGATTTCTATGAGATTAAGTAAAAGTTTCACAGGAGTCATTCTTATTGGAATCTTAATTTCAGTGTTTGGTATGATTACTGGACTAATGTCTTCCTATCAATTTGGAACGCCACCTGGAGCGACTGTTACGTTAGTCTTTATCGCTGTATTTATTGTGACATTGAGTTTCAATAAAGTGAAGTCTAGAATTCAAGCAAACAATATTTAATGATAAAGAATCAGCGCAGATTGAATTCTGTGCTGATTCTTTTATTTACTTGTAGAGTGATATTGGTTATTATTATGTCACGCGGTATATCGTGTGACATAATAATAACTAATATAAAAGGAGGTTTACAAGATGGCTTATAAAGATGGACCAATGACGGAAGCCATGTATTATATACTATTATCTTTATTAAGACCGAACCACGGCTACCAGTTGATGCAGTCAGTTAATGAAGTTTCTGATGGAAGAATCAAAATGGGTCCGGGAACCCTATATGGTATTTTATCTCGTATGGAAAAAAATGCATTGATTGTATTGATTGAGAAAGAAAGTACAAAAAAAACGTATAAATTAACTAAAGAAGGTAGAAAGGCATTGAATAAAGAATTTGATCGGTTAAATGCGATGGTTGAAGATACCGTGCGTGAATTGGAAGGGGGAAAATAAAATGGGGAAATTTGTTTATAAACTTAGACCGACAGATTATTACAAAATGGGGCAGTTCGAAAGTTGGTTGTATGATATGTCCGCTCAAGGATTACATTTGAAAAAATTTGGCTTATTATTGGCAAAGTTTGAGAAAAATGAACCAGAGTTTATTCGTTATCGATTAGATATCAATAGTGGAAAAAAGTACTTAGCAGAACAAGATATATTCTATGCCCAAAACGGATGGGATTTAGTGACGCATTATGGAGACTTCAGTATCTACGCGTCCCCAGAATCTGAGGATATTCCAGAATTACATACTGATCCAGTTGAACAAGCCGATTCATTGAAAAAATTCGAGTTCCAACAAGGCATTTTAACAGTACTATCGCTGATAGTTAATTCGTTACTTGCCTATAGTTTTTATCGGTCTTGGGATACCCAACAATTGATGGATATGGGTTTCAATGACTGGTCAGAACTTTTACTTTCGATTATGTTGCTTAGCATGTGTATCGGATTTGCTATTGATTGGTACAAACTATGGTCTACTAGGAAAAAGTTGCTAGCAGGCACAGCAATAAACCACCAAGCTCCATGGAAAACGGCAATTTATCTTCGCAATAGCTATAATGTAATCGTGTTGGCCATTGCGATAACGATGATTATAATTTCAATATTGAGTATATACAGATACTAAGCGTATTTAATGATAGGCAAAAAGAGAACACCAACTTGCTGGTGTTTTTTTTTGCCTATAAATGTAAGAAAAATTAATAAATTGACTTGACGAAGGGACAGAAATAGCGTAATATTTAAATCGTAAACGTTACGATTTAGAGTAGGAGGGAAAATACAATGGCTAAAAAAAGCAAAATCGAAAAACTGAAAAAACAACAGAGAACAGTTGAGAAATATGGAGCACTTAGAAAAGAGTTAAAAGAAAAAGGCGACTATGAAGCACTATCTTTACTTCCAAGAGATGCTTCCCCTACAAGACTTCAAAACCGCGATAGACTAGATGGACGTCCGCATGGATATATGCGTCAGTTTGGACTGTCTCGTATCAATTTCAGGAAATATGCTCACGAAGGCAAAATTCCTGGAGTTAAAAAAGCTAGTTGGTAGAGTGAAACATCCCAATAAATAAACCGTAATGGATAAATAAAGGATGGGTTCGATGAACAAAATACCTGTTACAATTATCACTGGATTCTTGGAATCTGGTAAAACCACTTTAATCAATCAACTTTTAAAACAAAACCATACTGAGCGTATAGCGGTCATTGTAAATGAGTACGGAGAGATAGGTATTGATCACCAACTGGTTATTAACAGCGAAGAAGAAATCTTCCAAATGAATAATGGCTGTTTATGTTGTTCTTTAAGGGCAGATTTATCCAATGTACTGCATTCAATTTTAGAAGTTTCAGAAGAAAAAGAGATTGAGTTTGATCGTATTGTGATTGAAACAACAGGTCTGGCAGCACCTGGGCCAATTGCACAGACTTTTTTCCGGATGCCTTTCTTACAAGAAAATTTTGTGATCGATAGTGTAATGACTTTAGTAGATTCTACCAATGCTCTCCACCAAATTGCGCATTACGAAGAGTCAGTAGACCAAATTGCTTTCGCCGATCAGTTATGGCTCACTAAGACTGAAAAAGTAGATTCTGAAACAGAGAAGTACTTACGAAGAAAACTGAATAATATAAATCCCGGATCAACAATAGATGTTTTAGATATTGAGAATATTTCTTTTGACTCAATTTTTGGTAAGTATTTGTTTAATGCTACAAATATATTAGAAAAAGCACCAAAAAAGCACCACGATCATAATGAGTATGAGCATGACCACGCCCATACTCACGGAATTGTAACGATATCTTTGCAAGCGGATAGACCCTTAAATCCAATACTGTTCGACGAATGGATGAACGAACTGATTGTGACATTTAATATGGATATGTTACGTTATAAAGGCATTATTCACTTATATGGTGACCCTCATAAAGTCATTTTTCAAGGGGTGAATATGGCGCTTGAATTCACCCATGGTAGTCAGTGGGGAAAATATGAAAGGTCATCTGTTTTAGTGTTTATAGGGAAAAATTTACCTGTAAAAGAAATAGAGCAATCTTTTCAAGAATGCATGGTCAAGGCAGAATTCGTATAGAAAGGAGTTATCAAAATGCCCGAAAAAAAAGATTTAGCAACAGCCAGAAGAATGATGAAAAGTCCAAATAAAAAAACAGCAAGACGAGGACTGCAAGTCGTAAAGGAAGCAAAAAGAATTCGCAGAGGTTTAAAAAAATAGGAGGTTAAGTCATGAGAGTAAATATCACTTTAGAATGTACAGAAACAGGAGAAAGACAATATATTACAACAAAGAATAAGCGTAATAATCCTGAAAGAATAGAACTAAAAAAATATTCACCAAAATTAAGACGAAAAGCTTTGTTTAGAGAAGTAAAATAACCAGTAACTATAAAAAGAATGAGTTTATAATGAATCTCTGCTTAGGATTTTATCTAAGTAGGGATTTATTTTTTGTACATTCAGAGCTTTAATGATACGATTCTCTTTTAGATAGAGAATACAAAAATGTCATAATTAAATCTATTTTTACCAGACTTTTACAATCTAAAAAGTTATGATAGAGAGTATAGATAATAACTGTAGATTAAGGAGAAAAGATATGTTTGAAGATTTTTTCATTAATATCAACATCATGATCGCACTGATTTTTACGTATATGAAAATAAGATGGAGTATTCGTGAGGAAACACACTCTGCCTGGAAGTCTTATGTAATCGATGGATTATGTGGAGGCTTGTTAGGGTGGGCGCTGATGCACTTTTCAATTCGAGTAGGAACGGAAACGCTGGTAGACTTAAGATTCATCCCTATCTTACTGATGTTTCTTTTTATAGGGAAAGTTCCTACTTTTATTTCGGTTATTTTTATAGCCTGTATAAGATTTATTTATGGTGTCAATATATCGTCTTACTCGGCAGTTGTTATGCTGATTAGCTTATTCATAGGCTATATTTTTATTGAAAAATTTACACCAAAAGAAGATAGTGTCATTGTACGTGGAATGTACATGGTGATTTATTCCAACGTCGTTATTTCACTATTATTATATTATGTTGTTAGAGACTTTAATATTTTAATAGCACTGACGCCTACTTACTGGGTAATGGGGTCAATTGCTGGTTTGTCTTCAATACTGTTAGTGAACTACATGAGGACCTCGGAGTATTTGTACCGAAAATATGAAAATGAATCGACGATTGATTTTCTAACGGGTTTAAAGAATGTAAGAAATTTTGATAGTATCTGGAAGTACTCTGAAGAATTGGCCAACAAAAAAGGTAAACCGTTATCTTTAGTTATGTTGGATATCGATCACTTCAAAAGAATCAATGATACTTATGGTCATGCGGCTGGGGACTTTGTCTTGATGGAAATCTCACGCATTATGGAAGAAGTTGTTGGAAATAAAGGTTCTGTATTCAGAAAGGGTGGAGAAGAATTTGCCATCATTCTTCCTCTATTTAGAAAAGAACAAGCAGAAGAAATGGCAGAGACAATAAGAAGTAGGGTTGAAAGACATCGGTTTGCTGTTGATGACGAAACAAAACTGTCGGTGACGATTTCATGTGGCTATGTGAGTTATCCGGAAATTGTTAAGCAAACAGATAATATGGTGGAACTTGCCGACGTAGCACTTTACCAAGCGAAAGAGACGGGTAGAAATAAAGTATTATCGTTGTGATGTAAAACATATAGCGAAAGGATGAAAAATATGACTACGTATCAAATCATCTATCTAGCCACTGTATTACTGATTTTGTCAGGCTGTTACTTTTTTGGAAAGAAAAATCAGACTGTTTTGAGAGTCAGTATCGTATTATTTTTAGGATTCCAGCTTTCTTACCTTATCTGGAGAACGACAAGCACCTTGCCAACCATATCGGTTTTGAGTATCATCGCAGGTCTGGCATTACTCTTTACAGAATGGATGGGGTATATACAGAGTTTAATTACCTCAACGTTATTCTGGAAAAAGAACAAACGTAAAAAGGTTTTCCTTTCTTCTTTCGAAACACTACCGACAGTAGATATTATGATTGCAACATATAATGAACCAGTAGATTTACTTAGGAGAACGATTGTAGCTTCTCAGTTAATGGATTATCCGGATGACTTATATGAAATACTCGTCTGTGATGATGGAAAACGAGAAGATGTGAGAGTGTTATGTGAAGAATTAGGTGTGCGTCATGTGACTAGAGAAGACAATAAGCATGCTAAAGCAGGGAACTTGAATCATGCCATGGATGTTTCAACTGGAGAAATCATTGTAACAATGGATGCAGATATGATTCCAAGAGCTAATTTCATGCAAGAAACTCTAGGATATTTTTCGGATGAGAAAGTCGGATTTGTACAGGCACCTCAGGCGTTTTATAATGATGATCCTTTCCAGTTCAATTTGTTTGCAGGTGACCGCATTAATAATGAGCAAGATTTCTTTATGCAGAAGTTAGAGGAAAAGAAAGATATTTACAATGCTACGATGTATATTGGGAGTAACGCATTGTTCAGACGGAAAACTATGGAGGAAATCGGAGGATTTGCTACTGGCGTCATCACAGAAGATATGGCGACTGGAATGTTGATTCAAGCCGGTGGATGGGAAACGGTATTCGTCAACAAAGTTCTCGCAGTAGGGTTAGCACCTGAAACGTTCAAAGATTTATTGAAACAAAGAGACCGTTGGTGTAGGGGGAACATACAGGTTATAAGAAAGTGGAATCCTCTAAAAACCAAGGGCCTGAGCTTTATGCAGAAACTTCTTTATATGGATGGCATTCATTATTGGTTCTTTGGTCTTTATAAACTGGTTTATCTCATTGCACCTATTCTTTATTTGGTATTTGGAATTGTTGTACTCAATGCTACTTTCACTGATCTACTGATATACTGGGTTCCAGCCTTTGTTTCTTCTCAAGTGTTTGCAAATCTGATTTCTGAGAAAAAACGAACAACGATGTGGACGAATGTATATGATTCTGCACTAGCACCATCGATGTCATGGGCAATTCTTTCAGAGATATTCCTGAAAGGGAATGGGAAGTTCAATGTGACTAGAAAAGGCATTCAAACGAACGAGCGCCAATTTTTATGGAGATCCAGCTGGTTCCATATTGTTCTTGCTGTTCTATCGGTTATCGGTATCTTCAGGGTCATACTAGCTTTAGTTGCACCAGAACTTGTAGATCTTCAAGTAGACAGTGTTTATATCAACTTATTCTGGGTGCTGTATAACCTAGCTGGAGTACTGCTAGTGATTATGATTTTCTTTGAGCGCCCTCGTTACCGGACAGCGGAACGATTCGTTATTACTAAGGGAGCTAACATTACAGATAAAGACCAGAGAATCCAAGCGAATATAGAGGATTTAAGCGAGTATGGAGCACGATTATCTATTGATACTTACGCAATCAAAGAAAAACTGTCCACAGTAGATTTTGTTGTGGAAGGTGGCCCGGCACTGAACGCAGAAGTACGCTGGGTGGATAAGAACAAGGACGGTAAAACGGAACTAGGCATCCAATTCAAGTCCTTGGATAAAGAACAATATCGTTTTGTCATTCAGACAATTTATAGCAATCCAAAAAGTAATATTGGAGAAAAAAGTTACAAAAAAGCGGGGCTCTTACCAACAGCTCTTGGATTTTTCAAACAATCGAAAAAAGCTCCGGCTTCCAAATCACGGATGGTCCTTCGAGAAAAAATCAAGACAAATGGTTTGTTAACATATCAGCATTTGAAATATTCAGTCTCTGTTGTTGACCTTAGTGAAGAAGGCGCACAAATCAAAACAAAAGCAAAACTTAAAAAAGAAGACCGTATTCTTTTAGATGCACCTGAGAATAATATCATAGGGAAAATAGGAGAAGTCAGATGGGTTAAAAAATCGCTAGGGAATACCTACGCGGGGATTCAGTTTGTAGAGAAGTAAAAAAGAAAAAGACTAGTTTAGTTAGAAGTGCTTAAGCACCAATAACAGGCTAGTCTTTTTTTGTTTTAAACTGATTATACTTATTTCATTGAACGTTCATCGGGTACAACATGACTCTTAAGCAACCATGAGTGAAAGAACCATTCAAAGATTGCGATACCAGCAGAAGCAACTAGACTTTCAAGGAAATAACTTTCCCCTAAAGCAAGGTATAGATAACCCCAAAGAATTGCAAGGGCACCACCCATGTCCACAACAGTAGCAACGATATTACCAATTTTTCTTAAAACTAAAAGGTCTCCAATAACATAAATCATTACGGAAACAATCGCACCACCAATTACAGCATGCATAAGCGGGATATTCCAGATTAATGATAAAATAATCCATGAAATCAGAATAATCGCAACTGATTTAATGACGATAGCTTTCAAATGTTTCATTGTATTTCCTCCTTTTTTTAAGATAGAATTATCTTATATCTAATTTTTAAATTAAACAAATAATAAAACTTGTTTTTTTATTCTGTCTTAACGAATGGTTTTGAAAGAGAAAAAACAAAAAGTTTTTGATACCAAATGTAGAAATGTCTGGTAAAATGGTAAGATAATCATGAGTTATAGTTTTGAAATAATGAGTAAGAGGTGAAGGAATTGGAAAAGGTACTCGTAGCAAATAGAGGCGAAATAGCGATTCGAATTTTTCGGGCTTTGACTGAATTAGGAATCGATACAGTAGGTGTATATGCTCAAGAAGATGAAAAAAGTGTTCATCGTTTTAAAGCAGATGAAGCTTACTTGGTTGGAAAGGGTAAAAAGCCAATAGATGCTTATCTAGATATAGAAGACCTTATCCGTATTGCTAAAGATGCTGGTGCGGATGCTGTTCACCCAGGTTATGGATTCTTATCAGAAAATTTGGACTTTGCCAAGCGATGCCAAGAAGAAGGCATCACATTCATTGGCCCCACTACGAATCAATTAGATGTATTTGGAGATAAATTAAAAGCGAAAAAAGTAGCATTAGAAGCAGGTATTCCAACAATACCAGGTACTGAAGATGCTATTCATACAGTCGATGAAGTTGTGGAATTTGCGAACACGCACGGCTATCCAATTATCATGAAGGCTGCTCTTGGTGGTGGTGGACGTGGTATGCGTGTGGCATTTAACGAAGAAGAGGCAATTGATGGATTTAAGAGGGCTCAAAGTGAGGCAATTGCTGCTTTTGGTCGTGGAGATATCTACGTTGAACGTTATATCCAAAACCCTAAACATATTGAAGTACAGATCCTTGGAGATACCCATGGCAATCTTGTTCATTTATTTGAAAGAGATTGCTCTGTCCAACGACGTCACCAGAAAGTTGTAGAAGTTGCACCGTGTGTTACATTGTCGGATGAAGTCAGAGAAGAACTCTGTCAGACAGCGGTCAAACTGATGAAACATGTAGATTACGTGAATGCAGGAACTGTTGAGTTTCTACTTGAAGGAGAGAACTTCTTCTTCATCGAAGTGAACCCGAGAGTTCAGGTAGAACATACCATATCAGAAATGATTACAGGTATAGATATAGTACAATCACAAATTTTAATTGCCCAAGGCAAGGATCTTCATAAAGAAGTCGGGATTCCGCATCAAGAGGATATTAAATTGATTGGCGCGGCGATTCAATGTCGTATCACTACAGAAGATCCATTGAATCAATTTTATCCTGATACAGGAAAAATCAACACGTACCGCTCTCCGGGTGGTTTTGGAGTACGTTTAGATTCAGGAAACGGCTTCCAAGGCTCAGTGATCACACCGTTCTTTGATTCTTTACTTGTTAAAGCATCTGTTCATGCAACGGATTTTGCTGGTGCTGTTCAGAAAATGGGAAGAGTCTTGAAAGAATTCCGTATCAGAGGAGTCAAGACGAATATTCCTTTCTTGGCTAACGTAGTCAAACACCCAGATTTTATATCGGGTAATGCTTCGACAACTTTTATTGATAAAACACCAGAACTGTATATTTTCCCTAAAACACAAGATAGAGGGAATAAAACCCTACAATATATCGGGAACGTTACCGTTAATGGATTTCCAGGTATTGGTAAGGTAGATAAAGAACCATTGAAACCGTCAAGAATGCCAGGGAAATTGATTCTTCCAGAAAAAGATATCATCAGACCTAAAACGTTGCTTGATCAGCAAGGGCCTGAAGCCGTTACTAAATGGATTCATGAGAAGGATGCTGTTTTACTGACAGATACAACATTCAGAGATGCGCACCAAAGTCTGTTAGCAACTCGAATGAGAACAAAAGATATGCTTCAGATCGCAGATAAAATGGAACAAGGGATTCCTGAATTATTCTCTCTTGAAATGTGGGGCGGGGCGACATTTGATGTTGCTTATCGATTCTTGAATGAAGATCCATGGGAAAGACTAAGCAAACTTAGAAAGAAAATGCCAAATACCTTATTCCAAATGTTATTTAGAGGATCAAATGGTGTAGGTTACGAAAACTATCCAGACAACGTTTTGGAGAAGTTTATTCAGGTGTCTGCACAAAACGGAATTGATGTATTCAGAATTTTTGATAGTTTGAACTGGATTCCACAGATGGAAAAAAGTATTCAGTATGTCCGGGATAACAACAAGATTGCTGAAGCAACGATTTGCTACACAGGAGATCTAAATGATCCATCACAGACAAAATACACGATGGACTATTATAAGAAAATGGCAAAAGAACTTGAGCAAGTTGGTGCCCATATTATCGCAATCAAAGATATGGCTGGACTACTAAAACCACATGCTGCCTATCGTTTGATTTCGGAACTAAAAGAAACGGTTGATGTACCGATTCACTTGCACATGCACGATACAAGTGGAAACGGCGTCTATACCTATGGTGCAGCTATACGTGCTGGGGTCGATATCGTGGACGTGGCTCAAAGCGCTTTAAGTGGAAAAACAAGCCAACCAAGTATGGGCAGTTTGTATTACGCTTTAGAGAACACAGCTCGTGCGCCTGAAATTAATATCCAAAACGTTGAATATATTAACAGATACTTTGAAGATGTCCGGAAATCTTATGCTGTATTTGAAGAAAAAATGCCAGCAGCTTCAACGGAAGTTTACAAACACCAAATGCCTGGTGGTCAGTATACAAACTTGAAGCAACAAGCAAAAGGCGTTGGTCTAGAAGATAGATGGGACGATCTGAAGGCTATGTATGCTGTAGTTAACGACATGTTTGGTGATATTGTTAAAGTGACACCTTCTTCTAAGGTTGTTGGAGATATGGCGTTGTTTATGGTGCAAAATGATTTATCTGAAGAAGATATTTTCAACAAAGGGAACAGTTTAAACTACCCACAATCGGTCGTTAGCTTCTTTAAAGGAGAATTAGGTAGACCAGAAGGTGGTTTCCCTGAAGAACTACAGAAGATCATTCTGAATGGCCAAAAGCCCATTGAAGGGCGTCCTGGGGATCATAGAGAGCCGCTAGATTTCAATGCACTGAAAGAAGAAATGGCTGTTTTCCTCGAAAGAGAACCGAGTATCGAAGAAATGTTGAGCTATGCGATGTACCCACAAGTATTCAAAGATTTTATCTTTTTCCAGAACACTTATGGAGATATCACAAAATTTGATACAGCTTCCTTCTTCTACGGTATGAGAACCGGTGAACAGATTGAAATTAGTATCCAAAAAGGTAAAACACTGATTATCAAGTTGAATCAGATTGGTGATCCGGATTCTGAAGGAAATAGAGTCTTGTATTTCGAATTGAATGGTCAAGGCAGACAAGTAGAAATCAAAGATAAGAGTATTACTAATACAAAAGCAGTACGCAAAAAAGCAGAACTATCAGATAAAGGTCATATTGGCGCAACGATGCCTGGATCTGTATTACAGATATTGGTCAGTCGTGGGGATAAAGTCGAAAAAGGCGAACCTGTGATTATTACCGAATCTATGAAAATGGAAACAACCATTCGATCAGGCATTTCAGGTACGATAGAACACTTATACGTGGCTGAGGGAGATCAAATCGAGACGAATGATCTACTGATTGAAATCGAAACAAAATAAATTTAATAGAACAGCGCGCTTTATCTATTGAGTCAATCAGTAGTGAAGCGCACTGTTTTTTAAATTTCCGAACAATTACTAAAAATGTCAAAGAATTAACTAGGTTTTTAACACAATAAGATGTAGAATAGATAATGTAGAAATTGAATGTACGTTAAATAAAAGAGGTGTACGTGTTTGAAGATAAAAAGAAGTGAAAGACTGATCGATATCACCAATTACTTGCTAGAGCATCCGCATACGTTAGTATCGCTTACGTTTTTCTCAAAAAGATATGAGTCTGCAAAATCGAGTATAAGTGAAGATTTGACGATTGTTAAAAAGACCTTTTTAGAAAGAGGTATCGGCATTCTCGAAACAGTTCCAGGAGCTGCTGGTGGTGCAAGATACATACCAAAAATGAAAAGAGAAGATATTGAAGCGTTCATTGAGGAATTGTCTGCAGAACTAAATCATTCGGAACGATTATTGCCGGGCGGATATGTTTACTTATCGGATATGCTTGGCCAGCCAGACTGGTTAAGAAAGATTGGACGAGTAATTGCGTCGTTTTATATGGATAAGAAAATCGATGCAGTGATGACTGTTGCAACTAAGGGTGTGCCGATTGCACAAGCTGTTGCGACTTATCTAAATGTACCTTTTGTGATTGTCCGTAGAGATTCAAAAGTAACAGAAGGATCCACTGTGAGTATCAATTATGTATCAGGATCTTCTTCACAGAGAGTGGAGAAGATGGAACTCTCTCGTCGTAGTCTTAAGAGGGGATCTAGAGTCTTAATTGTAGACGATTTCCTTAAAGGTGGAGGAACAGTGAACGGCATGAAGAGTTTGATAGAAGAATTCGATGCAGAACTAGTAGGAGCTACTGTAATTGCAGAAAATATTTATCAAGGGGTGCGTTCTATTGATAACTATACAGCACTGCTTAAGGTTAAGAGTGTAGACGTTGAAGATAGAACGATACAGGTTGTCCCGGGGAACTTTTTGACATCATTATAAACGACAAAAAAGCTATGGAGCTATTCCATAGCTTTTTTTATATGCTTTAGAGTTCGTCGTTTATGCGTTTTTCTCTTTTGTTCTGAGTGTCGTCTACATCAGCTTGAGCCGTTGTATCCTCAAGTTCTGGAGGGGTACCTTCAGATTGTTCTGGCTCTAAAGGTGGTTGTCCGCCATCAGTCATCCCCTGGACAGCACCTTCTTCAGGAAACCCAGCAATAGAACCCATAGCTCCGGTTGCTTGTGAAAGGTCTTGAACTTCGTCTGAAGAATCTGACTGATCAGCTGAAGAATCAGAACCTTGTCCTTTGAAGTTGTTCACAACAACAATAATCTCACCTGAAGATAGATTATCTCTATAATGATGGAGCAAATCATCTTCAGTTGTGTAATTGGGATCATCAAAATGGTGATCTTCTCTTACTTTAAAGGCATCTTTAATAGAATCCCAGAAAGATTTTTCATTTCCGTGGTCTGCATCATTGCCATTGATATCTGGCTCAGCTACATCTAAATGCTCAGGATTTTTAAGGGAGTCACTTCTTTTTTGATTAGCGAATAATGTGATTTCATCTTTCAAATAGCCTTCGCTCATTAAACGGGTGACGACTTTGATAACTTCCTTTTCAGTTTTGTAGCTTCCAATAACGGTTTGATTTTTTTTCATACGAATTTTCCTCCTATTGTAAGTTATAAATTTTAATAGAAAATGAGAAATATTCTCTAAAACACTTAATTGTGACTAAAATATGTCAAGTCCTATAACTACAGTATAAAAAACTTCCCCTTTTCAAACAAACGAAACAACTCCGTAACTTGAAAAGGATCGTTAGGTAAAGTATGATAGATTCAGTATTCAAAACAAAATTTTTGAAGTTTTTAGTGAAACAGCTTTTAAAGTAATAAAACATAAATGTAAAATATGAGGACAAAAATAGTTCAAGTAATAACAGAATAGTAGAATGGGAGAATGATTGTGAGTAATCGTTATGCAGTTATATTAGCCGCTGGACAAGGCACGCGTATGAAATCAAAATTATATAAAGTGATGCACCCGGTAATGGGTAAACCGATGGTAGGACACGTTGTAGATCAAGCACAGATCGTTGGAATGGACCAAATCGTTACCGTTTCTGGTGTAGGAGCTGAAACCGTTCAAGATTATCTTGGAGACAAAAGCGCCTATGTGCTTCAGGAAGAACAATTAGGAACGGCTCATGCAGTAAAACAAGCTTCTTCTGTCTTAAAAGATAAAGAAGGTACGACACTCGTTATCTGTGGAGATACACCTCTTCTTACAGCTGAAACGCTGGAAGGACTAATAGAATTCCACGAAAAAGAACAGGCAAAAGCAACAGTGCTGACAGCTTATGCAGAAAATCCTTTTGGGTACGGTCGTGTCATTCGTACGGAAGAAGAAGGCGTTACGAAAATTGTAGAGCAAAAAGATGCCACAGATGAAGAAGCAAAAGTAAAAGAAATCAACACAGGTACGTATTGCTTCGACAACAAAGCGCTTTTTAAAGCGTTGGAAATGGTCAAAAATGAAAATGTGCAGGGGGAGTATTATCTTCCTGATGTTATTGAAATTCTGAAAAAGCAAGATGAACTAGTTGAAGCGTATCAGCTAGCCAACATGGACGAAGCTTTAGGTGTGAATGACCGTGTGGCACTTGCTCAAGCTAATAAAGTCATGAAAGAACGAATCAACGAAAAACATATGCGTAACGGTGTTTCGATTATAGATCCGTCTAATACGTATATTGAAAGTGATGTTCAAATCGGTCAAGATACGACGATTGAACCAGGTGTTTACTTGAAAGGTGAGACAACGATTGGGGACGAAGCATTCATTGGAGCTCACTCTGTTATTGTAGACAGCACAGTTGGTGATCGAGTCCAAGTAACCAGCTCAATGCTAGAAGAATCTATTATGGGGAATGATAGTGACATCGGACCGAATAGTCATTTGAGACCGCAAACTGTATTAGAAGAATCTGTTCATATCGGGAACTTTGTAGAAATTAAGAAAGCAACAGTTGGTAAAAATACAAAGATTGGTCATTTGACATATGTTGGAGACGCTGAACTTGGTGAAAATATCAACGTTGGATGTGGAACGATCTTTGTTAATTACGATGGAAAACAAAAGCATAAAGTCATTGTTGGAGACAATTCTTTTATAGGATGCAACGCAAACTTGATTGCGCCCGTTACTGTAGAAAAAAATGCTTATATCGCTGCTGGATCAACGATTACACATACGGTTCCTGAAAATTCTTTAGCAATCGCACGTACCAGACAAACGATAAAAGAGTCATATTTTACAAAAATGCCACAAAAAGATTAGAACTCTCTCTAAAAAAGCGTTATTATTGAAGAAGAATATTGATTTATCTTAAACTTCATCATAAACTTATAGATGGAAAAAATAGACGCATAGAAAAATTGGAGGCCCACATGTCCGAATTGTATTCTGATCCAAAACTTAAGATTTTTGCTTTGAGTTCTAACGTTCCCCTTGCAGAGAAAATTGCAAAAGACGTTGGTGTTGAACTAGGTGACGTTTCTGTCAAGAAATTTAGTGATGGAGAGATTCGTATCAATATTGAAGAAAGTATTCGTGGTGATCATGTCTACTTGATTCAATCTACATCCGCTCCTGCTAATGATCATTTAATGGAAGTATTGATCATGATCGATGCATTGAGAAGAGCAAGTGCTAAAACGATTAATGTCGTGATTCCTTATTATGGTTATGCAAGACAAGATAGAAAAGCTAGATCTCGTGAACCAATCACAGCTAAACTAGTTGCGAATATGATTACTCAAGCAGGTGCAGACCGCATTTTGACGCTTGATTTGCATGCTTCTCAGATTCAAGGGTTCTTCGATATTCCAGTAGATCATCTTCTAGGCGCGTCGCTACTTGCGAACTGGTTCTTAGATAAAGGTCTTTGTGGAGAGGACACAGTTGTTGTATCTCCCGATCACGGAGGAGTAACTCGTGCGCGTAAACTAGCAGAATTCCTTAAATCTCCGATAGCGATCATAGACAAGCGTAGACCTAAAGCGAACGTAGCTGAAGTCATGAATATTGTTGGAAATGTAAATGGTAAAACTGCAGTATTGATTGATGATTTAGTGGACACAGCAGGCACAATCACACTTGCTGCAGATGCCTTAATCAATCAAGGTGCAAAAGAAGTTTATGCATGTGGAACACATGCGGTATTTTCAGGTCCAGCTATTGAGAGACTGGAAGCTTCTCCGATTAAGAAAATGGTTGTTACGGACTCAATCAACTTGCCGGAAGAACAAAAAATTGAAAAAATCGCTCAGGTAAGTGTTGGTGAATTGATGGGACACGCGATTAAACGTATCCACGAAAATAAATCAGTCAGCCCTTTATTCGAGAAAAAATTCAAAAAATAAATTAAACGATATTGCAGGATGAAACACTAGACCTTTAAGCCGTAAATCTTCAAGAGATTTACGGCGTCTAGTGTTTTTAATGTTTACATAGATCCATTGGATAGAAAGGATGAATGAAGTGATGGAGAAGATCAGGTTTCATTTAAGTAAAATGAAACCACTAGATGCTGTTATTATCGTCTGCTTGTTTGTCGCGTCTTTCATTCCACATATTGTCTATGGGGTTCATTTAAGTACGATCGATGAAGATGCCAAAACAATTGCTACAGTTAAGATTGCTGGAGAAGAAGTGTATAGTGTAGAATTGTCTGAGGAAACACCTCACGAATTGATGACGTTCTATCCATCTGACGATCAGTACAATATTGTCGAGGTAGATGGAACCAGAATTCGGAATAAAGAAGACAATAGTCCAGATCAGTTGGGTGTTAGAAAAGGCTGGATCAGTCGTCCAGGAGAAACCGTTGTGGTCCTCCCGCACAAATTGATTATTGAAATCCAATCAAAATCATCTGATGAAAAACAAGATGATCAAGAAGAAATCATTATTCCACTTTAGATAAAAACAGGAGCGTAAAAAAAGAAGCTGACAGTATTTTTATTACTGTTAGCTTCTTTTTGTGCTGTGTCATTATAAAAATAAACTGATAGCGAGTAAAATAGTCTCTGCTCCACAGAATAGAACAAGATTCTTAATTGCGATAACAAATGTCTTTTCTTTGATCTGAGCTCGATTAAACTGCTGTAAATTTTTTCTGATGGGAAACAAGGTCAATAGTATCAGTAATAGAATAGGGTGTAATAGTGTCGATAAAACGGCAACCACAATGACAATATAACTAGCATAAACCAATACATTAAATAACTGGATTCCTCTTTTTTTACCAATATAATACGGAAGAGTATAGCGGTGATTTGAAATGTCTTGTTCAAGATCACATAAGTTGTTTGCCAGCATAATATTCGCAATCAAGAAAACGAGAGGCAACGAAACGAACAAAAGCACGATCAACAACAAGCTATTTCCCGTAACATTAAAATCGGGAAACTGATAAATCAAATCCAATAATAGGCCACTTTCTGTATTGACAAACACAGAAAGGAAAAAAATACCAAAGCCCATTGTTATACCGGAAACAGCTTCTCCTAAAGGCATTCTAGAAATAGGAACAGGACCAAAAGTGTAAAAGATACCAATCAAAAAACATAAGCCGCCCATAAACAACAGTAAAATACTAGTTCTAAAAACGAGTAGAATACCTAGCAAAGAAGCAGTTGCAAGCATAGTAAAGATTAAAGTAATAACGAGTTTTTCTGAAATTTGGGCTTGCCCAATGATGTTGACCTCTTTTTTATATCCATCAGCTTTAGCTTTCTGATAATCCATTAGATTATTAATAGCTGTTGTTGTCATATCAAAGATCAGCATGGAACAGAAAAAAATTAGTGTGTTAACAAAATCAAACATGTGAAAATAGTAAACTGTAAATAACGTACCAATCATGAATGGAAATAAACTGGCCAACTTAGTCTTAATTTCTACTAAATCAAAAAAAACTCTAGCTGTCATTGGTCGTCTCCGTTCATTAGAGTAAACGCATCATTGGTAAGATCAAAGTCTTTTAATCCATCAGATACATAAACCTCTTTATTTTTAGTGACAAAAATGGCATCTACACCATCTAGCTGATTAACAAAATTAAGTCCTTCGTCCAATCCTTTTGAAAAAAGAGAAGTTGATAATCCATCTCCGTCAATGGATTCCTTTGTAACGACACTGACTCCAGCTAGTTCATTGTCAAAAGGATAGCCTGTTTCGGGATTCATTAAATGAGCATATTGTTTGCCATCAACTTCAAGGAAACGTTCATAGACACCAGATGTCACAATGGACTCATCGCTAGCCGGCAAAGAACCAAGAATCGTTCCTCGATCTTCAAAAGGATCTTGAATACCAACTTGCCACTCGGTTTGTTCATCACTTGGGCTGTTGCCCATTACAAACAGGTTTCCTCCTAAATCGATTATAGCCGTGTTTACATCGTTTTCTTTTAGGACCTGGACAATTTCATCAGTAATAAATCCTTTTGCAATAGCGCCAAGATCTAGCCGCATACCAGGGTCTTTTAAAAAGACGGTCTGATCCTGATCATTAAGGATAACCTTATTGTAATCAACGAGCGTCAAAGCTTGATCAATTTCAGCTTGATCAGGTAATCGTGCTTCTGGATAACCAATTCTCCACAAGTTCGTAAGAGGTCCAATCGTAAGATCGAAGCTCCCATTTGTCTCTTGGCTATAAGTAACAGATGATTTAATGAGGGCATAAAGATCGTCTGATATGGCAACAGGTTCTTTACCAGCTTGCTCATTGATTCTGGAAATCATGGAACTTTCTCCATCTTCTTCGGTTGTAATAAATTCTGCAAGTTCTTTAATACGGTCAAAAGCTGTATCTAAAACAGCCTCTGAATTTTTATTATAAATAGCGATCCTCACAACGGTTCCCATTAAAAATTCTGTTTCTTCATAAGGTGTAGTTGCAAGGTTTCGGCTATCAGAGGAAGCAAATGACCCGCAACCTGTTAAAAATAATAATAAACAACACGAAAGTGAAAATAATGTGTACCCCTTAGTTTTTTTCATTTATATAAACTCCTTTAAAAATAAAACTGAATAAAAAAGCAGACCTTAGACGATTATCCAAGGTCTGCTTATCGTAAGGTTCTTTTCCTATTATAATTCAAAATAATAGGGGATGAAAGACCTAGATTAGTTGCTCACTTCAATAGGATCTGTATTGCCTTCTTTAGCAGCGTCCACTAATTGATTGGCATATTTGATAAAGCTTTCGGAAGAGTGTGTCGCACCAGAAACAGCATCGACTTCAGAAGGATCTTGTTTCTCTTCCAATTCTCCGTTTAACTGAGGAATATAATCAGCTGGACCAACACCAACCTTTTCAGACATATTTTCCTGATACTCTTCATTTTCAGATTTCAAGTTTCCATCTGCATCTTCATAATCGTAATCGGACTCTGTGATTTTGCCATCACTGACAGTTAGATCAAACAGGACGCGCCAGCCGTTTTCGTCAAAGTTTGTTTCCTTTAAAGAATAAGTGCCATCTTGTAGTTCAGCAGAAGTTGATTCTTCTGTTGTACCTTCATTAGCGCTAGATGCTGAATCATCTGAATTCCCACAAGCTGTTAATACGATTGTTGAAGCAAATAATGTTGCTGCGAATATGATGCCTTTTTTGATAAACATGGTATTCCCTCCATAATAAGTATGATAATCAAAAGAAGATTTCTCTTGATAAGTATTTAACAAGTGTAGTATACAACACTGAAATTGATTTGTCTATAAGTTCACAAACAATAATTATAGAGTTAGTGTTTTATTTGTTAAATCGTACGATAGTAACGTAAATGCCTAATATAAAAAGATTTTAAAGATCTTATAGACATATTGTCTCGCTTTCGTTATAATAAATGCATAAATAGTTTTGTGAAATGATTATCAATTAAAATTGAAATTTATTCACAATAATTAAGTATCTAAAAGGAGTATACCATTATGCCACAGATTAATATTGTTGTTGTTGGAGGAGGTTTTGCGGGTGTATCTGCTGCGAAACTACTTTCAAAAAAGCTGAAAAAAAATGATCAAGTAGCGATTACCTTGATTGATCGCCATCCCTATCATACTTATATGACAGAGCTACATGAGGTTGCTGGAGGACGAGTTGAACCTGATGCCATCCAGTATGATTTACAACGCTTATTCTCTAGAAGAAAAAACGTTCAACTGATTACGGATAATGTTACTAAGCTTAATCATGAGGACAAAACAGTAATCACAGAAAATGGTCAATACAAATATGATTATCTTGTACTCGGTATGGGTGGAGAAGCGAATGATTTTGGAACGCCGGGAGTTAAAGAAAATGGCTTTACACTATGGTCATGGGAAGACGCTGTTCGTATCAGACGTCATATAGAGGACACTGTTGCTCTAGCTGCTAGAGAGCGCGATTTAGAAAAAAGAGCAGCTATGCTTAGATTCGTTGTTTGTGGTTCTGGTTTAACAGGAATTGAAATGATTGGGGAACTGGTTGATTGGAAACCTGTCCTTGCAGAAAAATATCATATCGATGCAAGTGAAATTGAATTAATTGTAGTTGAAGCACTTCCGGAAATACTGAGTACAATTCCTAAAGTTTCTTCTAGTAAAGTAGAAAAATACTTACGTAAAAAGAAAGTACGCATATTAACCGAAGCACCCGTTGTAAATGTTACGGCGCATTCAGTTGAACTGAAAACGAATGAAGTACTAGCGACACATACACTCATCTGGGCAGCCGGTGTAAAAGCGAATTCAGATATAGAAGATTTTGGAACTGAAAAAGCACGTGCTGGAAGATTAGTTGCGAATGAGTATATGGAAGCGAAAGATCTAGAAGACGTGTATGTCATTGGTGACTTGGTTTACTATGAAGAAAACGGAAAACCTACACCACAGATTGTTCAGGCGGCGGAACAAACAGGACACACAGCAGCAACAAATATTGTAGCTAAAATAGAAGGTGGAGAAAAACATCCACATGAATCAAATTATCAAGGTACGTTGGTATCGGTAGGATCAACTTATGGTGTAGCCTATCTATTTGACAAAATTCATTTAAGCGGATTTCTTGCCATTTTAATGAAACATATTGTAAATTTGAAGTATTTCTTGGATATCCGCTCAGGCTATTATATGACGCAATACATCTTTCATGAATTTTTCCATATTAAAAACAAGCGGAACATTTTCCGCGGACACCTTTCTAGATACGGAAATGTTTTATGGAGTGTTCCTCTAAGGGTGTTTTATGGTAGCATGTGGTTAGTAGAAGGATTGAAGAAAGCGTTTGGTATATTAGGGGCGGAGAGTTGGTTTGGAGATCAGGTGCTACTGCCGTTCTCATGGCTTCAAGATCCGACTTCCGGAGCTTCAGAAGCTGTTGAAGAGGTTGCGAAACCGATATTTGGTCTAAGCTATGCTTATGGAGAGCAGCCGATGATGATTTTAGAGCACGCACCTAGCTGGTTCGAAAGTATAATGAAAATTATGATACCTAATACAGAAATGGCTCTATTCTTTCAGAAGTTTATGACATGCGTTGAAATCGCGATTGCTTTGGCTCTGATTTTTGGATTGTTCACTTGGCTAACAAGTGCAGCAACCATTGGCTTGGTTTTATCATTTACACTTTCTGGCATGTTCTATTGGGTAAATATCTGGTTTATCTTTGTAGCCATCGCATTAATGAATGGATCTGGTCGAGCATTCGGTCTGGACTACTATGTGATTCCTTGGATACAAAAGAAAGCCGGCACCATCTGGTACGGGAAAAGTGCTTCTATACACACGTAAAATTAAATAAAAACAGACAGAGTGGAGGCGGGGGAAGTAGCTCGCTTTCACTTTTTTAAATTCATGGGATTAAAAGGAGATACCAATGAAACTACATTCGATATGGGAACCGTATCCTGAATTAGCGACCGAACTGGGAGAAGTAACCAAGCTCATCGAACGGTCGATTCAGATGCGGAACAAAGAAGTGGAAACTGTTTTAAAGGATGTCTTTAATAGAGGCGGGAAAATGCTTAGACCAGCGTATACCCTTCTTTTTTCGACGTTTGGATCAGAGCATGATGCAAAACGAGCGCAAGCAGTAGCTGCTTCAATCGAACTGCTTCATACAGCCACACTGATCCATGATGATATCATAGATGATTCACCAAAAAGAAGGGGACAGGAAACGATTCAGTCTCGTTACGGAAAAGATGCTGCTGTCTACGCAGGAGATTATCTGTTTACGGTCTCTTTTCGATTGCTTGCACAATACGTACAAAGCAATCAGCAGTTTGAGGTCAACACAAAAGGAATGGAACGAATTTTAATGGGTGAGCTGGATCAGATGAGGCTGTATTATCATACGCACATGACGATTCGACAATATCTCACACAGATATCTGGTAAAACAGCACAGTTATTTGCTTTATCCTGCTATGCAGGAGCTCTTGAAGGTGGACTACCAGAGAAAAGAGCTAGAATCGCTTATCATATAGGAAGCCACATGGGAATGGCCTTTCAAATATTGGATGATGTTCTGGATTATACAATATCCTCAGAGGACTTTGGTAAGCCGGTTCTAGAAGATGTTAGACAAGGCATTTATACTGCGCCATTAATTTTTGCAATGCGAAAAAATCGTAGTGCATTTCTCTCTTTACTGAACAAAAAAGAAAAGATGACAGAAGAAGATACAAAAAAAGTGCGTCAGTTAGTTATTGAATTGGATGGTGTATCTGAAGCAAAGCGACTAGCAGAAAAATATACTGAAAAATCGTTAAAAAAAATCAAATCTTTACCAGATACAAAAGAGAAAGCAATCATTTATCAACTGACTAAACAATTGCTCAGTAGAAAAATCTAAAAAGATCATTCGGGTATTTCTTATCCGAATGATCTTTTTTAACCGTCGATGATCGTCATCTATAAAAACGATTAACCGATAGATAATCGTTTTTTTAAAGCATAATAAAAAGCATGAATCTTTATAGACTCATGCTAAAAGGTGGTTATTCGAAAGCTAAATCTGGACTATTTTTGATTACATCATTCAAGTGTTCTCTAATGGTTTGAGCAGAATGTTTCATTTTCTCTTGTTCAGAATCGTTTAATGGAATCTCAATAATCTGTTTCATTCCACTACGGTTGACTATAGCAGGTGTACCTAGATAAATATCTTCTTCTCCGTATTGACCTTCAAGATAAACAGATAATGGAAGAACAGCATGCTCATTATTCAAAATCGCTCGAGTGATTCTTGCTAGAGACACACCGATACCATAAAAAGTAGCGCCTTTTTTCTCTATAATATTATAAGCTGCATCTCTTACAGAAAAGAATATATCTACCAGTGCTTGCTCATCTGTGTCAGGGTTATGTTCTAACCACTCATTGATGTGTAAACCGGCTACATTCGCGTGAGACCAAACAGGAAATTCAGTATCACCATGTTCTCCAATAATATAACCGTGAACGTTTCTTACATCCACATCTAATAAATTTGCAATTGCTTGACGGAATCGAGCACTATCTAAAGAAGTACCAGAGCCGATAACTTGTTTAGAAGGAAGTCCAGACCATTTATATACAGCATAAGTCAAAATGTCTACAGGATTTGTTGCGACTAAGAAAATACCATTGAAACCACTTGCCATAACACTATCCACAACACTCTTAGTTATGCGTAGGTTTTTTTCGGTTAAATCAAGTCTGGTTTCACCAGGTTTTTGATTTGCTCCAGCAGTGTAGACGATTAAATCAGCATCTGCGCAATCTTCATAATCGGCAACATATAGTTTTTTAGGTGCGGTGAAAGCTAGAGCACTACTTAAATCCATCACATCGCCTTCGGCTTTATCTCGATTAACATCAATAATCCCTAGTTCTTGCCCAATGTTTTGATTGATTAGAGAGTAAGCATAGCTAGATCCTACTGCGCCATCTCCGATTAAGATGATTTTTTGTTTGTCATTTAGTGAACTCATATTGACACGCTCCTCTTAAAATTAAACTATTTTCTACAAGTTCATTATATCACAAACGAGAAATGAATACAGTGTTATACTTAAAAAATCAGAAGAATTTGCATGCAAAAAACTCAAATTAAAAATCAAAGGTTAAATGAGATTTTTATCATTAAACGCTATTGACTATCTAACATAAGAATGGCAAAATTGTATTAAGTTATTTCTATGTATATTAGAATAAATAAGTAGTTATATTTATATCTAAAGTATTAAGTATCTTTTAAAACCTACAAGGATTTAAAAAAAGTTACTTAAAAGCAATAGTTATAATTGTTAGTTATATTTTAATGCAATTTAAAAATGGAGGATGATTTGATTTTGAAAACTTTGACACCTGAAGGTATATTTGATTTAAAAACTGTTTCACAACCGAAAGTTTGGAAAGATCATGTTTTTTTTGTCGAAACGGATCTGAAAGAAGAAACAAATGAATACCGTACCTCTATTTATAGTGTACATCAAAAGACTGAAGAGAAAACGCACTGGGGAGATAGTGGATCTGCTAATGTAGAAATTAGTGTTTCTCCTAATGGTAAATGGTTGGCCTATCTTTCAAATAATACAGAAGACAAGAAAACCCAAATTTTCTTGATTTCACTCTCCGGAGGTTCTGCTTTTCAATTAACTTCGGAAAAAAATGGTGTATTTTCGTATGAATGGACCAGCAATAGCGCAAGTGTTTATTATCAGACCTCAAAGAAAACAAAAGAAGATTCAAACGCTGATCAAACGGAAGAGATTAAAGACAAGAAAAAGCACCCAGAGCCTAAAGTAATTACAACCCTTCAATATAAAATGGATGGAAGAGGTGTCAATCCCGTAGATCTCACTTACCAGATCAAAAAGGTAGATCTTGCGACTAAAAATGACCAGCTTATTTTAGAAAAAGACCGCCCAGTTGGATTGAGCTACGTTTCAAAAGACGAAAGCTATCTTTTGATTTCTGACAAATTGGATCCAGAAGACGAATGGGTTTATGGTGGCAGTGTCTTTAAATATTCTATTGAATCAAAAAAGACAATAACTATCACAAAAGAAATTCCCCAAGGCAGTTTCCAGTTTGTAGCAGCAAACGAGGCTGAAGATTTTTATCTATTAGTAGGAAATGATTTTAAATTTGCATTTGTATCACAAGCGAAGCTTTATGGGTACGATGTAACCGAACAAACACTTGTCTGTTTAACTAAAGAATTGGACGCAGAGGTAGGCGATACGATTATCGGGGATTTCCAGCAGAATGTATCCGACTTCCCGGTTCAGTGGCTAAATAATGAAGACTATCTTTTCCCAGTAACAGAACACGGAAAGTTGCAAATTTTTAAAGGGAATCGAAAAGGCCAGCTAGAGAAACTGGTTGACGAAAAAGTTCAGTTCACAGGTGGAGATCTAACAGATGAACAAGATAGAGTTGCTGTAACCTACTCGACAGCAACAATCCCAAGTGAAGTTGGTTTACTGAATTTGAAAACTGGAACAATTGAAAAATTGTATGATCCGAATGCTACTGTGGTTTCTGAATACACAATCGTTGAACCAGAGATGTTCTGGTATAAAGGAGCTGACAATTGGGATATTCAAGGATGGTATATGCCACCCGTCGATAAAAAAGAAAAACATCCTGCAATTCTTTATGTACACGGTGGACCGCAAGTCTGTTATGGAGAAACCTTCTTCCACGAAATGCAGAAACTATCTGCTCAAGGGTATGGTGTGATTTTATTGAACCCACGCGGCGGAAATGGCTATGGTCAGGATTTTGTTGCTTCAATCTTAGGAGATTATGGTAACAAAGACTATGAAGATTTGATGCTTGGAACGGACTACGTTATAGAGCAACATCCAGAAATCGATACAGAAAAATTGTATGTCGCTGGTGGAAGTTATGGTGGATTCATGACGAACTGGATTGTTGGACATACGGACAGATTCAAGGCTGCCGTTACACAACGCTGTATTTCTAATTGGATCAGTTTCTATGGAACAAGTGACATCGGACCTCATTTCGTAGAATTTCAGTTGCAGCACGATCTTAGCGAGATGCAAGAACTCTGGAGAATGTCTCCTCTAGCATATGCTGAGAATGTAAAAACACCGCTACTTGTTATTCATGGAGAAGAGGACTTAAGATGTCCACAAGAACAAGCAGAGCAAATGTATATCGCAATGAAGAAACATAAAGTCGATACAAAATTGATCACATTCCCTAAATCCAGCCATGGACTTTCGAGAATGGGTTTACCCAATTTACGACTTGCAAGAATGGATGCAATCACAGATTGGTTCGAACAGTACTAAAAAACTAGGAGACTGGCATTCTTAATTTCTAGGGAGGCTAGTTTTTTTGTTTAAATTTCGTCTATTCATTAAATTGTTCACATAATAATGAGCTTATATGAGAATTTATATAAATTCTTTATCTAATGTCCTATAGACTTGGGGTCGTTCGATATCTTTGTTACAATTACAAATGGAGATAAAATAAAATCATTACAAAAAACTAGGAGTGGAATTTTGAAGCAGGATCTTGAAAGTCTGAGCCCTTTTGAATTAAATCTTTATTTAGAAGAACAAATGCAGAAAACCCCTAATACGAAAGAATTTTTGAATGCTGGTAGAGGGAACCCGAACTGGACGGCACCAATACCAAGAGAAGCTTTTTTCCTATTAGGGGAATTTGCAGTCAAAGAAACAATGCTCGGAGAAAACAGACAAATCGCTGGAATGATCAAAGAAGATGATAGTAGATCAGAAAGGTTCGAAACCTTTTTAGATTCCAAGGAAACGCAAGGAGCTCGTTTGCTTCAAAGTATTTGGGAAAAAGGCAATCATTTAATGGGTATGCCAAAAGAAGTATGGTTGAAACATATGCTGGACGACGTGATCGGAGATAATTATCCACATCCGGAACGTATTTTGAATGCCAGTGAAGAACCAATCAAACAGTATTTGCATCATGAACTATTCGACTCAAAAAGTGTCCCATTCGATGTATTTGCAGTAGAGGGTGGAACCGCTGGTATTGTTTATACATTCAATTCTTTAGTTAACAATGCCTTATTAAATCAAGGGGACACCATAGCTTTACTGATTCCTACTTTTGCACCTTATATGGAAATACCAGAGCTGCCAGAGTACGGATTTAATGTTCATTACATTCGCTCAGAACTCGTGACGATTAATGGAGAAACAAGCTATCAATTTCCGAAAGAAGAGTTGGATCGTTTGAGAGACGATGCTATAAAAGCGGTTTTTGTCGTCAACCCAAGTAATCCCACTGCTAATGCAATTTATGGGGATTCTATTGATCAGTTGATTGATATCGTTGAAAAGGACAATCCGGATCTGATGATTTTATCGGATGATGTATACGGCACTTTTTTGAATCAATTTACTTCGTTATTTACTGTTTTACCCTATAATACGGCTTGCATCTATTCTTATTCAAAATATTTTGGTGCAACTGGATGGAGAATAGGAACGATTGCGGTCGCAAAAGAAAATATTTTTGATGACCGTCTGGCTCAATTACCTGAAGATGAAAAAGCTCAATTGAATCATCGTTATGAAACGCTCACCTCAGATCCTGAGTCTATCCGATTTATTGACCGGATGGTTGCAGATAGTCGATCAGTGGCTTTAAATCATGCAGCAGGTCTATCGGCTCCGCAGCAAGTGATGATGACCCTATTCAGTCTTTATGCATTACTGGACACAGAAGATGTGTACAAGAAAGAAGTTATAGGGATTTGTCAGGAGAGAGGCAAGGCTCTATACGATTCTCTAGGTATGCGCATGCCAATCAAAGAATTGAATACCGCTTATTATTGTGAAATTGACTTCGAATGGTGGTTGAAAGAAAAATACGAAGCATCTTTCGTAGACTATATTCAAACCAACTGGTCTATGACAGATATTGTCACTAAACTCGCAAAAGAAGAGCAATTGATGCTACTAAAATCAGAGGCATTTGGTTCAAGTAAGTGGACTGTAAGAGTATCGTTAGCGAATCTTCCGACTAACACGTATAGAGAAATCGGTCAAAGAATCACAAACATGGTTGACCGGATGTATCTTTCATTTAAATAAACAGTAAAGGAGCTGCATATTTGCAAGCTCCTTTTTAATGATGAATATTAAAAAAAATTATCATTTTATAATACAATAATGCATAAAACATACGTCGAGTTATATTGAAAAAAACTTTCAAAATAGATAAGTGTTAATGACGCGCATGTAATGGATTACACACGCTTAATGTTGATATAACAGTAAAGAAAACGCTTGCTTAAAATGTGTTTCCTACATATAATTGTCTTATAGAAAAAGTTATAACTTTTCATTTTTATCTTTTATTCTCTCAGAATGCATAATGATAGAAAGAACTTTTCTTGAGCTCACTTTATGCATTAGAGAAAATCAGGACTGTTTCACTCTGGAATGAAAACGCTTTAAAATAATCAAACTATTTTGAGGAAGAAGGTTTTATATATGGAAAACGCACTGGATAAATTATCGGATGTACTTTCTCCTATTGCATTCAAATTAGATTCGAATCGGTATTTGACTGCTGTCAAGGCGGGGTTCTTCGGAGCAATGTCTCTACTTATTATTGGCTCTATTTTTCTGCTTTTTGCCAATTTACCTATTGAGAGTTACCCTGGATTTATGGAAGGGTTACTTGGAGCAGATTGGAAATCGTATTTTCAAGTTCCCTATGACATGACAATGGAAATCATGACACCTTTTGTTATGATTGGTATGGCTAAATCATTGGCTAACTACTATAAAGTGGATGACATTGGTGCCATCTTAATTTCGCTAGTAGCGTTCTTTGTTTTGACACCTACGATAACCGCCGCAAACGAGGCTAGAGGAATTCCAATGTTGAATCTAAGTGCTAGTGGATTATTTGTTGGAATGATATCAGCTATTATTGCAACAGAAATTTATAGACTTGTCATTCAAAAGGGATGGGTCATCAAACTTCCGGATTCCGTTCCTTCAAATGTTGCAAGATCTTTCTCGGCTCTCGTGCCAGGATTTATTGTTATTGTTCTTTTTAACTTTATTCGAATCGGATTTAGCTTGATTTCATACGAAACAGCGCATGCATTCATTTTTGAAATTTTACAAACACCTTTACTGGCTTTATCTAGAACGTTACCAACAACTTTTATCATCTTTATCTTTGAAGGATTATTATGGTCATTTGGTATACATGGCTCTAATATTGTTGGAGCAGTCATGAATCCAATCTGGTTGAATCTGACTGCAGAGAATGCGACAGCTTTTGCTTCTGGAACGGCTTTGCCGAATATCATCAATGCACAATTTTACAATAACTTTATTAAAGTTGGAGGAGCAGGTGCAACATTAGGTTTAGCACTCTGTATCTTGATGTTTGCTAGATCTGAGCAGTACAAGACGCTAGGAAAATTAGCTTTTGTACCTGGATTATTCAATATCAACGAGCCACTGATATTTGGACTTCCTATTGTTTTAAATCCCATTATGATGATTCCATTCTTATTGATGCCACTGGTGATGTCGGGTCTGACTTACTTTGTGATGTCAGCCGGTATTGTTCCTTACGCAAATGGGGCGAATATTCCTTGGACAACCCCACCAATCATTTCGGGGTTCTTGCTTAGTGGATGGCGAGGTGGAGCATGGCAGATGGTGCAAATATTACTTTCGGCAGGCATTTACTATCCATTCTTTAGAATCGTAGATCAAAAAGCTTACCAACTGGAAACAGAAGGAACAGAGAGTGTCGAACAAGTAGAAGAAGGTGCAGTTCAAGCCACACAACCTACTGAAGCATAAATTTAATGATAAAAAAGAAGCATCAATTCAGTATTTGCCCACTGGATTGATACTTCTTTTTTTTAGTGATTTTTTTCAATCTGGAAATCAGTTATCGTCTGTCTGACAATGATGTTAAAAGACTTACTGAAAGGATGCATGAATATAGTATATTGAATACGTCGTTCAGCATGAGAATTTGTCAGATAAGATAATGTAGTATTTCTCTCAGATACATCTCGGTTCGTTCTACGTACCCATTCAGTATCATCATCCGTATGCAGATAGATTGAAAGATCGATTAGTTCTGGATCGATAAAGGCCACGCTCATACCTTCAACAATTGTAATAGACTTTTCAGGAAGCATTGTCGTTTGAGGTAGATAAGGAACATCGATTGTCTTTAAGAGGAGACCGTTTCTAATCATTGAAAGGTCTCTTTCTAGAGCGGGTATAAAATGTGCTTCTGGGTGACAAGCGGTCATTTTGAATTTATGGGTAGTATCTATATAGTCGTATTCAATCGTTGTATACTTTCTAATACTTGAATCTAGAATATAGGGATCTGTATTCAAGTAGTTGACTTTATGTTTTCCTAATGTCTCAATCAAAGAGAGTGCGAGTGTTGTTTTACCAGCTGCTCCGTGACCGGAAATACCAATAATTATCGGTTCGGTAGTAGTGCTGATTTTCTCTAATATTGAAGCGATTAATGTATCCAAATTTTCACGTCCTTGTGTAGAAATAATCTTCTACACCAAAGTATAAAGGATCTTTACCCAGACAGAAAGCATGAGTGCATTAAAAAAGATTTTAAGGTGAAAAAGGAATAGGTATTAACTGATAGAGTATTAAAAAGTAGATAGAAGGGAGTTTATATCTACAACGACTAAATCAAATAATTGATTTAAAAAATCCCCTTTACGGAACCAACGAAATTGGTCTGCATAAAGGGGATGGCTTTTTTATTCTATTGATTATTCTACAGTTACAGATTTTGCAAGGTTACGAGGTTTGTCGACGTCGTTACCACGGTGTAGCGCAGTGTAGTATGCAATCAACTGAGTTGGAATCACACTGATCAGTGGAGTCAATAAGTCGTGAACTTTAGGAAGCACGTATGCATCTTCCTGGCGATCCAGACCTTCCATAGAAATAATCATACTGTGTGCACCGCGAGAAATCACTTCGTGTGCATTCCCTCTTGTATGAGGACCAGAAACTTCATCTGTAATAATAGAGATAACAGGTGTGTTTTCTTCGATTAAAGCAATCGTTCCGTGTTTCAATTCTCCAGAAGCCCAACCTTCAGCTTGAACATAAGAAACTTCTTTCAATTTCAACGCTGCTTCCATAACGATGTAGTAGTCAATACCACGTCCAATATAGAAAGCATTTTTACTCGTGCTTAAGTGTGTAACAGATAAGTGTTCAAAGATTTCGTGATCATCAATAACTGTTTCAATGGCATTTGCAATAATACCTAATTCGTGAGCGACATCAATAGAGTGTTCTACTCCGTTAAATTTAGCCACACATTCAGATAAAATCGCTAGAACAGCGATTTGAGCTGTATAGGCTTTGGTTGAAGCAACAGCAATTTCTGGACCAGCATGTAAGAGCAATGTGTGTTTAGCTTCACGGGACAACGTTGAACCAGGTACGTTTGTAAGAGTTAGTGAAGGATAACCGGCATGGTTCACTTGAACAAGTACTTGACGGCTATCAGCAGTTTCACCAGATTGAGATAAGAAGATGAAGAATGGCTTCTTAGTCAGTAATGGCGTGTTGTAAGCAAATTCGCTCGCTAAATGCACTTCAGTAGGTGTTCCAGTTACACGTTCAAGAAGTTGCTTGCCAACCCATCCAGCGTTGTAGCTTGTACCACAAGCGACTACATAAATGCGGTCACTCTCTTGGATTTCTTTTAAGATCGTTTCATCAACTTCAAGTTGACCTTCTTCATTTTGGTATTGTTGAACAAGTTTACGCATAACAGCTGGCTGCTCGTCGATTTCTTTGATCATGTAGTAAGGGTAAGTTCCTTTACCTAAATCATTCGCATCGATATGAGCAGTATAGCTGTCACGTTCGATTAGTTCACCAGCTAAATCTTCGATTTTGATTGAATCTTTTGTCAAAGTAGCGACTTCGCCATCCATTAATTCAATGAATTGAGTCGTTTCTTGTACCATTGCCATGGCATCAGAAGAAATGACGTTAAATCCTTCGCCAGTACCAAGTAATAGTGGAGATTTGTTTTTAGCTGCATATAAAGTTTCAGGAGCTTCGCTATCCACTAACGCTAAAGCGTAAGAGCCTTTAAGGGTAACGGTTGCTTTTTTGAAAGCATCAATGGTTTCTAAACCTTCAGTTTCCACAAACCAAGCGATCAATTGAACGATAACTTCCGTATCTGTCGTACTGTGGAAGTGAACATCTGAAAGATAAGCGTCTTTTACTTCTTCAAAGTTTTCGATTACACCATTATGTACAATAGTGAAACGACCGCTTGTAGATTGGTGTGGGTGAGCATTTTCAACACTCGGAACACCGTGTGTAGCCCAACGTGTATGGCCAATACCTGAATAAGCAGTAACAGAGTTGTCGACTTTAGCACGAAGTGCAGAGATGCGACCTTTTTCTTTAAATAGATGACCTTTGTCTGATTCATCCGTGACATAAATACCAGCAGAGTCATATCCTCGGTATTCCAAAGTATCTAATCCTTTTAATAAAATCTCTTTTGCATCTTTATGTCCAATATAACCTACGATTCCGCACATATTTGTTTTCCTTCTTTCTTTTTTAAGGTATAGACCAAAACGATATTGGTATATACTGTTTTTTGTAATTCGTTTCCTTGTCGCATCACAATATTATAATCATTAGAGGTGTTTGTCAAATAGAAACTTGGAATAATAAATAAAATTGGTATACATGACAATAGAAATAGAGTATCGCTGACGTTTCACTTAACAATCTAAAGTTTGACACAGGAGACTTAAGATTGTTAAGTGAAAGGACTCTCTTGGTTAATAATCTAAATGTAAAAGGAGGGTTCTGCACAAAGAACGTCATAACCAAGAGTTTGTCAAAAATGTTGTGACAAAGCCCTGACTAGTTGGGCTAGTATTCAAGAAACGGAGCGCTTACAATAAAAGAGTAAAGAAAGCCATTATTTTAAAAAATATAGATACAAAAGGAGAATGCATAATGCAACAGACACAGAGTAAGGGTGGGAAATCAGCTATTCAACGTTTAGGTTCATACTTAAGTGGAATGGTTATGCCGAATATCGGAGCATTAATTGCGTGGGGGATTTTGACAGCGCTATTTATTCCAGATGGATTTTTACCCAATGCAGAGCTTGAAACGATGGTTGGGCCAATTATCAACTATTTGATTCCGATCTTGATTGCTTATCAAGGTGGTAGTATGGTTCACGGTCAGCGTGGAGCAGTTGTAGGGGTTATCGCTACTATGGGTGTCATCATGGGCGCACCAGGCGCACCAATGTTACTTGGAGCAATGGGTGTTGGACCACTAGGTGGATATGTGATTAAGAAATTTGATGATTTCTTTGGAGACAAAATTCCGACTGGTCTTGAAATGCTTGTTAACAACTTTTCAAGTGGTATTATTGGTTTCGGACTTTCCTTATTAGCTTTCGTTGCAATCGGACCAATCTTCTTAGGACTGAATCAAGCAATGGCTGCCGGTGTAGAATGGATCATTAATGCTAATCTATTACCACTTGTTAATGTCTTTATTGAACCAGCAAAAGTATTGTTCTTAAACAATGCAATCAACCATGGTATCTTTACACCACTTGGTGCGCAACAAACAGCTGAAACTGGTAGATCAATCGTTTACTTGCTTGAAGCTAATCCTGGACCAGGACTAGGAATTTTACTTTCTTATATGGTATTTGGTAAAGGTTCAGCAAGATCTTCATCATTTGGTGCGGTATTTATTCATTTTATCGGTGGGATTCACGAAATTTACTTCCCATACGTACTAATGAAACCAGCAATGTTTTTAGCAGCTATCGCTGGTGGAGTTTCAGGAACGCTTACGAATGTACTTTTAGGAGGCGCGTTGCGCTCACCAGCTTCTCCGGGTTCGATTATTGCGGTACTAGGCGCAACTGCTAGTGGAGCTTATGTCGCAGTTATTGCAAGTGTACTAGTTGCAGCAGCAGCATCATTTGCAGTAGGGTCACTTATCTTGAAGCTAGACCGTTCAGATGATAGCGAAGAAGCGCTAGATGAGGCAATTGCTAAATCGAAAGCAAACAAAGCAACAGCAAAAGGTCAAACAACAATGAACGATGCTGGCGCAGTAGGTGCTGGAGATGTTGCAACAGGTGTTGACGCAGTAGAAAACAAACTGGTTAACAAAATTATCTTTGCTTGTGACGCTGGAATGGGTTCATCTGCAATGGGTGCTTCACTAATGAAGAAAAAAGTAAAAGAAGCGGACTTGAATATTAGTGTAACGAATTCTTCTATCAATAATTTGCAAGATGAAGAAGGATTGCTGATTATTACTCAGGAAGAATTAACAGAAAGAGCTTCACAACGGACACCAAGTGCGGTTCATGTATCTGTAGATAATTTCTTGGGTAGTCCAAAGTATGACGAAATCGTTGAAAAAATAAAAAATCAGTCTTAATAACAATTTGAGCCCACAAGGTTCAAATAATAAAGAGCACAGAAAACAGTGGAGAAATTCACTGTTTTCTGTGTTTCTAAAATCATAATCTGATACGATAAACTTATGAAAAGAGGTGAACGACCTGTACATCTCAAACAGAGAAAAAGTTATATTGGAATTACTACTGAATCAGAAAAACGGAATCACAATCAATTATCTAGCTAGCCAATTAGACGTGAGTACGCGAACCGTCTACCGTGAATTATCTAGTATCGAAAGTACACTAGCCCAATATCAATTGAAACTGTACAGAGAAAACGAAGGATACTTCATTAAAGGCAATAAAGGGTTTATAGAAGAACTGAAATCGGAACTTTATAGCGCATCTGATGAACTGACTACTCAAAAAAGACAAAGTTTGCTGATGGTTACGTTACTTCTAGAAGAAGAGGAACTAAAAACAGAATCATTGGCCTATGACTTAAAAGTCAGTGCAGGTACAGTGCAACAAGATCTACAAATAATAGAAGAGATCTTCAAAGAATATGATATCGAAGTAAAAAAAAGAAAGGCGCGGGGCATCAAAGTAACGGCTTCTGAAGCGTCACTAAGACTCATTGTCAGTGGACTGATTGCGAGTGAATTAAATGAATACAATTTTTTCAAATTATTTGATGAACAAGCTAGAATATCGAAACAGGCATTTCATGAAAGTAGGAATCCTTTCTTGGATATTCTGGACCCAGAAATCATGGAGACTATTTATCGACTTGTTAGACAATATGGAGAATTTCAGTTTGAAGATGTTAATGATACTCAACTTCAAAGTTTGATTTTATTTTTAACCTTTTCAATCATACGTATTAAACAAAACCATACTGTTAAACAATCTATCCATAAAGACAAACTGGACAGTGAAGTTCGTAAGCGTAGTATAAGTATTTCAAAAGAGATATTCAGTGAACTGAGCGAAGTTTATGGATTAAATTCTTTATCGCAAGAAGAAATTGTGTTTCTGGCACTTCAAATTGATGGATTGAATGTACCACTCCGAGATGAGTTTTCTGATGATTACGATTTACAGTTAAGCTTCAAGGTTCGTGAGTTGATTCGATTAGTTTCGGAAGATATGTATATGCAATTTTATCAAGACGAGACATTATTTCAAGATTTGTTTGCCCACATTTCAGCAGCCATTCAGCGAAATAAAGCGCCTATGCCTGAAGTAAACAACCCACTACTTGAAAAAATTCATGAAGAATACACAGAACTAAGCACGGTTATTCGGAACCGAATGGCCAGTTTGTTCCCTGAATTTGAATTTCAGTTCAATGAATTATTATATGTGGTTGTGCATTTTGCTTCAGCATATGAGAGGAACTCTAATGCCCAATTACTAAATGTACTCATTATTTGTTCTAGTGGAATGGGGACTGCCAAAATACTGGAAAGCCGATTGAGGAAAAATGTACCAGAAGTAACGACAGTTGATGTTTCTAGGATTTCGCAGTTACACCAACTGAATTTCGAACAATATGATCTGATTTTATCCACAATTTTTCTTCAGGGGTTTGAAAAAGATTATAAAGTTGTTACACCATTGCTAATGGAAGATGAGCTTAAGAGTATTCGCAAGTACATTGAACAAGTGTTACGTGATAAAATCAAAAAACTGAGACAAGCTGATAGTAGTTTGAAAGTAGGTGTGAAACACCAAACCTTTCAAGATTTCTTTTCAAAAATAACAAAAGTGAACCAGTTATTGGAGTCCTTTGCTATTCAAAAGACAGGCAATTATGATACGCTAAAATCGACGCTGCAGCAGATTTGTTTGAATTTACCTGATAGCGTTTTGAGTGATCCGCTAGCTGTATCAGACAAACTTGAAAAAAGAATGGTTACAGCACCCATTGGTATTCCCAGTACTGGTCTAGGTTTGTTTCATTGTGTGCATCCATCTATTAAAGAGCCGTATTTCAGTATAGTTGATCTTCCAGAACCATTTGAAATGATGAATATGGAAAGAAAGACTATGAAACTAGATCGTATCTTATTGTTACTTGCTCCAGATCCAATGGATGAACTGACTCAAGACATGATGGGAACGATCAGTGCATCTATAGTAGAAAGTGATGCCAATCTGAATTTATTCAATAAAGGTTCAGAAAAACAAATTCAACAGCATTTAAATCAATTGTTTTTAGAGAAAATAAAGTAGGAGAGATGATGAATATGACGATATTAAGAGAAGAGAATGTAGTGTTAAACCAAACGTTCAACAATAAAGAAGAAGCGATTAGAAAAGCGGGTCAATTACTAGTTGACGGAGGCTACGTTCAGCCAGAATATATTGAATCTATGCTTGAAAGAGAGAACACAGTGTCCACTTTTATGGGCAACTTTATTGCGATCCCTCATGGTAAGGAAGATGCTAAGCAACTAATTGATAATACAGGTATTTCAGTTGTTCAAGTACCGAACGGTATCAACTTCGGAGGAGAAGGAGAAGATAAGCTTGCGATGATCCTGATTGGAATTGCAGGAGCAGGAGATGACCATTTAGAAGTTCTTTCTCAAATAGCGATCTATTGTTCAGAAATTGAAAATGTCACAAAACTGGCAGATGCAAAATCTGAAAAAGAAATCGTACAATTACTGGGAGGTATCGAAGGATAATGCTGACAGTACATTTTGGAGCAGGAAATATTGGTCGGGGATTTATTGGTGAGATTCTGAATCAAAATAATTCTCGTATTGCTTTCGTAGATGTGAATAAACAAGTGATTGATGCTTTGAACGAACAAAAAGATTATACAATCGAAGAAGCTTCAGAAGAAAACCGATTGATCTTAGTCAATAATATTTATGGAATTAATAACGCAGAAAATCCTGATGAAGTAATCGATGAGATCGTGAATGCAGATTTGATCACAACAGCTATCGGACCAAATATCTTACCTAGAATCGCTCCACTAATCGCAAAAGGAATCGAAAAGAGACATCAGGCAGATTGTAAAAATCCTATAGATATTGTAGCCTGTGAGAATATGATTGGTGGCAGTAGCTTTTTGAAAGCAGAAGTAGTGAAGCATATTGAAGATGCTGAAGTAATCAAATATATTGAAAAATATATTGGGTTCCCAGATGCTGCTGTTGATAGAATCGTGCCACAACAGACACATGAAGATCCGTTGAAAGTAACTGTTGAACCTTATAAAGAGTGGGTTATCAGTTCAACTCAATCTAAAAATACGAAGTTGAAATTAGAGCACGTACATTACGTCAAAGATCTTGAACCGTATATTGAAAGAAAATTATTTACAGTAAATACTGGTCATGCAACCGTAGCCTACAACGGAGCATTCGCTGGATATAGTACAATTGACGAATCTTTGAAAGATCAATCCGTACTTGACGAAGTGAAGAGTGTCCTTAAAGAAACTGGTGCGCTTTTAGTCGAAAAATGGTCTTTTGATCCTGAAGAGCATGAAGCGTATATTGAAAAGATCATTTCCCGTTTCGAAAATCCAAGACTATCTGATGCAGTTACTCGAGTTGGCAGAACGCCTATTCGAAAATTAGGATACGACGAACGATTTATCAGACCGATCAGAGAAGCATCCGAAAGAGGTCTTGAAGTTGATTATCTTGTCAATACAGTAGGTAAAGCTTTACATTATAACGATGCTGCTGATGAGGAAAGCGTAAAACTACGGACTAAACTTGAAGAGCAACCAGTATCTGAGGTGGTAAAAGAAGTGACAGGTCTTAAAGATGAGATGGTGATTGAAAAAATAGTCAAAGTTTATGATGAGTTGAAAAAGTAAAAGCAGCAACCTAAATAAATAATGATTAATATAACTTGCTAATTATATTGTTATATTAATCATTATTTTTTAATTGTGCAAATTCCAGTTTCTTATCGCGTTTAAATATCGAAATCACCTTTATTAGCAAGGTTTTCTCTATGTAGAATAAGATCTTTAAAATTTCTCGAGGGAAATTTGATTGTTATAAAAACTTTTATATGGTACCATATTCTTGAAAGAAAAATTTGTCTTACTGTCTTGAAAATATCGAGATAGAGAATACGGATAATAGGGGGAGCAAGAAAATGGATTATAAAAAATTAGTGGGGCTTTTAGCTGTATCTGGATTACTACTGGGTGCATGTAACTCAGGTGAAGATGACGCAACAACTGAACCTGAAACGGAGACAGAAACTGACACAACAGATGAGTCAGCAACTGAGACAGAAGGTTCTGATGACAGTGCCATGGACATCATAGATGACATTGACTCGGATAGTTTAAGCTATACTTCTGCAATTGAATTAGAAATTGTTGGAGCACAATGGACTGCAGATGGTTATGTGTACTCTCCAGTAAGTGGAGAAGCTGTTGTTACTGGTTCTGTTGCTGCAACAGAAGAAGGTGTTGAACCAGTTGCTTACGTGATTACTGATGGGGAAGTCACTGAAAAACCTGCTGTTGAAGAAGGCGGATTTACTTACGCTGTTCCGACACCTGAAGAAGATATGACGTTTGAAGTCGGCGTTTCAGATGATGATAGCTGGGAAGTTGGAGACCAAGTAAACGTAGATGATTTAGTTCGTCACGAAACAATTATCGTGTCTTCAGAAGAAGCTGCACCTGCAGAAGAAGAGTAAGCACTCATTAAAAACGAGTAACGACCGGAGTTCCCTTTCGAGGGAACTCCGGTTTTTTGTGCTGATTAAACTGTTTAAATGAAAGATATTCACGAATTCTTAACATTTTTTTGGTACACTGAATAGACAAATAAAAAAGGAATGATTCTTGTGCAATGGATCCAGAAAATGCTTTTTTACATGAATGGACGCTACGGAATAGATGAGCTATCAAAAGTACTGATGATGTTAGGGTTGATTATCAATGTACTTTCTAACTTTGTAGGCGGAATGATTCTCTCAGTTATAGGAATCGCATTAATTGCCTATGCTGCTTTACGTATATTATCCAAAGAAAAAACAAATCGCTACAAAGAATACAGATACTATATTGCCATAAAACAAAAAGTCACGACAAAAATTCAAAAACTAAAAAACAGACAAGCACAAAGAAAAGTCTATAAATTTTATACTTGTTCAGAGTGTAAGAAATCGATTCGTGTACCTAAAGGTAAGGGTAAAATCAAAATTACTTGTCCAAGCTGTAAAAATCAATTTATCAAGAAAACCTAATACTTCGAGCGGGGCTTTTGTAGTGACCTAATGTAAGGTAGAAAGATGTTATTCGTTATACGACTATGGTATAATTGGAGATAAGAGAACAATAAATAAAAATAAAAGTCTGGACGGTTTATCTGTTCAGCTTTTTTGCATGTATATATTAAAAATCAAGAGGAGTTTGAACATGAAATTAGTGATTGGCCTAGGGAATCCTGGTGCAAAATATAGTGATACGAAGCATAATATTGGTTTTATCGCACTAGATGAGTTGGCTTACCAGTTGGGTTTAGCATTTAACAAAAGTAAATTTGAGTCAGTCTATGCTGAAGGGCGGATTGGTTCGGAGAAAGTCTTACTGATTAAACCACAGACTTATATGAATGATTCTGGAAGATCTATTAGACCCTGGATGGATTACTATGATTTGACAGAAGAAGATATTGTTGTTGTATATGATGATATGGATCTTCCTGCTGGTAAAGTTCGTCTAAGAACAAAAGGAAGTGCCGGAGGACATAATGGAATCAAAAGTCTCATTCAACACATTGGCACAAAAGAATTTAATCGTATTCGAATCGGCGTAGGCAGACCTTACCCAAGTCAGTCAGTTGTCTCTCATGTACTGAGTGGATTTGAAAAAGAGGTACATCAAGACATGCTTGAATCTGTTAAAGTGACCGCTGATGCTGTGAAGTACTGGTCAGAAGGCAAAAGCTTTCAAGACACGATGACAAAATTTAATTAAATGAAAAAAACTTGAATCATAAACGAGTAGGTATTTCAGAAAAAGGAGAAGGAAACTATTGTCTACTATAACGAATTTTTTAATAGAAAAACCATCGATTCAAACAGTCTTCTCTCATATAGGGAAACGACAGACGCAACTTGTTACGGGGATTGCTGGATCAGCTAGATCATTATTTGTTTCTTCTTTGTTGAAAGAAAAGCAGAAACAAATCGTGATTGTTACACAGAATTTGTACCACGCTAACCAATTATTGGCAGATTTCACTGGTCTCGTTCCTGATGACCAGTTATTTGTATTTTCAGTAGACGATATGATTCATGCAGAAATGGCCATTGCATCTCCGGAGGCCAGAGCAGAAAGAGTGCAGGCACTTGATTATCTCGTATCAGGAAAACCTGGTATTATCATTGTACCTTTAGCAGGCGTGCGTAAGTTATTACCGCCAAAAGAGATGTTCGAGCAGGCGCACATTACGATTGAACTAGGATCAGAGGTCGAGTTTGATCAATTGGCAGATACGTTAGTGAGAATGGGTTACCGTAGAGAACAAAAAGTTGCAGCCCCAGGAGAATTCAGTGTTCGTGGGGGAATTGTCGATATTTATCCATTAACTGAAAAACATCCTGTTCGAATAGAATTCTTTGATATCGAAGTCGATTCAATGAGATATTTTAATGCGGATACACAAAGATCAATCGGCAATGCAAAAAAACTGTCGATCCTCCCAGCGACTGATTTTCTGATAACAAAAAATCAGATGGCACCAGCAGCTGAGAAATTGAGAAAAGCTTTATCCAAAAACTTGGCAAAAATAGAAGATCATGAAGAAAAACAGAAACTTAGTAAAAATATTCAGGCAGTCATTACTGCTCTTGAAGACGGTGAACAGCCAGATGTACTGGTGAAATTTAGAGACTTTCTATATGAAACCCCAGCTTCTGTAATGGATTATACAACAGAAGATGCCATTATCGTAATGGATGAGTATCCAAGAGTTCTTGAAAGAGATGCATTCTCAGATGAGGAAGAAGCAGAATGGGTAACCGCTCAACTAGAACAAAGACAAATTCTTCAAGGACAATCTTTTTCAAATGATTTCAAAACTGAAATCAAGAAGCATCATCAAGACACGATCCATTTTGCCCTTTTTCAAAAAGGAATGGGTGGGTTGAAATTTGACGCGATTCATCCTTTTCAGTATAGAAGTATGCAACAATTCTTTGGACAGATGCATCTGTTAAAAACCGAAATGGATCGTTGGGGAAAACAAGGCTACACAGTAGTCGTGATGACAGTTGACGAAGACCGTGCAGATAAAGTGAATCGGACTCTTTTAGACTTTGAAATCCCAAGTGTACTTTCAGATGATCAGTCTATTGTTGAAAAAAGAATTCAAGTGATTCCTTCCACTGTTCAACACGGATTTGAACTTCCTACAGAGAAACTAGCTGTACTGACTGAAAAAGAACTCTTTAACCGAGTGAACAAGAAAAGAGCACGTCGTCAGAATATTTCGAATGCAGAAAGACTGAAAAGTTATTCAGAACTAAGTCCTGGAGATTTTGTAGTTCATGTCAATCATGGTATCGGTCAGTATACAGGTATGGAGACAATGGAAATTGGTGGCGTACATCAGGACTATATGTCTGTCGTTTACGACAATGAATCCAAGTTGTTTATTCCAGTCACACAAATTAACCTGCTTCAAAAGTATGTGTCTTCTGAAGGCAAGACACCTAAAATCAATAAACTTGGCGGAACAGCATGGTCCAAAACAAAACGAAAAGTTGCGAGTCAAGTAGAAGATATTGCCGATGATTTGATCGAACTGTATGCAGAGAGAGAAAGAAAAACTGGTTATCCATTTTCTAAAGACAATGCTTATCAATACGAATTTGATGATGCCTTTCCATATACAGAGACAGATGATCAGATCCGTTCAATCAAAGAAGTTAAGCGGGATATGGAAAAAGACAAGCCAATGGACCGTCTGCTTGTAGGCGATGTTGGGTACGGTAAAACAGAAGTAGCTATGCGTGCAATTTTCAAAGCTGTGCAAGACGGTAAGCAAGCAGCGATTTTGGTTCCAACGACTGTACTAGCACAACAGCATTATGAAACGATGGTGGAACGGTTTAGCGATTTCCCTGTTGAAATCGGCTTGATGAGTCGCTTTCGAACAGGACAGCAAATCAAGAAGGTAAAAGATGGATTACGCAAAGGGCAAGTAGATATTGTTGTTGGGACACACAGAGTACTTTCTAAGGATGTTGAGTTTCAAGATCTAGGACTACTTGTGGTGGATGAGGAGCAAAGATTTGGTGTTAAGCACAAAGAGCGACTGAAACAACTGAAAAACGAAGTCGATGTATTAACGCTGACTGCAACGCCGATTCCAAGAACTTTGCATATGTCGATGCTTGGTGTTCGAGATTTATCCGTTATCGAAACACCACCAGCTAACCGTTATCCCGTTCAAACCTACGTTATGGAAATGAATGGAGCAGTCGTTGCTGAAGCTATGAAACGAGAAATTGCTCGTGGAGGACAAGTGTTTTATCTGCATAACCGAGTAAGTACAATCGAGCAAAGAGCTGAAGAGCTACAGCAACTTGTACCAGATGCTAAAGTCGGTATTGCGCATGGTCAAATGACAGAAGGTCAGCTTGAGAATGTTCTGTTTGAATTTATTCAAGGAGAATATGACGTGCTCGTCACAACGACCATCATTGAAACAGGTATCGATATGCCCAACGTGAACACCTTGTTAGTAGAAGATGCTGACAGAATGGGGCTATCTCAGCTGTATCAGTTAAGAGGGCGCGTTGGGAGAAGTAGTAGGGTAGCCTATGCGTACTTTATGCATCAACCGAACAAGATTCTGACTGAAGTGAGTGAAAAAAGACTGCAAGCCATCAAGGATTTTACAGAACTAGGATCAGGATTCAAGATCGCTATGCGGGACTTGTCTATCCGTGGAGCCGGAAATCTACTTGGACAGCAACAGCATGGCTTTATCGATTCAGTTGGATTTGATTTGTATTCTCAAATGCTATCTGAAGCCGTTGCTAGAAAACGTGGAGATAAAACGCATTATCATACAAATGTTGAGCTTGACCTTGCAGTGGATGCGTATCTTCCAGGAACCTATGTAGAAGATGAAAGACAGAAAATTGAGCTTTATAAACGAATCAGAGAATTCTCAAGTGATGAGGATTACATTGAGCTTCAAGATGAACTGATTGATCGTTTTGGGGACTATCCTCAAGAAGTCGCGGACTTACTGACGATTGGGCAGTTGAAAATGTATAGTGATCTCGCGCTAGTTGATACAATTAAGCGTGGAAAAGGGAAAGTAACCGTCACATTCTCAAAAGAAGGAACACAAAGTTTGCCTTTACCGGAGGTCTTTAAAGCATTAAAGTCAATTCAATTGAAAACAGACATGCATACAAACGAGTTATTGAGTATCGACTTCAAAGTATCTCTTAAAATGGCGGCCAACGAATGGCTGGATGTGCTCGTATTATTTACTAAAACAGTTGCTGAGTACAGAGCCAGTAAAGTAGAAGCTACGGTAGGTCAGGAAAATGAATAACACAGTCGGTAAGCATCAGAATCATATGATGCGCGGAGCGGTTATTCTATCTGTTGCAGCATTTATAACCAAAGTTTTAAGTGCTGTATACAAGGTGCCGTTTCAGAACTTAACTGGAGATGAAGGCTTTTATGTTTATCAGCAAGTTTACCCTTTTTACGGTATCGCAGTTGCACTGGCGCTAAATGGACTACCGCTTTTCGTATCCAAACTCATTGCAGAAGAGAAAGATCCAGCTATGCAGCAATCGATCGCAAAGCAAGTAGGAGTTTGGCTTGCACTAGGATCGATCAGCCTTTTCGCTGTGTTTTTTCTAGGGGCATCATGGTTAGCGGAACAAATGGGCGATCCGGAATTACTGCCAGTAATTCGGTCGGTTTCTTTTATTTATCTGTTTATCCCTTTCTTATCAAGCATAAGAGGATACTTTCAAGGGAATTTAGATATGGTACCAACTGGTATCTCTCAAGTTGGCGAGCAGGTTGCGAGAATCGCAGTCTTACTGGTAGTAGCTTATCTGTTTACAATCACCGATTGGACTGTATATGAAATGGGGACTTTTGCAATCTCTTCTTCGTGGGTTGCGGGAGTCATCGGATCAGTTATATTACTGGGGTACGCAGTGAAGCGAATTGAAAAAGCACCGAACTTAGAGCCGGTGGATAAGAAAAAAATTCTAATTATAGGAAAAAGGCTGGCAGTTGAGGGGCTCCCTTTGACAGCAATGAGTAGTATGATGGTCTTATTTCAACTAATGGATTCCTTTACAATTTATAACGGTCTACTTGATTCAGGCGTTTCCGAAGAGCTTGCCATGAGTTTGAAAGGAATATACGATAGGGGTCAGCCGTTTGTTCAGCTGGGGTTAGTTGTTGGTCTAGGAATTTCAACAAGTGCCCTCCCGTTATTGAGGAAGTACAGACAAGAGGAAAAAGAAGCTGAGTGGCAAAATAGTACCTTTTCAGTGCTGAACCTTACCTTACTTTTCTCGGGAGCCGCTTCTATTGGATTAGTCGCAGTCATGCCTTGGATAAATGAGGCGCTGTTCTCCGATAAAATGGGTACAGATGTCCTTCAAGTGTATGTGCTTAGTATCATCTTTGCTTCTCTGATCAGCAGCACACATTCTGTCATCCAAAGCGGGACAGAAAAAATGATGCCTGTGCTTGCGCTCATTATTGGATTAGTATTTAAAGCATCACTTAATCGTTTCGCTGTGATGTATATGGGGATTATAGGGTCTAGCTATCTTACGATTTTAGCACTTTTACTTGTACTAGTGCTCATGAATTTACAGATGCCAAGAACGGTATGGCATAGATTTCTGAACGAGTGGAGAATTGTTAAAATGATTTCTGTTCTAGCCGTTATGGGGATCGTTACCTACATGAGTATGCTAGGGTTAAATCAGTTGCTGCCTACTTCAAGTAGACTACTTTCATTATTGATTACACTGGTAGGAACAGGAATCGGTGGATTTGTCTTTCTGATTGGTCTGATTCGACTAGATTTATTATCCGAACAAGAGTGGCGGTATATTCCATTCAAAAAACTGATGGATCCACTTAGAAAGAAATTTTAAGTTAAAGGTGGTACGAAAATGGGGAAAATCGAAATTATCGGATTAGGTTCTTCGGACTTAGATCAAATTCCTTTAGGTGTATACAGGAAAATCAAACAAGCAGATAAACTGTTTGTCCGTACAGAAGATCATCCAGCAGTTGTAGAGTTGCAAGCTGAAGGTGTTGAAATGAACTTTTTTGATGATTATTATGAAAAATTCGATACATTTGATCAAGTCTATCCAGCCATTGTAGATAAGTTGATAGAACTCTCACAAGAAGAAGATATCGTATACGCTGTTCCAGGACATCCGATGGTAGCAGAACGAACGGTACAGCTATTGATTGAATCCAATCAAGAAGTGGATGTTATCGGAGGGAAAAGCTTTATTGACGATATGTTTCAGACACTGGAACTAGATCCTGTCGACGGCTTTCAATTACTAGATGCGTTTGACCTGTCGACGGACGTCATTCAAACTGGTCAGTCTGTAATCATTATGCAAGTGTTCAATCAGCTGATGGCTAGTGAAGTGAAGCTAACTTTGATGGAAAAATATCCGGATGAGCATCAAATCTGTGTCGTAGATGCCGCTGGGGGGTTATCTGAGCAGAAGCAGTGGATGCCGTTATATGAACTTGATCGTTTTGAAGGTGTGCATAATTTGAGGTCCATTTATGTTCCGCCACTAGACAGAGATGAAAGAACCACCTCTTTTGAGTTGCTTCAGCATTATATTGACGCGATCACAGGAGAATCTGGAGATATCTGGGTGAGGGAACAAACAGCGTTGACCCTTCTGCCTTATTTAAAAGAGGAAACGCAGGAGCTGATTGAAGCTTACGAAAATGATGATATCGATAATGTGATCGAAGAGCTAGGCGACGTTTTGATGCAGATTCTCTATCATACGAACCTTGCAGAAAACAATGGTATGTTCTCCCTAGAAGAAGTACTAGATGGAATCAACCGTAAGCTTAGAAGAAGACATCCTCATGTGTTTGACGGTGTCGAAGCAAACACACCAGAAGAAGTCGATGCCTTGTGGCAAGAAATTAAGAAAAAAGAAAAAGAAGAGAGAGGGTTTTAAAATGAGATTAGATAAATTTTTAAAAGTATCCAGAATCATTAAAAGAAGATCTGTTGCAAAAGAAATAGCGGACAAAGACCGTATTCAAATCAACGGTAAAACAGCTAAATCTTCTAGTATCGTAAAAGTGGGCGATGAGCTGGAAATCAGGTTTGGAAATAAAACGTTGATTGCTAAAGTAGAAGATTTAAGAGACACAACTAAAAAAGATGAAGCTAAAGAGCTTTATAGTGTGATTGAAGAACGCTATAAAGACCAAGATTCATCAAAGGAATAGAAGATAATCTTTGATGAACTGATTAAAAGTGATAATCTTTCTAGAACAAAACATGTCATTTAATCCATAAGTATTAAATTAACGTGACAATCCTTTGCTTAAGGAAAGATTATTGCTATAATCAGGGTTATTACTAGAAAAGAGATTCTGCGAAAGGATAGAGGGTAAAATGGAAAAGAAAAAACGACCAGTCGTCACTAAATTGGAAAACCAGTACATAGAAGAAAAAACACTTGAGAATATTCGAAATAAAAAAAGAAAAAAAATGATCAAAAGACGGACGACGCTGATCATGGTTGTAGGATTGTTTTTCGTTTCTCTTTTAGTTGCACCTTTATTCAGGAATCAGTCTCAACTTCAAGATTCAAGGATTGAACAAGCAGAAGCTAGGGAAAAGTTTGAATCTTTGGAGATGGATCAAGAAAAACTGAATTATTACATCGGTCTGCTGGAAAATGAAGAATACGTTTTGAAACTAGCTAGAAGCGAATATTATCTAACAAAAGATAATGAAATTGTCTTCAGCTTTCCAGAAGATAAAAAGCCAGATCATCTGAATGTCAAAGACCAAAAAGGGTCTGATCAGGAAACAGAAGTTGATGAACAAGAATAGTCTACAAGATAAAAATAAAAAATTGTAGACCAGGTAAAGGTTATTTGTAATTAAAAAAGTACGTCTTGTGGTGGAAATAAAGTAGGAAAAAGCGAACGATTTTGAACATTATAGTCAAAACCTTTCTAAAAGACTTTATTCTAAAAAATCAGCATGGTATAATACGTACAAATTAACTAGGAGGCAACAAAGAAAACATGTCAATCGAAGTGGGAAGCAAAGTAGAAGGTAAGGTTACAGGGATTGCGAATTTTGGTGCATTTATCGATCTTGGAGATAAAAAAACAGGATTAGTACACATTAGTGAAGTATCCGACAGTTATGTAGAGAATATCAACGAAGTATTAGAAGTGGGACAAACCGTATTGGTTAAAGTCTTGACTATAGCAGATGATGGGAAAATCGGATTATCTATCCGTAAAGCTCAGGAAAAACCTGCCGAAGAAGCTCCTAAGAGAAAAGCGCCTCAACGTCCAAAACCAAGTAATCATTCGAACAAACGCAGTAGTGCTGCAGCTCCTAAAAAAGAAGACTTTGATTCTTTAATGAATTCTTTCTTGAAAGACAGCGAAGATCGCTTGACGACTTTAAAACGTAGTACAGAAAATAAACGCGGTGGACGTGGCGGACGCCGAGGATAAGTGAAACATACTATCCTGAGGGGGTCACCCGATTCTATTTCGAATCAGGCGCACCCCTCTTTGCTACTCAATTAAACAAATGTATGTTAAAAAAGGGTTTAGGGAAGTTACCTAGCCCTTTTTTGTTTCCAGTAGACTGTAAAAGAGTATGGTGGAATCAAAAAAAGGAGAGAGCTGAATGCAATTAGCTGAAAGGTTTGCCGAGTGTGTGATACGTCAGAGTTACTTTTCGAAAAATGATCAAGTACTTCTAGCGGTATCCGGCGGCGTGGATTCTATGGTCCTCTTAAACTTGATGCTTCAGTTACCAACTGAATGCAGACCGCATATTTCAGTCGCGCATCTGAATCATCAGCTGCGAATAGCCTCTAAGAAAGAACAAGAAGCTGTTGAACAACTTTGCAAACAGCACAAACTACCTTTATACACTCAAAAGTGGTCAAAACAAGATCATCCTAAATCTGGTCTAGAAGCCGCTGCAAGAAACCAGCGGTATGCATTCTTTTTAGATACAATGGTCCAAAACAATCTCAACAAACTTGTAACGGCTCATCATAGGGGCGATCAAGCAGAGACCATTTTGATGAAGCTGGTGAGAGGTAGCGCGCTAGAACATCTTTCAGGAATAAAGGCTGTAAGAGACTTCCATGATCGAAAGATTATTAGACCACTTCTAGAGTTTGCCAAGAAAGATTTATATGAATATGCTGAGAGTTCTCAACTCGTATACTTTGAGGATGAGACCAATCAATCTCTAATGTATAGTAGAAATCGATATAGGAATCAGATATTGCCTCTTTTGGAAAAAGAAAACGAAGCGGTTGAGGCACACCTCTCTAATTTTTCGCAGGAAGTCAATGAATTATGGTCAATTGCATTACCAATAATAGAAGAACGAACCAATCAATGCGCTGAGTACACAGAAAATAAAATTAAAATAAATCGTTCTAAATTCTTGAATGAAGATAGAAGTATGCAAAAGCAAATACTTAAACAACTACTAGAAAAATTGTATGAACAGTCAGAAAGTCAATACAAGCTGAGTCATACCAACTTATTGATTGATTGGCTGAAGCAAAAAGATCCCAATAGCTCACTTGATCTACCGGGTGGATATATTGCGGTGAGAGAGTACGAAAAGATTTTAATTCAGACTCCAAAAGAGCCTTTAGCCATTTTAACGGAACCGAAGTTTATGAACGTTGGAGAATGGGCTGAAATTCCTGGGGGAAAAAGGTTAGGTTTGTTTCGTTCAGATTCTAATTCACCAGTTGAAAGTGTCGTAAAACAGATTACGCTTGAAGTGGATTCAATTTCATTACCACTTAAAATTAGACACCGGGAAACAGGTGATAGAATTCGAATAAAAGGTATGAATGGTTCAAAAAAAATCAAAGATCTTTTGATTGATAGAAAGATTCCAATGTCTCAAAGAAATCAGTTGATTATTATAGAAGATGCAAGCGGACAAGTTGTCTGGATTGTTGGGCTGCAAGAATCAAGATTGTCTATCCAGCCTAAACCTGATAGAATGCATTACGTGTTGTTACTTGAAGATCATCATTAAAAAGAAATCATCAAATAAAATAGAAGGAGTCGATTAAACAATGAAATCAGATATGGAGAAAATTCTAATCTCAGAAGAAGAAATTCAAGCGAAAGTACAGGAGCTTGGAGCAATCTTAAAAGAAGAGTACCATGATAAGAACCCTTTACTTGTAGGGGTACTAAAAGGTGCATTACCTTTTATGGCAGATTTAATAAAAGCCATGGAAATTTATCTTGAAATCGACTTTATGGATGTTTCTAGTTACGGAAATGAAACCACTTCTTCAGGAGAGGTTAAAATCCTTAAGGACTTGGATACTAATGTAGAAGGCAGACATGTACTGTTTGTAGAAGATATTATCGATACAGGTCGTACGCTAGCGTACCTCAAAGATATGTTTAAATATAGAAAAGCAGCTTCTGTGAAGATCGTTACGTTACTAGATAAACCATCTGGTCGTGCAGTAGATATGGAAGTAGACTGGATTGGATTTGAAGTTCCTCATGAGTTCGTAGTAGGATATGGTCTTGACTTCGCAGAACGCTACCGTAACCTTCCATATATCGGCATTTTGAAACCAGAAATCTATCAATAATTGAGTCAAAGCGTTCAGTTTTAAATATATCTAACCAATGTGTTTAAACGAAGTAAAATAAGAAGCCTACTAGTCTAAATGGACTAGTAGGCTTCTTATTTTTTATTTTCCTTGAGCTGATTAAATATAGTATTTTAAAAGTATACCGAAATGATTATAATATCATTGCACCAACGATCCCGAAAATCATGATTGGAATGTTGTAATGAAGAAATGTAGGTACACAGGTATCCCATATATGATCGTGCTGATTGTCGATATTCAGTCCTGCTGTAGGTCCTAGTGTACTATCAGAAGCTGGCGACCCGGCATCTCCCAGTGCAGCTGCTGAACCAATTAACAACACGATTGCCATAGCACTGAAACCGAGCTCTGTTGCAAGAGGAACATAAATGGCAGCAATAATGGGGATAGTTCCAAAAGAAGTCCCTATACCTAAAGTAATAAGCAATCCTAAAACAATCATGCAAGTAGCAGCTACAAGCTGATTTGTTCCAATGATGCCAACCACCGATTCAACCAAAGTATCGATGCCTCCAGTCGCTCGAATCACATCACCATATCCTGAAGCAACCAACATGACAAATGCGATAAAGCCCATCATACTAATACCACTTTTTAACATATCATCAATATTTGACCACTTGATAGCTCCGCTGACAACCATAATCGTCAAACCAAGCAGTGCACCTAATATTAAAGATCCAACGGTTAGCTGAACAATTAAAGCAGCCACTGCTCCGATGACTGCAAAAGCATGATCTTTATTGAACAAAATCTTCTGCTCGTTTTCATCACTTGTTTCGGAACCTACACTATCTTGTCTTGCGTTTTGATAGGCTCTTGGTTTCGCGTAACTAATCAAAACAGCCACCAAAAGACCAACGACCATGGCGAGGCCAGGTATCCACATTACTTGCCATATCTCCAGATTGTTAAGGACTAAGCCGCTCGTTGCCATCTCATTACGAATAGTCGTATGAAAGATCAAACCATAGCCAGCTGGAATGACGATGTAAGGAGCTTTCAGACCAAAAGTCAAAGCTGAAGCAACAGCTCTTCTGTCAATATTCAGTTTATTCATGATGGGGATAAGGGGAGGGATAAGAATTGGAATAAAAGCAATGTGTACTGGAATGAGATTTTGTGAGAATATGCTGATTAGGGCAATGATAAAAATGAGTAATTTTCCAGTACCTTTCATACTTTTAGATAAGGATTGCGTAATAATCTTTGCTGCTCCAGTTTTTTGAATCGCGGCAGCCAAAGCGCCTAACAAGATATAGTTTAATGCTGTTTCTGCATTCTTTCCCATACCGCCAATCAAGACTTCCATAGTGTAGTCCAAAGGCATTCCAGCTACAAGTCCACCAGCCAAAGCAGCGATAATCAATGCTAATAAAACATTCAACTTTAACAGTGATAAAGTAATCATGATTGCAACAGAAATTAAAACGGGGTTGCTCAACACAAAAACACTCCTTTTAAATCGATTTTTTCAACAGATTTTATAATAACATATGAATGATGCTGAAACTGAAAAAATGATAAAATTCAAAATTACACAAAAAGTGTGTTTTAAGATAGAGTGGCAACTAATTAATAAGGAGCAGAGAGAAGAAAGGAACGTAATAGACTTATTAGTAGGAATATTTGAGTGTATACGGTCATTTCCAATTGCGATCTAGAAGACAGTAGTTCTATTCTAAAGAGGCGAAACCACAAAAGATTGTATTCAAGCAAAAAAAGAGAGTTAGATAAAAGGATAGTCGAATCAATTTTTAAGTTAAAGTGCTATAGAATCAGTATGAAATAAGGAACATCTACTATAAAAAGATGATTGAATTATGGTATAATAAAGGAGTATGGATGCCCTATCTTCTAAAAAAAGTGTAAACAAGGAGAAACAGAAAATTGAGTACGTGTTCTGTTTATAGTTATAGTAGGCCAATAGGACATAACGTAAGAACGATGGTTAAGGAAAGGTCAAACATTTTTCATAGTCAAAAAAGGTCTAGTATGTTAACATAGTTAAGAATAAAACAATTATATTTCTAAATAGTAATTACTATTTAAATAAGATAACTTATAGTTAGATGGAGGATGGCATGAAGAAAGGATTTTTCAATAGCGGTCTCTTCTACATCATTGTATTTTTTGGAATCATCGGATTAGTTAGCTACTTCACGAGCGGTTCGGGTGAAACCTCACAAGGATATAGTTCAACAGAGTTTGTTCAACTCCTTGAAGATGATAAAGTAGAAGAATTTACGATTCAACCAACTGGAGGCATCTACGAAATCACGGGTACATTCCGTGCAGGAGAAGAAGTCCAAGTTGAAAACGAGACAGGTGTATCCCTTTTTGGGAATGTAGAGCAAGAAACAAGAAACTTTTCATCAGCAATTCTACAAAATGATTCTGCTGTACAAGATGTTCAAGCTTTAGCGAATCAGAACAACGTAGAAATCCAGCCAATCGAAGAGCCTTCGGTTAGTATCTGGGCAAGTCTTCTGATTTCAGTATTACCTCTATTATTACTTGTCGGGTTCCTTTACTTTATGATGAACCAGGCTGGTCAAGGTGGCGGCGGAGCAGGTGGCGGACGTGGCGTAATGAACTTTGGTAAGTCCAAAGCTAAAGAAAGCGATGCTAAAACCAGTAAAGTTCGATTCTCGGATGTTGCGGGTGCGGATGAAGAAAAAGAAGAACTTGTAGAAATTGTCGAATTTCTTAAAGATCCTCGAAGATTCTCAAACCTTGGTGCTAGAATTCCAGCAGGTGTTCTGCTTGAAGGACCTCCAGGAACAGGTAAAACATTACTTGCAAAAGCCGTTGCAGGTGAAGCTGGTGTTCCTTTCTTCTCAATCTCAGGTTCTGAGTTTGTAGAAATGTTCGTCGGTGTTGGAGCAAGTCGTGTAAGAGATTTATTTGAGAATGCGAAGAAAAATGCGCCAGCGATTATCTTTATCGATGAGATCGATGCAGTTGGTCGTCAGCGTGGAGCTGGAATGGGTGGGGGTCACGATGAGCGTGAACAAACCTTGAACCAGTTACTTGTTGAAATGGATGGTTTTACAGGTAATGAAGGAATTATCGTTATAGCGGCTACAAACCGTCAAGATGTTCTAGATCCTGCATTACTTCGTCCAGGTCGTTTTGACCGCCGTATTTTAGTTGGACGTCCGGATGTTAAAGGACGTGAAGCGATTCTTAAAGTTCACTCTAAAAACAAACCAATGGGACCAAGTGTTGATTTGAAACAAATTGCTAAACAAACTCCAGGGTTTGCCGGAGCAGATTTAGAGAACTTGATGAACGAAGCCGCATTGATTGCTGCTAGACGTGATAGTAAAACAATCGAAGCTTTAGATGTAGATGAAGCACATGACCGAGTCATTGCGGGACCTGCTAAGAAAGATCGAGTGATTTCTAAAGTGGAACGTAGCATGGTTGCTTATCATGAAGCAGGACATACTATTGTCGGATTAGTATTGAGTGATGCACGTATCGTTCATAAAGTAACAATTGTACCACGTGGTCGTGCAGGTGGATATGCTATTATGCTACCAAGAGAAGACCGCTTCTTAATGACTAAAAAAGAAATGTTCGAACAAATTGTTGGGCTTCTTGGTGGTCGAGTCGCAGAAGAAATGGTATTTGACTCTCAATCAAGTGGTGCTTCAAATGACTTCCAACAAGCAACACAATTAGCTCGTAGTATGGTAACAGAATACGGTATGAGTGATTTGCTTGGACCGGTACAATATGAAGGCAATGGTCAAGTATTCTTAGGAAGAGATTATTCTCAATCTAAAGCTTACTCTGAACAGTTTGCTTATCAAATAGATCAGGAAGTTTTAAGAATCTTGAACGAAGGACATGACGAAGCAAGAAAAATTCTTGAAGAGAATAAAGCTGCTCATGAATTGATTGCTCAAAAACTGCTTGAAGTTGAAACGCTGGACGAAAAAGAAATCAAGAGCTTGTTTGATCATGGTGTAATGCCTACCAAACGTGCTGACGGTTCAGTAGAATTTCCTCGTGAGAGTGAAGAAGCTGAGAGAGATCCTAAAGAGGAACCAATCGGAACTTCATTCGAAGAAGCGAAAAGACTTCGCGAAGAACGTGAAAAAGAGCGTGAAAAAGAGTTTGAAGCAAAACAAGAATACGCTGAGTCAGATTCTGAAGATTCCTCAGAAAAAGATAAAGATAATTAAATCAAAGAACTAGTTAAGAAGAGGAGGTGATACTTTAACCCTCCTCTTCTTTCCTTGTATAATTAGATATCTAAAAAGTAGAATGGACCCACACTAAGGAGAGAATAGATTGAACGATAAATTAATCAAAGCACTGGCGTATGAAAATGAAATCAGAGTATATGTGATCGATGCAACAGAAATGGTAGCTGAAGCACAAAGAAGACACGATACATGGGCAACGGCAACGGCAGCTTTAGGAAGAGCAATGATTGGAACAACACTTTTGGGTGCAACTCTTAAAGGGAATGACAAGATTACGGTTAGAATCGAAGGGGACGGACCAGTCGGATACATTTTAGTGGACAGTAATGGTCAAGGGAAAACTAAAGGGTACATCCATAATCCTCAAGTGAATTTACCATTGAATGAAAAGGGTAAATTGGATGTTAGAGGTGCAGTTGGGACAGAAGGTATGTTAACAGTTAGTAAGGACCTTGGAATGAAGAAACCATTTGTAGGTCAAGTACCCTTGATCAGTGGAGAGCTCGGAGAAGATTTCACTTATTACATGGCTAATTCAGAACAGGTGCCTTCCGCTGTTGGCGTATCTGTGCTCGTAAATCCTGATGAGACGGTAAAAGCAGCAGGTGGCTTTATGATCCAAGTATTACCTGGAGCTAAAGAAGAAACAATAGCAAAAATTGAATCGATCATCGAAACCTTACCCTTAGTCTCAACATTAATGGAAAACGGAGAAACGCCAGAACAAATCCTTGGTAGACTAGTAGGAAGCAAGGAGTACAATATCCTAGAAACAACTGGAGTCGAGTTTGAGTGTGACTGTTCAAAAGAACGTTTTGCGGATGCAATTATTTCTCTAGGAGTAAACGAAATCCAAAGTATGATCGACGAAGACCATGGCGCAGAAGCTGTATGTCACTTCTGTCGAACAAAATATCAATATACTGAAAGTGATTTAGAAGAATTGAAAATAGAAGCGGCAAATCAGTAAGATAAATAAATGAATGGTTAAAGACACATTTTGAACCTTTCAGAAGGTGTAAAGATGTGTTACTATAGTTCAGAATGTAACTCATTCAACGAACTTGAGATTTGTATGAGTTTAACAATAGTGATAAAAAGAATACGTTGGTGTGAAAATTGACATCAAATATACCTTTTAAGGAATCGTATTTAAAATAAAAATGGTAAAGATAGGGAGCGAAGAAACGAATGACTCAAGAGCCGTCTAATCAAGAAACATTGAATGACCAATTAATGGTGCGTAGAGAAAAGATGAACGAATTACGCGAACGTGGAATCGATCCTTTTGGAGGGAGATTTGAAAGAACTCATTTTTCTTCAGAATTACATGAAGCTTTTGAAGATAAATCTAAAGAAGATTTATCTGAAGAGGAACACTCTGTTACGATTGCTGGTCGTATGATGACCAAACGTGGTAAAGGAAAAGCTGGATTTGCTAATTTAAAAGATAAAAAGGGTACAATTCAGATCTATGTACGTAAAGATGCTGTAGGTGATGAAGAATATGAAAGTTTTATAGCAGCTGATCTAGGGGACTTTTTAGGTATTGAAGGTACAATCATGAAAACAAATACAGGAGAAGTTACTGTAAGAGCTAAAAAACTGACATATCTTTCAAAAGCACTACGTCCTCTACCAGATAAATACCATGGATTAACCAATGTAGAACAAAAATATCGTCAAAGATATCTTGATTTGATTGCAAATGAGCATTCGTTTGATCGATTCACTAAGCGTAGTCAGATTATTCAGGAAATTAGAAATTATTTGAATGGAAAAGATTATCTTGAAGTTGAAACGCCACTCCTACACAATTTAGCAGGAGGCGCAGCGGCTCGTCCTTTCATCACTCATCACAATGCATTGGATATGGAACTTTATCTACGAATTGCTATCGAATTGCATTTAAAACGTTTGATTGTTGGAGGAATGGAGAAGGTTTACGAAATCGGTAGAGTTTTCCGTAACGAAGGAATTGATACAACACACAACCCGGAATTCACGATGTTGGAGCTTTATACAGCTTATCATGATGTATCAGATGTTATGAACTTAACGGAAGATATGATTAAGTCTGTAGCGAAAAAGGTTATCGGCGCAGATACATTGACATATGGAGAAGAAACAATTGACTTAGGCTCTTCTTGGGCTCGCAGACATATGGTAGATTTAATCAAAGAACAGACAGGCATTGATTTCTGGCAAGAAATGTCAAATGATGAAGCACGTCAACTTGCAAAGGATCATAATGTTGCAGTAGATGATTATGCTACATTTGGCCATGTAGTGAATGAATTCTTCGAAACTTTTGTAGAAGAAACTTTGATCCAACCTACTTTTGTGTATGGACACCCGCTTGAAATATCACCGTTAGCGAAGAAAAACGATCAGGATCCAAGATTTACTGACCGCTTTGAGCTATTTATAGCACGTCACGAATATGCAAATGCATTCAGTGAATTGAATGATCCTATTGATCAAAGAGAACGATTTGAAGCGCAAATGAAAGAAAAAGACCAAGGTAATGATGAAGCTCATGAAATAGATGAAGACTTTATCGAGTCTCTGGAATATGGTATGCCGCCAACAGGTGGTTTAGGAATTGGGATTGATCGCCTAGTAATGTTATTAACAGATGCGAATACAATCAGAGATGTTCTGCTCTTCCCAACGATGAAAAACCAAGATTAAAATCATGAAATAGATACATGACCTCTTATCGCAGTAAAACGATAGGAGGCATGTTTTTTTATATCTCACTTTGCTCGATAAAAATGCCTATATACTATAGAATAGGTATAAGTAAAAATAGAATCGTCAGAAAGTAGGAATAAAAATGAAAAAAACATCAAGGTGGATTAATTTTTTAGGAGGCTCTAGTTTAGTCTTCACGCTAAGTATTTTGATTATGATTGGAATTATCGTTTTGTTATTCAATCAAGTAGATTTTATCTTTTATCCAATCGTTGTACTATTCTCTAGCGTACTTATGCCAGCGGTCATTGCCTTACTGCTTTATTACTTATTAAATCCAGTTGTCGACTTCTTAGAAAGTAAGAAGATCAAACGACTATGGGGTGTATCAATACTTTATGTAGTCATTATTGCAGTCATTGGATTATTGATTGGTACATTGATTCCGCTCTTAAGGGGACAATTTGAAAGCCTAGTCGAAAATTTTCCGAGTTTCGTAGAAAGTATTTCAAATACGGTATCAGGATGGACAGCTAACTTGCCATTTGGTCAAGATGTAGATGCCTACATTGAACAGGGAGAATCGTTTATAGCGGATATCCCGAATAATGTTAGTGAATATTTGAATAGTGGATTAAGCGGCGTTTCATCTGTCGTGTCCAGTGTCACTAATATTGTCGTTACCTTAATTACTTTTCCGCTTATCTTATTTTTCTTATTGAAAGACGAGAAAAAAATGTCAAAAGCTGTTCTATCTGCAGTGCCGCCAAAATGGAGAGAAGATTTATTAAGAGTTTCAAGTGAGATCAATTCACAAGTAGGTGCCTATATAAAAGGGCAACTGATTATTGCAACTTCAATTGGTGTAATGATGTTTATTGGATTTTCTATTATCAGACTAGAATATGCCATCGTACTAGCAATAGCAGCAGGATTTTTATCAATTATACCGTATGTTGGTCCGACACTATCCTTTATCCCAGCGTTTATTGTTGCGGTTATTGATTCGTGGCAAATGGTCTTCTTGTTAGTTTTAGTTTGGATGGTCGTACAGTTTGTAGATGGGAACTTAATTGAACCGAACGTTATGGGGAAACAATTGAATGTACATCCATTGACGATCATCATCGTGTTATTGGTAATTGGAGATCTTCTAGGTATATTCGGACTTATATTCGGGGTACCGATCTATGCGATCTTGAAAGTTATCGTTGTTCATTTCTTCCAGAAATACAAAGAACGGTATAATAGATACTACGGTGATGTCGCAGGTGAGTATAAAATTAACTCAATCGAAGACGCTATTAGAGGCAAAGATCATGAAGATAGCCAGTTTGTTAAAAACATCAAAAAGGCTAGAAGAAACAAGAAAAAAGAAGATGATCGAATTGCTGAACAAGATGAAAAAGAGTCAAATGATACTGAAGAGTAAGATGGAAAAGCTACTTCTAATTATGGAGTAGCTTTTTTTTAGTTTTTTTCAAGAAAACTGTTGACGAAATTGTAATAACTTGGTATTATTAATCTCGTTGCTGCAAAACAATTAAAGCAACGGTAATGAAAGATAATTCAAAAAGTTAAAAATACTATTGACAATCTAGTTTAAATCAGATATACTTTAGTAGTTGTCACATCAACAGGTGTAACGCTTACAACGATTAGTTATAAAAAAATAACTTTTCAAAAAAGTGTTGACAGCACACTGACAACATGGTATGATATATGAGTTGCTGTTAAAACAACAACGAC